>JAVMKI010000062.1:0-87539 GCA_031732755.1 Candidatus Contendibacter sp.
AAAGAAGCCGCTTGAACCGGCCATTTCATCGATGCATCACTTTGAATCACACCCGAACTGTGGCGAGCGATGGACCACGGCCAGTTTTCGGTGGCGATTCGGGCCGCGTTGCCGCGTTTCAACGGCAAGCTGTTCAAGCAGCCGGAAGCGTTGCCGCTGGATCGGGCGCAAATCGAGTTGCTGCGCGAAGCGGCCCGCGCCGACTGGCGCGAAGTGGAGCCGGCGATTTTCGGCACCTTGCTGGAACGGGCGTTGAGTCCGACCGAGCGGAGCCGATTGGGCGCGCATTACACGCCGCGCGCCTACGTGGAGCGTCTGGTGTTGCCGACGGTGATCGAGCCGCTGCGGGCGGATTGGGACGACGCGCGCACCGCCGCGCTGCTGCTCGCCGCCGAGGGCAAGTCGAACGCCGCGCGCGCCGAAGTGCGAGAGTTTCATCGCCGGCTGTGCGCGGTGCGGGTGCTCGATCCGGCCTGCGGTTCCGGCAATTTCCTCTACGTCACCCTGGAACACCTCAAGCGGCTGGAGGGCGAGGTGTTGAACCAGTTGGAGGAATTGGGCGACAGCCAGGGCTTGCTGGAATTGGCCGGGGTCGCGGTGGACCCGCACCAATTGCTGGGGCTGGAGGTAAATCCGCGCGCCGCCGCCATCGCCGAACTGGTGTTGTGGATCGGCTATTTGCAATGGCATTTTCGCACGCGCGGCCAGGTGTTGCCGCCGCCGCCGGTGCTGCGGGATTTCGGCAACATCGAATGCCGCGATGCAGTGCTGGCCCACGACGGGGCAGAACCGACGCGCGATGACGGTGGCCAGCCGCTAACCCGTTGGGACGGGCGGACCTATCGCATTCATCCCGCCACCGGCGAATCGGTGCCGGACGAAACCGCCCGCGTGCCGGTGGAGCGGTACGTCAATCCCCGGCCCGCGAGTTGGCCAGCGGCGGATTTCGTGGTCGGCAATCCACCGTTCATCGGCGCGAAATATCTGCGCGACGTACTCGGTACGGGTTACGCCGAAGCGGTGCGGGCGGTGTGGCCGGAGGTGCCGGAGTCGGCGGATTTCGTGATGTACTGGTGGCATCAGGCAGCGACGCGGGTCCGGCGCGGCGAGCTGCGACGGTTCGGTTTCATCACCACCAACAGCCTGCGGCAGACGTTCAATCGGCGGGTGGTGGCGAGGCATTTGGGCGGAGGACTGTCGCTTGCCTTCGCTATCCCTGACCACCCATGGGTGGATGCCAGCGACGGCGCGGCGGTGCGGATCGCAATGAGCGTGGGCGTGGGCGGAGAAACGCCGGGCCGGCTGTGGACGGTGATCGACGAGGGCGGCGCGGACGGCGATGCCGTCAAGGTGCAATTCAGCGAGCGACGCGGGCAAGTCAACGCGGATTTGACCATCGGCGCGAACGTGGCCGACGCGATGCCGTTGCGGGCTAATGACAATCTGAGTTGTCCCGGCGTGAAATTGCACGGCGCAGGCTTCATCGTCACCCCGGAACAGGCCGCCGCGCTGGGGCTGGGGCGGATTTCCGGCCTGGAGCGGTACATTCGTCCGTACCGCAACGGCAAGGATTTGACCGCCACGCCGCGCAACGTGCTGGTCATTGATCTATTCGGGTTGAGCGCCGAGCAGGTGCGCGACCGCTTCCCAGAGGTTTATCAGTGGGTGGCCGAGCGGGTGAAGCCGGAACGGGACGCCAAGAATCACAGCAAGGACGGTGAAGGTTACGCGCGTTTGTGGTGGCTGCACGGCAAACCGCGCCAGCAATTGCGCGAAGCTCTGAGCGGCCTATCCCGCTATATCGCCACTGTCGAAACCGCTAAGCATCGATTTTTTCAATTCCTGGATGCTGTGATCCTGCCCGACAATATGCTGGTCGCCATCGCCAGTGCCGACGCCTGGCATCTGGCGGTATTGTCCTCGCGGGTGCATGTGACTTGGGCGCTGGCCGCTGGTGGTCGGCTGGGCGTCGGCAATGACCCGCGCTACAACAAAACCCGCTGCTTCGAGCCTTTCCCATTCCCTGTTGCCAGCGCCGCGCAACAGGCTGAACTCCGCGATCTGGGCGAACGACTGGACACGCACCGCAAGCAGCGTCAAGCGCTGCATCCCGATCTGACCCTGACCGGTCTCTACAACGTGCTCGCGAAACTGCGCGCGGGTGAAACATTGACGCCGGTGGAACGGGCGATTCACGAGCGGGGTTTGGTGGCGGTGCTGCGGGAACTGCACGACGCCATCGACCGGGCGGTATTGGACGCTTACGGCTGGGCTGATTTAAGCGCGGCGGACGCGAGCGACGCGGTTTTGCTGGAACGGTTGGTAGCGTTGAACGCCGAACGCGCCGCCGAGGAACGGCAGGGACTAATTCGCTGGCTGCGCCCCGCGTTTCAGGCGCCCGGCGAACGAACTCCGGCGATGCAAACCGAACTGGACGCCACCGTCACCGCCGAAATGCGCGCGACGTTGGCCCCGCGTCCCTGGCCGAAAACGCTCGCCGAACAGGCCCGCGCCGTCACCGAACTCCTCGCCGAGGCTGGCGAACCGCTGACCGTGGCCGCCCTCGCCGCCCGCTTCCGGGGCGCGAAAGCCAAGTCTCTGACCGCGCTGCTGGAAACCTTGGTTGCGCTGGGCCGGGCGCGAGAAGTCGAGGGAGGACGGTTCGGGGCGTGAACCAGACGTTCCGAACGTCTTTGGCGAGACCATGGCACGCTTCCGCCTCTCTCCCGCGCGGGAGAGAGGGCGCATGGTCTTTCAGCGCTGGCTAATCGGGACGTAATCTTGAATGGTCTTGCCGGTGTAAATTTGCCGCGGCCGGTAAATGCGCGACTTGGAGTTGTCGTGAATTTCCTTCCAGTTGGCGATCCAGCCCGGCAAACGGCCCATGGCGAACATGACGGTAAACATGCTCACCGGAATGCCCATCGCGCGCAGGATGATGCCACTGTAGAAATCCACGTTCGGATACAACTTGCGCTCGATGAAGTATTCGTCGCTCAGCGCCACTCCCTCCAATTCGCGGGCGATGTCCAGCAGAGGGTCGTCGGCGCTCATTTGCGCCAACACGTCGTCAGCCGCCGCCTTGAGAAGCTTGGAACGCGGGTCGAAGTTCTTGTACACCCGGTGGCCAAAACCCATCAACCGCAGCCTGGTATCCTTCGCCTTGACTCGGCTAACGTAATCGGCCACGTTCATGCCGGACTGACGGATGAACTCCAACATCTCGATCACCGCGACGTTGGCACCGCCGTGCAGCGGTCCCCATAGCGCGCAGACGCCCGCCGCGCAACTGGCGAACATGTTGGCCTGGCTGGAGGCGACCATCCGCACCGTGCTGGTCGAACAGTTCTGCTCGTGATCCGCATGCAGGATCAGGAACAGGTTCAGCGCGCGGGCGACCTCCGGCGTCGGCACATATTCCCGATAGGGGATCGAGAACATCATGTGCAGGAAGTTCTCGCAGTAGTGATATTCGGGATGCGGATAATCCATCGGCTGACCGACTGACATCTTGTAACTGGCGGCGGCGATGGTGCGTACCTTGGAAATCAACCGGGCCGCGGCGCTTTCCAAGGTGTGTTCATCCTCGATCTGCATCATTTCCGGCTCATAACAACTGACGGCGTTGATCATGGCCGACAGAATCGCCATTGGCGGAGCGTTGGGCGGAAAACCCTGGAAATGGTTGCGCAGGCTCTCGTGCATCATCTCGTGCTGGGTCAGCAGGGCGCTGAAATGGTCCAGCTCGGTTTGGGTGGGAAGCCGGCCCCAAATCAGCAGCCAGGCGGTTTCCACAAAGGTGCTTTTTTCGGCCAGTTGTTCGATGGGGATGCCGCGATAACGCAGGATGCCCTTGTCACCGTCGATGTAGGTGATGGCGGACGTGCAGGAGCCGGTGTTGCCATATCCGTCGTCTAGAGTGATGTAGCCGGTTCGGTCGCGTAGCGTGCTGATGTCAACCGCCAGTTCGTTTTCGGTTCCCTCGACGGTTGGGAAGTCGTAGAACTGACCGTCCAGTTCGATGCGGCAGGTTTGGCTCATTGGCTTGGTTCCGTTGGCGTGTGGGGTGGGTGAGTTGGTTTTGATGTAAGTATCCCGCTGGGTTTTGAGATTATAACCCGGTCGGTTGGCTTGCATACTACACGTCTAACCGGCTTTGGCCACCGCGCGTCGATGCCGCCAGTACTCCACCACCCCCGGCATCAGCGACAGCACGATGATAGCCAGGATCACCAGGCTAAAATTTTGCTTGACGAACGGTAGGTTGCCGAAGAAATAACCGCCATACAGGAACGAGGCGGTCCAAACGCCGCCGCCGACCATGTTATAGATCTGAAACCGGCCGTAGCTCATGCCGCCAGCCCCGGCCACGAAGGGCGCGAAGGTGCGCACGATGGGCACGAACCGGGTAATGATGATCGTCTTGCCGCCATGGCGCTCGAAAAAACGGTGGGTGCGATCCAGATATTCCTGTTTCAGCACGCGCGCGTTGGGACTGAACGCCTTTTCGCCCAAGTAGCGGCCAACCGAATAGTTGACCGTATTGCCGGCGATGGCGGCGAACGCCAGCAACAGGAACAAGGCGTGAATGTTCATTGAACCCATGGCGGCCAGCGCGCCCGCCGCGAACAGCAGCGAATCGCCGGGCAGGAACGGGGTGACCACCAACCCGGTCTCGCAGAAGATGATCAGAAACAGGATGCCATAGAGCCAGCCGCCATACTGGCCGGCCAGTTCGGCGAGGTGGCGGTCGAGATGCACGAAGAACGAAAACAGGCTGGAGAGAAGGTCCATGGGGGAAATTCTCGTTTCGGGGTGGCGGTTAACAGGAAAATAGCCAATAATTTCCTAGCTTGTCGGTGCGAAATTCATCGCTCGCCCTTCAATCGGCGCAATTGCACCACAGTTCCATCTCCGCCGACTGGTTGGGAAGATAGCCGCCGCGCCGCAACAGGGTTTCGGCTTCGGGCGGCCAGCGCAGCAGCTCCACTTCCCAGGGGTTGACGACCGTGCCGGCAGCGTCCACCAGCGTCGGTGGGTCGCCTCCGTTCGGCGGGCGCAGCGCGAGGCGATGAAGGGTGTAGTCGATGCGAGCGAAAACAACGCCATGGTGGGCGTCATGCGGGTCGTCGCTGGGGTGGTCAGCTAAATTCATAGCGCACTCCGCGCGGGGGATCGAAACCTCAACTATACCCGAATCCGCGCGGTCCAATCGGAAAGGACGAACGGCCTTTGCAATCTCGCGCCGAATCTGGCTCCATTGCGGCGCATTCAGGAGGTGAAAGACGTGCGAATTCAGCCATGGCGCATCATCGGATCAGCCAGCGGTCGGACGCGGCGCTGGCTGGCCGCGCTGGGAGTATGCGGTGGGTTATGGGTCACTGGGCCGGCGCAGGCGGCCTGGACCGCGGCGCTGAAACCCGATCCCCTGACTCGTCAGCCGCGCTGCCTGATCAGCAGCGACCCGCAATCCACCCCCGACGGCTACGACACGACGCCGGTTTCCCTGGTCTTCAACGGCGCTGGCCTGCTGGTGATCACCGAATCGGAACTGGACCCCTCGTTCGTCGATCTGCAACTGGTGATCGACAAGAATCCACCGATTCGCTCCCTTCAGATCGTCCATAACAAGATGGTTCTGGTGTTCGATCAGGACGTGCCGGATTTGGTCCGCCAGTTGCGAACCGGTCGCCAGGCCGTGGTGTATCTGCGATTCTGGCCGACCTGGCCGGCGACCGGGTCGTTCGCGGTCCCGTTCAGCCTGGCCGGTTTTAACAAGGCGCTCGACGCCCTGAACCATCAGTGTCAGTCGCCGTCCGGCGCCAGCCGGCCGGCGGGTTGATCCCGTTCGTCGCCCACCGAGGTCCGAGGAGTCCGTCCATGGGTCTGCGCATGAAATTCAATCTGGTGCTGCTGCTGGCTTTTGCGATCGGCCTGGCGCTGGCGGCGTACCTGTCCGACCGCATCCTGAAGAGCAACGCACGCGAGGAAGTGGTTCAGAACGCGCGCATCATGATCGAGAGCGCGCTGGGCGCCCGCGCCTATACCGCCGAGCAGGTCAAGCCGATGCTGACCTTGCAGATGAAGCGGCAATTCTTACCGCAAACGGTCTCGGCCTACGCGGCGGGGCAGAGCTTCAAGGCGCTGCGTAGCAAGTTTCCCGAGTACAGCTACAAGGAAGCGGCGCTCAACCCCACCAATCCCAACGACCGGGCCAGCGACTGGGAAAGGGACATCATCCGGGAGTTTCGCGATAATCCGGAGCGCAAGGAACTCATCATCGAGCGGGATACGCCCACCGGGCCGATGCTCAATCTGGCGCGACCATTGGGCATCTACGACGAGGGTTGCCTGACGTGCCACGGCAAGGTGGAGGACGCGCCCAAGACCATGACCGATATCTACGGGGTCAGCAACGGCTTTGGCTGGAAGCTCAAGGAGATCGTGGGCGCGCAGGTGGTCACGGTGCCGATGTCGGTGCCCCTGGACCGGGCGCGGCAGACCTTTACCACGTTCTTGATCCTGCTGGGTGGCGTTTTCGTGCTGCTGCTGGCGCTGCTCAATATCCTGCTGCATTTCGTGGTGATCCGGCCAGTGACGCGGATGGCCGATATTGCCAACGAAGTGAGCATGGGCAAGCCGGACGTGCCGGAATACGTCAAGCCGGGCACGGACGAAATCGCCTCGCTGTCGCAATCGTTCAGCCGGATGCGGCTTAGCCTGGAAAACGCCATGAAAATGCTGGGCGAGTGAAGCGGGATGAACACCAGCAGCGAGATTAGCGTCACGCTGCCGCCACGGATCGGCCGTTACCGCGTGACCGGTCTGCTGGGCCGCGGCGCCATGGGTGTGGTCTATCTGGGCCACGATACAGCCATTGATCGTCCGGTTGCGATCAAGACCGTCCACCGCCGCCTGTTGCAGGGCGAGGAAGGCGCCGACTGGCTGGCGCGATTCCAGCGCGAGGTGCGGGCCGCCGGCCGTTGTTTGCATCCCAACATCGTCACGGTGTTCGAGTACGGCGAGGAAGGGAACGCGCCCTACATTGTCATGGAATACGTGCAGGGGCGGGAGTTGCGCGACTACCTGAAGGAGCGCAAGCCGATGCCGCTGGTCAACGCCGTGGCGGTGATTCTTCAGGTGCTGCGAGCGCTCGGCCATGCCCACGCCTCCGGCGTGGTGCATCGCGACATCAAGCCCGGCAACGTCATCCTGTTGGCGGATGGTCAAGTGAAGGTGACCGATTTTGGCATCGCCCGGTTGGAAGCGGGCGTTGGTCTGACGCAAAACGGGACGGTGATGGGCACCCCCGGTTACATGGCGCCCGAGCAGTTTCGGGGCGAGGAAACCGATCGGCGCACCGATCTGTACGCCGCCGCCGTGGTGCTGTTCGAACTGTTGACCGGTGTGCGGCCGTTCGATGGCCGTGGCGCCAGCGAATTGATGTATCAAATCTTGAACGAACCACCGCGCCGGGCCACGGCGTTGAATCCCCAGTTGCCGTTGGAACTGGACGCCGTGCTGGAACGAGCGCTGGCCAAGGCGCCGGGCGACCGGTTTCAGGACGCCGGCGCGTTCATCGCGGCGCTGGAGGGGCTGAAACTGGTGGAGCGCAAGGCGGATGCCGAGGGCGCGACCGTGATTCGGACGGAACCGGTCCAGGCGCCCGCGCCGCCGCCCGCCAATACGCCGCCGGGTTGGGACCCCGCTCTGCTGACGCAGGCCGAACGATGGCTGGTCGGAATCCTGGGGCCGGTGGCGAGGGTGCTGGTGCGCCGGACCGCGCTCCAGGTCAGTAGTCCGGTGGAATTGGTCCAGCACCTGATGACGGCGATCCCTGGCGATCAGGACCGCCTGCTTTTCGAGCGGCGGATGCGGGCGGTGCTGGGCGGCACCATGACCGGCTTGGGCACGTCGACCAACGCCTCGGTGATCAGCAGTCAAATGAGCGGATCGCTGGGATCGTTCGAGCAGGCGGTGTTGGAAGCCGCCCGACGGGACCTGGCGGTTTACCTGGGCCCCATCGCCAAGGTGCTGGTCAAGCAGGTCGCCGTCCAGGCGCGGACGCCCCAGGAGTTATATCGACAATTGGCGGCGCATATTCCCACCGCCGCCGAGCGAGCGGCTTTCCTCAAACGCGCGCCGCCAGAAGCCGCGGGCTGACGCGGGCATGTTCCATCCCATGGATTCATTTGGATAACCTCAATTATGCCTATCACTGTCAACGGCGTTGAGATCAGCGACGCCGCCATTCACGCCGAGATGACGCATCACCCGGCGCCGTCGCGGGAACTCGCCGAGTATGCGGCGCGGCTGGCGCTGCTTGCCAAGGAGCTGCTGACGCAGGAAGCGGCCCGGCTGGGCATTCCCGGCGCCGACGAGGACGCCCGCATCGAGGCGCTGATCGAACGCGAGATTCGGACCCCGGAACCGGACGAGGAAAGCTGTCGGCAATTCTTCGCGGCGCATCGCCAGCGGTTCCGTGGCGGCGATGGGTTCGAAGTCTCGCACATCCTGTGCGCCGCGCCGCCGGGTGATGTTCAGGCCCGCGCCGCCGCCCGCGCCCGCGCCGAGAGCGCCATCGCGCAACTGGAGGCGCGGGGCGCGAATTTCGCCGACCTGGCCGCGCAACTGTCGGATTGTCCGTCCAAGCAGGCCGGCGGCAGCCTCGGCCAGATCGGTCTGGCCCAGACCGTGCCGGAATTCGAGCAGGCGCTGTTCGCCATGCGGGAAGGCGAGATTTCCCGTCAGCCGGTGGAAAGCCGCTTTGGTTTTCATGTGATTCAGTTGCACCATAAAACCGAAGGCCAACCATTGGACTACGACCAGGTTCGCGACCGGATCGCCGACCATCTGCGCGAACAGGGCGAGCGACAAGCCATCAGTCGGTATCTGTCGCGGCTGACGAGCCGCGCCGAGATCAGCGGCATCGAGGGGCTGGGCGCGAGTCCGCCAAGGTGAAGGTTCTCGGCGTCAGCGGCTGGAGCGGCTGCGGCAAGACCACCCTGATCGCCGCCTTGATCCCCCGGCTGCGGGCACGGAGGCTGACCGTGTCCACGCTCAAGCACGCGCACCATGACATGGATCTGGATACGCCAGGTAAGGATACCTGGCGCCATCGCGAGGCCGGCGCCCGCGAGGTGATTCTGGCCACGGGCCGGCGCTGGGCGTTGCTGCACGAACTGCGCGACGAACCGGAACCGGCCTTGACCGACCTGTTGAGTTACCTGCAACCGGTGGATCTCGTGCTGGTGGAAGGCTGGAAAACGGGCGCTTACCCCAAGCTGGAAATCTGGCGACCGCTCGCTGGGGACAAGCCGCCGCGCTTCCCCAATGATCCCACCATCGTGGCTATCGCCAGCGATCCGCTACTCGATCCGGCGCACTATGCTCGGCCCGACCTGCCGACGCTGCCCCTGAACGACGTGGACGGCATCGCCGAATTCGTCGTTCGTTTCGTGCGCGCCGCTAAAACGACCTTGTGAACCTGTGACGCTCGCCATGTCCGATCACCGCCATGCTGAAGATCGCCTGCTGACGCTCACCGAAGCCGTCGCCGTCGCCCTCGCTTCCATTCAGCCGATCCGCGCGGTCGAGACCGTGCCGTTGCTTGCGGCCCGCGGTCGGGTGTTGGCCGCCGCCGCGTTGGCCCGAACCGAAGTCCCGCCCCACGACAATTCAGCGATGGATGGCTTTGCCTTGTATCGCGCCGATTTGCATCCAACCGAGCCGACACGGTTGCCGGTGGTCGGTCAGGCGCTGGCGGGGCATCCGTATCGCGGTACGGTTCCGCGCGGCGCGGCGGTGCGAATTACCACGGGCGCCATGACGCCGGAGGGGCCGGACGCGGTCATCATGCAGGAGCAATGTCTCATCGCGCCGGACGCGCGTTGGATCGAGATCGAACCCAAGGTGGCCGCGCGGCTCAAGCCGGGCGAGAACATTCGCCGGCGAGGCGAGGATGTGCAAATCGGAACCCCATTATTGCCGCGCGGCGGGCGGTTGCGCCCGCAGGACGTGGCGCTGGCGGCGGGGCAGGGCATCGCCGCGCTGGAGGTCACGCGCCGGCCGCGAGTGGCGGTGGCTTCCACGGGAGATGAACTGTACGAGCCGGGCGCGGAATTGCCACCGGGGGCGATTTACGAAACCAACCGCTACATCCTCATTGGATTGCTGCAACGACTGGGCTGCGTGGTGACCGACCTGGGGATTCTGCGCGACGACCGGGCGGTGGTGTTGCCCGTGTTGCGGGAAGCGGCGGCGAATCATGACGTGCTGCTGACCTCGGGTGGGGTGTCGGTGGGGACGGCGGATTTGATCAAGGACGTGATTGCCGAACTGGGGCGGATCGAGTTCTGGCGGCTGGCGGTCAAGCCGGGCAAGCCGGTGACTTTTGGGCGGATTCAGGATTGCGTGGTGCTTGGCTTGCCGGGCAATCCAGTGTCGGTGATGGTATCCTTTCTGCTGTTTGCCCGGCCGTTGCTGCTGAAATTGATGGGGATGGAACCGACCGAACCCTTGCGACTGCGGGTGACGGCGGATTTCGCCTTTCGCCGCAAACCGGGCCGGCGCGAGTGGCTGCGGGCGCGGTTGCAGCCCGACGCCGAGAGAGGACTGCTGGCCTGTATCTACCACATCAACAGTTCCGGGGCGTTGTCGTCGCTGTCTTGGGCCGATGGGTTGGTGGAACTGCTGGAAGATTGCGCCGGGGTCGCGCCGGGCGATGCCGTGGATTATCTGCCGTTCAGCGGGCTGGGTGTCGAATAGTCCGAATCCGAGGAACACGCCATGAACGCAACCAATCCCAATTCTGGATCGACCGGACGGCGAATTCCGAAAATCCCGTTGCCGGCCCAACTGGGGCGGCTCGGCGCTGTTGCGCTTGGCATCGGCCTGCTGCTGGGCCTGGGGGTCTTCATCTGGTTTTTCTGCCGCATCGAACCGGGTTTTGGCGAAATCGCCGTCCTGATTCGCAAGACCGGCGATGATTTGCCGCCCGGCGGCATCATCGCCCTGGAGCCTGGACAGAAGGGCATCCAGTTCGAAGTGCTGCCGGAAGGGCGCTATTTCCGCGATCCCTACACTTGGGGTTGGCGGATCGCCAAGATCACCGACATTCCCGCCGGCAAGCTGGGTGTGCTGACCCGCCTCTACGGCAAGGAACCCCCTCCTGGCCAGATTCTGGCCGAGGGGGATTGTAGCAAAGCCGGGCCGAACGACGAAAAAGGCCTCCTTGCCACCGTGCTGCGGCCAGGCAAGTACCGCATCAATCCCTACGCCTGCGGCGTCGAGTTGTTCGACGCGTTGTCCATTCGTCCCGGCGCGGTGGGGGTGGTCACTTCGCTGGTCGGCCAGGACGTGCTGAGCAACGACCTGCCGGCGGAGGCCCGCAACACCTATCTGGTGGGCGATGGGCTGAAGGGCGTGGTGCCGCGAGTGCTCGATCCCGGCACTTACTACCTCAATCCCTACCGCTACAACGTGGTCGAGGTGACCTTGCAGAGCCAGCGCTTCGTCCTGGGCGGCGAGGACGCCATCAGCTTTCTGACCCTGGACGGGTTCAACGTGGATGTCGAGGGCACCATCGAGTTTGGCATCGAGCGCGACCGAGCGGCGCTGATCGCCCATCAGGTGGGTGACATGGAGGACGTGCTCAGAAAGCTGATCTTGCCACGCGCCCGGGGTTTCAGCCGGATCGAGGGTAGCAAGCATCCGGCGATCAACTTCATCGTCGGCGAAACCCGGCAGAAATTTCAGGACAACCTGGAGCAACACCTGCGCCAAAACGCATCCGCCTGGGGCGTGGCGATCAAATCCGTGCTGATTCGCAATATCGGCGCCCCGGATGCCATCGCCAGCATCATCCGCGACCGTGAGGTGAGCGTGCAAAATGCCCGTAAGTTCGAGCAGCAGATCGAACAGGCCCGCTCGCTGGCTGAACTGACCCGGCAGGAAATGCTGGCGCAACAGAATCAGGAAAAGGTGGCGGCGGAAACCAGTCGCATCCAGGCGGTGATTCGGGCGGAACAGGAGTTGGCGGTGCAGGTGACCGCCGCCAATCGGGAACTGGCGGTGGCCCGGCTGGAAAACGAGGCCGCCACCGCTCAAGCGGCGGCCATTCTGTCCAGGGCGGAAGCCGAGCGCGACGTGATCGCGCTGCACAACAAAGCCCAGGCCGACGTTATCGCCGCGCAGGTGCGCGCTTTCAAAACCGGGATGAACTTGGCGCGCTACGCCTTCTATCAGAAACTCGGTCCCCGTATCGTTTCGTTGCTGGGCAGCGATACCGCGGATAGCCTTGGCGGACTGTTCCAATCCTATCTGCCGAAGGAGACCAAGCCATGAACCCGTCGCGGCGCATCGTCGGGGTGGTTGCGTTGGTCGCGGGAGGCTGGTTCGCCTGGCAATGGGGGTTCTGCCGGTTCTACGTGGAGCCAGGCTACATGGCGATTGTGACCGCCAAGAGCGGCGACGCCCTGCCACCGGGGCAGATTCTCGCCCAACCGGACCAGAAGGGCATTCAGGAACAGGTGCTCGGCGAGGGCCGGCATTTTCTCAATCCCTGGCTGTACGATTACCAGATCAAGCCCATCGTCGTCATTCCGGCCGGCAAGGTGGGCGTGGTCACCTCCAAGGTCGGGGCCGAGCTACCGCCGGGCGAGTTTCTAGCCGAGCCGGGCCAGAAAGGGATCTGGCGTCAGGTGCTCGGGCCTGGCAAGTACCGGCTGAATCCCTACGGTTATCAGATCGATACCGTCGATGCCATCAGCGTCCCGGTCGGTTATGTCGGTGTGGTCACCAGCCTGTCCGGCAAGCAGACCACTCCCGATGCCTTTGCCGGTCCTGGTGAAAAGGGCGTGCGGCGAGACATCCTGCAACCCGGCCTGTATTACGTGAATCCCAAGGCGCTACAGGTCGATCTGCTGGAAATTGGCGTCAACCAAGTTTCGCTGCTGGGTAAATCCGGTGGGGAAGTGGTGACCAAAGCCAAGATGGCCTCGCAAAATATGGCGATGGAGGGTTTGCAGAAGCGGGCGCTGGCCGAACAACAGGAAAAACGGCTGGACTATCTGACCCAGCAACGGGCGCAGGAGCCGGTGGCGGACAAATCTCGGGCGGAGAGCAGCCTGATGGCGCGAAAAGCCGCGCCGTCCAAAACCCTGGCGCCCGCCAAACCGGCCGCGCCGGTTCCCCAGGCCCCACCGACCCCGACCCCGCCCGATTACAGCAACGTGCTGAGTCTGAACCAGTTCGTCGGATTTCCGTCCCGCGACGGCTTCGAGATTAGCCTGGACATGACGGTGGAGTTCGAATTCCTGCCGCAGCACATCGCCTGGATTTACCAGAGCTACGGCGATCTGCCGGCGGTGGTGGACAAGATCATCATGCCGCAGATTCTCTCGGTGTCGCGGCTGAAGGGCTCGGCGTATCGGGCCAAGGACTTCATCGTTGGCGAAGGGCGGGAGAAGTTTCAGAACGATCTGACCGAAACCTTGGCCCGAACCATCGAGGAAAAGCGCATCATCGTCCACGATGCCCTGATCCGGCATGTCAACGTGCCCATGCAGATTCTCGACCCGATCCAGCAAGCCAGCATCGCGGTCGAGCAGGATTTGACCAACAAGGAGAAGCAGAACACCGCCCGCAAGCAGGCGGAACTCAACACCGAGTTGGGCCTGGTCGAACAGCGCCGCCAACAGGTGGCTCAGGAAACCGAAAAGCTCAAGGCGGAAATCCTGGCCGATCAGGAAAAACAGGTGGCCCAACTCCGGGCCGAGGCCCAGCGGCAGGCCGCTGAGATCGAGAGGCAGACCGCGCTGGTCCGCGCCGACAAGACCCGCACGCTCGGCCAGGCGCAGGCCAATACCGTGACGCTGGTGGAAGGGGAAAAGGCCAAGGGTTTCGAACTCAGGACAGCGGCGTTCGGCGATCCGGCGGCATTGACCTTGTGGGAGTTCGCCAACAATCTGAATCAGGATGTGCGGGTCAACATCCTGCACGCCGGGCCAGGCACCCTGTGGACGGATTTGGAAAAAGCGACGCTGGGCGAACTGGGCGGCGCGGCGGTGTTGAACAAGGGTCGCTAGTGCTGCAACCGAAATCCCGCGCAAGCACAGCCACGGCAGCGCCGCTTTCTTCCATGAAACGCGGTCGTATTAGGCCGGCACCGACGTGCGAATCAGGTGATCGAAGGCCGACAGCGAGGCCTTCGCCCCTTCTCCCATGGCGATGACGATCTGCTTGTATGGCACCGTCGTGCAATCGCCGGCCGCGAACACTCCGGGAACCGAGGTCTGACCTTTGTTATCGACGATGACTTCGCCAAACCGGGTCAGCTCGACCGTGCCCCTCAGAAAGTCGGTGTTCGGCAGCAGGCCGATTTGCACGAAGATGCCTTCGAGTTCGACCCAATGCGTCTCGCCCGATGGCCGATCCTGGTACATCAAGCCGTTGACTTGATTCTTGCCGGTCACTTCCGTGGTCTGCGCGCTCTTGATCACCTTGACGTTGGGCAGGCTGTAGAGCTTCTTTTGCAGCACCGCATCGGCGCGCAGATCGTCGGCGAACTCCAGCAGCGTGACATGGGAGACGATGCCGGCCAGGTCGATGGCGGCTTCGACACCCGAGTTGCCACCGCCGATCACCGCCACGCGCTTGCCCTTGAACAACGGGCCGTCGCAGTGCGGGCAGAACGCCACGCCCTTGGCCATCAATTCCTTTTCGCCAGGCACGTTCATGGTGCGCCAACGGGCGCCGGTAGCGAGGATTACCGTCTTGGCCTTCAGCACCCCGCCATTCTCAAGTTGCACTTCGGCTAGATCGCCCGGCGCCACCTTCGCGACGCGCTGATGGTTCATGATGTCGACCTCGTACTGCTTGACGTGCTCCTCCAGCGCCATCACCAGTTTGGGGCCCTCGGTCTCCTTCACCGAAATGAAGTTTTCGATGCCGAGCGTGTCCATGACCTGGCCGCCGAACCGTTCGGCGACGATGCCGGTGCGGATGCCCTTGCGCGCGGCGTAGATCGCCGCCGCCGCGCCCGCCGGTCCACCACCGACGATGAGCACATCGAAAGGCGCCTTGGCGGACAGCTTCCGCGCATCGCGGGCCGCCGCGCCGGTGTCGATCTTCGTCAGGATTTCGCCCAGTTCCATGCGCCCCTGGCCAAAAAGTTGGCCGTTGAGGAAAACCATCGGCACCGCCATGACCTTGCGCTCGTCGACTTCCTGCTGGAACAGCGCGCCGTCGATCATGGTGTGGCGGATGCTGGGGTTGATCACCGCCATCAGGTTGAGCGCCTGCACCACGTCCGGGCAGTTGTGGCAGGACAGCGAAACGTAAGTCTCGAAGTGAAATTCGCCTTCGAGGTTGCGAATCTGCTCGATGACCTCGGCTTCGACCTTGGGCGGATGACCCCCCACTTGCAACAGCGCGAGAATCAGCGAGGTGAATTCGTGGCCCATGGGCAGGCCGGCAAAGCGCACGCCCAGGTTGGCGCCTTTGCGGTTGAGCAAGAACGAGGGCTTGCGTTCGGCGTCGTCGCGGACTTCGGTCAGGGTAATCTGGTCGGTCAGGCCGGTGATGTCGTTGAGCAGTTCCCGCATTTCCCGCGATTTGTCGCTATCGTCCAGCGAAGCGACGATTTCGATGGGCTGCGAGACCTTTTCCAGATAGGCCTTCAGTTGGGTTTTGATGTTGGCGTCGAGCATGGCGATTCCTTCCAATCAACAAAGGGTGGGTGTCCGCGTCAACGCGGCGCGCACAAAAAACAGCCGGCGCGAAGCCGGCTGTGGCGTCAGCAACCCGGGCGACCAGCGCCCGGTGAGGTTCGGTGGCTTAGATCTTGCCGACCAGATCCAACGAAGGCTTGAGGGTGGCTTCGCCTTCCTTCCACTTGGCCGGGCAGACCTCGCCGGGGTGGGAAGCGACGTACTGGGCCGCCTTGACCTTGCGCAGCAGCTCGGAAGCGTCGCGGCCGATGCCCAGATCGTGGATCTCGGCCACCTTGATCACGCCTTCCGGGTTGACCACGAAGGTGCCGCGCAGCGCCAGACCTTCTTCCTCGATCATCACGTCGAATCCGCGGGTAATGGCGCCGGTCGGATCGCCGATCATCGGATACTGAATCTTCTTGATCGTCTCCGATGCATCGGCCCAAGCCTTGTGGACGAAGTGGGTGTCGGTCGAGACCGAGTAGACCTCGACGCCCAGCTTCTGGAACTCGGGGTACAGATCGGCCATGTCGCCCAGCTCGGTCGGGCAAACGAAGGTGAAGTCAGCCGGGTAGAAGAAGAATATGGACCACTTGCCTTTCACGCTGGCGTCAGTGACCTCGACGAACTTGCCGTTAAGGTAAGCCTGGGCCTTGAAGGGTTTGATCTCGCTGTTGATCACGGACATTTCATGTTCTCCGGGTAGTGGGTGGAACGGCTTGGTGAAATTCGATGGAACGGAGTCTAGGCACGATGGCCAGAATAATCTAATTGATTATTCAAATATTGCCGATTGTATAACCCTATTATTCCATTTGCATTCATGCTCCGAGCACATGGTCGCTTTCGAACCCGTAACGCTGGTTCCGCCCGAATACAAGCGAAGCGACCTTCGATCCCAGGCGTTGACCCATGGGACCAGGGAACGGTGACCAGGTGGCGTGGGTTGGGCGGGACCGGGATGCGCTTTGGCATCATCGTGGGTCATTCGCGGGATTTTGTCGCCGCCATGCCGCCACGGTTTCCGTCAGACGGCCGCGCTCGTCCTCGGATAACCCAGTGGGATCGAAGCGCCAGCGCTGATGCCAGCGCGCCATTTCCACCAGGCCCGGCGTGTTCCAGGCGCCGATCCGGCGCAGCCACGCTTCCAGAGCTTCGCCCGGCGGACGGGCGCCAGCGCGGGCGCTCAGGGTGGCGATGACCTGGTAAAACGGCGATTCCGCGCCGGGGTGGATGGTCGCCGCCGGTTCGTTCCGCGCCGGGGCCCGATGGACCCGTTGGCGGCGCAGCAGGCGCCAGAACAATAGGATGGTCAACAATCCCGCCAGTCCCCACAGCCAGCGATCATCACGCTCAGCCGCCGTCGCCTCGCGCCAGCGCCAGCGACTGAATTGATAATTTGTCCACGCCCAGAGATCCCCGATGGGTTGCCACCACGGCGTTTGCGCTTCTTCAAAGCCGGTCCAGTCCGGCGGCGTGACATCGAAATCCCGCCAGTGTCCATCCAGCCAGACCAGCGCCCAGGCATGGGCGTGGCGATGACGGGCGACGTAGGCCCGTTCCAACGGACTGTATTCCATGACCGAGAAGCCGGTGGCATAGCGCGCGGGAACGCCGGCGGCGCGCAGCAGCAACACAGCGGCGCTGGCGAAATATTCGCAATGTCCGGCCCGCGTTTGGAGCAGGAAAGTTTCCAGCGCGGTCATGCCCGTCGCCGGAGCGGTCAAGTCCAGGCTGTAACGGAACTGGCCGAGTAGAAACGCCCGCACCTTGGCGGCAACCACCGAGGGTAGCGCGCCAGTCAGACCCAACTCCGCCGCTAACCGCTGCAAGGTCGCCTGCTCACGGCGCGGCAAGGTCAAATCGAGTTCGGCGGGCGGCTCCTCCCGCTCGGCTGCTGGCGTGCTGACCACCTGATAATCCACCAGGCCGGGACCGTCGCTCGCCTTGAGCGCCCCCAGGTTGCTCAGTTGCAACTCGCCGACCGGTAGTCGCTCCAGCCGCCAGGCGCTTGCGGGCAAGGGTAGCATTCCCGTGCCCTGTCGCAGTTCCAGAGTGATGGCCAGGCGACGGGATGTACCGGGCGGCGCGGTGCTCAGGTTCCATTCGCGCCCGTTGTTCGTCGGGGTGAGGCGGTTAAAGCGGGTGTTTTTGGCCTGCCACACGCCGTCGAAATAGCTGTTGTAGCTGGCGTCGCGCAACAGCCACGGTCCTGGGTCGCCCGGCGCGGGTTTGAGCCGCAGCACCACGCGCCCGGACCGCTTGAGTTCGCCGATCTCGCCCAGCGCGGTGCGGCTGCGGTAAGGGTCCGCCTCGATAAACCAGTCTTCGAACCATTCGGCGAGTTGATCTTCCAGGCCGAGCTGTAGGTGATGCAGGCCAGAGCCTAACGGGAACGCGGCAAGGCCGGCGGCGAGGGCCAGCATCGCGGTCAGAGGCCAACGATGGCGCCGGGGTCGCGTGGCGACCAGCACCCAGAGCAACAACAGCCCCACCCCCGGCAGTAAATAGGGTTGTTCGGTGACGCTGGCGGCCAGTAGCGCGGCGACGAAGTAGGGTGCGTCCATCCGCAGCGGTTGCCGCGCCAGGGCGCTCCCGGAGCGGCGCAGCGAATGGAAAAAGTGCCCGACCCGGAACGTGCCGGTGGTGGAGTAGCGCTGGATCGCCAGGGGGGGAAACAGCAGCAACGGTAACCAACTGGCCAGGGTGTAAAGATGGGTGGCCAGCGGTGGTTGATTGAGATAGCGGGTGAACAGCAGGATTAGCGCCCCGACCCACAGCAGGGTGGACAGGTCGATCACCCGCGCCAGTTCGCGATCCTCCAGCGCCCAGCGCCAACGAACGCGCGGCGCCAGTTCCAAAATCAGCGCCATCGGCAGGGCGAGCGGCCACAGACTGGTGCGCCAGCCCCAGAACAGCAAGGCGGCGGCCAGCAAACCGGGCGGTAGGGTCAGGATCATGCTGTCAACCGCGCCAGTTCCGTCGCCAGGGTTTCCGCCGTCGTGACCCGGATGCCTGGCGGCGGCGGCGCGCTCGGTGGACCGATGACCAGCGCCACGGTGGCCACGCCATGGCCGCGCAATAGATCGAGCAGTTGTCGCCGTTCCGCGTCCCAGTCCAGTAGGATGCAGACGCAGGCGCTCAGCGTCGGCGCATGGCTGGCCAGCAGCGCCAGCAACCGCGAGAAGGATTGGTCCCGCCGTGGCTGAACGCAGGCCAGAATTTCCAGCAATTGTTCGGTCTGGCCCAGACCACGACCGGCGGTGAAGCAGTAAGCCCGGTCGCCGACGAACAGCAGATCCAGCAAGGTTTCGGAACTGCGTTCGGCGGCGGCGATGGATGCGGCGGCGGATACGGCGGTTTCAAACCGGGTTTCATCCGCGCCAACGGCGCAGTGATCCAGCAGCAGACCGTGGCGGACGAAGAATTCATCTTGAAATTCCTTCACGATGGGTTCACCGCGCTTGGCGAAACTGCGCCAGTGGATGCGACGCGGCGGATCGCCGGGGCGATACTCGCGCAGGCCGATGAATTCATCTTCCTCGCCGATTGACTGCGCCAGATGGACCCCGCCGCGCTGGTAGCGCCGCCCAGCGTGAAAATGCAGGGGCGGTACCGGGTAGCGACGCGGCAACACCAGCAGACGGTCGGCCAGCGGCTGGCGGAACCGGCGTTGCAGCAGGCCCAGCGGTTCGGGACGGCCAAAATTGAGGGCGGCGAATTCCAGCCAGCCCCGGCGCAAAGGAGTCAGGGTCAATTCCGCGTCGGTCACGGCGCCTGGCGGCAGGGTTGGCAAGGGTTGCGTCTCGCTATTCGCCCCCCGCGCCTGGACCATTTGCCGGCTCCACTGGCGGTAAGTCGGGAACCGTCGGCGTGGAGTGGAGAAGGTCGAAGATTCGCGCAATTCGTCGAAAGCGGTCAGGTCGCGCTGCGTCCCGGCGCCATGATTGCGCAGGTGCAAGCGATAGCGCAGCGGTTGCCCAACGGTGGCGAAGCGCGGCAGTTGTCGGTGGGCAGTGACGGGCCAGCCGCCGAAGCGGCTGGCGAGGAGGGCGACCCCGAACACGGTCGTCAGCAGGGCGAACAGTTGGTAGGTCATGCCGACTCGGGTGTTGATCCCGAACGCGCCCGTCGCCACCCAGCCGCCCAGCAGCCAACCCCCCAGCGGCGTCAGCCGACGCCGCAGACCATGGCTGAGGCGATGAACCCCACGATAGAGGCGAAACAGCGGGCGCATGGCGCTACACCGGCGCCGCTACCCGCCGCAATACGTCGCCGACCACCGCCTCGGCGGTCAGGCCGCCGAACCGCGCCTGAGAGTCGAGCTTGAGCCGGTGCGCCAGCACCGCCACCGCCAATTCCTGGACGTGGTCCGGCGTGACGAAATCGAGTCCGTCGAACAGGGCCAGCGCCCGCGCCGTTCTCATCCACGCCAGCGACGCGCGAGGGCTGGCGCCCATCGTCACGCCTGGCGCGGTCCGGGTGGCGGCGGTCAATTCCACCAGATAACGGCTCACCTCGTCGCTCATCCGAATGGCGGCGGCGGACCGCCGCAGATCTTCCAAAGCGAGACGGTCGACGCAAGGCACGAGAGTGTCCAGGGGATGGTGCTCGCGCTGGGCCGCTAGCACGGCCATTTCTCCGGCCAGGTCGGGATAGCCCAAGGTGAAGCACAACGCGAACCGATCCATCTGCGCCTCCGGCAACGGGTAGGTGCCATGGAATTCGATGGGATTCTGGGTGGCGATGACGAAGAACCAGTCGCCCAGTGGATGGCGCTGACCGTCCAGACTGACTTGCCGTTCGCCCATAGCTTCCAGCAGCGCCGCCTGGGTGCGCGGCGACGCGCGGTTGATCTCGTCGGCCAGCAACACTTCGGTGAACACCGGGCCGCGATGGAGGCGAAATTCCTGCTGCCGTGGGTCGAAGATGGACACGCCCAGCAAATCCGAGGGCAACAGATCGGGTGTGAATTGGATGCGCTGGAAGTTCAGGGTCAGGGAACCGGCGAACGCCTTGGCCAGCGTGGTTTTTCCCGTGCCGGGCAGGTCTTCCAGCAAGACGTGGCCGCCCGCCGCGAAGGCGGCCAGCAGCCAGCGGATCGGTCGGCGCTGGCCAATCATGACCGTTTCCAGGTTGGCGAGCAGCGTGGAATAAATCGCGCGACTCATCGGGGGTTCCTCGCCATCCGACTGAGCGCCAGCGCCGCGAACCGGCGCATCCCGTCGGTTTGCTCCAGAATCTCCATCATCATCGCCATCACCCCCTCACATCTTGGCATCTCGGTTCGTCCAGTACATAAGGTTACCGCAACCCGACGGCGGCAGCGAAACTGTCCTGTTTCGCCATCCACACGCCGCCATATCGCTTTCAACCGATCCATTGTTGCTGTTTTAGCAATAAAGATTTGCGAATTGTCAGCTATTTCGCGCTCATCGGGAAGGCTACACTGCGGCCATCCGATCTTGGAGAATTCGTGATGACCGCAACTCACCCGGCTCTGTTCGTTCCACACGGCGCGCCGACCTTCGCGCTGCGTCCCGGCGCCGCCGGTGCGGCGCTCGTCGCCGTCGCGCGTACCCTGGCGCGCCCGCGCGCAATCGTGATCGTCAGCGCGCATTGGGATACCGCCACGGCGACCGTGGGGTTCGCCGACCGGCCAGACACGATCCACGATTTCTGGGGCTTCCCGGAAGAACTCTACGCGCTGCGTTATCCAGCCATGGGTTGCCGCGAGATCGCCCAGGAGGTGGTTGCGGCGATTGAAGCCGTGGGCCTGCCCGTCCAGGCAGATCCGCGACGAGGTCTCGACCATGGCGCCTGGATTCCATTACGGCTGATGTTTCCCGACGCCGACGTGCCCGTTATCCCGCTTTCGATTCAAAGTCGGGGTGGCCCGGAAGCCGCCTGGCGACTCGGTCGAGCGCTGGCGCCACTGGCCGCCCAGGGGATTCTGGTGATCGCGTCCGGCAACCTCACCCACAACCTGCGCGATTTCCAGACCGCCTGGCGCCACGGCGGTCAGACTCCGGCCTATGTGCGCGCCTTCACGGACTGGATCGCCGACCGTTTGGCGGCGCGCGATTTCCCGGCTCTGCTGGATTACCGTCGACAAGCGCCAGGAGCTGTCCAGGCGCACCCGACCGATGAGCACCTGCTGCCTCTGTACGTGGCGCTTGGCGCTGCCGGTAATCCGGCCCGGATCGACCGTTTCCATGTCGGCATCGACGATTACGTCATCGCCATGGACGCCTATGCCTTTCTACCGAACGAAGGGGGTGCATGACGATCGCCATCCCCCAGTCGCCAGCGCGCCGCGTTGACCGATGATCGTTCCGTTTTTGGATTTGCTAGCGTCGTTCCAATGTATCCCCTTTCCCAACCTCACTGGAGAATTGCCATGAAGAAACTGACCGTACTCTCAGCCGCCCTGGCGCTGACCGTCGTGACAACAGCCACCACCACGCCCGCCTTGGCGGCGCCGGAAACCTATGTGGTCGATGGAGCCCATACCTTTCCTCGGTTCTCGTATAGCCACTTCGGCTATTCGACGCAGTTGAGCCGCTTCAACAAGACAACGGGCACGATTATGCTCGACCGAGCGGCGAAAACCGGGGCGGTTGATATCGTGATCGATACCAAGTCGGTGGATACCGGTTCGATTTTGGACGAGCACATCCAAGGCGAGGATTTCCTCGACACGGCGAAGTATCCAACTGCTACATTTAAATCCACTCGGGTGGTGTTCGAAGGCGATCAACCGGCGAAGGTCGAGGGTAATCTGACCTTGAAGGGGGTGACGAAGCCGGTGACGCTGACCGTGACCTCGTTCAAGGCCATGCCGCATCCAATGCTGAAGAAGGATGCGATTGGCGCGAACGCTTATACTGTGGTCAAGCGTTCCGAGTTCAACGCGGGCAAGTACGCGCCGAACGTGAGCGACGAAGTGCGTATTGACATCGCCGTCGAAGCCGCTAAGGAATAGGGCGATTTGGGGAGGCTCCGGTGCATCGGGCAGGCGCTCTTCAGCCCGATCATCGGTCCCGCGGTGGGTTTCTGGTTTTGCCGGACGCGACGATCCGCGACGATCAAAGCGGCTTTCCTCGATTCCTTGGCGTTTTCCGTGGAGACTGGCGATTGGCTCGCATGAAGATCACCGATGGTTGACTCCGAATGGTCGGATCAAAGAGTGATGTCGTGATCAAGGGGATGGAGTTCCGAAAGCCTCCTGATCTTGCCCAGCCGCCACGGAAAGCGTCGAGGGATCGGTATCGTTGTATGGAATCACGAGCCCCAAGGTTCTACGAAATCTCATGAATACCCAGAAACCGGCTCCCACGATCCGACCGAATCTTTCGTTCCGCCACTGGCGCATTTCGAACAAGTTGCTGGTGGTTCTGCTCCTGGTCTCTCTGGTGCCACTTTTGGCGGCGATTGGCATCGTCGTGCGTACCAGTTCGAATGCGTTGACCGACGAGACGCGCGCCAATATCTCGCTACTCGGCCACAGCGTCGCGCTGCGTTTTTCGAATTTGCTGCTGGACAACCACGGCCTGTTGCAGGTTGCCGCCGACAATCCAGCGATTGCCTCCTATCTGCGGGCGCCGGTTCCCGCCACGCAACCCGCGCCTCCGAAATCGATAGACGCCGCGCTGGCCAACCTGCAACAGGTGAATCCGGCGATTGATGTGGTCGGCATCTACAACCCCGATGGCACGGTGATGGCGCATACTGACCGTGGACTACTCGGTAAGAATTTGAGTGACCGCGATTTCATCAAAACCGCGCTGCAAGGCGAATCCTTCATCTCCGGCATCCGGCGCGATCTGGTCAATGATCGGCTGGGCGTAAACTTCTCGACGCCTATCCGGGAGAAGGGCGTGGTCGTTGGGGTAATGGCCATGCATGTGGACGGCAAGTTGTTCGCCGACGTGTTCTCTCAAACGCTGAGCACCTCGGCCGAGCTGAATGCGGGCAATGACATGGCGCTGTATCTCGTCGATCCGAACGGCATTGTCATGACGCAATCGCGCGGGGACGACTGGCTTTATCGCAGTCTGGGAATGCTTCCGCCCGAGGCGGCGCGGCGAGCGGCGGAAGCGAAATCCCTGGGCGGTGTTTGTCCGGACCGCCAGGCGCAGTGTGCACCGAAAGACAAGATCGCCCGCCCGCCGGAACCTCTGCCCGCGTTACAACTCCTGGGTGATCGGATTCGGGAGGCGTTTGTCACCGGACGGGGGGGCAGCGTGCGGTTTTGTCGGCTGGCCGATGCGAGCGGCGCATCCCACGAGCAGGAATGCAACGGCGCTTGGCATGTCGCCGCTTATGCGCCGGTTTTGTTGCCGACAGCGACCGCGAGTGGCAACGATACTTCCACTCGGCGGTTCATGGTGGTCGTCGATCTGCCGGAACACGCGTTTCTGAACGCCGTGGAGCAACAGCGGCTTTTTGGCCTTGGCATCGCCGCGCTCATGGCGGTCCTGGCCATTGCGATTTCCCTGTTGCTGGCTCGGGTAATCGCCAAACCCATCAATCGGCTGGCCACCACGGCCGGTGAGGTTGAGCAGGACAAACCCTTTCAACAACAAATGGTCGCCGAAGTCACAACGCTAGGCGATGAGATTGGCCATCTGGCGCGCGTTTTCAGCAAGATGGTATTGGCGCTCCAGGCGCGCATGGCCGAATTACGCACGATCTACCAGATCGGCCGTTCCATCAGTTCCAGTATCGATCTGGACCAGACGCTCCGCTATGTCGCGGACTCCGTTCGCGACGTTATCCCGTATGACGCCATCGAACTTTCCCTGCTGGACGATGCGCGACACCAAATGGTGGTTTATCTAGCCGTTGGAGGTGATTCGGTCGAGAACGCGCCACGATGCTACGCCAGCGATCAGGGATTGTCGGGGCGTCTGCTCGCCAGCACCGAGGGGGTTCTGCTGCCCGATCTGGCCGCCGCGCCCGAGGCCGAGAACCAGCCCGCGCGCACCTGGACCGCGCTCCACCCCCAGTCCTATTTGGGGGTACCGCTGCAAGTCAAGGGCAAGATCATCGGTGCTATCGAACTGGCCAGTAAGCAGCCCCATGGTTTCGACGCCCACAAGCTGCGTTTGCTGGAAAGCATCGCCATGCAAGCGGCCATCGTCATTCAGAACGCTCAGGAAGTGCGCGTCCGGGAAGATCAATTCAAGCAGAAAATCCAGGAATTGAATATCGAGATCGACGAGATCAAACGCGCCAAACAGGTGGGCGAGATCGTGGAATCGGATTATTTCAAGCGACTACGCGCGCAGGCTGGCCAATTGCGCGCCAGTCGATCCAAACCGGAGTCGTCTTCCGATGGGTGAAAATCGGTCCAAGTCAGCTTCCACGGAATAGCCAGCCATGCGCGTCGATAGCCAACGACTGATGACCTTTTTGGGTGAACTGGGTATTGCCACCACGACGGTGGAGCATCCACCGCTGCGCACGGTCGAGGATAGCCGGCGTCTGCGTGGCGATCTGATGGGTGGACATGTCAAGAATCTGTTTTTGAGGGATAAAAAGGGCGGATATTGGCTGCTGGCGGCGCTGGAGCATACACAGATCAATCTGCGGGACACGGCAGCCCTATTGCAAGCGCCACGTTTTTCGTTCGCCAGTGAAGAAGAACTGAACCGGATGCTCGGCATCGTTCCCGGCGCGGTCTCGCCATTCGCCGTCATCAACGATGACGATGCTCGGGTTTGCGTGGTACTGGAGCAGCGCGTGCTCGATGTCGACTGCCTCAACTGTCACCCGCTCCGCAACGACCGCACAACGACCATCGCCACGGGCGATCTCCTGCGCTTTCTCGAAGCGGTCGGACACCCGCCGCGCATTATCCATTTGCTGGGGTGAATGGACCTTGGGGAAGGTGCCTCATGGCGCCTCGGCCGCCGGTTCCCGATAGCCCACTTCCAGGACGGCCTCGGCCTCGCCCACCGCGACATCGGTGGAGCCGCGCCAGCGCAATGCCAGCAGGGTAATGTCATCGCTTTGCGGATGACCGCCCACGAAAGATTTAACCGAGCCGATGACGTTGGCGATGATGCTGTGAGCGGGAGCCTCGCAACATACGGGAACCAGGGCGTCGCTCAGGCGTTTAAACGCAAACATCTCGTGCTTGGCGTTCATCGCCTCGCTCACCCCGTCGGTGTAAATGACCAGGCCCTCGCTTGGCGCGAGTTGAATGACATCCTCTTCCTGGTAAACGGCGTCGGGGGCAAAACCGAGCACCAGCCCACCCCGCTTTTCGATGAATTCCGGTTGGCCATTCCGGCGCAATACCAGGGGGCGCTCGTGACCGCCGTCGCTGTAGGTGATCTGGCCGGTGCGCAGGTCCAGAATGCCAGCGAAGACGGTGACGAACATGCCTTCCGGATTGTTCTGGCACAAGGTGGCGTTGACCCGCTCCATGATGCAAGCGACTGAGGTGGAGTCACGGCGCGCTTCCACGGAAAACAGGGTCTTGGTGACCGCCATGAACAGCGCGGCCGGTACCCCCTTGTCCGATACGTCGCCGATCAGGATGAACAGGCGATGCTCGTCGAGCAGGAAAAAATCGAACAGATCCCCACCGACGGCCTTGGCCGGTTCCAGCATCGCGTGAAGGTCGCACTCGGTATGGTCGGGCAGCGCAAAGGAGTTGGGCAACATGCCCATCTGAATGCTGCGCGCGGCGGACAATTCGCCCTCGATGCGCTCCTTCGCCGCCGTGGTTTCCTTGAGTTCGGCGATATAGGTCTCCAGCCGGGTCACCATCAAGTACAGCGCCCCACCGAGAAAACCGACCTCGTCGGCGCGACCTCTGGATACCTTGAGCAGCTCTCCGTGCATTTCCTGATCGGCGTTGAAATCGTTCTCGACCAGGCGGTTGGTTTGTACGGTCAGGCGGGCCAGCGGCCTGACGATGCGATTGAGAAAAGGCAGCGCCAACGCCATGCCCAATAACAACAACCCGATGGTCAGCCCGCCGCCGACGGTCAGCAGAGAATGAAGTTCCGCCTGCACGTTGACGGGTAGGCTCATGAACGCTGCCCCGTTGGGCAAACCATCCGCGCCGAAAATGGGCGCCGCCACGTATAGCACCGCATGCCCGAACAACACGTTGTGGACCTCGCTGTTCTGCAAATACGAGGCCGGCAAACTCTCCTTGATGACCTTCTCCACGATGCCGCGCTCGACGGCGGTTAACATGGTTGTTTTGTTGCTACCGTTGGCCGAGGTGACGACCGTCGGTTTGAGCGTTTCGTCGAAGACCCTGATGGTATCGATCAACGCCGCCGACATCACGGTTTCCATCATCCGCTTGAGGCCGCCAACGCTGTTGACGATCTGGTTGATGCCACCGGGTAGACGGCCGATCAACACCATCCCGCTCCGGTCCGGCATGGCCACGCCGCCATAATACAGTTCGCGGTTGTCCAGTTTACGGGCCTGGAGATCGGTGAAAATGCTAAAGCGGCGACTTTCCAGCAGCGGCCGGAAGACCGGTTGCAACATCAGGCCGGAATCGACGCCAATGGTGGCGCTGAGATCGTCGAGTGACCAGAAAACCGGGTTGCCACGAACGTCGGTGACCCAAATCTCTGGAATGGCATTATTGGCCGCAATGTTGCGCAGGGCTTGATTGATTTCCAGCGTGGACGCTTTGCGCTGGCGCGCGATTTGGACCAATTGCGCCACGATGTCCGCCTGAGCCTGTACGTCCTTGCCGATGGCTTCCTGGATGGCCATCGGTATTTGCTGAATGAAGCTGATGGATTGGGCGAGCAGTTGCGCAACCAAGATTCCGTCCCGCTCGGTCCGTTGCAGGATGGACTGCCAGGAAACATAAGCAAACACTCCGGCGGTGCTTGGAAGGCCAATGGCGATGATCAGCGTGACGAAGAAGAACAGTCGGCGGCGCAGCGTCATGGTCGTGGGCCTACTTCAGCCAGATCACGGAGGCAGCCAATCGTTGGGCCACCTTGTGATCGAGCGGGAAATAAATCACCCCGCGGGGTCCGAACCAGCGCTCGTAAATCTCGATATAGGAACCTTGATACTGATCGACGCCCTCAAGGAGATCGGCAAGCACCCGATTGACGAAGGCCCGCCATTCCGAGTCGTCCTTGGGCAGGACGCAAGCCATCGATTCATAGGAAAATTCTTCGGTGCGCGGCAGCAGGAGGACTTTGCTCTTGAGCGGGCTTTTCTCCACCTTGGCGCGCAGCACGACCCCGATGTTGGCCAAGCCGTCGAGCTCACCACGCTCGAACTGGGCGAAGCCGGTATCCATGTCGGGAACCTCAATGCTCACCGCTTCGGGTACGTACTCGGCGAGGATGGCGGCGGTCGTCGTGCCGGCGGCGACGCCAATGCGCTTACCGCGCAAATCCCCGAGGCGTTCGGCGGTAGTGCGCAGGGTCATGATGCGGGTGCCATTGCCGAAGAACGGGATCGAGAAATCCACCAACTCCTGTCGCTTCCAGGTGGGAGTGGTAATGCCGCATTCGATGTCGATCACCTGGCTGGCCACCAGCTCTATCCGGTTGCTGGCCGTGGTCTCGCGAAGCTTCATTTCAATCGGTCGGCCGAAGCGCTGTTGAAGTCGCTTATGAATCTCGTTGAGCAGATCAACCGAAAAACCAACCAACTGGCCCTTTTTGTCGCGATAGGCAAAGGGCAAGGCGTCCGCGCGGGCGCCAGCGTTGAAAACGCCCGTGTTGCCGATGCGGTCGAGGACGTGCTCCGCCCATGCCGTTGCCGGCGCGGCGCAAGCCAGCAGCGCCGCCGCGATCACGGTTGGCGGCCAGCGACGGAAAATCGCGGCAATCTGTTTCAAGGTACCCCTCCTAATTCGTCGGTCGACCGGTTGGCGCCGCGCTGACGCGCGCCAGCAGATGCTGTTTCACGCGGCCCATCGCCCAGTTCAGTGGGAAACAAAACCCGAAAAAATAACTGATGGCATAAGCGTAAACCCAAATCATCATCTCTTCGCCACCCACCGCGGCGATCACGACGTTGCAGCGCGACACGATTTCACTCACACCGATGACCGAGGCGGTGCTCGACGCCATCACGATGATCAGCAGGTACATGGTCCAACTCGGAATGAAAAGCAGTGCGGCGAGCGGATTGTCATTGCGCCAGTGCCGCAAGGCGACGAAGAGATTGTCGGAGACAAATCCGACCACGGCCACCGAGAGCGCCAGCGCCGCCTTGAGCCAGGCGGGAAAGTGATAAGTTTGGCCAGAGACCTCAAATTCCGCCGGGGTGAGAAAGGCTAGATAGAACAGAAAGACGAACGTTGGAATGTTGCGCGTTAGTTCAGTGACAGCCAAGCTCGCGCGGGTGAGGGATTTCCGCCGGGACAGACGCAGTCGCGCCAGCACCGCGCCGAATGCGGTGCCAATGGCCATGGCGACCAACGAGATCAGGATGTTCCACAGAAAGCCATCCGCCAGGAACGGCGTCCATACTATCAGGATATGCACGATTTCAATCGGCGCCATGCTGGAGCCTGCGTTCAAGGTAATTGAATAGTTGGACGACGACCATCACCAGCAGGAAATAGGTGATCATCAGCACGTTCATCATGACCACGGCATTGCCCTGTTCCGCCACGATGGCGGTGGATGCCGAGATCAGCTCCGGCACGGCGATGGCGCTGGCCATGCCGGTCGCCTTGACGACATTGACCAGCGCGGCGATCACGGAAGCGTAGGCGAGGCGCAGCACCGAGGGCAGATTGCGCCAGCCCAGCGCGAAACCGGGTTCCTGGTCCTTGAGCACGGCGCACGCTTCGAGCAAGGCGGACACGATCGCGCAACCGGTATACAGCGATAGGCAGAAAATGGCGATCATTGAGCCATCGAAGGTCCAGCCGTAGTGGGTGACCACGAGATGGCCAACGCCGAAAAAAACCAGATAGATCAACAGCAACGGGGGCGTCATCCGGCCTAGGGCGATGGACAGTCGCACCAGGCCGCGCAGCCAGGGAATGTTTTCCGCCACCAGCGCCCCAAGGCAACCCAGCGCCAGGCTGCCGACGATGCAGGCAGCCATTAACTGCAATGTCATCCACAGGCCAGACAGAAAGAGAGTGCGGTCGTAGGCATCGTAGAGAATCGTCAGATTGATTCCCGTCCGTTCGTTGATCAACAAGCCGATGTGTTGTAGGCCGCCGACCTCCGTGGAGGTCAGCAAGAGCTTGTTTCTGCACTCGGTCGGCCATTCGCCATCGGCTTGACGGGTGCAAACCCGTCCGCCGCCCGGCTGAGTCCGGCTCCACAACTCGCGCGTATCGGCCAGGAACCGGCTCGGCTTGATACCCCAGTGTCGCTCGGCTTCGAGCAACCAGCCGCGGCGGTGCCAATCGGCGATGATGTCCGAAATGGCGCGCTCCAGCGGGGAATCGCGCTCCGAGGCAGCGATGGCCATCGCCCACGGCGAGACCATCATGGAAGGTAGCGGCGTCTCGTAACTAGCCCATTCTGGATCGTTGAGGATGCCCACGATGCCGGTGTCGTCGTACAGCCAGGCGACGCACCGCCCATCCCGCAAAGCCAGTTTGGTATCGCGGGTGCCGTTGAAGACCTGCAGATCGAGTAGAAATCGCTGCGCCATGGAACGGTTGAAGTAGGCGCCTTGGGTGGCACACACTTTTTTGCCGCGCAGATCGGCCCAGGTGGACAGATGGGCGTTGGGAGGTGCCACGACCGCCGCGCCGCTGGCATAGTAGTTGGGCTCGATGAGCGTGGCGATCTGGCGGCGCTGCGGGGTGTCGCCGAGGGTGGCGATCACCACGTCGATGGCTCCCTCCTGCAACTTTTGCAGGCGGTTGGTGGAGCTGACGGCGACCAGTTGCAATTGAACGCCCAGGCGGCGGGCCAGTTCGGCGGCCAGATCCGGCTCGAGGCCGATTAGGCGACCGTTGGCGTCCAACATGCCAAATGGCGGATAGTCGGATTTGACGCCAACGATCAGAGTTCCACGTTTCTGAATCAAGTCGAGCCGGTTGGCCAGCGCCTCCCGACCACTCAGGATGGCGATCAGCGCCAACGCAAAGGCGGCGCGGAGTGGCAAACGGTAGCGACCGACGGCCTGGCTCATCCTGGTCAGCCGGAACTGGAGAACCGCGCTGGGTTCGGTTCGGGTGCTACCTCCGCCACGGCGAGAAAACCATAGGCGTAACGGAGCGGTACGATGGTTACCAACAGCTGGTCGAGCCAACGCAACAGCACTGATTTGACCACGCCACTCTCCGGTAGGACGCTCTCGGCCCGCATCTGGATCAGGCGAAATCCCTGTTGTTCGAGTTCTCGCCCGAATTCTTCGAGAGTGTATAGATGATAATACATCTCCACCGAAACCTTGTCAGCGGTTCGCTCATAAAAAATATCGCCTGGCTCAAGTTGTCCTTCGCGCACCAGATGTCGCGCCATGACCTGGTGCCTGAGAAAGCGTCGCGCGGCGTTGGGCACCGTTACGATGATTCGGCCCCCAGGCCGCAACAGGCGCCGGATGGTCGCCAGCGTTTCCTGGCGAAGCGCGCGGGAAAAGATGTGCCCCAGTACCCCAAACATCAGAATCGCCAGATCAAAACCCTCGCCTGGCCGTGGCGTGTTGGCCAGCGCTGACAGATCACCGCACACCAACCGCAGTCGGCCTGATTCGACATGCCGGGCGCATCGTACCGATAGTTCGTCAATCGCTTTCTGGCTGATGTCGCAAGCGGTGATCGTGGCCTCCGTTTGGTCGAGCAAGGGTGCGGCATAACGGCCATTGCCGCAGCCGAAATCCAGAATTTTTTTTCTATCCTTATATATTTCTCGAGTCACGATAGCCAAACTTGACAAATTGGGATGCGGATAGCGCTGGTTATATAGGTGACTGGCGAAGTACTGGTTGTAGTTCTCCGCGACATCACAAACTGGATTCATTGGAAGCGATCTCTGCTGGGTCGGTGATTGAGAAGATTTGGAAGGTTTCGCGCGATCCGGGGATCAGTGGAGCGCCCTTTTTTGATCCATAAACCAGATGGATATTGTGACTTCCAATCCACGCGTGTTTTCCGAAACTTTATTCGGATTGCCCAGCCTGTTCGGGGCGATGATGATTAGTTGGTTGATTTTTAATAATAATTTTGGCGTTTGGTTTCGGAATCCCGTTGATTCCTGATGATTAAAAAAATAGTTTATCAAATTAGTAGGACTTGTGCTAGACTAGCCGTAACTGTCATAAAGCTTGGTTTTACTCCATTGAGAAATGGAATGATTGTATAACAATAATTACAATTTTGACGTGATTTTTGATGGCTTTCAGATGGACTAATTTTCGTGTGGCTAACCCATCGCTATGTGGTAGTCATCTCGACCAAGTCGAAAATTGCATTTCGGTCTATCCGAAGGGGGGTAAGCAAGCATGTTGAAGAAAAAATTCATTGCCAGATTCACTGGTGGATTCGGCGCTCTATTGTTGATAGGCGCAACGAGCCCAGCGGGAGCACAAGAACTGTTCGGGCCTGATTATCGACCCTATGTTTCGGCCAGCGCCGGTTGGCAGACCCGCGATCGGGCAGCCGAAAGCGATGTGATCTGGACAGACTGGGACAACGGTTATGATTACAACCTGGCGCTTGGGTTAAAGCTGTTTAAACAGTTTCGCATCGAGGCCGAGTGGTCCAGGCTGAGCAACGATGCCAAAGCAGTGAGTGGTGGCCCTGATCTTGATGGGCCGGCCACGGGTGGCACGGCTGATCTGAACGCTTACACCTTGAATGCCTATTACGATTATTCCATCCCCAATACTCCCATCGAAATCTTTGGCGGATTGGGTTATGGAACCTATAAATCGGAGTTGAGCGGTCTGACCAACGCCAAGATCAGCCCCTTCGGTTTCATCTTCACCGGCACCAGTACCTACGCGCCGGTCTGGCAAGCCCGACTGGGCGCGACTTACAACTTCAACGAAAACTTCCAGATCTTTGCCGCCTACCGTTACTTCGATGGCGACAAGCTCAAATTCACCTTTAACTTACCTAACGGCATCGAATTTCACGCCGGTCCGAAGGAATCAGTCATCCAGAGCGGAGAAATCGGCCTGCGCTACCTGTTCTGAAATTTGAGTTCTAGCCAAACCCTTTTTGAGAGGTCAAGACTCGCATGATGAACTATCGTTTGCTGGGCCGGAGTGGTTTGCGCGTTTCGGAACTTTGTCTGGGTTGCGCGACCTTCGGCGTTAACTGGGGGCCCATCGGTTCCGACAAGGAGGAGAGCCGGCGGATTCTCGATGCTTTCGTCGAGGCGGGCGGCAACTTCGTCGATACCTCCAACCGCTACCAGGAAAGCCAGTCGGAAGCCTGGCTAGGCGAGTTCATGGAGGGGCGCCGCGACTGGTTCGTGGCCGCGACCAAGTACTCGCTGTTTGATCAGACCGGGACCGACAACCACGATCCCAATGCCCATGGCAATCACCGCAAGAACCTGATCCGCTCGGTCGAGGGTAGTCTCAAGCGCCTGCGCACCGACTATATCGACCTGCTGTGGATCCACATCTACGACTTTTCCACCCCAATCGACGAAATCCTGCGTGCTCTGGATGATCTGATCCGGCAAGGCAAAGTGCTCTATGTGGGTGCTTCGAATTTCCCGGCCTGGTGGATCGCCCGCGCCAACACCTTGGCCGACGTGCACGGCTGGAATCCCTTTATCGCCACCCAGCTTGAATACAGCATCGTCGAACGGTCCTGCGAGCCCGAATTTCTGCCCATGGCCTTGGAGTTGGACCTTGGGCTGGTGTGTTGGTCGGCGCTGGCCGGCGGCATGGCCACCGGCAAATACAACCGTGGCGCGCTGCCCACGGGCCAGCCACATCGGCTGACCGATGAAATCGACCCGGTACGGAGCCACTACTGGCACGCCATGACCCAGCGCAATCTGCGGATCATGGACGAAGTCACCCGGATCGCCGACGAGATTGGCCGGCCTGTCGCCCAGGTAACCCTGCGCTGGCTGATGCAGCAGAAGCCGGTGACCATCCCCTTGTTCTCGGCGCGCACGCTCGAACAGTGCCGGGAAGATTTGGGCTGCGTGGAATTCGCCCTGACCGACGAGCAGATGCGGCGGATCGATCAAGCTTCGCTTGCCGCCCTGACCTCCATCATGCCGGATGTTGGCCCCTATCCCTATCCCATGCTGGAGTACGGCAGTCCAGCGTTGCCCGAATTCTATTCGCGCCTGCTGCTGTTCGGCCCGATGGAGGACCGGATCGTCAATCACCGCCGACACTACGGTTATCGCTATCACCGCTGACCGACCGGAGAGGTAAAGCGACCATGAGCGAATCCTTCGATTACATCGTCATTGGCGCCGGCACCTCCGGCTGCGTCGTCGCGCATCGGCTCAGCGAGGATGTGAACTCTCGCGTTCTGTTGTTGGAGAGCGGTGGTCCCGACACCAAACCGGAAATTCATGATCCGGCTTCGCTCTACAAACTCTGGGGTTCAGAGGTGGATTACCTCTACTCCACGGAAGAAGAGCCGGGGATTAACCACCGTCGGATGGTGTGTAACCGGGGCAAGGTGCTGGGTGGTAGCAGCGCGATCCACGCCATGATTCACATTCGCGGCAATCCCCGCGACTTCGACCACTGGAACTATCTGGGTAACGAGGGTTGGAGCTACGCGGAGGTGCTCCCGTACTTCAACAAGTCCGAGGATTATCTTGGGGGAGCTTCGCGTTACCACGGAGTCGGTGGGCCGCTTTCCGTCATCGACTTGCCAGAACCTACTCCCGTGGCGCGGGCCTTCGTCGCGGCGGCGCTCGAACTAGGCTTCAACGGCGGGCCGGACTGGGATTTCAACGACGCCGAGCACGAGGGCGCGGGTTTCTACCAGTTCACCATCACCCGCGACGGCAAACGAGCCAGTAGCGCGGTCGCGTTTCTCGATCCGATCAAGCAGCGTCCCAATCTGACCATCGCCACCTTCGCCCAAGCCACCCGGTTGCTGATCGAGAACGGGCGGGTCGGTGGCGTGGAATACCGCCAGGACGGGCAGACCAAGCAGGCGCGGGCCGCGCGCGAAGTGATCGTCAGCGCCGGCGCCTACGATTCGCCCAAGCTGCTGATGCTGTCGGGCATCGGCCCGGCCGCCCACCTGCAAGCCCATGGCATTCCGGTGGTGGCCGATCTGCCCGGCGTGGGCGGAAACCTGCTGGATCACCTGCGGATGCCGGTCATTTTCAAGAACACCGAGATCCAGCCCATTCCCATGGTCTTGGCCGAAGCGGGCTTGCTGGTGCATACCCGGCCCCACACCGCCGCCGCCGCGCCCGATCTCCAGATCAACTTCAACGCCGCCGTGCCGGCGTTGGTGCCGCCCAATTATCCAGGCGATCCGCGCCTGACCTACAACTTCATCACCATCCTGGCCCAGCCGCAAAGTCAGGGCGCGGTGACTCTACGCTCCGCCGATCCCGGCGACCCTCCGGTCATCCGCCACAATTATCTGGAATGCGAAACCGACGTCGAGGTGATGGTCCATTCCATCAAGCTGGCTCGCCGCATGGTGCGTACCCGCGCCATGACGCCGTTCCACGCGGGCGAGGTCATGCCCGGCGAGCAAATCCAGAGCGACGAGGCGCTGCGCGACTACGTGCGCAATAACGTGTTCACCATCTGGCACCCAGTGGGAACCTGCAAGATGGGTCGGGATCGGCGCGCGGTCGTGGATCCCCAACTGCGGGTTTATGGCGTGCGGGGTCTACGGGTGGCGGATGCCTCGATCATGCCGTCCATTCCCAGCAGCAATCCCAATGCCGCCTGTTTCATGATTGGCGAAAAGGCCGCCGATTTCATTCGGCTCGCGGATTCGTTCACCCCCTAACTGAAGGATCGTTGACCCATTAGCGGTCTCGTTCGATTTGATTGTGGTGAGGAGAGGTTATGGCCATTCAACAGTACACCTATTCAGATACCATCGCCGGTTATGTGACCCAGATCGACCGCACCGCGCGCAGCTTCGATCTTAAAACCAGCGATGGTCGCGATTTCCGCATTTATCTTACCCCCACGACTTACGCGCGCATCAGTCAGAATCTGGAGGAATCCTACCGGGATTGCACGGCCCGCATCGGGCAAATGCTACAACCTGGCCAGCATCTCTACGCGTATTGCGTCTTTTATCCGCAGGCGGGGGATATGCGCGTCGAAGTCAAATCCATGGTATTTTCAGGCGACGGGCCGGAGGTATATCGCCACGAGGAACCGGATTGGTGGATCAAACAGATTCGTTCCATCGCCAACAGTTATTTGCGCTGGCAATTCAACTATCCTCAGCAATCCATCGACTATCGTAATTACCGCACCATTCTGCATTTGGCGGGTGGCAAGAAAGGGGATTATCTGCAGGAAACCGACACCATTTCCCGGATGGTCTACGGCATGGCCTCGGCGTATATGCTGACGGGCGAAGAGGCGTTCCTGGAGGCGGCCGAAAAAGGGACGGAATACCTGCGCGCCCACATGCGCTTCTTCGATCCGGATGAGGACTTGGTCTATTGGTATCACGGGGTCCAGGTTTCCGGCGACCGCGAACATAAGTTACTGACTTCGGAATTCGGGGACGACTACGATTCGATTCCGATGTACGAACAGATTTATGCCTTGGCCGGTCCCACCCAGACTTATCGGATTACCGGCGATCCGCGCATTTTGTACGACATCGAGAAAACCATCGAATTGTTCGACAAGTATTACAAGGACAATGACAAGGAAGGCTATTTCTCCCATATCGATCCGATCAGTCTGGACCCCCGCTCGCCACTGCTGGACAAGGGTAACAATCGGGCCAAGAAGAACTGGAATTCGGTGGGCGATCACGCTCCGGCGTATCTGATCAATCTTTGGCTGGCCACCGGTGAGGATAAATACGCCGATTTTCTGGCCTATACCGCCGACACCATCGTTCAACACTTTCCCGACTACGAGCACTCTCCTTTCGTCCAGGAGCGTTTCTTCGAGGATTGGAGTCACGACACCACCTGGGGCTGGCAACAGGACCGCGCGGTCGTCGGACACAATCTCAAGATTGCCTGGAACCTGCTGCGGATCCACAGCATTCGCCCGAATGCCGACTATGTCACCATGGCGGAAAAAATCGCCCAGTTGATGCCGGACGTGGGTTCGGACCGGGTGCGCGGCGGCTGGTACGACGTGGTCGAGCGCGTGCTCGCTCCCGGCGAGGAGGTCCACCGCTTCGTCTGGCACGACCGCAAGGCCTGGTGGCAGCAGGAGCAAGCCATCCTGGCTTATCTGATTCTGCACGGCTGTCTGAACAAGGCGGATTACCAGCGGCACGGCCGGGAAGCGGCGGCGTTCTACAATGCCTTTTTCCTCGATCACGACGACGGCGGCGTCTATTTCAACGTGCTGGCCAATGGCTTGCCCTATCTGCTCGGCAACGAACGGCTCAAGGGCAGCCATTCGATGAGCGCCTATCACTCCACCGAGTTGTGCTATCTGTCGGCGGTCTATCTCAACCTGTTGACTCACAAGCAGCCGATGGCTTTCTACTTCAAGCCGCGACCCGACGGTTTCCCTGGCCGCATCCTGCGGGTGGCCCCGGATATCCTGCCCAAGGGCAGCGTTCGCCTGACTGCGGTGGAGATCGACGGGCGGCCCTATTCGGCCTTCGACGCCGAAGGTTTGTCCATCCAGTTACCCGATTCACGGCAGGACGTGCGGGTCAAGGCGACCCTCACCCCTGTTAAGTAACCTTAGTTCATTTCACCCAAGGACTCAGGCATATGGCGATCCAGGTTGAGGTTTCCACCCGAAACGGGATCACGGTCGTCACCGTGGCCGGCGAGATTGACGGCGGTTCGGCGCCGGGACTCCAGACTCAGGTCCTGCCGCTCTTGCAGCAGAACGGCGCGTTGATCCTGGACTTGGCGGGTGTTACCTACATGTCCAGCGCTGGCCTGCGCGTGCTGCTCCTGCTCTACCGCCAGGCCATCGCCCGCAACGGGCGGGTCGCGCTGGCGGGCGTGGCGGAAACCATCAAGGACACGATGGCGGTCACCGGATTCCTCAAGTTCTTTACCGTGACCGACACGGTCGAGCAGGCGCTAACCACACTTCAGCAGGCCTGAAATGGACACCCGCATCGACTTTTACCCCACCCACCAGCATCAGGGCTACAAGCTCCGACCGGGGCGTCCCGTGCCGTTTGGGGCCACTCTGGTGCCAGGGGGAGTCAATTTCGCCATCTGCTCCCGTTACGCTACCTCGTGCACGCTGGTTCTGTTCGAAAAAGGCGCGGCCACGCCCTTGGTGGAGATTCCCTTTCCCGAGGTGTTCCGCATCGGCAACACTTGGTGCATGGTGGTCTTCGATCTTGATTACGAGCGGATCGAATACGGCTACCGCATGGAAGGCCCCTGGGATCCGGGGGTGGGACATCGCTTTGACTCTACCAAGATATTGCTCGATCCCTACGCCAAGTCGATTGGTGGGCGCGACGTTTGGGGTAAACCGCCGGACTGGAACGATCCCTATCCCCACCGGGCCCGGCTAATCTTCGAAGACTTCGATTGGGAGGACGACCGCCCCCTGGAGACGCCGCTCGCGGACTTGGTGATCTACGAACTGCACACGCGCAGTTTCACCCAGCACGCTTCCGCCAGCGTCAAGCATCCCGGCACCTATGCTGGCCTCATGGCCAAGATTCCCTATCTCAAGGAGCTAGGAGTGAACTGTGTCGAGCTGATGCCCATCTTCGAGTTCGACGAGTTCGAGAACAGCCGCCCCAATCCCGTCACCGGCGAGACGATGTACAACTATTGGGGCTACAGCACGGTGGGATTCTTTGCCCCCAAAGCCGGCTACGCCGCCACCGGGCCGCTGGGCATGCAGGTGGACGAGTTCAAGAATCTGGTCAAGGAACTGCACCGCAACGGGATCGAAATCATCCTCGACGTGGTGTTCAACCACACCGCCGAGGGCAACGAGCACGGTCCGACGCTCTCCTTTCGGGGGATCGACAACCAGACCTACTACATGCTCACCCCCGAGGGGTACTACTTCAATTTCAGCGGCTGCGGCAACACGCTCAACTGCAACAACCCCATCGTGCGGATGATGGTGCTCGACTGCCTGCGTTACTGGGCGGCGGAATACCACATCGACGGCTTCCGCTTCGATCTGGCCGCGATTCTGGGGCGCGATCCCTGGGGCGCTCCGATGCCCAATCCCCCGCTGCTGGAAAGCCTGGCCTTCGACCCGATTCTGGCCAAGTGCAAGCTGATCGCCGAAGCCTGGGACGCTGGCGGCCTGTATCAGGTCGGTTCCTTCCCGGCCTACGGGCGCTGGGCCGAATGGAACGGCAAGTACCGCGACGATATTCGCCGCTTCCTGAAAGGCGACGAGGGCATGGTTCCCGCCCTGGCCCAGCGACTCCAGGGTTCACCCGATCTCTACGGCTGGAATCGGCGCGGCCCCACCGCCTCGATCAACTTCATCACCTGCCACGACGGCTTCACTCTCTACGATCAATTCGCCTACAGCCAAAAGCATAACGAGGCCAACGGCGAACAGAACCGCGATGGCGGCGACGACAACCATAGCTGGAACTGTGGGGTCGAGGGCGAAACGGACGACTTGGAGGTCAACGTCCTGCGTCAGCGCATGATCAAGAACGCCTTGGCTATTTTGCTGATGAGCCATGGCGTGCCGATGATTCTGATGGGTGACGAGGTGGGCCGCACCCAGCGTGGCAACAACAACACCTACTGCCACGACAATGACCTCAACTGGTTCGACTGGTCTCTGTTGGAACGCCACACCGACCTGTTCCACTTTGCCCGCCAGATGATCGCCTTTCGTAAAACCCATTCCCTGCTGCGCGCCCGCGAGCACTTTGGGTTGAGTTCCACCCAGGCCGATTTTATCTGGCATGGCGTTCATGCCTGGAACGCCGACTGGTCGCCGGGTTCGCGAACCCTGGCGTTCCTGTTGCGCGAACGCCAGGCCGGGCAGGGCGGTAACACCAATCCGGTGCTGTACATGGCTCTGAACGCCTATTGGGATGCCCTGCCTTTCCAATTACCGGAGCTGCCGGTCAACTACCACTGGCATTTGTTCGCCAACACGGCCCTGACGTCACCCCAAGATATTTATGAACCCGGTCACGAGGTCCCTCTGGAACCGTATCAGGGCAGTTTTCTGGTCGGCGGGCGGGCCGTGGTCATCCTAGTTGGGCGTCCCTGAATTTAGCCACACCACCACCTTACGGAGGATCCATGCATGGCATTCAGCGCGATTTTTGAAATGGCGGGCTCCGAGGCTCGGATCACCCTGGAGGGGGAACTCGATGCTTCGGTCGCCGATCAGTTCCGCCAAACCGTCGAACACGCCGCGCAGGATAAGCCCCAAAAGCTCATCTTGTTCATGGACAAGCTGCAATTCATGGCCAGCGCGGGCTTGCGCGTGCTGGTGTTCGCCAAGCAGCGGATGGGGCGGGACGTGGCCATCTACGTTATCGGCGCCACCGGCCCCGTCCTGAACACGATGCAGATGAGCGGCTTCCACCAGGCGGTTTATCTGCAGGAGAGTTATCCCTAGCCCAGCGAGCGCTCAGCCATGATCCAACACAGCCTTCCGGCCAGCCTCACGGCGCTTTCGGACATTCGCCGACTGGTCACGCAAGCCTGTCAAACCGCGGGATTAAGCGAGGACGCGACTTATCGCCTGGCCCTGGCTGTGGATGAGATCGCCACCAACATCATCACCCACGGCTACGAGGAACAGGGCATGACGGGCGATCTCGTGGTTTCCCTGGACCAGACCGACCAGGAACTGATCATTCTCCTGGAAGATACTGGCGTCGCCTTCGATCCGCGCGACCGAAGCCTACCCACCGCCGAAGATCTCGACAAGCCGCTGGATGACCGCGAAATCGGGGGCTTGGGAATCTTCCTCGCGCTCGCGGGGGTGGATCGCTTCGATTACCAGCGATCCGACAACGTCAACCGCAACCTCTTTGCAATGAACCTGGCCTAGAGCCACCTGGAGCAACCGACATGGCCAAGAAAGCGTTGTACATCCTCTCGGAATACGGTTACTGGGGCGCGGAATTGTTAGGTCCCCTGACCCATCTGGACGCCGCCGGCTACGAAGCGGTGTTCGCCACCCCCAAGGGCAAACGCGCCCACGCCCTGCCGCCCAGTTACGATCCCACTTATTTCGATCCGCCGCTGCGCTGCAACGTCACCGAACCCGAGATCGCCGTCAAGGTCAAGGCCCTGGACGAATCGAGCCGGCTCGACACCGTGGTCAACCTGTCGGAATGGTTCCCGGAGCGCCCCTATTTCAGCGAGCCCGATTTTCTGCGCCAATTCGAAGCCTATTACAACCGCCGCGCCGAGGTGTGGAAGGAACTGGAGGACTACTCCTGCCTAGTGCTGGTCGGCGGCTCCGGCCCGTTGATCGACATGGCCAACAACCAGCGGGTGCACGACGCGATCCTGGGATTCCACAAGCTGGACAAGCCGGTCGCTGGCATCTGCTACGGCGTGACCCCGCTAGCCTTCGCCCGCGAGATCGACACGCGCAAGTCGCTGATCCGGGGCAAGCACGTCACCGGCCACTGCATCGAATACGATTACAAGGATGGCACCGGTTTCCTGAACACTGATCTCAACATGGGGCCGCCGCCCTATCCGCTGGAATACCTGCTGAGTGACGCGGTGGGGCCGGATGGGCAGTATCACGGCAATTTCGGGCGGCGCACCTCGGTCATCGTGGATTGGCCGTTCATCACCGCCCGCTCGTTGCAATGCTCCTTCGAGTTTGGCGAGCAACTGGTCAACATGCTCGACAAGGGCCTGCGCCGCTACGGCTGGTGATTTCATGACCGCGCCCGCCTCCAAGACCGGCCGCCACGCCATCCTCGAACAGTTTCTCGCGGATGGCATGACCCACATGTTCGGCAACCCCGGCACGGTCGAGCAGGGCTTCCTCGATGCCCTGGCCGACTATCCGGACCTCAAGTACATCCTGACCCTGCAAGAATCGGTGGCGGTGATGGCGGCGGATGGTTACGCCCGCGCCGTCAAGCGTCCCACCCTCGTGCAGATTCATAGTACCCCGGGCTTGGGTAACGCGATTGGCGCGCTGTACCAGGCCAAGCGGGGTCATGCGCCGCTGGTGGTGATCGGGGCCGACGCCGGCGTCAAGTACTTCGGCATGGACGCGCAAATGGCCGGCGATCTGGTGGCGTTCGCCGAACCGGTGACCAAGTACGCGACCTGCGTCTACGATCCCAGCTCGTTGTTGCGGGTGCTGCGGCGGGCTATCAAGATCGCCGCCACCCCGCCGATGGGGCCGGTCTACATCTGCTTGCCCATGGACATTCTGGACGCCCCCGTCACCGAGGACGTGTTTCCGACCTTCATTCCCTCCAGTCGGGTCGCGCCTGAACCGGAACTGGTGAACGAAGCGGCGCGGCGGTTGGCGGCCGCCGAACGGCCGATGCTGTTCATCGGCGACGGCATCGCCTACTCACGGGCGCAGGCCGAACTGACTCGGGTCGCCGAACTGCTCGGCGCTGAGGTCTGGGAAGCCAACAACGGCGAGCTGAACATGGACACCACGCATCCCCTCTATCAGGGGGCGACGGGGCACATGTTCGGCGCGCAGAGCCTGCCGATCACCCGCAAGGGTGATGTCAATCTGGTTTGCGGCACCTACATGGTTCCGGAGGTGTTCCCGGAACTGGGCGACATCTTCGCGCCAGAAGCGCAGGTCATCCATTTCGATCTGGACGGCTACGAAATCGCTAAGAATCATCGGGTGACGCTGGGCGCGGTGGCCGATCCCAAACTGACCCTGGCGGCCCTGGCCGAAGCTTTGGAGCGGATTCTCAGCCCGGCGCAACGGGCCGCGGCGCAAGCCCGCGGCCAGGCCATCGGCGCGGCCAAGGCGGCGCGCATCGCCGAGCAAAAGGCCAAGGACGTAGCCAGTCGCGGCGATCTGCCGCTGCACATGGCCCGGTTCATGGAGGAACTGGCCCCGCGTCTGCCGGAGGATGCGGTGATCTTCGACGAGGCGCTGACCAACTCGCCGCCGATCACCCGCTATTTCCCGCCGCGCCGACCGGAGCACTACTTCCTTACCCGTGGTGGTTCGCTGGGTCTGGGTTTCCCTGGCGCCATCGGGCTGAAACTGGCCTGCCCCGACAAACTGGTGATCGGTTTCTCCGGAGACGGCGGCTGCATGTACACCATTCAGGCGCTGTGGACGGCGGCGCGGCACAACCTGAACGTCAAGTTCGTGGTGTGCAACAACCTGTCCTACCGGTTGTTGCAACTCAACATTCAAGCCTATTGGCAGGAATTGGGCGTCACACCGCGTCCTTATCCCCTGAGTTTCGATCTGTCTCACCCGCCCCTCGATTTCGTCAAGATGGCCGAAGCGATGGGGGTCGCGGCGACCCGGGTCGAACGTCCCGAGCAAATCGTGCCGGCCATTGAGCGGATGCTGAACAGCCCAGGCAGCTTCCTGATCGATCTGGCGCTGGAGAACGATACTCACCCCGAACTGATCGGCGTTCGGTGCGGCCAATGACGCCCACCGCTTTTCCCCATGCAAGAGGAGTTTCTCATGCCTGAACTGAGCAACAGCGAAATCGAACGGTTCGTGGCCGACTGGTACAAGGCGCTGGACGTTCACGAACCGATGGTCAATATCCTGCCCCTGCTAGCCGACGAGGGTCTGGAAATGGTCTTCCCCGAGGCCACCTTGCACGGCAAGGCGGAATTCGAGGGCTGGTATCAACGGGTCATCCGCATCTTTTTCGACGAGGACCACCGGGTCAAGTCGGTCACGGTGGATCGCCAGGGCGAGGATTACAACCTGGGCGTGGTGGTCGAGTGGAAGGCCAGCGTCTGGAACCCGCCGGCACCCTATAGCGCTCGCATCATGCTGGACGCCTATCAGCGTTGGGTGGTGCGCGCTCATCCGGTTACCGGCAAGCCGGTGGTCCGCACCTACATCGTGGATCGGCTGGAATACCACGAAGGTTCGGCCAAGCTCTAAAACCCATTTTGTCCCGCGCCTCCGCCCAACGGTGGAGGGCGCTGGCTCGATTGCATCCGCCACGGAGGAGATTCCATGAAGAAGAACGTGCCCGATAGCCCGCTGGGCAAGCTGTACAACGAACACATCGACTTCATCATCGCCCATAACGTCGAGGGTCTACTGAACCAGTACGCTCCTGACTGTGTGCTGATCAGCAGCATGACCCCGGACAAACAGCCCCTCTACGTGCGCGGCCATAAGGAACTGGAAGAATTCTTCCGCTCGCGCATTTTCACGCTCAAGGATCTCACCACCGATATTGCCTTCTGGGCCGAGTTGCCCAACGGCCTGATGATGGTCGAGGCCATCGAGTTCGAAGGCGTGGACGGCAGCAAGGGCGCCTGCCGCTTCTACGACAACTGGGTGCTGGACGAGAACGGCAAGATCAAAATTCACTTCGCCGGCGTGGTCCAGTATGCCGATGGCAGTATTGCCTGAGCGGGAGGACCGCCCCATGCCTCTGCACGGCAAAAAAGTCGGCATTCTGATCGAAGGCGATTACTACGAGCCGGAAATCTGGTACTACCAGCATCGTTTTGCCGAGGAGGGCATCGAGTTGCATTTGCTCACTCGCCTCTGGGGCCAGCCGATGCTGGAATTTCTCGGTCACGAGTACCGCGCGCCCCTTCAGTGTCGCGAATCCTTCGAGGGGATGAGCGACACCGAGTTGAAAAACTACGCGGCGATCATCGTGCCTTCCGGCATGGTGGCGGACCGACTGCGCTATACCGAGGATCCGGAGCAACCACCGCCGGCCACCCGCTTTCTCCAACGCGCGTTCGCGGAGCCTACCCTCCTCAAGGGCATCATCTGCCATGGCATGTGGTTGGTGGCGCCGATGCCGGAGTTGGTACGCGGGCGGAAGGTCGTCGTGCACAACAATCTGGTTGGCGACGCGCGCGCTTACGGCGCGGTCTATACCAACGAGGACGTGGTGGTGGATGGCGATCTGATCACCGCTCGCAGTGGCGGGCATTGCCATCAATTCGCCCGCGCCATCATTGACCGTCTGTCCTGACTTGAATTTACGGAGAGCGAAACCATGTCCACGCTTGCCTTTGCCCATGTCGGGCTGACTTGCAAGGATCCGCTGGCCATCGAGCGGTTCTACACGAAATATTTCGGTTTCCAGCGGGTACGTGTCGTGCCGCTGGGAGACGATGCCCTGGTGTATACCCGCTCCGGCAACCTGACCCTGGAAATCTTCCCGGCCAAGGAGGAACGTCCCATTCCACCACCGAGCGCGGACGGTTACCCCTCGCCTGGAGTGCGGCACCTGGCTTTCCAGGTGGATGATGTGGACGCTAAACTCGCCGAACTGGGCGAAGACGCCAGGATCACCCTCGGTCCCCTGGAGTTCGACGCCTTCATCCCCGGCTGGAAGACGGTCTGGATCGCCGATCCCGATGGCAATATCATCGAGATCAGTCAAGGCTATACGGATGCCCCAGGCACTCCTCCCTTAGCCGTGTGAGTTCGGTTTCGTAGGGTGCCCGGTGTGCGCCGGGCCAATCAGACTCAGCATGCCTACCGTGGTTTCGTGTCAGGGGAACTCGAAATCAATCAATCATCAAGGGGTTTGCAGCGTGTTAACCGTGAACGTAGCCAAGTCGGGTGAGGTGACCGAAGTTCTGCTGACCGGCGAGCTGGACGGCATGACCTCGCCGCAATTGGAGCAGCAGTTGAACCGCCTGATCGAAGCCGGCGAGCGGCGTTTTCTGATCCGGTTCACGGCGCTGGTTCTGATCACCAGCGCCGGGTTGCGCGTGTTTCTAGGGTTCGCCAAGAAAATGCACAAGCTTGGTGGCAAGCTGGTTCTCTGCGAGATGTCGGCCAATGTGCGCGGCGTGTTCGACACCGCCGGGTTTAGCAACATCATGACCATCCGCGCCACCGCCGCCGAAGGCAAAGCCTTGCTTGAGCCAGAACCGGCGTCCACGCCCACGCCGCCGCTCTGATCCGGCTAGCGGTTCGCGCGTCGTCGCCTGGCCGACGTGGTGGGTAGGAATCCATCCATACGATTGCAGTGGAGAACTTGATGTTCGGTAGCTCAGGTCATGTATCCAAGGAGGAAGCCGCGCGCACCGCGGTCATCGCCGGCGTCATCGACGTGCTCGTGACCCTGAGCGCCCTGATCGCGGCGCATTCCTCGGTGCTGCTGGCTGACTTTTTCAAAACCAGTTTGGAGTTCGTCGCGGTCTTGCTGTCCTGGCTGGCGATCCGGCGCATCGTTGGCGGGAGCAACCACCAGTTCGATTATGGTATCGGCAAGCTGGAGAATCTCTCCAGCTTGTTCGTGGGCAGCATCATGTTGTTGGGCATGCTGGTGATCGTGGTCAACGCCATCGCCAACCTGCTCAACCCGTCGCATATCACCGGTATTGGCGTGTGGATCAGCCTGGTTGCCCAAATCGTCTTCGGCGCGGTCAACGGCACCTTGAGCTGGCGCAGTTTCCGCACGGCCCGCGCCGAAAACTCCCCGCTGTTGAAATCCCAGGGGCAGTTGTTCTTCACTCGTGCTTTTGGCAACGTCTTCATTTTGCTGGCTCTGGGGCTGAGTCTGCTCCTGTCGAATTTCTCCTGGTCGGTTTACGTCGATCCGGTGGCTTCCTTGGTCATCGCCGCCAGCATTCTGGTTTCGGCAATCGGCGTGTTGTCCAGTTCGTTCTATGACCTACTCGACCGGACCTTGGAGGAAACCGATCAGATCTTGATCCTGCGGGAGTTGGCCAAGCATTTTCACGACTATGAAGCCCTGCACGGCATTCGCTCGCGCCGAGCCGGAGGTGAAGTGTTCGTCGAGGTTTTCCTCGAATTCGATCCCGGGGAAACCATGGGCAAGATTCAGGACGTGGCGGATACCTTGTGCCGCAACATCGAGGCGCAGATTCCGAGTAGTCGCGTCGCCGTCGCTCTAGCCAGGGAGGTGAAATAGGTCATGAATGGCAAGGTTGGCAAAATTTTGTTGGTGGCCGACGACAGGACTCTCGGTCAAGGCATGGCGCAAATAGCGGCGTCCCTGGAACAAGAAGTGGTGGTGGTTGACGAGGCCCGGCAAGCGCTGGCCCTGATCGATGCTGATCCCTTCGCGCTGATTTTATTTGCCGTGCGCTTACCGGATATGACGGCACAAGAGTTTTTGAGCCGCGTTAAAAATGCCGATGACGTGGATTCGGTGGCCACGATCGCGATTGGCGATTCGGATCGAAGCATGGAGTTGGAGCAATGCCTGGAGGCTGGCGCCGACGATTTTTTGATAACCCCGATTAGTACAGGATTGCTAAGGGCGCGCGTGCGCTTCGTTCTTGAGCAGAAACGTTTGCGCCAAAAACAGAGGGAGTCGAGTCTCCAAAACCCGGAGCTTCTGAAAATCGAGCATGATATCCAGGTCGCAAGGCGTATCCAAGCTGGTTTTTTGCCGACCGAGCTACCTAAACCAGGAGGTTGGGATGTGGCCGCGTGTTTCCAACCCGCGCGTGAGGTCGCCGGTGATTTCTATGATGCGTTCATGCTCTCGCAAAACCGCCGTCTGGGTTTCGTGATCGCTGACGTCGTGGACAAAGGAGTGCCGGCCGCTCTATTCATGGCGCTGGTGCGCAGCCTGACGCGCGCTTTCGCGCAACAAAATTACTCCATCAATTGGACCGATATCCTTGAGTCGAACAAGTCGACCCAGCCGTTCGCGCGCAAGCAAGCCCGTGCGATTCCATCAACCGGCACGGTGGCGTTGAAGAACGCGGTGCAATTGACCAATAACTATATTACCGAAAACCATATGCAGGATAATATGTTCGCTACCCTGTTTTTTGGTATGCTGGATCCGACAACTGGTCAATTGGCGTATATCAACGCTGGTCACAATCCACCAGTCATCTTTGACAGCGATGGTAATCTCAAAGTCGAACTCAAGCCGACCAGCATGGCGGTTGGGATGATGCCCGATACCAATTACTCCATTGAGTTCGCCCAAATGGACCCAGGAGATTTTATCTTCTGTTATACGGACGGCGTCACCGAGGCGCGCAATTCGGTGGGTGATTTCTTCATGGAAAACCGTTTGCTCGAGTTATTGGCTCGACCAAGAATGACCGCGCAGGGATTGGTGGATCATGTGCATGCGGCACTACAGGATTTCATGGCTGGCGCTGTCCAGTTCGATGATATTACGATGATTGCCATCGTGCGTCAGTCAGAAGTTTTTGCCCATTCCTAGCGCCAAGTAGAAATCTGGGAAATCAACCTATGTCCAAAGTCATCTCGGTTCACTCTTTTCGTGGCGGCACGGGTAAGTCGAACACGACAGCTAATGTCGCGGCGCTTTTGGCTGAACAGGGAATGCGGGTCGGCGTGGTTGACACGGATATCCTATCACCAGGCATCCATGTGCTTTTCGGCTTGGTGGAAGAAAAAATGGTGCATAGCCTTAATGATTATCTATGGGGCATTTGTAATGTTGAAGATGCGGCGATTGATATAACCGCTAATTTGGGCAATCCAGTCAATGGGAAGATTTATCTGATTCCTTCCAGCATGAAGACTGGGGACATCGCTCGCATCTTGCGTGAAGGCTACGATGTGGGCCTGCTCAATGATGGGTACGAGCGTTTGATCAAACGACTCAACCTCGACTTTCTCCTGATCGATACCCACCCAGGTCTAAATGAGGAGACATTGCTGTCAATCGCGATTTCGGATGTACTGCTCATCGTCATGCGTCCCGATGCGCAGGATTTCCAGGGAACCGCCGTCACTGTCGAAGTGGCTCGCCAACTGAGCGTGCCGCTGATGCGGCTAATCGTTAACAAAACACCGCAGATCTTTGATAGCCAAATGGTCAAGCAACGGGTCGAAAATTCGCTGCAGTGCGAAGTGGCGGCTATTCTGCCGCACAGTGATGAAATGATGGCATTGGCCAGCGAGGGCGTGTTCGTGATGAAATATCCTAGCCATCCCATGGTTCGCCTGCTGAAGGAAGTTCTCAATCACTTCCAGAAATGACAGCCGTATTGATGCGGGAATCCCCTATCTGGACCGCGCGGTCCGCAACTGTTTGGCCAGCTCGTTGATGCGTTTGAAGTATTCTGATTCCACGATTTCGTTCACCTGCTTGGCGCAATCGGTCCTGTCGATCTCAATATGCATCTCTTGGTTTTGCTTTTTTAATTCATACTCGCGCGCATACACCTCCTGGGCGTTCTGGATAACGGAATAGCGAATAATATCAGGGTCTTGTTCAGAGGTGATTGGAGCTAGGAAAATGGTTCCCCGGTCGTGCAGGGTGAATTCCTCGCGCCGAAGGAAGATGCGCGCACCGTTTCCTAGCAGTAAATGAGTGCCATTGGAACTCTGATCCACAAGAATAAATTTGCCCTGGCGAAACTCGATGGTGGCGTGGCTGCGAGATACCTGCTCTCGTGCCACCACCAGGTCATTGCCGCTGCCACGCCCGATTTTGAACACCTGATGATCAGGCACCAGCTCGATACTCTTGCCGCGATACTCCAAAAACAGTCGCGCGAACAAAAGCTTCATCAAGGCTTCTTGGTAACTGAACACCTGGGTCTGGCTCGTGGAATCGCGCCAGATAATCTCGATGATTTCCATCTCTTCCTGCTTGCCGGGCACCCAGGACCGACCGACATTACGAGCCATTTGCTCAAGACTGGCGGGCAATAACGCCACGGTTTCCTGCGTGGTGATAATCTGATCGGTTTTGGCAAGGGCGAACATCCGGGCGGCGATATTGACCGCATCGCCGAATACCTTGTCTTCCTCCACTAACACAGGGCCGTGATGCAAGCCGATCTTGATAGGGATATCCAACCCGATCAGTGCTGGATTATCCTTGATCGCCTGATACATTTCGCAGGCGGCACGAACCGCTTTATCCGGATCCGGAAAACAACTGATGATCTCATCGCCGACCGCCTTGACTACAACCCCCCCATAAACGTCAATCTTGGCGGTCAGTGCATTTAGCACTCGTGTCTCGATCTGAGCGCCATATTTCTCAATCAATCGATTACTGCCGCCATTCGCGAATAGCACGGTCACGGCAGCTTGTCGAGGCGACGCTGACTGATCATTGCTTTCGGATAAAAAGCGGCCGAGATTCGGTTTCATCACCTGCTCCCCATACACTTTACCATCTGAAATCGGCCTCAAAGGCTATTAGAAGGGTTTGACCAGAGTCAAGGTCGTGATCGACCCCTCGGAACGGTCCTTAGCGCCGAATTCGCGCCAGTGACGCAACTGGAACCCAAAACCATACTCGGGAAAGAAATTCTGGATCTCCGGCCCCACGCCGAACACCCGGTCGTGGACGCTAGCGTCGTAATTGACATCCATCCCCTTGTCGCTGGTCACCTGCCATTGAGCAAAGCCGGAGATACCCACGGTCAGGGTACCGAAACTCTTGCCTACACCCCATTCCACGGAGACGTCGTTACCTGGCGTGATATCCACATCCTGGCGCTGGCCGTGAAACTCGTAGCGGGACAGAAAGGACGCCGACCAAGTGCGTTCCGGATCAAAAAACCAAGTGCCAGCCACGATGGGATAGTGAGTCCAGAAATTCTTACCCGGTTTTGCCGGATGCAGTTCATCCCGATCTCCAGTGGGCGCGAACAGTCCGTAGCCGACGCCGAAATCCCACTGCGGGCCGCGCCATTCCAGCACCAGTGGCTCCAGGTTGATATCGCCCAGCGCGAAGTTGGAATCGTCGACGTTGAAGTTGTCGATTCGGACGCTGCGGTAAACCAGGGGGACAGCCACGTTCCAACTGAACTCGGCACCCAGAAATTTGAGCTGGGTGACATGGATGAACCGATGGACGTTGGCAAAGGCTTTGGCCGTGAAATCCAGCGAACTGCCGTCCGGCGCCAATAACGTATGTCCGGCGCTATCTTTCAATTGGTCGGTTTCATAGAACAAATTGTACATCAAATAATAAAAACCCGGCCCCGGCACACTGCCCGCCAGGATGCCGGAAGTGCCGTTGGGATAATGATTGGTCTCCTGCGCCGTGGCTGATAGCCCGCAAGTCGCCAGGAGCGAGGCGACGATGCGTAACCCGGTTTGGCGTTCCGATAAGCGATGCCACAGTGCCTCCTTGACCATTCTGTAGGCGGAGTAAAAAATAACTCTTTGATCCATAAATGTATCCCCTAAATTTTACTGAGTCTCGGCACTGGGGATCCCAGACTTGGCATTCGCATCCTGGCCTTTATCCAGGTAGGTAATACTTAAAATGTATAGCCCAAAAAACTGACTAAAACAATAGGTCATTATGTGGGCAGCCGCACATCATGGAGATGTCGCAGTGGGCGTGCTAAATCGGCCGGATGTGAGTGGGCGCCAGCCAATCGGTGGCGAAAGCTTCCGCCGGTAGGGGTTGACTGAACAGATAGCCTTGGGCTAGGTCGCAACCCTGCTCCAGTAGGATGCGGCGCTGATCTTCGGTTTCCACTCCTTCGGCGATCACCGCCAGTTCCAGGTGATGGCCAAGGGCGACGATGGTGGCGGCGATGACGCGGTCGTCGGGATCGGTCACCAGGTCGCGCACGAACCCCTGGTCGATCTTCAGCGCGGTTAGTGGTAAATGTTTGAGGTAGCTCAGGTTAGAGTAACCGGTACCAAAATCGTCCAGCGCCAGACCCATTCCCAGCCGCTCCAGACGCCGCAGGGTCTCGACCGTGTCCGCGCTGGCGTCGAGCAGGGTGGATTCGGTCAGTTCCAGTTCCAGCGCCTGGGCCGGCAAACCGTAGGCCTCCAGTAGCCCATGCAGGTGGTCGGCCAAGCCGGGCTGGCGGAAGTGGCGGGCGGCCAGGTTGATCGCCACGGTCAGCGGTGATTTACCCTGGCGTCGCCAGGTCGACAATTGTCGGCAGACTTCGACCAGCATCCAATCACCGAGCGCCACGATCAGATCACTGGCCTCGGCCACCGGCACGAATTGCCCCGGCGGGATGAGACCTCGCTCGGGGTGTTGCCAGCGCACCAAGGCTTCGGCGCCGATGAGAACCCCGTCGGTCAATCGCACCTTGGGCTGGTAATAGGCGCGCAATTGCCCAGCCACGAGGGCTTGGCGCAGCTCGGCTTCCAGCACCATTCGCGCCAGGGTGGCGGCATTCATCGCCCGGTCGTAGAACGTCCGGGTGTTACGCCCCGCGTGCTTGGCGCGGTACAGGGCGGCGTCGGCATTCTTGAGCAACTCGGCGAAATCGACGCCGTCATGTGGGTAGAGCGCAACGCCAACCGAGGCGGTCACGTTCAGAGCGTGGTCGGCCACGATGAACGGCTGGCGAAAGGCTGCCAGTATTTTGTCCGCCACCCGCAGCGCGCCCTCCTGGTTCGCCTCCGACAACAGCAGCACGAATTCGTCACCGCCCAGTCGGCATACCGTGTCCTCCGCCCGCACCAGCCCCTGAAGCCGGGCCGCCACCTGCGCCAGCAGGACATCGCCCGCGCCATGGCCGAGCGCGTCGTTGACTTCCTTGAACCGATCCAAGTCGAGAAACAGCACCGCCAGGCCGGTGTGGTGCCGGGCCGCCAGGGCCAGCGCCAGTTTCGCCCGTTGAGTCAACAGCGTCCGGTTGGGTAGCTCGGTCAGGGCGTCGTAGTAAGCCAGCCGTTCGATGCGCTGCTCGGCGGCTTTCTGCGCGGTGATGTCGGTGGCGACACCGATGTGGTGGATGGTTCGCCCGGTCGCATCGCGCACCGCGCACAAATTGGCCAACATGGCGCGGCGTTCGCCATCCTGGCGCTGGGCCCAGAACTCGCCTTGCCACACGCCCTCGTCCGCGACAATTTGCTCCAGGGTTTCGAAGTAGGTCTCCGGTTGGTGTTCAGCCCAGAGCAGGCGCGGACTTCGTCCTTGCACCGCGGTTTCGGCGTAGCCGGTGAGCGTGGTGAAAGCCGGGTTGACGGCCAGAATTCTCCCTTTGGCGTCGGCCACGAAGATGGCTTCCTGTGCCGCCTCGAAGACCGCCGCCGCCAGCCGCTGGCGCGCTTCCGCGTGCCAGCGGTCGGTGATGTCGCGAAAATTGATGACCAGCGCCCCCACGCTCGGCTCAGCGAGCAGGTTGCTGATGGTGCTTTCCAGCCAGCGCCAGGAACCGTCCTTGTGCCGAAAGCGATACTGGGTCGAAACCACGTGCCCTGGCTGACCCAGGAGGTCGTTCAACAGGGACAGCAGGGATGGCCGGTCTTCGGGATGCGTCAACTGGTTGTGATCGAGGGCCGTGGCTTCCTCGGGGGTGTAGCCCAGGAGGCGTTCGACGGCGGGGCTGGCGTAGCGGATGGTTTCGTTGAACAGCGCGATGCCATCGGGGGCGTGCTCGATCATTGCGCGGAACCGTCGTTCGCTGGCGCTCAGGGCCGTTTCCGCCCGATGACGGTCGGTGACATCGCGGCCCACCACCACCAGATTGTGCCGGCGACCCTGGTCGTCGAATCGCGGAATCTTGATCACGTCGAAAATGTGTTCGGTCCCATCCGGCTGGAGGATGCGTTCGTCGCTCCGACTGGGTTCACCCTGCCGCCAGGCGAATTCGTCCGTTTCCTCGCACCGTTGGAGTGCCTCGCAGCGCGCTGGATTGTGCTCAGCCAGTTCCCTGTTCGTCTTGCCCCGATAAGCGACGCCTTCCAGACGAAACAACTGGACAGCGAACGCATTGGCTTCCAGCCAGTGTCCAGCACCGTCCTTGAAACACACGACATCGGGCATGACGTCGATCAAGGTGCGCAGTTGCGCCGCGCGCGCTTCGAGCTCCGCAGCCACCAGCTTGCGCTCGGTGACATCCTGCATGGCGCCCAGCATGCGGATCGCTATTCCGCGTTCGTCTAGCAGAAATGCGCCGTGATCCGCGATCCAGCCATACGCGCCGTCGCCGCGCGCAAAACGATACTCAACCTCGTAAGGGGTGCCGGCAGCCATGGCCTGGCGCAACCGGTCGAGGGCATCCGGTCGGTCCTCTGGGTGAATGCGTTCCGCCCAGGCGTCGATATCGACGGCGGCGAACGTTTCGTCGTCCTGACCGGTGAGGGCGGCAATGGCGCCAGCCCACTGGATCCGCCCGGTTGGGCAGTCGTAGTCGTAGATCATCTGACCGGTCATGAGGGCGACGATCCGGTACCGTTCCTCGCTGGCGCGCAGCTCGGCGGTGCGCGCCGCCACCAGCCGATCCGCCCGCTGCCGCTGAGAAACCAGCGCGAACAGATACAGGGCCGTCAGCAGGGTCAGCAACCCGCCGATGGCTGGAACCCAGCGGTAGGTGAGGTCATGGTGGCGGGCCATGAACGCCGCGCTCGGCGCGACTTCGATGCGCCAGGCGCGATCCGCCAGATCAAAATCCCGCTGGAAATGCCACTCCACCGCCGCCGTGGCCACCTGGAAATCGGCCGGGGAAGGATGATCGTACAACCAGCGTTGCTCGTGGTCGGCGGTCAGATCCAACAGACGGAACGTCAACTGCCCCGGTTCGCTTGCGTAAAGCGCGTCACTCACCACGTCGCCGACCCGGATCGCCCCCAGCACGAAGCCGCGCAACCGCGCTCGGTACTCCTCCACCGCCGATTTCGTTACCGGGCCATCGTAGACCGGAGCGAACACCAGGACGGAGAAGCGCTGACTGGAGGCCGGTTCCTGCACCAGGATGTAACGACCAGTGGCGGTCAGTTGGCCGTGGTCACAGGCTTGCGTCAGCGCCGCACCCCGCGCGGGGTGCGCTGGACCAGGGGAGAAGCCCGAGGCGACGGCGTTGCCAGCGCGGGGTTCCAAGTAGTAGACCGGGAAATATTCAGCGCGGTCGGCGGCGGGCACCAGCCGGCCTTCGGCGTCTTGTTCGGTGAACTGGAAGCCTTCCAACCCGTCCTGACGCGCTGCCGCCTCGTAGGCGGATCGCTGGTCGCGCGGCACGCGCGGCAGCCACTCCAGTGCCTGGAGAGGATGTTGTTCCAGGACGGGGGTCGTGAAGTCGTGAAATTGCCGCCGACTAACGGTTTTGGCGCCTTCGAGAAAATATCGGATGACATCAATGTCCTCCAGGCTGTGCTGGATTGCCGTGACGATGCGCTCGGACTGTTCCGCGGCGGCGCCCTGGAAATCACGAGCCAAGTTGTATCGGCTACGCTGGCGCCATTCCGTGAACAGACCATAGGTCAAGGTCAGACCGATCAGGATCACCAGGGCGGCGGTGCTCAAGGCGGCTCCGCTGTGTTCCGTGGCGGCGATGCGTTCGGATCGGGTTCGAAGGTACGCCCCACCGAGCAGCAGCGCCAGGGCTGTCAGTCCCAGCGTTCCCACCAAGGTTTGGCCGGTGCGGCGCGCCGTGGTGGAAATGTCCCGCCGAACGGATGTTCGGAGCAGCACGGTCGGTTGCCCGGTCCAATCCGGGAGCAGCGCATACACCAATAACGCTCCCGCTGGTCCTGCGCGCAGCCCGGGTTCATTCGCGCGCAGGGTGGTCAGATAGTCGCGTTCCGCGGGCGCCAGGCGGGAATCCGTCGTTGGCCATAGATCGAATGTCACCTGGGTTTGCTTCACCAACGTCCGCAGCAATGTCTTGTCCAGGAACCGGCCAAGGATCAGCAAACCACGCGCCGGCCCCGTACCCGGCGTGGTCAGGATGGGACGAACCGCCAGCAGCAGCACGCCGTACTCGGTCAACAGCAATCCGGTGCGCGCTTGCTCCTGTTCCAGCATGGGCCGAAGCGCGGCCCAGATCGCCGGTGATTCGCCCGCGAACGCAGCCGGCAGCACGGTCCCGCCCAAGTCGGAATCGTAGCCGCCGCTGTACAGCGCTTGCCCGTCACGGTTGAGGATGAGACACAGATTCAGGCTGGAGTTTTTTTCCAGCGAGCGCCAATCGCCCAGGTTGGATTGGATGAAGGCCGGATCACGGCTGTCGGCGAAAGCATGGGCATCGTCCCAGGCGGCCCAATAGCCCAACACGTTGTCCAGTTGCCGCAACTCGCTCTGGATGGCCGCCCGCGCCCGTTCGTTGTCCTCCAGGGCTTGGGTCCGCTCCAAGGTCACAAAGGCGGGCTGGACAATTCCATGATCCACGCCCCAGATGACCAACAACACAACGGCAAAACCGGCGCAGACGGTTCGGAGTGCGCGAAAGCAAGTGCTCATGACGGAAATCCCTAGAATTCGCTCACCGCCGCCATGCGGTTCTAGTCTACATGGGTGTGGGCCAACGTCGTGGCCAGGTTCACATGACCGGGCAGTGCGCGAATATCCACCAGTTAGTTTTTATGTCGATTCTGAAGTCCAGCCGTCAAAGCAGTGGAGACCCTTCAATACTCGACCCGGAAGGTCGGGCTGTCTTCCGGGCGGTGGTTTCGTTTGTCGTATAGTTGGGTGGTGGCTACGTTGGCGTGCCCCAGCCACGCCTGCACCTTGGCGATGTCGGCGCCGTGCAGCAGGGCGTTGGTCGCCGCCGTGGCCCGCAACGAGTGGACGCAGAAGCCGCGCACGGTGTCGTTGATGCCGACCTGCTGGCCGTAGCGCCGCACGATATCTTGATAGATTGAGGTCGGATTCAGCGGCTTGGCGAGCGTGCCGGTGGTGTTGTTCTTCACTGGCCGGAAGAGTGGTCCCGCCAGGTCATCACCATGGCCAGCGGCGTTCAGATAAACCTGGATCAGCCGCGCCGCTTTGGCGGCGGCCGGAATGAACCGGATTTTGCCACCCTTGCCTTCGACGCGGAACTGCAAGACTCCTTCCCGTTGCTGGAGGTCGCGCACTCGCAGCGTGCATAATTCCTCCCGGCGCAGACCGTGATAGAGCAGCGTGGCCAGGATCGCCCGGTCCCGTTGACCCTTGAGAGTGTCCTCGGGCGGTGCGTTCAGCAGGGCTCGCGCTTGAGCGTCGCCCAGAGCCGGGGTCAACCCCTCATGATGATGCGCCTTGGGGCGTTTGACTCCGTCCGCCGGATTGTGGGCGACCGCGTGGCGCTCGCACAAGTAATCGAACAATGAGGACAGCGCGGCGAGCTTGCGGCGGATGGTGGACGGCGCCAAATGACGCGCTTCCAGGTCTTGGCGCCAGGTGATCAGATGGGCGCGGGTGACGGTGCGAAAATCCTCCAGCCTGGTGATCCCGACGAAGGCGGTGAAGTCGCGCACGTCTTGCTGATAAGCGCGCCGGGTGCGGGGGTTGGGCAGGTTGGCAAACCATTCCAGTTCGGGCTGTACTTCGGCCAGCCCCTGGAATTCAGCGGCGGTCAGAGTACGGATAGGCCATGTGGGAACGAGGGAATTTAGGTTGGCGGGACACATCATGCCACTTTATCACAACAGGCAAGTGAGCCCAAGATAAGGTTTTCGGGGGTTCGGCTGTTTGACGAGAAAGGACCGCCCCGTCCCGAACTGGTTGCCTTACCGCTCGGCGCGAATCCGCACGGTGGCACCCTCCCGCAAAGCGTCGTCGGGATGGGTGACGACCTTGTCGCCCTCCGTCAGGCCGGAGCGGATTTCCACGGCCAGCCCCCCACGCTGGCCGATTTCCACCGCGCGGCGGCGGGCCTGGCCGTTCTCGATCACGAACACGGCCCACCCCTCGCCCTGGCGGAACAACGCGCTGGCGGGAATTTGCAGAACCTGCTCGCCCTGCCAGACGATGAAGCTCGCCTCTACCCGATAGCCGTCCCCCAGCCGCGACCATGCCTCGGCGGGCGAGCGCAAATCGGCGACGACCCACACTCGCTGCTCCTCCACGCCCAGCGCCGACAGCTTGGTGAAACCCACCGGCTCCACGGTTCGGGTGATCCCTTCCAGCGGTTGCTCGCCGCCCCAGCGCTCTAAAACCACTGGCGTGCCCGGCCGGATGCGCACCGCGTCGGCGGACAGCACGTCCACCGCGATTTCCAGGGCGCGGGGATCGCCGACCTCCAGCAACGCCGCGCCCGGCTCGACGATGCCTTCGCTTTGGCGCGGGCGGCCGAGCACTTGACCGTCCACCGGCGCGCGAACGATCACGGTTTCCCGCGCCGCGCCGCCCGGTTGCGCCGCCGAGTAGCGCAACGCGGTTTTGGCCGCCTCCACCTCGTGTTGCGCCACCTCCACGGCGAATTGGGCGGATCGCAGTTGGGCCTGGGTCTGGCGGGCGCGGGATTCGGCGCGGTCGCGGTCGGACTGAGTCACCACGCATTGCCGCTGGCACAGCGCGGTCAGGCGCTCGAAGTCCAGCTTGGCGTAATCGGCCTCCGCCCGCGCGGCGGTCACGGTTTGCTGGGCGGCTTGCAGGGAGGCTTCGCTGGCGGCTACCCGCGCCTCGGCCTGGGCGCGGCGACGCGGATCGAGCACTTCCGAGGGCAAGGGATCAATCGATACCAGCGGTTGACCTTTTCGGACGCCGTCGCCGATGTTCCAATCGATGCGGTGCAGGTAGCCGGCCACCGGCGCCGACAGGACATAGCGGTCGATGAGCCGGGTTTTGCCTTCCGCGTCGATGGTCACGCGCAGTGGCTGGCGGGCGACGGTTGCCGCTTCCACCCATAACGGTTTGGGCCAAAAACCGTAGCCCAGCGCGGCCACGATTGCCACCGTCAGCAAAATCAATCCAAGGCGTCGGTGCGTGGTCATGGTTCAGTCCCGAGTCTTGAGGACGGCGATCAAATCCAGTCGATCCAGCTTGCGCCGCACCAGCCAGCCCGACAGGAGCGCCGAGGCCAGCACCACCGTGGCCGCGAAGGCATAAGTCGAGGGGTGGATGATCAGCGGAATGCGGTACAGCTCCGACCGAGCGCCATTGACGAACAGGGTGCAAATGCCCTGGCCGATGATGAAACCGAGCGGAATGGCGACCAGCGTCAACAGGCCCAGTTCGCCCAGCAGAATGTAGCTGATTTCCGCGCGAGTGAAACCCAGCACCCGCAGGCTGGCCAGTTCCCGGCCGCGCTCGGTCAGGGCGATGCGGGCGCTGTTGTAGATCACCCCGAAGGCGATGATGACCGCGAAGACAGTGGCGATGAAGGTGAAAAACAGCATGGTCTGTTCCATGGTCCGGTGAAAGTTGCGGATTTCCTGCTCGCGGATCGCGGTGCCGGCAATGCGGGGAATGTCGCCCAAGCGGCGGTAAAGTTCGGATCGCTCACGCTCGTCGACCGCCAGATAAGCGCTGGAGATGGCCGGTCCCTCACGCAGTAGCCGGTTGAGGCCGGCGAGGTCCATGTAGGCCGCCACGCCGAGATATTCCTTGACCAGCCCCACCACGGGAACCTCTCGCACCGGCCGACTGCCTTCCAGGACCTCGACGATCAGCCGATCACCGGCTCGGACCCCCAGCAATTCGCCCAGGTAATCGGTCAGCAGCACGCCTTCCGACGACAGCGTGAGCGGGCGCAGATCGGCGTCCAGCAGCCGCTGCAAGTCGCCGCCGGGGGGAACGCCCTTGAGCGTGGTGCGCCGGGAATGCTGCCGAAATCGCAGCCGAACGGGAACGGCGCGGTAGGTTTCGACCCGCTCCACGCCCGGCAAGCCGCCCAGGGAGCCGATGGCCCGCCAAGAAGTCGGTTCCGTGAAGGTCACGGCGAGGTCTTCCCGTTGCGAGAGTTTGTAGTGAACATCCACCATATGGGTGATCGTATCTCCCTGAAATCGACCTGCCATGGTGACGCCGCAGGCCAGCGCGATGCCCAGCACCGCTAGCAAAGATTTCAGCGGCCGGCGCTCGATGTGGCGCAGGATCATCCGATTGGGTTGCGACAGCCACCGTTGCAAGCCGAGCCGTTCCACCACGGTGGCGCGATAGCGGGCCGGCGGTTCGGGCCGCATCGCCTCGGCGGGTCGCAGGGCGAAAACGGTGCGCAAGGCGAAGGCGGTTCCGGCCACCGCGCCGCCGAGGTTGAGCAGCATCGCGCCGAGCACGAGTTGGAACGTCAAGCGGTAGTCCAGGAACGGGAAGCGGAAAAAGGTCATGTACAGTTCGGCCAAGCGCTGGCCGAGCCCGGCGCCGATCAAGATCCCGACCCCTACGCCGGTGAGGACGATGATCAGCACCAGTTTCAAGTAGTGCAGCGCGATTTCGCCGTTGCCGTAGCCGAACGCCTTGAGCGTGCCGATCTGTTCGCGCTGCATCCCGATCAGCCGACTCACCACCACGTTCAACAAAAACACCGCCACACCCAGGAATAGCACCGGGAACAGCGTGGCCGACAGGGTGATGTTGCGAAATTCCTCGGACATGAAGCGGTGCGAGGGTTGATCCTCCCGGTCGTGCGCGCCCAGTCCGCCGTAGGGTGTCAGCAGCCGGTCGAGTTCGTCGATCACGTCCGGCGCGGCGCGGGCATTGGTCAGCCCCACGACCACATCGTTGAACGCGCCTTCCATGCCGTAGGCGATGCCCAGCGCCCGGCGTCCCATCCAAAACACGCCGTAACGTTGATAGTCGGGAAACATCGAGCCGGGGCGCAATTGATAGATGTACTCCGGCGACAGCGCCACGCCAACGATGGTCAGCACCTGGCGACGACCGTTGATGACAACCCGCAATTTGGCGCCCGGTTCCAGCCGGTGGGCTTGGGCGAATGCTTCGCTGACGATAATCTCGTCGGCGCGGTCGGTCGCGGTCAGGCGGCCCTGGCGCAGATAAAGGCGATTCAGTCGGGGTTCGCGGTTGTCGGGAATGGAAACCAGCCGGCCGGTGATCGGTTCCGCGAACCCGGCCACGTCCAGATGGACATCGGCGACCACGCGGGTCTCGACCTGGGCGACGCCGGGAATGGCCGCGATGCGTTCCCGCAGCGATTCCGGGGCGCGCTTCAACCCAGCGAACACGTCGGCGAAACGGTATTCCTGATAGTAGCGGGCGCGGGTCTGGCCCAGCGCGTCCAGGGTCGCGCCGAACATGACGTGGATCGCGACGCCGCACACGATGACCAACATGATGGCGACGACTTGACCTTTCAGTTGCCAGAGTTCGCGCCAGAGTTTGCGGTCCAGGGGTTTCATGGCATTGCCGGTCTACCAGACGATGTCATCGGGCGCTTGCCGCTGGGTGTTGTGGTCGATGTGGGCGATCAGACCGTTGCTGAGATGGATGACCCGGTCGGCCATGGCGGCGATGGCGGCGTTGTGGGTGATGACGACGGTGGTGGTGCCCAGTTCCCGGTTGACGCGGTCGATCACCGCCAGCACTCGAACGCCGGTCTGCACGTCGAGCGCGCCGGTGGGTTCGTCGCACAGCAGCACCTCGGGGCGTTTGGCCACCGCGCGGGCGATGGCCACCCGTTGTTGTTCGCCACCGGAGAGTTGCGCGGGGAAATGGTCCAGCCGGTCGGCCAGCCCGACCAGGGTCAGCGCCTCCTCCGGCGCCAGTGGGTTGCGGGCGATTTCGGTGACCAGGGCGACGTTTTCCCGCGCCGTCAGGCTGGGGATGAGGTTGTAGAACTGGAACACGAAGCCGACGTGCTCGCGCCGGTAGCGGGTCAGTTCGGCGTCGTCGTACACGCCGAGATCGTGCCCGCCGTATTGCATGGCGCCGCTGCTGGGCGAGTCCAGTCCGCCCAGGATGTTGAGCAGCGTGGATTTGCCGCTGCCGGACGGCCCCAGCAGCACCACGAACTCGCCGGCGAACAGTTCCAGATCGACGCCGCGCAACGCCTGCACCTCGATTTCGCCCATCGGGTAAATCTTGGTCAGGCCACGGGCGAGAAAGACCCGGTCGCGGTGGTCGGTCATAGGAGTGTTTCACTCCGTAAGGCGCGTTGTTTCTTTAACTTGCCGTGCATTTTACTCATCCCGGATGCCGGATTCCGCTCGCAAGTTCCGCAATCCCGCGTTGATGTCCGCTTCGCTCCAGCCCAGCCCATTCAGGATGGTTACGTAGTTGTCTTGGGCTGCGTGCAGATGGGGATGCTCGTACCCTGTGCGGCGGGTGAAATCGAAAAAGATGCTTAGCGCCCGGCGCATGAGAGGTTCAGCCTTGGCCAGCCGGTTGGTGTCCTGGAGCAACCGGGCCAGGTTATTGAGGCGGATGGCGACCTTGGGATGGTCGGGGCCGAAGCTGTGCTCATCGATGGTCAGCGCCCGGCGCATCAGCGGCTCGGCTTCGGCCAGCCGGTTGGTGGCCTGGAGCAACATGGCCAAGTTGTTGAGGTCGCGGGCAACGTCGGGATGGTCGGGGCCGAAGCTGTGCTCGTCGATGGCCAGCGTCCGGCGCATCAGCAGCTCGGCCTCGGCCAGCCGGTTGGTGTACTGGAGCAACGCGGCCAGGTTGTTGAGGTTGCGTGCGACGTTAGGATGGTCGGGGCCGAAATTTTTCTCGTCGATGGCGAGCGCCCGGCGCGTGAGGGATTCAGCCTCGGCGAGGTGGCTGGTGTCCTGGAGCAACTGGGCCAGGTTGTTGAGGTGGATAGCGACGTTGGGATGGTCGGGGCCAAAGCTGTGCTCGTCGATGGCCAGCGCCCGGCGCATCAGCGGTTCGGCCTCGGCGAGGCGGTTGGTGTCCTGGAGCAACCGGGCCAGGTTATTGAGGTTGCGTGCGACGTTAGGATGGCCGGAGCCGAAGCTGTGCTCGTCGATGGCCAGCGCCCGGCGCATCAGCGGTTCGGCCTCGGTCAGTCGGTTGGTGTCCTGGAGCAACTGGGCCAGGTTATTGAGGTTGCGTGCGACGTTAGGATGGTCGGGGCCGAAATTTTTTTCGTCGATGGCGAGCGCTCGGCGCGTGAGGGATTCAGCTTCGGCGAGGTGGCTGGTGTCCTGGAGCAACTGGGCCAGGTTGTTGAGGGCGGTGGCCAAGATGGCGGCATCGTTCAGCGTTTCAGCTTCCTCCTGGGCCTGCTTGAGCTCCTGCTCTGCGTCCGGCCAGCGGGCCAGTTCGCGCAAGAGATTAGCAATCTTTAGCCGTGTAACAATCCGCTCCCTAGCGTCCGCAAGATGGTGTAGATGGTCGCGCAGGAAGGAAATCTTGGTTTCGGAGAAAGACTTGAAGCTCAGGGTATCGGCCAGTTTGCTGAATCGCTCGGCGAAGGCTTCCAGATTGCCGGATCGGTGCAGCTCCCAGCAATCGATCATCTCCCGCAGTTCGTTTAGATAATCGGTCGAAGGAGCATCGTCCACACGCCGGACAATCCAGGTTCCCAGCGGATCAAGGGGCAGCGAGGACGCCTCGCGTAGATACCGGACGGCTTTGTCCGGCGTGCCACAGCCGGCGTGCCATCGGGCTAGGTCCAGCTTGGCGGCGGCCTTTTCCTCCACTGGCCCCACTTCGCTGAGGTAATCGAGCGCCTGTTCGGCGTCGCCGTCGCCGCGCTTGGCGCGAAGCTCGGCGCGTTTCCTGTCCCGCTCCTCGATGGTGGGGTAACAAAGCGCGAAAAAGTTGAGCAGGAACGGCAATCGCTCGCGCGCTCCCCGCGACAGATTCATCGCCAGCCAGATGTCGAAAAAGCCCTCTCGAATGGTGTAAAGCCGGGACCGCTTGTCCTGGGGGTGCGGCGACGAACTCAGGTAGCGGGCTTCGGTCAGCCGCTTGAGCAATGACGAGGTCTGCGGCTGGCTCAATCGCATCCGCGCGGTGATGGCGGCGGGCGTTTTCTCCTGGTCCCGCATCACCGCCATCGTTTCCAGCACCGCGCGTTCCTGCGGCGGTAGGTCGTTGAGGCGGCTTTGATAGAACGGTGTGATGCAGTCCAGCAGGATTTGAAACTGTTGCCGGACCTCGGTAACGGCATCGTGGGCGATCAGTTCGTAGAGCATGACGATAAGCCGTGGATTCCCCCCCGTCATCCGGTATAGAGCTAGCAGCTTGGGCCGTAGCGAGTCAAAACTTTCCAGCAAATCCCCGCGCTGCTCCCATTCCAGATTCCGTCGGATGAGATCGAGTGTTTCCGTCTCGCTCAGATTTTCGAGAATCTGCACGTCGAAGAAGTCGTAAAACGGTTCCTCCACGCTGGTGATCGCGTCGAAATGCAACGGCGCGGTGGCCACCAGCAGGCAGCCGTTGTCGTCCATGAAAAATTTCCGCAGGGCGGCGATGTCGTTCTTCTTCTTGATCTGGCGGGTGAATACTTCGCCAAGATTTTCCAGCATCACCAACACGGTGCGGCCACGCTCGCGATTCTGCCGGCGAAGGGCGGGCACGAGGGTATCGACGATGGTGGCGTCGTTCTCCTCGGTGCGCAGCCGCTGATGCAACTCTCGCCAAAGCGGTTCGTCGGGCAGTGTGTCGCCGAGAATTTCGCAGAGACCGAGCAGGAAATCCGCGAATGACAGCGTGCGGTGGGATTCCTCGGGAAACCGCGCCACCACGTAATGAGCGGCCAAGTCGAGCGCTGCCGCGATCTCATCCTCGATCAGCGATAGCAGGTGGGTCTTGCCGATGCCGCGCGGACCGATGAACAGAAAGTGATGCTTGGAATTGCGCAACATCGACCCGCGCAGGAGTTCGAGCGTGTCCTGCACCAGTGGGGCACGCGCCACGGTGATGTGTTGCCGGTGGGCTGGCGAGGTCAGTCCCGCTCGGTACAAACCGAGGTGGGAAGTCGGCTCAGACATAGTATTTCTTCCACCAGGCTTTCAGCACGCCGCTGGCGAAATCGTACTGATTTTCCGCGATTTCGCTGACGTAGAAATCGTTCTCCAAATCGCGCAGCAGTTGGTTGAAGTGGCGCTTGCGCTCGTAGGCGGGAATAGCTTGCCCCGCGTCGGCGAGATGGCGCTCGAATTCCTGCAACAGCGTGGCGCGACTCAGACCGGCGGAACTCCGGCTGATTTGGCCCAACAACGCATGGGCAGCGGACCGGCGCGGCTCTTCGTAGTATTTGCCGATGCGCGAATGGTAGTGCTGGAGTTTATCCCTGGCGGCCGTGCTGACGACGAGTTGGGCGAATACCTGATCCACGTCGGCGGTCGCCAGCTTGCGCGGCGCTTTTTTCCAGGAGCGATAGAGTTCCTGGGTCGCCATCTGCATGAACAGCGGGATGGGCCGGCCCAAGTGCGCGCGTAGACATTCCGGGACCGTGGCATCGAAATCGACACCGCGCCCGGCGAGCATCTGTTGCGCGAACGCGGTGACCTGAGCATCCGTGAGAACGGGCAGCGGCACATCATCGAGATCGTTGATCAGATCGACGAGGCCGAGCGCATCCAACGTGCCGGAGAGATTGACCGAGCCACCGATCAGCCAGCGAGCGCGGTCCTGGCTGGGGTGCAGATTTTGGCGCTGGGCGCGGAACCAGGCCAGAAACTCGCGCAGCAGCGCGGGGTTCTCCCGCTTGAGGTTGAACAGCATGTCCGGCAGTTCGTCCACGATGAGCAGGACGGGCGATTCCTGTTTCCGGATTTGACCGAGGAATTTGTCGCCGTGCTGCCGCCAGTTGCTTTTCCAATCGGGGTCGGTGTTTCGCAACCCCACCCTGAATTCGCCATACTCGATTTCCGATACCCGTTCCGATACCCGACTCAAGGTGTCGGTGAGGAGTTTCCAACCGTTGGCCAGTTGCTTGACGTATTCGGGATGCCGATCTTGCAAAGTGTCGAGCAGGGTTTGAAAGAAATCGGCGGGATGGGTGAGGTCCTGGACGTTCTGGTAGATCACCGTGAAGCCGTGCTGAGGAAAATCGCGCAAGTGATCCATCACGCTGGTCTTACCGGTGCGGCGCGGCGCGGTGAGCAGGACATGCTGGGTGTGGAGCGTCTCCCAAAGTTCGGCGAGGAAAGTATCGCGGAACCTCAGATCGGCGGAGTCCACCGGAGCGCCGGTGTAAAATTCGGGACAGTCTGGATTGAAAGGCATGGCGGAAACTCCTGATTTGCACGACAAGATGGTTGCAAAACAAATTTGCCATATTTATAAATGAATGACAATATTGTTGCAAGACAAAATTGTTTTGTTTGTCGCGGATTAAACGCCGCCAGCCATCAGCCGCCAGCCGAAGTACAAGGCGCTCGTCGCCAGGGTTGCCAGAGTAGTCGGTATGCCCACGCGGGCGTGGCGACGCCAGTCGAAGCGCAAGCCGCGCCGTTCCGCCGCGTCCGCGACGATCAGGTTGGCGATGCTACCCACCAGCAACAGGTTACCAGCCAGGGTGCTGGCCAGCGCCAGAATCGGCCCGGCCAACGGATGTGTCGCCACCGGTAGCAGCAGCATCACCGCCGGCACGTTGGAAACCAGGTTGCTCAGCAGCACCGCTGTCACGAACAGCGGTCCCGGCTGGTCGAGCGGTATTCCCACCGTTGCCAACCCAGCCACCGCCTCGGTCACCAAGCCGGTGTGTTGCAAGGCATGGTTGACGACGAACAGGCCGACGAACAACACCAGCAGTTCCCAGTCCACCAACCCCAGCGTTTGCCGGGAATGCAGCTTGCGGCTACTCAGCAGCACACCCGCGCCAACCAGCGCCGCCGCTTCGCGCGGCCATGGGGTGAATAGAAACACGCCCATGAGCACCACCGCGACCGTCAATCCCTTGGCGGTTTGCCAGGGATCGAAGGCGGGCAAGTCGTCCACCCGGCGCGCGGGCGTCGGTCCGGTCGCATTTGCGGGGATGGTCCAGCGTCCGCGCGTTTGCCAGGCAATGATTCCCCAGGTCATCATCAGGCCGAGCAGTACCGGCCCGATGGCTTCGGCGACATAGCCGCCGAAAGATAGCCGCAGGGTCGCGCCGATCAGCATGTTCTGAGGATTGCCGATCAAGGTGGCGGCGGAACCGATGTTGGCCGCGCAGGCCAACGCCAGTAGATAGGGCAATGGGTCCAGACCACGCCGTCGGCAAGCATCGATGAGCACCGGCGCGACCGCCAGGCAAACGATATCGTTGCTGAACACCGCCGATAATGTCGCCACCCCGCCCATCAGCGCGCCCAGCAACAGTGGCGGCGTCAACGGCAGCGCCGCCAGTTTCAGGGTGACCCAGGTGTAGAAACCACCCAGCCGCAGTTGCGCCGAAAGCACCATGAACGCGAACAACAGGATCAGCGTCGGCAGGTGCAACGACCGCATGGCTTCATTGGGCGTCACCGCTCCGCTGCCGACCAGCGCGATTGCCCCCAGCAACGCCACGCCGGTACGGTCGAGTTGCAGGAACGGCAACCCGCCAAGGAGCATGCCAAGATAGACGGACAGGAAAATGATGACTATCGCGATGGTCATGGCGGTTGGCTTGGCATGGCAACCGGGCCGCCAGTGCCTCGAAGGCAGCGGCGAGAGCCATGAACGGATCGCGTCATGGCTCGTTTCAAGGATGAAAATGAGGTGGCGAATTTACCCAGCGCACGGTGCGGGTTTCCGGCTCCGGTTGCAGAGTGGCGTGCTGGATGCCAAAACGCTCGACCAGCAGGGCGTGGCAGGCGTCGAGCATCGTTTCCCACTGGCGCAGGTCCCGCACCACTAGATGCGCCGAGAGCACGATCCGCTCCGGGGCCACGCTCCAGATGTGCAGATCATGCACCGAGACCACGCCATGCACGGTCGCCAGCGCCCGTCCGACCGCGTCCGGCGCGAGCGCGAACGGAACTCCCTCCATCAAGCCGTGCAGAGCCTCGCGCAGCAGGCGTAGGCTGGAGACCAGAACGAGCGCGCCGATGCCCAGCGATAGCAATGGGTCGATGAGCATCCAGCCGGTAAAGGCGATGACGACGCCGGAGAGCAGGGCGGCCACCGAACCCAGCAGGTCGCCGAGGACATGCAAGAGCGCCGCGCGGATGTTGAGGTTCCGCTCCCCGCGACTGAGCAGCCACGCCACGCCGATGTTGATCGCCAATCCAGCGGCGGCGGCCAGCGACACCGCCTCGCCGATCACCGGTTGTGAGTCGCGCAGCCGCTGGACGGCGGACACCATGATCCAGGCCACCAGAACCAGCAAGCCCAGGCTGTTGATCAAAGCCGCCAGGAATTCGGTCCGCCCGAAACCATAGCTGTGCCGCGCCGAGGCCGGTCGGCGGGCCAGCCAGGCGGCGACCGCCGCCAGTGCCAGCGCGGCGGCGTCGTTGACCATGTGGCCCGCGTCGGCCACCAGCGCCAATGATCCGGCCCACCACCCGATCCAGGCTTCCACCCCGGCATACGCCAAGGTCAGGCCCGTGGCCAACCACAAGAGATGTCCGGCGGTCTCGCCATGGTGATGGTGCGCGTGTTGGTGGGGTGGGTGCATGGCTTGGGCCGAGTTGTCAGTCATTTCGCAACCATGGATTTTCATTCCGCAACTATGGATTTCGCCATCGCTTCAAATCCGACGATAACGTCCAGTAATTCAGTGGTGATGGCTTCCTGCCGTTGCTGGTGATAAAGCGTGCGTAGCGTCGTCAATTTGTCCTCGATGTTGCGTTCGGCGTTCTGCATGGCCAACAGGCGGCTCGCGTGCTCGCTGGCCATGGATTCGGCGCAGGCGCGGAAGAAGGTGATGAACAACCACTCGCTCAGCAGGCTGGCCAACAGGGCAGTCCGGTCGCCGTAATGACCGGGCCGGGAACGCCCAGGCCACGGTTCCGGCCCTTGCAAGACAGCGGGATCGAGCGGCAGCAGCGCCAGCGTGCGCGGCGTCGGGCGCATTCCGGCCTGTGGCCGTTGCTGGCACAACAGCAACCTTTCGACACCCGCGTTCCGCCATTGCTCCAGCGTCGGCAACATCTGGCGCAGGGTGGACACGATGCCGGTCGCCGCGGCGGGGGTGTAAAAGGTCCGTTCCGGGACCAGGTTCAGATTCTCCAGCGCTGCCGCCAGCCGAACGCCCACCGCCAGAACGCGATGACCGTGCGCCGGGAATTTAGCCAGCGTCGCGTGGACCTGCGCGGCCAGGTCTTCGTTGAACCGTCCGCACAGGCCATGATCGGAGCCGAACGCCACCACGCCGACGACGAATTTCTCCCCTCTGGATACGGCAAGATTGGATGAGGGATGGGCGGGGACTGCGTCGCCGTTTCGAAGCGCCGCCAGTCCCAGCCGTATCGCCCGCTCGTAGTCGGCGACCGCCGCGACGGCCTGTTCGTACTGACGGATACTGACCGCCGCCAGGGTTTTCATGGTGCGGACAATGCCTCGCAGATTTTCCACGGTGGCGACGGTGCGGCGCAGGCTGTCCAGGGTCGGCATGGCGGGCGACGGGGTTCACGCCCCTCGGCCACTGGCGGGCGAGGGGGTTGGCGTGGAGAGCGGCGCCAGCGCCGCGCGCAGCACGGCGAGCAAGGCGTTGCGGTCTTCCTCGTTCAGGTCAGCGCCCGCCGCGATTCGTCGGCTGATTTCGATGCAATGGGTGGCCACCGCAGTCCGCGCCATGCGTTCGGCCTCGTCAATCCGCTCCAGAGGTACGGCATCCAACAAGCCCTGGGTGACGGCCAGCAACACCGCGATTTGTTCCGCCGCTGGCAGCGGTTGATATTGCGGCTGCTTCAACACTTCCCGCAACCGCTGGCCCCGGTCGATGGCGTGGCGGGTGGCGTCGTCAAGCCGGGTGCCAAAACGGGCAAAGGCTTCCATCTCCTCGAACTGGGCATAAGCCAGCCGCAATTCCCCGGCCACCGCCCGATAAGCCGGCAACTGCGCCTTGCCGCCGACCCGCGATACCGATTTGCCGATGTCCACCGCCGGCCAGATGCCTTTGCGGGCCAGCGTCGGCGACAGATAAAGCTGCCCGTCGGTGATCGAGATCAGATTGGTGGGAATGTAGGCGGCGAGATTTTGCGCTTCGGTTTCGACAATCGGCAGCGCCGCCAGCGAGCCGCCGCCATGTTCCGGGCGCAAGCGGGCGGCGCGTTCCAGCAGGCGGGAATGCAGATAGAAGATATCGCCGGGAAATGCTTCCCGGCCTGGCGGCCGGCGCAGCAGCAGGCATAGTTCCCGGTAAGCTTGGGCATGGCGGGTCAGATCGTCGTACACGATCAGCACGTCGCGGCCCTGGGCCATGAACCACTCGGCGATGCTGGTCGCGGCGTAAGGCGTGAACACCTGCAAACCCGGTGGATCTTCGCCGGCGGCGACCACGACCATGCTGTAGGCCAGCGCCCCCCGCTCGCGCAAGGCAGCGATGACCTGCGCCACCGCCGCGCCGCGCTGACCGATGGCGCAGTAGACGCAGATGACGTTCTGATCGGCCTGATTGAGGATGGCGTCCACCGCCAGGGCGGTTTTGCCGGTCTGGCGATCACCCAAGATCAGTTCGCGCTGGCCGCGTCCTATCGGAATCGTCGCGTCCACCACCTTGACCCCGGTCGCCAGCGGCGCGCTGACCGGCGCGCGGGCCAGAATCGGCGGCGCGGGCCGTTCCACCGGCCAGCGTTCGCTCGTCAGGATCAGCCCGCCGCCGTCCAGCGGTTCGCCGAGCGCGTTCACCACCCGTCCTAGCAACGCCGCGCCAACCGGCGTATCCAGCACCCGCCCAGTGCGTTCCACGGCCGCGTCGGCTCGCAAGCCGCCTTGATCGCGCAACAGCACGACTCCGATTTCCACCGTGTCCAGGTCGAAGGCGATGCCGGTGGAATCATCGGCGAAGCGAACCAGTTCCATCGCCGCCACACCCGGTAGACCACGCACCCGCGCCACACCCTGACCGACAGCGGTGACGGCGCCGATTTCCACCGGCTGCGCGGAGGGACAGTAGCCGTTCAAAGCGGCGTCGAAGCAGGCAAACCAGTCTGGCGGGATCACGGGGGGCTGTCACCGCTGGGCGGAGTCAACGCCTGTAATTCAGCGGCGAATCCATCCAGATAGCTGTCCAGCGTCCAGGCCAGCCGCTGGCTGGGTGTTTCCAGGGTGATGCCCAAGGGTATGGTGGGGTCGGAGCGGAAATCCAGGTTTACCACGGGGCCGAGAAGTTGTTGCAACTCGACGGTCAGCGTTCGCCGCTGGGATTCCGGCAGCGGGAAGGCGGTGAGGATCGCGCAACCCTCTTGCACCGCTTGAGCCAGCGTTTGCCGGGTTTTACCGTCCAACGTTTGCAATCGCGCCAGCAAGGCCGCGGCCATGTGCGTTTCCAGTTCGGCGTTGCCCAAGTCGCGCAGTGCGCGCCGGGCCAACGCCAGCAATCGCTGGCCAGCTTCGCGTTGCAGCATTTGCCGATGCTCTTGTTGCTCGCGCTTCAATTCTGTTCGCCAGCGTTCCCGTGATTCGTCCACTTCGGCCCGCGCCTGCGTCAGCCAGGCTTGTCGCTGCGCGGCGACTTCTTCCCGCGCCTGCGTCAATGCGATTTCCCGATGGGTCGCCAGCTCCTGTTGGCGCGCGAGGTAGTCGCGCTGCAAGGCTTCGGCTTCGGCGATCTTCGCTTGCGCTTCCGCCTGGGCGGCGGCGATCCGTTGCTGGCGGGCGGCCATGGCGGTGAGAACCGGGCGATACAGAAACCGCTTGAGCAGCCACAACAGCAGCAGGAAATTACCGATCTGAGCGGCGACGGTGAACCAGTCCAGCCTCATGCTAATGCTCTGTCAACACCAGATTAGATGAGATGGCCCCCCAACTTCGCTGGGAGACTCCAAAGGTTTGATGATTCCAAGCCATGGTAACGCCAGGGCATGGTGCATTTCCAAATGGAAACGCCCAGAGGCGAAGGTAGAGAATGATTTGCCAGAACTGGTGTTCGGTCAAAGCCTTTTTGAGGGAGAACCTGGCGGTTTGCCGGCGTGCGCCGCCTTCGGTGATGGTCTAGCCGAGATGGCCGTCCGTGGTCAAGGGCCGCTTCGTGGACCAAGTTGCCGCTTGGGCGCTTAAGTTTTCCTTAAGCTGAATGCGACACACTATCTACCTAACGGGACGGCGAAAGTCTCGCCCACCCAATAACCCTCTGGGTGCATCGGGGGGCATGAGCGAATGCCTGGTTTATTGACTCGCCGGAAAATGCTCTGCCCACAACGATTGGATAATCTTTCTCTCCAATGGAGGTTATGATGAATCTTCGAAAAACGCTCCTAGTCGCCATAAGCGCCACGGCCTTTGTCGCTTTGTCAGCAGTGGGGATGGCGGCCACCGATCACGACGCCCGTGAGCGTCTATTCATACGGTTGTCGGAAGATGGTTCCAAGGCGGCTCGTGACATTTCGCTAGCGCGGGTTGCCATTTTCGACGGCCAATCGCAAGAAGCCACCAAGCTTATCGATCAGGCGAAAGCGATGCTCGTCACCGCTGCCAAGGATGCCGACAAGTTGGCGATCAAAAAGCCGGAGAAAACCGAGACTGGGCCAATGGTTCCGATTGACGCCCGGTTAACGATGGCCGATGACTTTATCCTGACTGCGGAGAAGAGGGAGAAAATCGACAAGGTGAACGAGCATCTGAAAAAGGGCGAAACCAAACAGGCGCTTGAGATACTGCGCCCGGCGGATGTGAACTTGACCTTGACGACCTTGTTCATGCCAATTGAGGCTACTTCCAAGGCGGTTGACCAGGCGGCGGAATTGCTGGCCCAAAATAAATACTACGAAGCCAACCTGGCGTTAAAGAAAGCTGAGGATGGCTGGGTGGTTGATTCGCAGAGTTTCGTGGATTATCTGGCCGATTTGCCGAAACTCGACAAGCGAGCGCCGGATAAGCAAGCATCGGCTGCTCCAAATCCGGCTAAGCCCGAAACGTCGGACAAACAAACGTCGACCGTCCCAAACTCGACGAATCCCGAGGCTGCGTCAAAACCCGAGAAAAAGTAGCTGGACGCAGGACCTGCAAGCCGGGTCGGGTTTGCCACCCGCGCCCGGTGCAAACCATCCGGCGCCATGTTGTGAACGACCCCGCGCCACGAGCGATCCACCAGTCGCTCGTGGTTTTTTCATGTCCCGCGCGGATAAAGCGCGTCGTAGACTTGTACGGGACAAATTCAATCCGTGCATCGCCAATGGAATACTGACGACTTGCTGAATAAAACGGTCGAGGGTTAAGATCAAATTCAATCGGTTCAGTCATGTCAAACTCATAGCTCATCAAATCTATTTACGAGCCACATCAAGAGGATAGAGAGATAACTTCAGAACGGCCAGACGATAAGGCGACAATTGACGCGCCGCGAAGCGAAATAACGCCTGGTGTCGTCGCTGGGGAAGTGCGCAATTTCGTGCGTGCCCACGAGCGGCGGCGGCGGCAATATCCACGCGCGGCGCTGGTGGGATTGCTGGCGGGCCTGACGGCCGTGGCCTTTCGCTACGCGCTCGATGAGGCTGATTGGTTGCGCGGTAACCTCATCGCCATTAGCCATTCCTATCCTACCTGGGGATTTTTCATACCCGTCCTGTTCGGTGCGCTGGGCGGTGGCATCGGTGTGTTTTTGGTGCAACGGTTTGCCCCCGAGGCTTCCGGTAGTGGGATTCCCCACCTGAAAGCGGTGCTGCACCGGCTGCGACGCATGGCATGGCAGCGCATTCTTCCGGTGAAGTTTTTCGGTGGCGTGCTCAGCATTGGGAGCGGGTTGACCTTGGGGCGCGAAGGACCGACCGTGCAAATGGGCGGTGCTGTTGGGCAGATGGTCAGCCAATGGTTCAAAAGCACGGCGCGCGAGCGCCAGGCCCTGATCGCGGCGGGAGCGGGAGCGGGTTTGGCCGCCGCCTTCAACGCACCGCTCTCTGGCGTGATCTTCGTCTTGGAAGAAGTACAGCGCGATTTCGCGCCCGGTGTCTTCACGGCCACGTTCGTGGCATGCGTCATCGCCGATATTGTGACTCGGCTGCTCTACGGGCAACTGCCCGCTTTTCACGTGGCCATTCATCCAACGGCGCCGCTGGACAGTTTGCTCGTTTTCCTGGCGCTGGGGCTTGTGGCCGGAGTCGCTGGGGTGGCCTTCAACCGTGCGCTGTTGGGCAGCTTGCGGTTGTTCGCGCGTGCTGGGCATTGGCCCCGGGGAGTGGTGGGGGCTGTCGTGGGCGCGGGGGTGGGAGGCGTGGGCTGGTTTTTGCCCCAGGTACTGGGTGGGGGGCATCACCTGGTCGAGCAAACGTTGGCGGGGCAGATGACCGTGGATGCCCTGTTTCTTTTTTTTGCGCTGCGGTTCGTCTTGACGATGTTTTCCTACGGAACGGGTGCCGCGGGCGGTATTTTCGCCCCACTGTTGGTGCTGGGCGCGCAGATCGGTCTGCTGACCGGCTCGGTCGCCAACTATTTTTTCCCCGCCGTGGCATCGGATCCGACCACGTTCGCCGTGGTTGGCATGGCGGCTTATTTCACGGCGATTGTGCGCGCGCCGCTCACAGGCATTGTCCTGATCGTCGAGATGACCGAAAGCTATTCTTTAATGTTGCCGTTATTGGTCGCTTGCTTCTGCGCTTATGTCACTGCTGATTTTCTCGGCGATACGCCCATTTACGAGGCGCTGCTGGAACGGGATTTGCTGCGGAGCCAGGATACGCCCAAACTGGAAAGCAATCTGCTGTTGGAATTGCTGATGCAACGCGGCGCACCCTTTGAACATCGTCGGGTCGGTGATTTGCCGTTACCCGTTGGGTGTCTCATCATCACCATCGAGCGTCACAGATCCAGTTACGTCACTGATCCTGACCTAGTGCTTCAGGCGGGTGACCGTATTACCGCGGTTATTTCACCACAGGCCGCCAGTGCCGCCGCTTTGTTGCGGGATGGATTTACCGCCAAACACCATGGACCGCGTTTTTTCAGCGGGCGGTCGCGGCCATGAAGTGATTCCAGAACGGATTGGCGAAGATCAGGATCAGCGATACCACGAAGCAATAAATCGCGGTAGATTCGATCATCGCCAGCCCGACGAACAATGTGCGGCTGAGCGTGGCTGCCTCATCCGGTTGTTGGGCGATGGCCAGCAGCGCCTGGGCGATGGCGCGGCCCTCGGCCAGGGCGGGAGCGATGGTGCCGAGACCAATCGTCACGCCAGCGGTGACGATGGAGACGATGCCGATCACGAACGCGGGATCCACGAGTGCGGGCCTCACTGGTGAGGTTGGGGACGATGAACGCTCTGTTCCTGAGCGGCGGTCGCGGCGGCGATGAACACGGTCGCCAACACCGCGAAAATATACGCCTGAATCAGGCCGGTCAGTAGTTCCAAGGCGTGCATCAGCGCCGGGAATACCAAAGGCGTCACCAGCAGCAGGATCGCGCCCACCACGGCGCCGCTCATCACGTTGCCGTACAGGCGGACCGCCAGCGCCAGGGTACGGGCCAGTTCGCCGATGAGATTGAGCGGCAACATCAGCGGAGTCGGTTCCAGGTACAGGCGCAGAAAACCGCGCAAGCCATGCCGGCGGACGCCGTAAAACGGCACCGCGCAAAACGTGCAGCATGCCAGCGCGGTGGTGGTGGATAGCGAGCCGGTGGGCGGATGGTAGCCGGGGACGACCGCCAGCAAATTACAGGTCGCGATGAGCAGGAACAAGGTGGCGACGAACGGCAGGAACGGACTGGGGTCTTGGCGCGCGATGTCCCGAATCTGGTTTTGGACGCCATCGACCAGCACTTCCAGCAGATTTTGCCAGGGTGATAGTTCGCCGGTGATCGACAGGGTGCGAGTCGCCCAGCGGGCCAGACCCGCCAGCAGGGCGATGGTCAGCCAGGTGTAAACCAGCGTGGCGTTGATTTTCACGACGCCGAGATCGAGCAGGATGGTCTGGTCGGGACTGATGATCATGGTTTCAGAGCGTTTCGCCGCGCTTTCCGTGAGTGGGCGACCAGTGCGCCACCCATCGTTCCAGATAAAGGTAGACCACGGGGGTGAGGTAAAGTGTCAGCAGTTGCGACAGAAACAGACCGCCAACTACCGCCAGCCCCAGCGGACGGCGCACCTCTCCACCAGCGCCCCAGCCGATCGCGATGGGAAGGGTTCCCATGAGCGCCGCCATGGTGGTCATCATGATCGGCCGAAAGCGGATCAGACAGGCCTGAACGATGGCCTGGTCCGAGGCTAGCCCCTCATGGCGTTGCCGGTCGAGGGCGAAGTCGATCATCATGATCGCGTTCTTCTTGACGATGCCCACCAGCATGATGATTCCGACGAAGGCGTAGAGGCTGAGATCCACCTTGAACAGCAACAGGGTCACCAGCGCGCCCAGGCCCGCCGAGGGCAGTCCTGACAAGATGGTGAGCGGGTGGATGAAACTCTCGTACAAAATGCCGAGGACGAGGTACACCACCAGCACCGCAACCAGCAGCAACATCCCCAACCCTTGCAACGAGGCCTGAAACGCCTGAGCCGTTCCTTGCAAGCTGGTCACCAGCGACACGGGCGGACGCAACTCGGCTTCAATGACGCCGAGATGGCCCACTGCCTCGCCAAGGGATACGCCAGGCAGCAGGTTGAAGGAAATCGTGACCGACGGTAGCTGTCCCTGATGGTTTACGGTCAGCGTCTGGTTCTGGCGGGTGACCGAGACCACGGTGTCCAGAGGCACCAACTTTCCGGTGGCGGCACGGAGGTAAAGCCGCGCTAGCGTCGCTGGATCGGCCTGAAATTCCGGGGCGAGTTCGAGGATCACCCGATATTGGTTGGTGTCACCGTAGATGGTGGAGATTTGCCGGGCGCTGAAAGCGCTTTGCAAGGCATCTTCCACTTGGCCGAACGTCAACCCCAACACGGCCAGTTTGTCCCGATTCACGGTCAATGCCAGCGCTGGGCTTTGATTGCTCAGATTGCTAGTGACATCCACGAAACCGGGAACCTGGCGGATGCGAGTCAGGAGGACGCCGGTCCACTGGTAAAGCTCGTCCAGATCGGTGTCCTGCAACGTGTATTGGTACTGGGCAGCGGTGGTTTGCCCGCCGATACGGACCGGCGGTGGATTCTGCAGGTAGACGTTGATGCCCGGTATTCCGGACAGCTTGGGACGCAACTCCTGAATGATCCCGTCGACGGACAGGTTGCGCTCCTGCCGGGGCACGGGGCGAATGAGAATGGTGCCGGTATTGGCGGTGGGGCGTGGGCCGCCGGCGCCGACCGACGACATGAACGATCCGATCAGGGGATCCTGGGCGAGAATCGCCGCGACGATCCGTTGATGCTGGACCATGGCGTCGAAGGACGCATCCTGCGCGCCCTCGGTGAAGGCGATGATCTGGCCAGTATCACCGCTGGGCAGGAAGTCCTTGGGGACCATCACGAACAGCACCCCGGACGCTATCACCGTCAACCCGAACACCATCAGGACGCTGCGCGGCCACGCCATCGCGCCGCGCAGGGTGCGTTCGTAGCCGGCCAGCAGCGCGGTGAAAAAACGTTCGAACGCCTGAAGAACGCCATGGTGCGCTTGCGGGCCGTCGTGTCGTAGGGATCGGCTGCACAGCATCGGAGTCAGGGTGAGCGAAACCAGGCCGGATACCAGGATCGCGGTGCAGATGGTGACCGCGAATTCGTGCAGCAGTCGCCCCACGATGCCTCCCATGAACAGCATCGGGATGAACACCGCGATCAGGGACAGGGTCATGGAGAGGATGGTGAAGCCGATCTCGCGCGAGCCGATGATCGCCGCCTGAAACGGTGTTTCACCCTGTTCGATGTGGCGGACAATGTTTTCCAACATCACGATGGCATCGTCCACCACGAACCCCACGGAGAGCGTCAGCGCCAGCAGCGACAGGTTGTCGAGACTGTAACCGAGAACCTGCATCGCCGCGAAGGTGCCAATCACCGAGATCGGCAACGCCAGGGCGGGAATCAGGGTGGCCGACAGGTTGCGCAGGAACAGCAGGATCACCAGGATCACCAGGCCACCCGCCAATAACAGGGTGAATTGCACGTCGCGAATGGAGTCGCGGATGGACTCGTTGCGGTCGTACAGCACCTTGAGTTCGATGGAGGCAGGCAGTTTGGCCTGGAACGCCGGCAGGACCCGTTTGATGGCGTCCACGGTCTCGACCGTGTTGGCTCCCGGTTGCCGTTGGATCGCCAGCACGATGGCGCGCCGATCCCCGTACCAACTGGCGACCTTGTTGTTCTCGACGCTGTCGAGCGGCGTCGCCACTTCGTCCAGGCGCACTGGCGCGCCGTTGCGATAGGCGATGATCAGCGGACCGTAGGCGGCGGCGGTTTCCAGTTGGCCGTTGGTTTTGATCGCGATGCTCTGACGCGGTCCGTCGAAAGTCCCGACGGGTTGATTGACGTTACTGGCCAGAATCGCCTTCTGCAATTCATCCAGGCCGATGCCGCGAGCGGCCAGTTGATCTGGGTTAGCCTGTATCCGCACCGCGAATTTTTGCGCGCCGAAGACCCGTACCTGCGCAACCCCGGTGAGAGTGGACAGGCGCTGGGCCAACAGGGTTTCGGCGTATTCGTCCACCACCGACAGTGGCAGGGTCGACGACAGCATGGCGAGGTAAAAAATTGGCGAGTCCGCCGGATTGACCTTGCGAAACGAGGGAGGGACCGGCATATCGGTCGGCAAATTGCGCTGGGCGGTGGAAATGGCGGACTGCACGTCCAGGGCGGCGGCGTCGATATTGCGGTCGAGGGAGAATTGCAAGGTGATCGTGGTGGAGCCCTGGGCACTGGTCGAGGTCATCGAATCCAGCCCGGCGATGGTCGAGAACTGGCTTTCCAGCGGCGTCGCCACCGCCGCCGCCATGGTCTCCGGCGAGGCGCCCGGCAAGGAGGCGGATACCGAAATGGTGGGAAAGTCCACACTGGGTAGTTCGCTGACCGGCAGCGCCTGGTAGGCGAGCATGCCGAAGATCACGAACGCCGCCATGAGCAGCGTCGTCATCACCGGACGGCGGATACACAGTTCGGACAGTTGCATGCTGCTTGCCTCAGCCGCCGGATTTAATCCGTGTCTTGACGCCCGGCGCTAGGCGTAGTTGCCCATCGGTGACGACGGTTTCACCGCTCTGTAAACCCTGGCCGATCACCGCGATTCCGTCTTGTGAGAGAGTGAGGGTGACGGGGCGAGCCTCGACCGTTCCATCCATTTTGATCACGAACACGAAGCTTCCCGCCGGTCCCTGCTGCACCGCCACCATGGGCGCGGTCACCACGCCGCGCAGCGTATCGAGTGTGAGGCGAACATTCAGAAACTGCCCTGGCGTCAGGGCTTGGGCGTCGTTGACCACGGTGGCTTTCATCAGAATGGCGCCAGTGGTTGAATCCACGGCGTTGTCGAGAAAGCGCGCTGTACCCTGGAGCCGTTGGGTGGAATCACCGGGTACGGTGATGGTGACCGGTAAGGCGCTCGTTCGCAACCTTGCACGCAGAGCCGGCAAATAGTGTTCGGGAACCGCGAAACTGACATAGATCGGTTGCACCCGATTGAGCACCGCCAGCGGGGTATCGTTAGCCTTGACCGTCGCGCCGGGTGAAACCAGCTTGGCGCCGACGATCCCCGCGAACGGCGCGCGAATCGTTGCGTAACTCTGTTGCAGGCGGGCGAATTCGACGGCGGCCTGGTCGGCGCGCGCGGTGGCCGCCAGGGCGTCGACGGTGACGCGCGCATCCGCCAGTTGCTGGTCAGACACAAACCCACGACTCTTCAGCGACAAAAGGCGTTCCACGTCCAGCCGCGCTTTGGTCAGTTGCGCCTGGTCGCGGGCCAGATTCGCCTCAGCCTGTCGCAGGCGGGCGTCGAAGTCGGCCGGATCGAGCCGCGCTAGCACCGCATCCGCCGCGACCGTTCCCCCCTCGACGAAGGGCAGGGTCGCCACCTGGCCATCCACCCGCGATCTGAGCGTAACGCTGTCGTAGGCTTCCGCCCGCCCGACCATGTCCAACACTCGCGGTATATCCTGGATCGTGGCGGGCACGACCGTGACCGGCGCCAATGCCTCGGCGCGCGCCGCTTTCTCCGACCCCGGTGCCCGCCATGGGTAAAACTGGTAAAACGCTACCCCGCCGAGCGCGAGAAGCCCGATCAGGACGGTCTTGAGGAGGTTCTTCATGCTAACCGTGTTGGAAAGCGAGCCGTCTTGGCCTGGAAAAAGGGATGGGAATCACGCGCGTGGTTTCGGTGACGGCACCGGTTGCAGCCGGCGGGTCAACAAGACCCGCGCCACGATAAAGGCCAGCAGCGCCACGCCCAAGCGCGGCAAGTTGCGGTCCGGGCCGAGGATGCAATAGAAACCGGCCATGCTGACCGCCAGCCGCAAAGTGAAGCTGCCGAGCACCCACAGCGCGGGATGCGACTGCTGGGGCAAGCGCCGCAGGGTGAACCACAGACCGGCGTAATGGAACAATCCCAGCGCCGCGCCGCCCAGGACGGCCAATAACCAACCCAGCCCTTCAGTCATGGGGTGGCCCCATCCGGTCCATCCACTGCCAGGCGGCGATGCAACCCAGCGTCAGTCCGCCCAGCAGCAGGCTCAAGGTCCAGGAAAAACGGCCGGGATGGGCGTGATCCAGCCAAAGGCCGAGCAGCGCGCCCAGCACCGCCGGCAACGCCACGCTCCAGCCGATCATGCCGAACAGGCCCAGCCCGAACCAGGGTCCTGGCGATCCGGCGGCGCGCGCCCGCAGTTTACGGTCCACCTTGCGCGCGATTTGCGCCGGCAGATGGTTGGGAATTTGGGAGGATTTCATCGAGGTGGCTCCTGCAATTCCAGAAAGCGGCGGATGACGCCGGCTTCCAACCGGGCAATGGCGCCGCGGGCCGCCTTTTCCTGCTCGTCATGATGGCGAAAGTGTTTTTCCACTACTTCCCGTAGTCGCGCCAGATCGTGATCGCGCACCGCCCGCCGCACCGAAATCAGCACTTCATCTCCGCATTTGACCAGCACGCCGTGATCCACCGCCACGAAAGCTTCGTTACCGTCCAGGGCGGTGAGGCCGAGAATGCCGGGAATCAGCGCCGCCACCCAGTCGCGGTGGCGCGGGAGCAGGCAGAATAGTCCATCCGGCCCCTCGGCGTTGATCTTGATTACCGCTTCGTCCATCATCGCCTCGGTGGGCGTGAGCAGTTTCAGCCGCATCGCCGCGCTTCGTCGAGGCCACCGATCATATACAAGTCCTGCTCCGCGCGGTCGGCGAATTCGTCATTCAACAGACGCTCGCAATCGTCCAAGGTTCGCGCCAGCGACACGCTCATTCCAGCCCGGCCGGTGAAATGTTCGGTGGTGAAGAACGGCTGGGTCAGATAGCGTTCCAGCCGCCGCGCCCGATGGACCGTGGCTCGGTCACTGGGTGACAGTTCTTCCAACCCCAGCATGGCGATGATGTCCTTCAATTCCTCGTATTCGGCCAGCGTGCGGCGCACCGCCTGCGCGATTCGGTAATGGCGTTCACCGACCACGGTGGGTGTCAGCAATTTGGAATCCGAGGCCAATGGGTCCACCGCTGGATAGAGACCCTGACTGGCCCGTTGCCGCGACAAGGCCAGCACCGCCGACAGATGGGCGAAGGTATGGGCGGCGGCAGGATCGGTGAAATCGTCGGCGGGCACATATACGGCCTGCACCGAGGTCATCGCGCCATTGGCGGTGTTGCAAATCCGCTCCTCCAGTTCCGCCAGTTCGCTGCCCAAGGTCGGCTGATAGCCAACCCGCGATGGCAGGCGTCCCATCAACCCGGAAACCTCCGTGCCGGCTTGGACGAAGCGGAAGATATTGTCGATCAGCAACAGCACGTCGCGGCGGGCGGTGTCGCGGAAATACTCGGCAATCGTCAGCGCCGCGTGACCGATCCGAAAGCGCGCGCCCGGCGGCTCGTCCATCTGACCGAACACCAGCACCGCCTGGCCGAGCACGCCGGCGTCGCGCATTTCCCGGTACAGTTCCTCAGCCTCGCGACAGCGTTCGCCAATACCGCAGAACAGGCTGACACCTTGATAGCGCCCGACCATGTTGTGAATCAGTTCGGTGATGATGACCGTTTTGCCCACGCCCGCGCCGCCGAACAGACCGGCTTTGCCGCCGCGCTCCAGCGGGCAGAGCAGGTCGATGACCTTGATGCCGGTTTCGAACCGTTCACGCACGATTTGTTGCTGGCGCAACGGCGGCGGCGGTTGATGAATCGCCCGGTGTTCGACCTCGACCAGCGGCAGCCCGTCGTCAATCGTCGCGCCGAATACGTTGACCATCCGTCCCAACAACGCCGGCCCGACCGGCACGGTCAACAACGTGCCGCTGTCCCACACCGGTTCGCCCCGCGCCAGGCCCTGGGTGGTGGTCAAGGCAATGGTGCGCACGGTGTCGGTGCGGAGATGTTCGCTGACTTCCAGCACGATGTCCGCCCGTTGGCCGGCCACCAAGCGTTGGCGCAAGGGCGGCGGGCGACCGGAAAACCGTGCGTCCACCACGCTGCCGCGCACGGCGATGACAGTGCCGGCGCTTTCGATAGTGCTGTTGCATTGCACCTGGTTATACATTGAGGACCCTGCGGATTCAGTCCGACCGTCGCCAGTCCTGGCGGACGATCCACACCACCGAGATGGTAGCGTCAGGCGCTCAACAGCGTTCGGATGTCCTCGACCGACAGCACCTTGCCAGTGCTCTTGATCTCGCCGTTTACCGCCAGCGCTGGTGTGCGCGTCACGCCGGCGTCGATGATGGCGTTCATGTCCTTCACTTTTTCCAGCTCATATTCCAACCCTAGCGCCCGTGCGGCGGCTTCGGCGTGTTGGCCCAGCGTGATGCACTTTGCGCAACCGCTACCGTAGATTTGAAATTTGATCATGGCAGAACCCCTCATGGATAGAATGTACCGAACATCCAGCCGGTGAGGGTCGCCATGACCACCACCAGCGAACAATAAACCACGGTTTTTTGCGTGCCGAGAATGCCGCGAATCACCAGCATGCTCGGCAGCGACAACGCCGGCCCCGCCAGCAGCAACGCCAGCGCTGGTCCCTTGCCCATGCCCGAACCGAGCAAGCCTTGCACGATAGGCACTTCCGTCAGCGTGGCGAAATACATGAACGCGCCGACCAACGCCGATAGGAAATTGGCTGTCAGCGAATTGCCGCCCACCGCCGCGCTAACCCATTCGGACGGGATGATGCCTTCATGACCTGGGCGGCCTAGTAGGAACCCCGCCAACAGCACCCCACCTAGCAATAGCGGTAGGATCAGCTTGGCGAAACTCCAAGTCTGACCGAGCCATTCCTCGCCGTCGCCTGGTTGAGTGGCGGCAGCTAGGGTAAGCCCGATCAGTCCGACGCTGAACGCCAGTTCAGGATGCTGTGGAATCACCCCAGCCAGAATGGCGACGGCCACGGCGGTTACGGCGAAGGGTTGCCAGCGCCAGCGCCAGCGCCCAATCAACAGCCCAGCCAGCCCAAAACTCGCCAGCGCGGTCAATGGCCATTTCCAGGTGAAGATGGCGTGCCACACCGCGCTGTCCTCGGCGCGGGCCGGCGCCCAGTTGGCGAACACTAGCACCGCGACTTGCAGGGCGAAGAACGCGACTGTGTCGCTCAGCGGTCGGTTTGAGTCAGCGCTAAGCACAAAACCTTTTTGCGAACTGGCCCGCGCCTGTTCTTCGCGGCGATAAATTCCGTGCATGATCATACCGATTACCAACGCGAAGCTCACCGCGCCCACCGCCCGCGCTACGCCCAGTTCGACACCAAGAATTTTGGCGGTTAGCACAATGGCCAGCACGTTGATCGCTGGACCGGAATACAGGAACGCAATCGCCGGCCCTAGTCCCGCGCCGCGCCGGTAAATGCCGCCGAACAGCGGCAGCACGGTGCAGGAACACACCGCTAGGATCGAACCGGAGACCGAAGCGACGCCGTAGGCGGCGGCCTTGTGGGCGGTGGGGCCGAGGTATTTCATCACCGCGTCCTGACTGATGAATACCGCAATCGCGCCGGCGATGAAAAACGCTGGGACCAGGCAGAGCATCACATGCTCGCGGGCGTACCAGTTCAGCAGCGCCAGCCCTTCCAGGATGGCATTGTCGAAGCGCGCCGCGCCCACCGGCATGAAGAAGACCAGCAGGAACACGGTGACGATGCCGCCCAGCCATTTGAATTCGGTCGGCTGTTCCTGTGCCGTATTGCGTAGCCGATCCAGCAGGCCGGCGGGATGCGTCGGGTCTGTCATAGTGGTAGTCGTGACCATCGGAGTACTCCTTCACCTGTAGCAGCAATGCTATTGAAGACGGTCGACAGCATTCGATAGAAAAGAAGGGATGGTTTTAGCAGCACTGGGCCGCGATGCACGCCGCCTGTCGGATGAGCGACGCGGGAATGGCCTCGAAGGTGTGGCCTCCAATTGTAACGGTGCGACAAACGCTCGGTTGACCGCATAGATCGCCGCAGGATGGGCACTCACTTTCCGACGCGGAAGCGCCCAGCAAAACTGATTCCAGCGGGACGCCGTTGAACAGGATCAGATTGGATTGCGATAACTGTTCAATCGGCAACTTGGTTTCACGATAGGCGACATCAACGCTATGTGGTGCGCATTCGGCCGCCAATTGTTCGATGACCTGTTGCAGGGACTGCAAGGTATCGGAACAGCGCAGGCAGGTGCGTCCGTCCTTGTCGAGATGACGCCATTCGATTTCGAGGGTTTTCATGGAAACCTCCGTAGAACTTCAGGCCGTCAGGCGTGACGCCAGATTTTGATGGCCGAGATCAAGAGAATTCCAGCCAGCAGCGGCAACAACACGGTGTCGGGAACGACTCCAAGCAACTGTCCGCCCAAGAAAGCGCCCGCGATGGAGCCGACCGCCATGACCAGTGCAAACCGGCGATTCTGACCCAGCACCGCGAAGCTTCTGTCGCGGCTGTAGCGGGCAAAGCCGGTCAGCATGGTGGGTAAACTGATGGTCAGCGCCAAACTGCCCGCCAGTTTGATGTCGATGCCGAACAGCAGCATGAGGGTCGGAATCAATAACTCACCGCCAGCGACGCCCAGCAACGAAGCCACGACGCCAATGCCAAAGCCGGCGAGAATTCCAGCGACCGTTTGCATCGCGCCCATCAGGAGTGCGTCGCCCTGACTCTGACGGTGACCAAAGAGCAGCACGACCGCTATCACGACGAGCAACACGGCAATAATTCGATACAGCGTTTCCGACTTCAGCCGGGTGGCCCATTCCGCACCCAGCCAGGCCCCCAGCAGGCTGCCGGCCAACAGATTTACGATGACAGGCCAATGCAAACCAAGCGTTGTGAAAGACACTGTCCACGCCCGAAACGGCAGGGCAAAAGCCACCACCACCAAGCTCATGGCCTTGTTGAGAATCACGGCCTCCAGGGCGGCGAAGCGAAACACCCCAATCAACAGCGGCAGCCGGAACTCGGCTCCACCCAGGCCGATGAGACCGCCGAGCGTCCCAACTATCGCGCCACCACCGGAGGCGGCAAGCGGATTTTCACGCATGATGCAGGTTCCATTTACTGGACGGGCAAGCTGGCTTCATACCAGCCACGACTGCGATTGACGATACCCGCGACGATCAACATCACCGGCACTTCGATCAACACGCCGACCACGGTCGCCAGCGCCGCGCCCGATTCGAAGCCGAACAAGACGATTGCGGTCGCCACCGCCAACTCGAAGAAATTGCTGGCCCCGATCAAAGCCGAAGGGCCAGCCACGCAGTGCGGCGATCCGACTTTGCGGTTGAGCCAATAGGCCAGACCGGCGTTGAAAAAAACCTGAAACAGGATTGGAATCGCCAGCAGCAGGATAACCAGCGGCTGTTTCACGATCTGTTCGCCTTGAAAGCCGAACAGCAGCACCAGCGTGGTCAGCAGAGCGATCAAGGACAGTGGGCCGAGTGTTTCCAGCAACCGCGCCAGCCCAACTGCGCCCTGCCGATTCAGCACCACCCCACGTATTACTTGCGCGATGAGCAGTGGAATAACGATGTACAACGCCACCGACAGCAACAGGGTTTGCCAGGGGACGGTGATCGAAGTCAGCCCCAGCAGCAGGCCAACGATGGGGCCGAAAGCGAACACCATGATCACGTCGTTCAGCGCGACTTGGCTCAAGGTGAAATGCGGTTCGCCCCGCGTCAGATGGCTCCACACGAACACCATCGCAGTGCAAGGCGCGGCGGCCAGCAGGATCAAACCAGCGATGTAGGAATCGATTTGCTCGGCTGGCAACAGTGGCGCGAACAACCCGCCGATAAACAGCCAGCCGAGCAGCGCCATCGAGAATGGTTTGATCCCCCAGTTGATCAGCAGAGTGACGCCGATTCCTCGCCAATATTGCCCGACCTCGCGCAGCGCCGCGAAGTCGATCTTGACCAGCATCGGAATGATCATCAGCCAGATTAACACCGCCACCGGCAGGTTGACCTGGGCGATTTCCAGCCTGCCGATGGTTTGGAACAGGCCCGGCAGGAAGTGGCCCAGCACGATGCCGGTTATGATGCACAGCGCCACCCACAGCGTCAGGTAGCGTTCGAAAAAACCGAGTCGTGCGCCTTCATCTGGTTGAGTGGCGGCTTCGCAAACTGCGCTCATGAAGCTTGCTCCAGGACGGTTTGACCGATCTCGTCCAATTGGGCTTTCAGCTTAATCTTGTCCAATGACTGAATAGGCAGGCTGACGAAAATCTTGATGCGGTTTTCCAGTTCGCGGAACGCTTTGCGGAAGGCCAGCATTCTTTGCACGTCATCGCCCGTCGCCGCCGCCGGATCGTCCACGCCCCAATGCGCTTTCATCGGTTGTCCCGGCCATATCGGGCAGGTTTCGCCGGCTGCGTTGCCGCAAACGGTGAAGACGAAATCGATAGAGGGTGCGTCGGGCTGGGCGAACTCGTCCCAGCTTTTACTGCGCAAACCTTCTGTCGGTAGCTCTTGAGCGCTCAACAACTTGAGTGCGTAAGGATTCACTTGACCGGTGGGGTGGCTGCCGGCGCTGTAAGCATGGAAACGGCCTTGGCCGAGGTGATTAAGGAGCGCTTCCGCCAGAATGCTGCGGGCGGAATTGCCAGTGCAGAGGAACAGCACGTTGTAGATCGCTTCTTGATTCATGACGGCGGGTTTCCGTGTGAGGGTCGGTATGGGGATCAAAGTCGCCGCGTCGAACGCGGGCAGATTGCAGCAGTGCTCAGTCAGATACGCCATCAATTCGACGATCACGTCACAGCGGGCTTGGTAGATCAACTGGCGACCTTCGCGGCGACAATCGAGCAGACCTGCCTGTTGCAAGGTTTTCAAATGAAACGACAGCGTCGCCAGCGGCAAGCCGAAACGTTCCCCCACCTGACCTGCGGGTTGTGGCCCGGTTTGGGCGAGGTGGCGAAAAATGTCGAGGCGAGTGTCCTGCGCCAGCGCACTGAGTACGGTTATCGCGATTGACTTATCCATATTTCCAATAATATCGAAATATTCAGGTAATACAAGAGAGGTCGCGTTACCACCCAGAGCAATCACGCCATGTGTTTCTCAATATTTATCAAGCTGATGCAACATGTAAAAATGTCGCATCAGCAGATCAATATTTATTAAATCAACTTGTTATACTGACATAGCGCGATTCGTGACTACACCATCTAAGCCGTGCAATGCTTCCCTTCAGCGCCTTGCTGCCGGTACCACCCATACGTGGTCTTGAGTCCCATGGTCAGATCGATGCGCGCGCGCCAGCCGAGGGTGGTAAGGCGGGAGACATCCAGCAATTTTTGGGGGGTACCATCAGGTTTGGTAGGGTCGTAAGCGATGGGGCCGGTGTAGCCGACAATAGCGGCAATCTGGTCGGCCAGTTCACGGATGGTGACATCCGTGCCCGTGCCGATGTTGATCGGGCCGGTGGCGGTCGTGTGCAAACCGATGTGGACGCAGGCGGCGGCCATATCGTCCACATGCAGAAATTCGCGCCGGGGAGTGCCGGTGCCCCAGAGCAGGACGCGGGGCGGAACCGAGGGATAGGGCGGAATACCGAGACCTTGCTGGAAATCGGTGGGAAGTGGGCCGAAGC
>JAVMKI010000063.1:0-12488 GCA_031732755.1 Candidatus Contendibacter sp.
GAGGTACTACCTTAAATTCAACCAAAAGTTGTCTGGACATGGGGTCCCACTTCACAACAGGAGGCTCAATTAGAGAAAGTCCAGTTTTATCCATTGCTTCATCAGACACATGGTCCTCTGTGTCCGTAAGTATTTGCTGTTTAATATCTTTAGATGAGGCCCAAGCAATCTCACCTTTCCAGAACTCATCATTCGCCTTGGATGGCGTACAGCCGCCTTGCAGAATGAACAAAAACCCAAGCCTTCTTATCTCCCAATGCGCCGGAATATCACCCAGCCATTCAAGGCCAGAAGGTTTCAGCGGAACATCGGGATCGAGGCCACGGGTCACAGCGCGGCTGATCAACGCGGCCCGCTTCTCCTCCAGCAATGCCAGCATACGTTCCTTTTCCGCTACTAGTGCGTCGATTTGTGCGGTTTCCGCGTCGAGATAGTCGGCGATGCGGCGTTGTACAGCAATTTGTGGTAGTGGCACATGCACCGCACCAATGAAATCCCAATTTGCACGAGGCATTTTTGCGCCAAAGGTGGATGAGTTTATAAGTTTGATAAACTCTGGGCAAAGCAAAATATAGAGTAGAAACCTGGCATCAATATTTGCATGGGGTTGGAGAACTAAAAATTCTGTGCTACAAATACCGTCTTGCTTTGCAAGCAGCGCTTTTGCTAGGTAAGGCCGGAGTTTACCAAATAGAATATCTCCCTCTGAAAAGCAGCTAGACGTTCCTAAAGTCTTAATCTCGTCATCACCAATCGGATCAGCCGAGGCTATTTTTACATGCCGCCCAGTCCAAGACTCAATATTTTCAAGTCCAATATATTCAGGTTCTTCCGAAGAACCAGCCGCCCGAGAAATACGAAGTGGAGCTACAAATTTTAATCGCTTACTTATCCAACCAGGAGGTGGCTGGCTAAACCACTGTATTGCCATCACTTCGTCACATCCTTCAACAGTGCCAAAATCCGCCTTTCCACCGCCTCCAATTCCGCATCAATTTCCGCCAGCGGGCGCGGCGGCTGATAGCGGAAAAACACCCGGTTGAAGTTGATCTCGTAACCCACCTTGCCGATGCCGCTATCCTGTTCGTCCACGGTCTCGCGGTCGATCCAGGCATCCGGCACGAACGGTCGCACCTCACGCAGAAAGAACGCAAAGAGGTCTTCCTTCAAAGGGATGTTCTCGGAATCGCGCAGCGCCGGGTCCGGTTCGTACTCCACCCATCGCCCCTGTTTTCCGGACGGGTCAGGATAAATGCCGCAGAGCGCGCTCAATTCTTCGGGCGCTAAATCAACGCCGACCTTCGAGCCTTTTCCAAGCGGCGGGAGTGGGGAGCCGTGGAACTTGGCGATCACCGGTTCCGCTTCCGGGTCCACCGTCGTGAAGCACTGGCGGAACAGCTTCTTGTTCGCGGCGGTCCAGCGCGCCTCGGCTTTCCAAACCACCCGCTGCACCGTCGCCGACGCCGCGTTCCAGTCGCGATGCGGTTCGGTTCCCAACATCGACTCCATCGTCCGCACCGCGTCGAGCAACGCCGGACAGGCATCGAGAAACCGCTCCTTGGCCTCGGCGGTGATCTGGAAGCGCAATCGCAGCGGTCGTTCGACAGTGACGCGGCGATAACCGAAATCGGCGTTGTCGAAAACCTTGCTGGTGTCGGTCGCCGCGAACGCGCCATGCGCGCGCGTCAGTTCGGCAATGATTTCATCGGTCAGATAACGGCGCTTGTCGCCCAGGCTGCGACGCATGGGCGTCCAACGCTCGCGGGCGTCGATGAGTTGAATCTTGCCCTTGCGCGCCGCCGCCTTGCGGTTGGTGACGATCCAGACAAACGTGCCGATGCCGGTGTTGTAGAACATCTGTTCGGGCAGGGCGACGATGGCTTCCAGCCAATCCCGCTCGATAATCCAGCGGCGAATTTCGCTCTCGCCCGAAGTCGCGCCGCCGGTGAACAGCGGCGAGCCGTTGAAGACGATGGCGCAGCGCGAGCCGTGTTTCCGCTCCGCCGGCGCCACCGGCTGAAACTTGCCGATCATGTGCAGCAGGAACAGCAAGGCGCCGTCGTTCACCCGCGGCAGCTTGCCGGTGTAACCGCGAAAGCTGGACCATTTGCCGATGTCCTTTTGCTCCGCCTTCCAGTCCACGCCGAAGGGCGGATTGGCCAGCAGATAATCGAAGCGGTCGCCGGGAAACTTGTCGTCGGTCAGCGTGTTGCCGAACTCGATGCGGCTGTTGCCCTTGTGGCCCTTGATCAGCAGGTCGGACGCGGCCACGGCGTAGGAGCGCGGGTTGTAGTCCTGGCCGTAGACCAGAACGCGCGCGCCCTCGTTGTGCTGGCGAATCCAGTTCTGCGCCTCGGACAACATGCCGCCCGTGCCGCAGGCCGGATCGCAAACGGTCGTGATCACGCCTTCCGTGGTGAGCAGGTGGCTGTCCGGCTCCAGCAGCAGGTTCACCATCAGCCGGATCACCTCGCGCGGGGTGAAGTGATCGCCCGCCGTCTCGTTGGCCGCTTCGTTGAAGCGCCGGATGAGGTCCTCGAAAATGAGGCCCATGCTGATGTTGTCCACCCGTCCGGGGTGGAGATCGATCTCCGCGAACTTCGCGACCACGAGGTAAAGCCGGTTGGCTTCCTCCAGCTTCTCGATTTCCTTCTCGAACTCAAAGCGCTCGAAAATCTTGCGAACGTTTTCGGAAAAACCGTCCATGTAGCGGGTCAAATGGCGGCCGATGTGATCGGGATCGCCCTTGAGCCGACGGAAATCGAGTTCACTGTGATTGTGAAAGCCCAAGTCCTCGCCGCCGCCCGCCACCTTGTTCAAGATCGGATCGATGTTCCGAACCTTCCCGCCCTCAAGCTGGCGATGGCGTTGGATGACCTCGGCCTTGGTCGGCTCCAACACGCAGTCGAACCGGCGCAACACCGTCATAGGCAGCATCACCCGCTCGTACTGCGGCGGGCGATAAGGGCCGCGTAGCAGATCGGCGACGGACCAGATGAAATTCGCCAGTTCCTGAAAATGGGTTTCCTGTTCCTTCATCGCATTGACATCCTTACTGCCCGGTAATCGATCATTTCCTTCACCGACTGGCGGGCGGTTCGATACCGGGCGGCCACCGCTTGGGCGCGGTGACGCGCCACCGCTTGTCGCGGCTGGTTTCGCCGGCCAGCAGCGTTACCTGGCTTTTGGCGACCCCGAACAGATCGGCCAGAAACTCCCGCAAATGCGCGTTCGCCTGGCCGTCCACCGGCGGCGCGGCGATGCGGACCTGAAAGCGGTCCTCCCGCAATCCCGCCCATTCGTTGCGCCCGGCGCGCGGTTGTGCCCGCACCTGAACAATCAGGTCAGAGCCGTCCCAGCGATAGCCGGCGGCCATGGGTCAGCGTAGGTCAGTCAGCAGGCCGAGGAAATCCTGGAGCAACAGGCTGACGAAGATCAGCGCCGCCACCACCAGCATGGGCGACAGGTCCACGCCGGAAATCGGTGGCAGCACTCGCCGGGCGGGTCGCAGCAACGGCGCGGTCAACTGGGTCAACACCCGCGCCGCTGGATGGTAGGGATCGGGGCTGACCCAACTGAGCACCGCCTGAATGATTACGCCCCACAGATAGATGTTGATCAACAGCTTGAGTAATTCCATCACGGTCAGCAGCAACAGGCCGCCAACGCCGAGGGTGCGACCGAACAGCAGGGCGATCAGCACCACCTCGACCAGTTGCAGGGCGAAGGCCAGCACCACCGCCGCCAAATCCAGCCCTCGGTAGCCTGGGATGATCCGGCGCAGCGGCCGCAACAGCGGATTGGTGATACGGACCAGGAATTGCACCAGCGGGTTGTAGAAATCGGCTCGCACGCATTGCAGCAGAAAGCGCAGCATCACCACCAGGATGTAGAAACCGAATACGGTCTGAATCAGGAAAGCCGTCGCCGTCATGGCTGGCCCCCCAGCAGATCGCCCAGTTCCACGGAGCGATGACGCGCGGCTTCCAGAGCCTTGGCGACCAGATCGTCCAGGCCGTCGGCCAACAGGGCCGGCGTTTCCAGAATCGCCAGCGAGGCGTTTAGCGACTTGGCGATCAGCACATCCAACTGTTCGTCCTGGAACACGCTGATCGCCCGCTCGGTGGTGCCGCCCGGCGAAGTGACCCGAGCGCGCAACGCCGCCGCGTTATCGGGGCTTTCCAGCGCCATCTTGGCGGCGCCGAACGCGGTCTGGATCGTCAACAGGCGCGCGACCTCGGGTTCCAGACCAAGCCGGACGCCGATTTTCTCCAAAGTTTCCATCAGCAGGAAGAAGTAGGCGGGGCCGCTGCCCGACAAGGCGGTGACCGCGTCCAGCAAACCTTCCGCAGCCACCCACACCACCAGCCCGACGGCCCGCAGGATCGATTCGGCGGTCTGGCGCTGACCGTCGCTGACCTGGGCATTGGCGAACAGCGCGGTGGCGCCGCTGCCGACCAGGGCCGGGGTATTGGGCATGGCGCGGACGATGGCGGCGTTGCCGCCCAGCCAGCGGCGAATATCCGGCTCGCGCACGCCGGCGGCGATGGAAATCACCAACGGTTGGCGCGCGCCGATGGTCTCGGCCAATTCCTTGGCCACCGGGCGCAGCACCTGCGGTTTGACCGCCAGCACGACGATGTCGGCCCGGGCCGCGATATCCCGGTTGTCGACGCCGGTGTGAACGCCGAACCGTCCGCGCAGGACTTCCCGCTGACCAGCGTCGGGTTCGGCGACCCAGAGGGAAGTGGGGTCGCTGCCGCTGGCGATCAGGCCGCCGATCAGGCTGCGGGCCATGTTGCCGCCGCCGATGAAGGCAATGGAGGTGTCTTTCATTTCCGCCTCGTGGATTTTGGAAACTGTCCGAAAACCTCTCGCCCGCAAGTGGGAAAGAGGTAGGGGTAAAGACCGCTGGCAATCGATTCGCGCATTGGAGGCTGTCTGAAAACGCCTTTTGGAATCAGGCCAGCGCCCCGGCCAAACCGAACGCCCATGGATGAGTGACGACCGGGGTTGACCCGCGTCAGGGTTTGTTGCCCAGCAGTTGGATGACCCGCTCGCTGATATTGGTGAGCTGACTGTTGTTCTGGTAGGCCTGGTAGACCTCTTGTTTGCGCTTGGTGTTGAGCTGCTGATAGGACGTGTAAGTCCCCGGCAGCTTGCGGCGCAGCGCCTGTTCGAAGGCCGCTAAATCGAGTCCCGTCTCCAACCGGTCGGTGCCGGTGTCGGGCAAGGGGGGCAGCGCCGTTGGCGGGCTGGTGATCAGGGTGGCCGCTTGCCGCCGGGCCTCGTCCTCGATTTCGCGCAGGTAGTTGTCATCCGCGCCCAGCACCAGCGGAGCAACCAGCAGCAACAAACCAGACAGCCCGCCGCGGGCGACGGGAGCGGACAAGGGGTGGAGTGGCGACATGGTCGATCCTCGGATCGGAAACGGTTGGGATCAGGGCGCTAGCATAGCGTAAAGCCACCGGTCAGCGGCGCGGACCGAACAGGGCCGTGCCCACCCGCACCAGGGTCGCCCCCTCGGCGATGGCGGCTTCCAGATCGTCGGACATGCCCATCGACAGCGTATCCAGCGCCAGACCGGCGGCGGTGAGCTGTTCCCGCAAGACGCGCAATCGCGCGAAGGCCGGTCGTTGCATGGCGAAATCCGCCGCCGGCGCGGGAATCGCCATCAGGCCGCGCAGCCGCAATCGGGGCAATGCGGCGACCGCGACGGCGATTACGCCCACCTCGGTGGGGTTCAGACCATGCTTGGTCGGTTCCTGATCGATGTTGACTTGCAGGCAGACATTCAGGGGCGGCAGGGAAGCGGGCCGTTGCGCGCTCAACCGCTCGGCGATTTTCAGCCGATCCACGCTGTGGACCCAGGCGAAGCGTTCGGCGATGGGTCGGGTTTTGTTGGTCTGGATGGGGCCGATGAAATGCCATTCCAGCGTCAACGCCGTCAGTTCGGCCATTTTGTCCAGCGCCTCCTGGACGTAATTTTCCCCAAAACAGGTTTGGCCAGCCGCCGCCATGGCGGCGACGGCGGCCGCCGACTGGGTTTTGCTGACCGCCAGCAGACGCGCCGCGCCCGGCGGACGCTGAAAGCGCTGTTCGGCGACGTGAATGCGGTCCCGCACGGCGCGGAGGCGGTCAGCGAAATCGGTGGTCATGCGGGCTGGATTCCCTAGGTGAATGGCGCGGTGCGCGCTTGGCAGTAGATATATACTAACTTGCAATCCGATTCAGCGGCGCGGCTCGCCGGTGAGCCGTCATTCAACGCCCACGCGGGAGTAATCGCCATGACCCTCGACGAACTGTTGACCTTTTCCGTGCAGAACAAAGCTTCGGACCTGCATCTGTCGGCTGGTTTGCCGCCGATGATCCGGGTGGACGGCGACGTGCGGCGCATCAACGTGCCGCCGCTGGAGCACAAGCAGGTGCATGGCCTGATCTACGACATCATGAACGACAAGCAGCGCAAGGACTACGACGAATTCCTGGAGTGCGACTTTTCGTTCGAGATTCCCAAGCTGGCCCGGTTCCGCGTCAACGCCTTCAATCAGAACCGGGGCGCGGCGGGTGTGTTCCGCACCATTCCCACCATCATCCAGACGCTGGACGATCTGGGGTGCCCGGCGGTGTTTCGGGATCTCATCGATGTACCGCGCGGGCTGGTCCTGGTGACGGGACCGACCGGCTCGGGCAAGTCCACCACTCTGGCGGCGATGATCGACCACATCAACAAGAACGAATACGGCCATATTCTAACCATCGAGGACCCGATTGAATTCGTTCACCAGAGTCAGCGCTGTCTGGTCAATCAGCGCGAGGTGCATCGCGACACGCTCGGGTTCAACGAGGCGCTGCGTTCGGCGCTGCGTGAAGACCCGGACATCATTCTGGTGGGCGAAATGCGCGATCAGGAAACCATCCGGTTGGCGCTGACCGCCTCCGAAACGGGCCACTTGGTGTTCGGTACGTTGCACACCAGTTCCGCGCCCAAGACCATCGACCGCATCATCGACGTGTTCCCGGCCGGCGAAAAACCGATGGTGCGCTCGATGTTGTCCGAGTCGCTGCGCGCGGTGATCTCGCAGGCGCTGTTGAAGAAGAAGGGTGGCGGTCGGATGGCGGTGCACGAGATCATGGTCGGCATCCCCGCCATTCGCAACCTGATCCGCGAGGACAAGGTGGCGCAGATGTATTCCTCCATTCAGACCGGCTCGGCCTATGGGATGCAGACGCTCGACCAGGCGTTGCTGGACGTGATCAAGAAGGGGCTGGTCAACCGCGAGGAAGCCGTTGCCTACGCTCAGAACAAGGCGTCGTTCAAGGTATAGTGAGCGACCCGGCCGCGCCGTCGGCGGGGTCTGGCCACGTGGCGATCTACCCGCAAGCCGCGTGCACGATCTGTCCTTCGAGCAGGGTATGCGTCACCCGCCCCGGCAGTTCCCAGCCGATGAACGGACTATTCTGACCACGACTGCGCAAGGTGGTGGCCAGCCAGTCGGCGTCCGGATCGAACACGCACACGTCAGCCGGCGCGCCAATGCCAAGATGGCCGTGGTCCAACCCCAGCACGCGCGCTGGCCCCGCCGTAAGCCGCTCGATCAGCGCCGGCAGCGGCAAGTCGCCGTCCCGGACCAGCCGCAGACTGAGCGCCAGCAGGGTATCCAGCCCGGAGATACCAGATTCGGTATCGCCGAATGGCGCCTGCTTCGCGTCCGGTTCGTGCGGTTGATGGTCGGAGCAGAGTGCGATGAGCGCGCCGCTGGCCAGGCCGGACCGGAGCGCGTCCCGGTCGCGCAATCCCCGTAGCGGGGGCCGAACGTGACAGCGACTGTCGAAACCGACCAAATCGTTTTCGGTCAGGTGCAGGTGATGCACGGCGACATCGGCGGTGACCGGCAGTCCTTCGGCTCGGGCGCGCGCCACCAGTTCCACGGAACGCGCGCAGGACAGCCGGCCAAAATGCACCCGCACGCCGATATCGCGGATCAACTCCAGGTCGCGGGCGATGACGCCGGTTTCCGCCGCCGCCGGAATGCCGGACAGGCCGAGCCGGGTGGCGACCGGACCTTCGTGCGCCAAGCCGGAACTCAATTCGGGGTCGAGCGGGGTCAGAAACACGGTCAGGCCGAAAGTGGCGGCGTATTCCAGCGCCCGCCGCAGGACGCGGGCGTTGGCGACCGGGCGGCCGCCGTCGCTGACGCCGACGCAACCGGCCTCCTGGAGCGCGGCCATTTCCGCCAGTCGCTCGCCGCGCAGCCGATGGGTGAGCGCGCCCAGCGCCAGCACCCGAGCGTAGCCGGCCGCCTCGGCGCGGCGCCGGATCAGTTCCACCACCGCTGGCTCGTCGATCACCGGATCGGTGTCGGGCGGGCAAATCAGAGTGGTGATTCCGCTGGCGGCGGCGGCGCGGGTTTCGCTGGCGATGGTGGCCTTGTGCTCCAGCCCCGGTTCGCGCGGGCGGGCGCAGAGATCGATCAGGCCGGGACAGACGACGCGGCCTCGGGCATCGATGACCTGTTCGGCCTTGAACCCCGCCGGCGGCTGGCCCAGGCCGGCGATGCGTCCCACGGCGACGTATAGATCGGTGACGGCGTCGAATTGGTGGGCCGGGTCAATGACGCGGCCGCCCTGAATCAGGATATGCATCAGGCGGTCTCCCCAGCGGGCCGGGCGTGGTTGCCCAGGGTGATGGACATGACCGCCATGCGCACCGCAATGCCGTTGGTCACCTGTTCCAGGATCACCGAGCGTGGTCCGTCGGCGACTCGCGAGTCGATTTCCACGCCGCGGTTGATCGGGCCGGGGTGCATGACGAGGACATCCGGCTTGGCCAGCGCCAACCGCTCCTCGGTCAGACCGTAACAGTGGAAGAATTCCTGTTCGCTGGGTAAGAGCGCCCCTTCCATCCGCTCCTTTTGCAAGCGCAGCATGACGATGACATCCACGTCGCGCAGGCCGTCGCGCGGGCGATGGAATACGCGCACGCCGAGATTTTCCACCTGGACCGGTAACAACGTGCGGGGCGCGATCACTCGGATTTCACCAGCGCCGAGGATATTGAGGGCATGGATCAGCGAGCGGGCCACCCGCGAGTGCAGGATGTCGCCGACGATGGCGACTTGCAGATTGGCGAAATCCGGCTTGTGGCGGCGGATGGTGAACACGTCCAGCATCGCCTGAGTCGGGTGGGCGTGGCGACCGTCGCCCGCGTTGAGCACGGCGATGTGCGGTTTGACATGGCGGGCGATGAACTCCGCCGCGCCGCTTTGTTCGTGGCGCACCACGAACATGTCGCATTGCATGGCTTCGATGTTGCGCAGGGTATCGAGCAGGCTCTCGCCCTTGACCGCCGACGACGTGGCGATGTTCAGGGTCAGCACGTCGGCCGATAGCCGCTTGGCCGCCAGTTCGAAGGTGGTGCGGGTGCGGGTGCTGGCCTCGAAGAACAGGTTGACCACGGTCTTGCCGTGCAGGGTGGGCAGTTTCTTGACCCGGCGTTCGGCCACGCCGTGTAAGGATTCGGCGGTGTCGAGAATGTCGATCAGGTGATCGCGGGTTAACCCTTCGATGGTCAGGAAATGCAACAGGCGGCCTCGCCGGTCCAGTTGGAAATGGGTAGCGCTCATCGGTAGCCTTTCGCCTTTAGCCGGTTTGCTGAATCACCAGTCGCAGGAGTTCGGGACCGGTCAGTTGCACCTGCTGATCCACGGGCAGATTCAGCCGGGCGCCGACCACATGGGCTTCAATCGGTAATTCACGGCCGCCGCGGTCCACCAGCACCGCCAGCAGCACCGAGGCGGGGCGGCCGTAGTCGAACAGTCCGTTCAGCGCGGCGCGCACGGTGCGGCCGGTGTTGAGCACATCGTCCACCAGCACCAGATGGCGACCCTCGACATCGAACGGCAATTCCGAGGGCCGAACTTGCCGGTGAACGCCGATGCGGCTGAAGTCGTCGCGATAAAAGGATACATCCAGGTGGCCAAGCGGGGCGGTGATGCCGAGCGATTGGCGCAGCCGCTCGGCGATCCAGACGCCGCCGGTATAAATGCCCACCAGCACCGGTTCGGCAATGTCGCGCGCGGCCAGCAATTCACGCAGTTGGTCCGCCATGGCTTCGATCAGGGGTTCGGCATCGCGCATCAGGCAAGGCTCCGTAGGTCATTGAACCAGCTTTCCAGGATGATCGCCGCCGCTTGAGCGTCCAGCACGGCGTCCTTGCCCGGACGCCGACCAGCCGCCGCGAACTCGCGTTGTTCGGCTTCCCAGGAGGACAGCCGTTCGTCAATCGTCGCCACCGGCAGATGAAAACGGCCGTGCAACTGACGACTGAAGCGCAGCGCGGCGGTGGTCATGGCGCTGTCGGTGTCATCGGCGTGGCGCGGCACGCCGACCACCAGCCAGTCTGGCCGCCATTCGGCGATCAGCCGGGCGATGGCGTCCCAGTCGGGGCGCTGCTGGCGGGTGAGCAGGGTGCGCAGCGGGCGGGCCGCCCCGGTGACGGCCTCGCCGACCGCGACGCCGATGCGGGCACGGCCAAAGTCGAAGCCCAGCGCGACTCGGCAGGCGGCGGGAGACGGAGCCGTGACCGGCGGGGTACGGTCAGGCGTGGCCGGCATCAGTGGACAGCAGGTTAAGATCGATGCCCAGCAGAGCGGCGGCGGCCAGCCAGCGTTGTCCACTGGGCGCGCGGAACAGAATGTCGGAATCGGCGGGGCTGGACAACCAGGCGTTTTCCACCAGTTCGCGTTCCAGTTGGCCAGGTCCCCAGCCGACGTAACCCAGCGCAACCAGCAGGTGGGTGGGACCTTGGCCGTCCGCCACGGCTTGCAGGATGTCGCGCGAGGTGGTGATGCCGATGTGATCGGTGACGTACAGGGTGGCGCTCCAATGGCCGACGGGGCTATGTAGGACGAAACCCTGCTCAGGTTTCACCGGTCCCCCGGAGTAGACCGGCGTCTTCGTCAGATCGGAGCGGTCGGTGGTGATCTTGAGATGGTCCAGCAATTGTTCGAGCGAGAGGTCGAGCGGCCGGTTGATCACCAGTCCCAACGCGCCGTTGGCGTTGTGTTCGCCGAGATAGATCACCGTCTGGAAAAAATTGGGATCGGCCAGCGCGGGCATGGCGATCAGGAACTGGTTGGTCAGATAGGTGGATTCAGTCATGACCATAGTATCGGAATTCACTCTGGCCTTGACAAGTTGCCCAGTCCGTCCGGTCGATAGCGGGGCGCGTAGATCGCCGCCAGCCGGATGGCTTCCTCCAGGCTCAGCGCGCTGGCCGCGCCCGTGCCGGCCAGGTCGAACGCGGTGCCATGATCCACCGAAGTACGGAGAAAGGGCAGACCGAGGGTGATGGCGATGGTGCGCTGAAAATCCACCATCTTGGTCGCGATGTGGCCCTGGTCGTGGTACAGGGACAACACGGCGTCGAACGCGCCGTGCAAGGCCAGATGGAACACCGAGTCGGCGGCGATGGGGCCGGCGACGTGGATACCCAGGGCGCGGGCGTCGGCGATGGCGGGCTCCAGTTCCCGGGTTTCCTCGTCGCCGAACAGGCCGTGTTCGCCACCGTGCGGGTTGAGGCCCGCCACCGCCAGGCGCGGTCGCGGAAAGCCCAGGGTTTCCAGCGCCTGGGCGCAACGTTGCAGATAATCCAGCACCCGTCGCCGGGTAACCAGTTGAACGGCGTTCGCCAACGAGACGTGGCGGCTGAGAAAAAACACCTTCAGATCGGACACCTGGAACAGCGTGAGTGGATCGTGAGTTTCGGTCAGCCGGCCGAGCAGTTCGGTATGGCCGATGTCGTGAACGCCAGCGGCCTTGAAGGCTTCCTTGTTGATCGGCGTGGTGGCCAGCGCGTCCACCTGGCCGGTCTGGCACAACGCCACGGCGCGTTCGATGAATTCGTAGGCGGCGCGGCCCGCCGCCGCCTGGACTTGACCGAACGCGATCCGCTCGGCGTCCACGTTGGCCAGATCCACCAGGTCGATGACGCCGGGCTGGTACTGACCTTGGGCGGGATCGGTCACGATCCGCAACGCCAAATCCAGGCCGGTGATCCGCAAAGCGCGGCGCAAGGCGCCAACCTCGCCGATGACCAGCGGTTGCGCGGTCTGGTAAACGACCGGATTGGCCAGCGCCTTGACCACGATCTCCGGGCCGACGCCGGCGATGTCGCCCAGGGGAATGCCGATGATGGGGCGTTGCATGACGGTTGCCTCCGCGAGGCGCCGGCGGCGCTCAAAACGATGGATGGAATTCCGCGCGCGGATCAGCGGTCACAGGAGGTGCGGCGCTGAACCGCGACGGTGATATACTTCATTGTTCTCGTAAATGGGTGAGTCCGGGCAGCGCGTCTGCCGCGACTGTCCTTTCGTCATCATGTTAATGAGTACCAGCATGGCAGAGAATCGTTATCTTTTGAATGCGCAACTGGCGCAGATGCTCAAGGGCGGCGTCATCATGGACGTGGTCAACGTGGAGCAGGC
>JAVMKI010000064.1:0-12159 GCA_031732755.1 Candidatus Contendibacter sp.
CGCTTCGAGCGGCTCACGAACTAAAGCCCCCGGCTCTGCCGGGGGATACTTACTGGGGGCTGGCGCTCGTGGCGGTCATCGGCGTCGCGGCGGTAACCATCCTCGATCCTTTCTCCTCCCATGAAATCCCGCTCGACCGCTGGTTCGGCGCGGAGCGGCGGGACCCGAATGGATTCACGGTACTGTTGCGCCATACCGTCTGGCTTTTGATTCCCCTGGGCATGGTCACCGCTATCGCCCTGTCATGGTCCTGGCTGTTGCAACGGCAGGTGACGCAGCGCACCCAGCAATTGCGGCGGGAACTGAGCGAGCGCCAGCAGGTTGAAGCGGCGCTGCGTGAGAGCGAGGCGCGGTTTCGCGACGTGACCGAGGCCGCCAGCGACTGGATTTGGGAAATGGACGAACAATTGCGCTTCACTTATCTGTCCGAACGGTTTTATGCGCTGACCGGCATCACCCCGCACCATGTCCTCGGTCACGCCCGCTGGGAAATCGGCGCGGCCCATTCGACCGCCGAGTGGGAACAGTGGCGCCAGCACCGCGAACTGTTGGAACGGCACTTACCCTTTCGCGATTTCGTCTATCGGACCCGATTGAGTGGCAGCCACAACGCCGGACGCTATCTCAAGGTCAGCGGTAAACCCATCCACGATGCCGAGGGTCGATTTCTAGGCTACCGTGGCACCGGCACCGACATCACCGAACAGGTCAAGGCGGAAACGGCGCTCCAGGACAGCGAATTGCGGCTACGGCGCATCATCGACCTGGTGCCGCACATGATCTTCGCCAAGGACCGCCAGGGTCGCTTTCTGCTGGCCAACCGCGCCACCGCCACGGCCCTGGGCGTGACCGTCGACGACCTGATCCAGCAACCCCATGCCACCGTTCATCATGTGGACGTGGAAACCGATCGGATGCTGGCCGATGACCGGGAAGTGATCGACAGTGGCATCCCCAAATTCATCGCCGAGGAACCTTTCACCGACCATGCCGGCCAGGTTCGGACCGTGCAGATCCTCAAAATCCCTTTTATCGAACCTGGTCTGAACGAAACCGCCGTCCTGGGCGTGGCCATCGACATTACCGAACAGAAACGCGCCAAGGAAGAAGTGGCGCGGATGCGGCTTTATCTCAAGAACATGATCGATTCGATGCCCTCGGTGCTGATTGGCGTCGATCCCTGGGGCTACATCACGGTGCTGAACCAGCCGGCCGAACAGGCTGGCGGCGTGTCCTGGGAGATGGCGCAGGGCCGGTTCTTTGGCGATGTATTCCCACACCTGGAGAGCCAGTTCGAACAGGTGCGGCAGGCGATTCGCCTCGGCCGACCGATCAAAACCCCGCGCATGACGGTGGATATTCAGGGTGAACTGCATTATGCCGATATCATGGTCTATCCTTTGATGGCGGATAACGCGAGCGGCGCGGTCATCCGGATGGACGATGTCACCGCCCGGGTCCGAATCGAGTCGATGATGGTGCAAACCGAGAAAATGTTATCGGTGGGTGGATTGGCGGCGGGCATGGCTCACGAAATCAACAATCCGCTGGGCGCGATCCTGCAGGGCAGCCAGAACATCCTGCGCCGCATCGCCCCGGACATGCCACAGAACCGGGCGGTGGCCAAGGCCATCGGCATCGACCTGGACAAGCTCTACCGCTATCTGGAGCAGCGCCAGATTCCGCGATTTCTGGAAGGCATCCGCGAGGCGGGCGCCCGCGCGGCCAAGATCGTCGCCGACATGCTGTCTTTCAGCCGGCGCAGCGAATTCAGTTTCGCCTTGGTCCACCCGGAAGAGATGCTGGAAACAGCATTGCGGCTGGCCGCCAGCGACTACGATTTGAAAAAGAAGTACGATTTCAAGCGGATCGCCATCGAACGCGACTACGATTCCACCCTGCGTCCGGTGCATTGCGACAAGACTGAAATCGAGCAGGTGATCCTGAATCTACTCAAGAACGCCGCTCAGGCCATGGCCGAAGGGAGTACGCCAGCGCCGGTCATCATCCTGCGCACCCGCCGCGAAAAGGACCACGCCTTAATCGAAGTGGTTGACAACGGCCCCGGCATGGATGAAAAAACGCTCAAGCGCATCTTCGAACCCTTCTTCACCACCAAGGAGGTGGGCGCCGGCACTGGTCTGGGCTTGTCAGTGTCCTATTTCATCATCACCGAGCAGCATAACGGCCGGCTGTCGGTGATGTCCAAGCCGGGGCTTGGGGCGCGCTTCAGTATCCGCCTGCCTCTGAACCACCAGGAGGCGTTGCCATGACCGACTGGATTTTGATCGTCGATGACGAGGCCATGATTCGGGAAAATTTGAAAGCCTACCTGGAAGACGATGGTTGGCGCGTGGCGGCGTTCGAAGCTGTCGCGCCGGCACGGGACTGGCTGCGTACCGGCGGTGTCTGCCGAGTCTGCATCATGGACATGCGTCTGCCGGACATGGACGGCAACAGCGCCATTCGCGCCTTGCATCAGACCCATCCGGGCCTGGAATTTTTGATCCACACCGGTTCCTCCAGTTACAGCCTGCCCGATGATTTGCGCGCCATGGGTCTCGACGACAGCCGGGTCTATCGAAAACCACTGACCGACATGGCGCCACTGGCGGTGGCGGCGCGGCGGCTCGCGGCGCGCGGAGGTTTGGCATGAACGGTCAGCCCGCCCGCATCCTGACCATCGACGATGAGGACCTGGTCCGGGAAATTCTGACCGCCTATCTGGAAGACAGCGGGTTCGAGGTCATCCAGGCCAGCGACGGTCAGACCGGCATCGACCTGATCCAGCGCCAGTCACCCGATCTGGTGCTGTGCGACCTGCGCATGCCCGGCATGGATGGTTTGCAGGTGCTCGCCACCGTCACTCGCGACTTTCCCGAACTGCCGATTCTGGTGGTCTCCGGCATGGGTGGGATGAGCGACGCCATTCAAGCGCTCAAGCTCGGCGCCTGGGACTACGTCACCAAGCCCATCGAAGACATGGCGGTGCTGGAGCACGCGATCAATCATGCCCTGGAGCGCGCCCGCCTGCGGCGGGAGAACCGCGAACACCGCGAACATCTAGAGATCGTCAACGAGCAGTTGCAACAAACTCTGCGGCGCTTGCAGGAGGACGAGGCGGCGGCGCGGCGCATCCAGTTTCAGTTGCTGCCGGAAAACGACAAGCAGTACCGCAATTACCGTTTCAGCCGCCACCTGCTCACCTCGCAATTCCTGAGCGGCGATTTCGTGGACTATTTCGCCATCGACGGCGATCATCTCGGCTTTTACATCGCCGACGTGTCCGGCCACGGAGTCTCATCGGCCTTCGTCACGGTCATGCTCAAAAGCTACATGGGGCGTTATCGAGAGTTGCACCGGCAGAATCGCGACAAGGGCATCCTGAACCCAGCCGAAACCCTCAGCCGACTGAACCGGGAAATTTTCGGCTGCCGCATGGATAAGTATCTCACCATGTTCTACGGCATCATCCACTGGCCGAGCAACCGGTTGCGCTACAGCAGCGGTGGTCAGTTTCCATTCCCGATCCTGTTCGACGGACAACGGGCCGACTATATCGGCAAGAAAAGCCTGCCGATCGGGTTGTTCGATTTCGCCAGCTATCAGACCGAAAACCTCGACTTGCCGCACCGGTTCGTCCTGGCGCTGATTTCGGACGGGATTCTCGAAACCCTGCCGCAGGCCAGCTTGCGCGACAAACAAGCCTTTCTGTTGGACCTGGTCCGCGACACCGACCTTAACATCGAGAACCTGATTCAGGCGCTGGGTCTGGATCGCGCGGGACCGTTGCCGGATGACGTTACCCTGCTATTGATCAAGAGGGCGGAGTGAATGGAATCGGGAGCGGCGTTTTACGTCAAACAGGGCGCCACCTACGTCCTCAAGCTGACCGGCGATGTGCGCTACACCATGGGTTGCGCGCTGGGGGATTTTTTGAACGGGTTGTTCGCCCGGGTGGATTACGACGATATCATCGTGGACCTGACCGACGCCCATTCCATCGACAGCACCAGCCTGGGACTGTTGGCCCGGATCGCCAACTTCAGTTATCAACATTTCGCCCACAAAACCACTCTGTTGTCGACTAATCCCGATGTTAACCAGATCCTCGACAATCTGGGGTTCTATGAGATTTTTAATATCCGGGACACCCGCGAGACCATTTCGGTGACGCTGCGGCAACTGGCGATTCCCGACCCCTGCGACAAGGACACGCTGACCCGGATCGTCTACGAAGCTCACCGCACGCTGAGTGAACTCAACCCCCACAACCGGGAGGCGTTCAAGAGCGTCCTCGACAACCTGCGGCCCAAGTTGGGCAGCGGTTCGTAACCATGGTCGACGACGGATCGTGAGTGTCCGTCGCCGCGATGGCCCTCGCCGAATGAGGCCCAACGGGCGCGGGTCTCGCGAAACACCGTCGCTCGCCCTCGGAACGGTTACCGACAACCCTGCGCGCCGCAAGGCGTTTTTGGCCGGTCCATGGCCCGCCCCCCGCTCAGCGCAATCGGTGCAGCGCGTAAAACCCCACGCCCAGAAACAGCAGCGTCGGCAGGCTGGCGCCCATCAGCGGTGGAAGGCCGTACAACAGCACCACGTTGCCCAGCAGATAGTTGCTCAGAAAGAAAGTCAGTCCCAGCAGCAACCCAACCAGCAGGCGCTGCCCCGTCCCCGCCGAGCGCTGCGGCCCGAACACGAACGGCATCGCCACCACCAGCATGGCCATATAGATCAGCGGCGCCAACAGCTTGCGCCATAGCACCAGTCGGTATTCCTGGGCATCCAGGCCGTTATGTTCCAAATAGTCCACGTAAATCAGCAGATCGCGGATGGACAACTCGCTGGGGTTGGTCGCCAGCACGTCCAGAACTTGAGGGCTGATGGCCGAAGCGACCGTCAGGCTGGGCAGATGCTCGGTACGCACCGTGTCGCCATCCAACAAACTGCGGTTAACCTCTTCCAGCACCCAGCGCCCTTCCACGTAGCGCGCGCCCTGCGCGGCGACAACCGCCTTAAGCCGTGCATCGGGACCGATCTTGAAACTGTAGATGTCCACCAGGCGAATGCCGGGCAGCACCGCCCGCACATGGATGAAAAAATCGCCGTCCCGCGCCCAGAAACCGCGACCGCCGCGAATCGCCATACTCTCGCTTTTGGCGGCGGCCCGTTGTTCGTAGGCCGCTTGTTCCAGCGGCGGGGCTATGAACTCCCCGAGGACCAGCACCGCCAGACTTAGCAGCAGGCCCGCTTGCAGCGCGGAGCTGGTCAGTCGGATCAGCGATAGACCGGCGGCGCGCATCACGATCAATTCACTGCCGCTGGCCAGCGCGCCCATGCCCAGCAGACCACCCACCAGCAACGCGAGTGGAAAAAATTCGTACAGGCGCTGCGGCTGGATCAGCAGCAGATAGTGGAACGCCGCCAGGAAATCGTACTGGCCCTTGCCAACTTCCTTCAGCTCCACCAGCAGGCTCAGGAAAAATTCGAGCAGCAACAAGACGAGTAGGGCAACCAGGGTGGTGCTCGCGATAGTACGAAAAATGTAGCGGTCGAGGATTTTCATGCGGTGCACGCCGATTGGGCCGCGCGCCGGAGCCGCCAAAAGCCCCGGCCGCCGGAGTAATACCGGAGCAGCAAACCCGCGCCAAACAGCAGGAACAGGCCGTGAACCCACCACAAACCGACGCGGGCGCCGACGACGCCGTGGCTCAGCCAGGACTCGCCGACGCCAATCAGGTTAAAGTTGATCGCATAGATCAGCGCGGCCGCGACCACTCGACCGTAGCGACCCTCGCGCGGTTTGGCGCGGGCCAGCAACGGCGCCCACAGGGCGATCACCAGCACCTGGATCGGGCCGTTGAGCCGCATCTGCCATTCGGCGATCAATAAGGGTTCGCTCGAACCCCACAACTGGCGCAGGGGCAGTGTCTCCCGATGTTGCCAAGTCTGGGGTGGGGGGGTGGTATCGATTCGCACGGTGGCTCGCTCGAACTGGATCATCTCATAGTCACCTTGACCGGGCATGCCCCGATAGCGATAACCATGGTTGAGAACGAGACGCCGCAGACCATCCTCACCGACCTCCTGCCGACCTCGCTCGCCGGTGGTGATGCTCAGATCGCCATCCGGTTCGCGGTTCTGGACGAAGATATTACGCAGTTCAGGGCCGTCCAGGGCGCCGATGTAAACCACGTATCGGCCGTTCAGCACTTCGCGGAACGAACCAGGCGTGAACATGGACAGTTCGGCTTCCTTGCTGGCCCTGGCCAAAACCTCGAACTGGAATTCCATGATCGCCGGAACCACCAGGAACGACAGCCCAGCCGTGACCAGGGCCAGCGGCGCCGCCAGCAGGAAAACCGCGCGGTACACCGACAATGGTCCATAACCACAGGCGGCCAGCACGGTCATTTCGTGGTCGCGATACAATCGCCCCAAAGCCAGCATGATGCCGAGCAGAAACGCCAGGGGAATCAGCAAGGTCAGGACTTCAACGGCCTGCAAGCCCAGCAACAGAAAGATCGAATCCTTGGCCAGCAGGCCATTGGCGGCCTTGCTCAGGAAGCTGGCGAGGCGGTGGCTGAGCACCATGGCCAGCAGCACCAGGGTCGTCGCCAGCAGGGTCAAGGCGATCTCGCGAATCAGATAGCGATCAATGATGGAAGGCACAACCGAGGGCGCTCCGGCGCGCGAACTGTGAGGGGGGGCGATTTCCGGTTAAACTCATCCTACCCATGACCGCCCGATGAAAACGAACATCCAATCAAACCAGGGGTAGCCCACCAATGGAATTTACGGTCAAAAGCGGCAATCCAGAGAAACAGCGCACCGCCTGCCTGGTGCTGGGCGTGTACGAATCCCGGCGCTTGACGCCGGCCGCCGACCAACTCGACGCCGTCTGCGGCGGCTATCTTGGCAACCTGCTGCGCCGGGGCGATCTGGAAGGCAAGATCGGCCAGTCGCTGGTGCTATTCAATATTCCCGGAACGCTGTGCGAGCGAGTGCTACTGGTCGGCTGCGGTCGGGAGCGGGAGGTGGATGACCGCCGTTTCCGCCAAATCATGCACCACGCCGTCACCGCCCTGAACGAAACCGCCGCCGCCGATGCCGTGACCTACCTGACCGATCTCGCGGTCAAGGGCCGCGAACTGAACTGGAAAATCCGTCAGATCGTCGAGGCGTTCGAGGAATCCCACTACCGTTTCGACGCGCTCAAGAGCAAGAAGGACGCGCCACGCCGGTTCCTGCGCAAGATTATACTCAGCGTACCCGGTCGACGCGAATTACCCGGCGGTGAGCGCGCGGTACGCGAGGGCGCGGCCATCGCCGCGGGGGTCAAGCTGACCAAGGATTTGGGCAACCTGCCGCCTAATCTCTGTACTCCCGCTTATCTGGCTGAACAGGCACGGGCGCTGGCGCGGGAATTCCCAGCGTTGCGGGTCGAGGTGCTAGAAGAAGCCGACATGGAAAAGCTGGGCATGGGCGCGTTGCTGGCGGTGACGCGCGGCAGTGCTCAGCCGGCCAAGCTGATTCGGCTGGCGTATCGGCAGGGATCGGCGGCGCGCAAGCCCTACGTGCTGGTCGGCAAGGGCGTGACCTTCGATACCGGCGGCATCTCGCTCAAACCGGGCGAGGGCATGGACGAGATGAAGTACGACATGTGCGGAGCGGCCAGCGTGCTGGGAACGCTGCGGGCTTGCGTGGAACTGCAACTACCGTTGAACGTGATCGGCCTCATTCCAGCGGTGGAAAACATGCCGGGTGGGCGGGCCAGCCGACCGGGCGACATCGTCACCAGCCTGTCGGGTCAGACCATCGAGATTCTCAATACCGACGCCGAGGGTCGGTTGATCCTGTGTGATGCCTTGACCTACGCCGAGCGCGACGAACCGGCGGCGGTGATCGACATTGCCACCTTGACCGGCGCGTGCATCATCGCGCTGGGTCGGCATCCGCACGGACTGTTCAGCAACCATCCACCACTGGCGCACGCGCTGCAAGCGGCTGCTCACACCGCCCATGACCGGGTGTGGGAACTGCCGTTGTGGGACGACTACCAGGAAGGGTTGGACAGCAATTTCGCTGACATGGCCAACGTCGCCGGCGGTCGGGATGGCGGCGCGATCATGGCGGCCTGCTTCCTGTCCCGCTTCACCAAGAAATTTCATTGGGCGCATTTGGACATCGCCGGTACGGCGTGGAAAACCGGCAAGGCCAAGGGCGCGACCGGCCGGCCGGTGCCGTTGCTGACCCAGTATCTGCTGGATCGGGCCGTCGAGGCGGAACGGGAGGAGGATCGTGCCGCGCGTTGATTTTTACGTGCTGCCCGACCAGCGGGCCAACGGCCGGGCGCTGTTGGCCTGTCGGCTGGTCGACAAAGCGTACAGCCTGGGCCACGCGGTCTACGTGCTGGCCGGGTCGGAGGCGCAGGCGGAGGCGCTGGACGATCTGCTATGGACCTTTCGCCAGGACAGTTTCATTCCCCACGAGCGTTATCCGCTGACGGGGGAGGAGGAGTCGCCGGTGCTGATCGGGACGGTTTTACCGACGGAGGCGACCGCGCAAGTGCTGATCAATTTCACCGACCGATTGCCCGATGGCTTCGAGCGTTACGAACGGGTGGTGGAACTGGTGGACCAAACGCCCGAAGTGCTGACGCAGTCGCGCGAGCGGTTCCGGCAGTACCGCGAGCAGGGTTGTGCGCCGGAGACGCATAAGTTGTAGCGACGCGGTGGTTGGCCGCGTGGAGCACGGTTTCTGTTGACGCTTCGATATTTTGGCGATATCGTAATAACATCGAAAATATCGAAAACGCCATCATGTCCGAAATGAAGCTGACTGCCACCGACATTCGCTCACGGCTGGAATCGCTCGCCAAGGATCTGGGCGAATCTGACCGGAGCCGCATCGAAAAACTGCTGCCCTTGCTCGACGCACGGCGAGAAATTCCGCTCGATTCGGCGCTGTCGACGCTCTTTCCGGGCCAACCCCCAGAACAGGCCCAAAACCATTTCCGGGCTTTCCGCCAGCGGTTGCGCCAGGCGGCCGGAGAAGCCGGTGTCGCCTTCGGGTTGGAAGTGGACAGCCGCAAGCGGACTTCGCCGGAAAATCGCCGCGCCTGGTTCGCGGGGGAAAGCCTCGGCAAACAGGAAGCGGAACGCTTTTCGGCGGAGGAAACCCGACCGCGCGGGGATGAGATTCGCATCCCGCAGGATGCCGTGACCTTGACCGAAATCGAACTGCGGGACGGCAAGCCGCTGATCCGTTACTTCGTTTCCTATGCGCACCAGAACGCGAAGCTTAGGAAAGACCTGCTGGAACGCCTGCAATCCCGTCTGCGTATTGCCAAGGAATACGCTTTCGAAGCATGGCAGGACGGCGACATTCTTATTGGCGAGCAATGGCGCGATCAAATCCAGCAGGCGATCGACAAATGCCATTTTGGCTTGTTGCTGGTCAGCCCGGAGTTTCTAGGAAGCAAATTCATTACGGATAAAGAACTTCCCCATTTTCTGCCTTCGGAGAAAACGCCGATGGCGTGGCGGCGGGCGGCGCCGGTCGGCTTGAAGCCGATTGCTTTCGACGGTTCGATGGACCTGAAGGGGCTCGAAGCGCTGCAAATCTTTCGGGACCAGGAAGAACGGTTTTTTAGCGAGCGCACTACCGATAACCCCAAGGATGCCTTTGCCGACCGCCTGTTTCAGGCCATCCTGAAAATGGTGAGGAAACATATTGCGCCCTCGCCGCCGGAACCGCCGCCCGCTGCCCATGACCGTACCGCCCGGCGTTTGCTGGAGCAGATGAGCGAAGGTGTCTGCGGCGAAGACCAGGGATTGCGAAGTTGGGTACCGACCAAAGGTCGCAGCACGCATTTGGATAAATTGGATAGTGACCGGCCCCACGCTACCGACACCGATGCGACCCAGGAACGTATCGACGCGCTGCAATTCCTCCAGGATTGGGCGACCAATCCCAAGGCGCCGCCGTTTTGCGCGCTGTTGGGCGAATACGGCATGGGCAAGACCACCACCTGCAAGGCGCTGACCCAACGATTGCTTGAGGCACGGCGCGACAATCCTGCCCTGCCCATGCCGATCTATCTCGACTTGCGCCATGTCGGCGAATACGCGAAAGAATCGCCGGGGTTGGAAAGCATCATCGAGCGCATCATCCGCGCAAGCTGGCACGGCGGCCATGAACAAAATCTGCCCGCCGCCGAGGTCGTCCGGCTGGTGCAGCAGGAAGGCGCCCTGGTGATGTTCGACGGTCTCGACGAAGTGCTGGTGCATCTGACGGACCACGCTGGCCAGCGCTTTACCCGTGAGCTTTGGCGCATCCTGCCGCCGACGCTGTTCGCGGGCGAGGCGTCCGAAGGGTCACGTCCCGGCAAGCTGCTGATTTCCTGCCGCACGCATTACTTCCGCACCCTGCGCGACCAGACCACGCATTTCGTCGGCGAGGGGCGCGAGGGCATCCGCGCCCAGGATTACCGCGCGCTGTTGCTGCTCCCGTTCGACGAGCGCCAGATCAAGGAATATCTGGCCCGCAATCTGCCGGGACAGGACCTGGATCGTCTGTTGGACTTGATTCGCTCGATCCATAACCTGCCGGAGATGGCGGAGCGTCCCTACACGTTGAGCCTGATCGCCGAGAACCTGCATCGGTTGGAACAATGGCGAATGGAAGGACGCAAGGTGAGCGGGGCCACGCTCTATCGCCACATGATCCTGTCCTGGTTGGAACGGGACGCGGGCAAGCATCAACTGACGGCGGATCACAAGCAATTGCTGATGGAACGGATCGCCACCGATCTCTGGCGTGGCGGGGCACGCACCTGGTCGGTTGCCGATTTGGAACAATGGTTGATCGATTTCCTCGGCGAGCAACCGCACATCGCCGCGCATTACGTCGGCATTCACCTGGATTTGCTGAAGGAGGATTTACGCACCGCCACCTTTCTGGTGCGCGAAGGCGAGGACCGCTTCCGGTTCGCCCATACCTCCCTGCACGAATTCTTCCTGGCCGCGCATCTGGTCCGCGCGCTGCGAGAAGATCGAGCCGACGCCCTGGCCTTGCCGATGCCCAGCCCGGAAACCCTGGATTTTCTCGGCCAGTTGCTGGTGGAAGCGGACGATGTGGAGACCGCGCTTGCCACCTTGCGGACGATTCGGGCGCGCTATCGGCCACAGGCCAGCGAACTGGCGCTGAAATACGGGTTGCTGGCCGAACGGCGCGGTTATCCGGCGCCGGCGCTGGCCAGGTTCGATCTGGAAGGGGCCGATCTGCGCGGGTGGTGGTTCGAGGGCGACCCCGCGCAACCGCTGCTCAATCTCGATGGCGCCCGTTTCCAGAGGGCGCGGCTGGATAACGCGGTCTTGCGCCATGTTTCGCTGGAACGGGCCGATTTTTCCCACGCCACCTTGAGCGGAGCGGAACTGATCGACGGCCGCGCGGAAGCGGCGCGGTTCACGGATGCCGAACTGACGGGAACGGTCTTCCGCGACATGCGGCTCGGTCGCGCCGACTTTGCCGGTGCGCGTCGCTATCGCACCCAATGGTTGCGTTGCGATCTGCGCGGGACCCAGGGTGTGGAGCCGGGCTTGCCCGGATCGCTGCTGGCGCTTTGCTGGCCGGAGTCGATCCAGGTGGCTCTTCCGCTTTCCCGACCCGCGCCGCGCGCTGCCGCTTTGACCGGGCACGGGGCTTCGGTGAATGGCTGCGCGTGGTCGCCGGACGGGGGGCGGCTGGCCTCGGCCGGGGACGACGGCGCGGTGCGGGTGTGGGACGCGGCGAGCGGCGAGTGCCTGCGGGTGCTGGAAGGGCACGGGGGTTTGGTGATGGGCTGCGCCTGGTCGCCGGACGGGGGGCGGCTGGCCTCGGCCGGGGCCTACGGCGCGGTGCGGGTGTGGGACGCGGCGAGCGGGGAGTGCCTGCGGGTGCTGGCCGGGCACCGGGCTTCGGTGAGGGGCTGCGCCTGGTCGCCGGATGGGGGGCGGCTGGCCTCGGCCGGGAACGACGGCGCGGTGCGGGTGTGGGACGCGGCGAGCGGGGAGTGCCTGCGGGTGCTGGAAGGGCACGGGGGTTGGGTGAGGGGCTGCGCGTGGTCGCCGGACGGGGGGCGGCTGGCCTCGGCCGGGGACGACGACACGGTGCGGG
>JAVMKI010000065.1:0-28271 GCA_031732755.1 Candidatus Contendibacter sp.
CGCCAACACGCGAATCGTGACCGGGCGCGGGTAGTGCTCGGTCCCTTTCGGGTCGCTGGTGGTGTTCTTCCCTTTTGAATTTCGCTTGCGCCGGGCCGTCTCCATGTCGAGCAGCTCAGCCGCGCGGGATTCCAGGCCGTCATCGTCGCGTTTAGCCATGACGCACCTCCGCAAAACCCAAGGCGGATTCAATCCGCTCGCTGGCTAGCGCCAGGCGGGCAAACCCGGCTTCCCCAAGAACCAAGTTACCCGCCTCCAACAGATCGCGGGCGGCCAACCGCACGATGGTGGCCTCGAACGCCAGCGCCTTGAGGATGTCTAGCGCCGGGAATGGGCGGCGTTCCGGTGGGACGTGCGGATCGGCGGGCGGGCGCGGGGGATAAAGGTCGCTGAATTCAAGGCCAATAGCGGCCAGAACGTCGCCGGTTGAGCAACCGGTGAAGCAGTGAACGAGAATCCGCCCGTCCTCCAATTCGCGCACGGACAGAGAGGGGGAACGGTCCTCGTGGGCTGGGCAACGAACGAGCCAGCGGCCGGGGCCGGTCGGGCGCGGTTTGTCCAGGCGGGACAATAGATTTTCAAGACTCATGGAAACCTCGCGTCATTTTGGGGATGACGGCGGGGCGGTTTCCGCGTAAAATCACGCTTCGCTAGGGCGTTGATTTTGCGGCCGCTCCCACCGTCACCGGTGGAGCGGCTTTTCAGTTTTGGGCGGGCCGATATTTGGCGGCGCGTTGCTGCATGAACTCGATGGAACCAGCCGCTTGATCGGTCAGCATATCAATCGCTCGGTGCAGGCCGTGACGGACTCTTCCGTTTAGCCAATCAAGCTCTCCACAAGTCTCCTCATGGACCTGGGCATCTGCCAGAACGCCGGCAATCGCTGAAATCGCCTGATTGATTTTGTCAAGCGTATCAATGTGATATTCGTAGAACGCGATTTCACGCGGGTGAATGGTATGCGCCCAATCGGGAATGTCCGATTCTGAGTCGGATTCTGGGGCGGCGTGGCAGTTGCCGACTTGAGCGCGGCGCGGATCGCTGGTCATGGTCAGTCTCCAATCAGTTCAGAGGGGTTGAACCGGCGTGGGAGCCGGGAACTGGCGGGCTGGAAAACCGCAAACGAGAGCGGCGCACGGCCTTGCGGAACGCGCATCCCGCCAGTCCCGACATGGGAGACTGGCAACCGGAATCCGGGCGGATTCCAGGCGTAAAAAAACCATCGCTGACGGGGACGGTTGACCGCTCGTTTTGGCGTTTTCCAGGCGCCGGAAGAAAGCATAGACCCGGTTGGGTGGTGGCGCAAGGGGCGGCGGCGGTCATGCGGCGGCCTCTGGTCCGGTATAGGTGTTCCGGGTCCGGCGTTCGATAAATCGCTCAACGTCGGCGTCGCGGTAGCGAACAAGGGAGCCAGACTTAACAAAGGGCAGATTGTACCGGCCGGTACAACGCCAAATACCGAGTGTGCTCGGTTTAACGCCAATCCGGGCGGCGGCTTGCTCAGGCGTGAGCATTGAGGAAACGGGGATTTTCATAGCGCCTCGCAAGTTGTTGAAAGACGCGAGTAGCTTCCGCGAAGTCGCGGGCGATGTCCGTAACGATTCGCGCGAGTTTTTGGCGTCGAATCGTTGACTACTTGACGTTACGTATTTCCTCTTCTTTTATACGGGTCCGTTTTTTTCTTTTTTTATACGGGTCCGTAACCCACTGATCGAACTGGCGGTCGGCGGGGGGTCCAAGTCGAACAGCACGGCGGCCAGGGTCGCGATGGCTTGGTCGGGTAAGGTGAATCCTCGTATTCGGAGCGGATAAGCCAGGTGATCGCGCAGGTGAAGGATCAAAATTCGCAGGTGCAAGGCGGTGGTTTTGGGCGTACTGATGGCGCGCTGCTCCATGACAGCGGATTGAATGCCGGGGCCGACCTTCTTGATGTAACTAGAGAGCGCCACCAGTAGGGCGGCCAGGTCGGGGTCATGGCGGCTTTGGGTTTGGGCGGTGTGGATGAAGTCGCGCCAGTGCCCGTGACCCTCCATGACGGTCAGCCACTCGCAGTAGTCGGGTTTCGCCTCGGCGGTGTCCTCAAGCAACTCCCACAACGAAGGGATGCCACTGCTTAGCCCATGACTCTCCGCCACCGTGTCCTGTTTGTTCAGATGGGCGGCCAGATCGTTGGCAAGTTTTGCGATGCGCGCCAGCCGTTTTTGTGCGGCGGCGATGGTCTTCCGGTGCCGCTTGGCGGCCTCCAGGCGCCAATACTTCCCAGCCCACAGCGCGGCGTTGAAAACCCACTGCTTTTCAATATCGTTGAGTCCTTCCAGCGCGGGCACTACATCGGCTTCTATTTCGTGCCAGCGGCGCACCAGTTGCGGGCGCAAGTCGTCGGCGTCTTGTGCGGCTATCGTCGCTTCCGCCCATGCCGGTAAGTGGGTTCTCATCCGCGCGCCCTCACAGCGCTACCTCACAAAAAAGATGCCCCGCCAGGGCCGGTGTGAGGGTCCGGCCGTTTCGGCGGCCAAACCTAGGCGGGGCCGTTCGGGTCAGGCGCGTTTGATGGCGCGGACCTCGGCCGTGGGCTTGACGCCAGCGGCCTTGAGGATGAAATCGGTAATGGCCTGCATCGGCGCGCGCAATCGCTCCGTGTTGATTTGTAGATAACCTTGGGTCACGTCGGCGGCGGTGTGGTGGTTGACCAGGGCCTTGATCGCGTAGGCGGCGATGTCCAGAGATTCGGCGATGGTGATGAAGGTCCGTCGCAAGTCATGAACCATGCCGGGCGTCTCCGCCTGGGCGGCGGCGGCGTGGCTGGCGCTCAGCGCGTTGACATAGTGACCTTTTCCGGTGGGGCTGGGGAACACGTAGGGCGAACCGGCCGCTTGCGCTTCTTGCAACCGGGCGGCCAGCAGGTCGGCCAGATAATCCGACAACGGCAAGGTCAACGGCCGACGATTCTTGGTTTCAGGAACGTGCAAGGTCTTGGCGGCCAGGTCCACATGAAGCCAGCGTAACCCCGCCCCTTCGTTCTTGCGGAGTCCGGTCAGCAGCAGCAGCCGCAACAGATCGCGGGGCGTGGGGTCCAGCAGCTCGGTGGCCTGCCACCAGGCGGGGAGCTTGGCAGTCGGTAGGTAGCCGGTTCGCTTCGCCAGATCGCACCATGCGCCGGTAGCGGTCAAGCGCCGAACCGGGTTGTCTTCAACCAGGGGCCGGCCGTTGTGCTCGTACTTTCCCCGCGCGAAGTTGAACAACGCGCCCAGCAGCGTGGATGCCAGATTAGCGACGCCAGGGCTTCGGGCAGTCAAGTCCCGGTGGCGTTTTTCCACCAGGTCGCGACTGATATCGAGCAGCGGCCGATTCTTCCAGTCGTGGAACGCACCAGCCGGATTTTCCACCAACCAGCGGTACATCTCCCGCGTCTTGGGTTTGAGGGTCCGGGCGGTCAGGTAATCATCGAGCACTTCCCGCAACGTGATTTGCCGGGCCTGGACGGCGCGGCGCTCCTCCAATGGATGAATTCCGTTCACCAGTTGCGCCAGCACGCCAGCGGCGCGGCGGCGGGCCTGTTCGACGGTCATGGGCGGGAATCGCCCCAAGGTGACGCGGACCGGGCGGCCGTTCAACTTGCGGTACACCAGGAAAGAGCGGCAACCGCTGGCGGTGATCGCCAAGACCAGGCCTGGGGTTTTGGCGTCGTGGTGGTAGGCGCGGCCGGCCGCTGGAACCGGCAACGCCACCAAGGCGGTTTTGGTGAAATTCAGCCGGTGTTTGGGCGGGGTCGGCATTCCGGGCTACTCCGGTGCTACTCCGAACAGTAAGGAAAAGTTAAGAAGGGGTATCCGGCGGAAGGTCTAACCGCCGGATTTGTCGGATGATTGTATACAGCGGGGAAACAAGGGTAAAGCGGGGTAAGCCCTTGCAGTCTTAAGGAAAACTTAAGAGGCTGTTTGAAAACGAACCGGTGTCCGTTCATGATTTCCCCGCGCAACCACACGCAGGATGCCGAGGCTCCGGCTCACCCCTCTCCGCGCACGTCGAACTCGACCTTCCAGGTTTCCGTACCGATGCGCGGCACCGCCTCCAGCCGCAAGGTGCCGACCTCAGTCACCGCCGCGTGCAGGCGCACCGGCACCACTTCGCCGGACTGGCGCTCCTCGGTGGGTAGGGTCGCCTCGATTTCCTCCAGTTCCTCGACCTCATCTGGCATCCACCGTTCCAGCACCGTGCCGACGTGATCCGCGCGCCGCACCGAGGAACCAAAGAACCGGAACCGCACCGGTTCGCCGACCACCAATCCGACTTCCTGCGGCGGCAACGCAGCCGAAGTGCCTTCCTCCATGCCAAACGGCGCAATGCACAACGCCTCAATCGGTGGTTCCATCCCTGGCACTGCCGGCATGGCGCTTTCCACGCCGACGTAATAAGCCCTGGCGGTGCCGCCGCGAATCCGCACCCCGCGCCCACGCCGTACGTAGCCGTAATAGGCCGCGCCGCGCGCCACCGCCAGGTCCAGATCGGCGCCTTCCAGCAAGCGCGCTGGCGGCGCGTGCTCGTCTTGCAGCCAGCCATTCAGCACTTCCAGGGTCCGCGCCAGCAGCGATGGCGCCTTGAACACGCCGCCGTTGAACAGCACGGCGGTTGGGTGCAGGAACGTCGCCGCCTCTGGCAGCCGACCCGCGAATCCTTCCAGATCGCGGGTGGCGCCCACCTGTCGGCCTAAAAATGCCGCCAGATGGCGGGTCATGGCCGCGTCCTGGGCGTAGGGTAGACCGATCTTGGTCAACGCCGCCCGCGCCCGGCTGGCGGGCCGCGCCGCCGCTGCCACCACTGGAAAGAACCCTTCCACCAGGTTCTGGGTCACCTCGGCGCGGGTTAGCTCGGTGCGTAGCGTGCCGCCGATCAACCGGGAACCCCGGCTGGGTACCACCACTGGCACGGTCTCGACCGTGGCGTCGCCGAGCAGGGTTTCCTTGGCGGCGCGGCAGCCATGGGTCAGCGCCTGCAACTGCCAAGGGTCAAGCTGGACGCCCTGTTCGGCCAGCTTGGCGCGGACCGCGTGGGCCAGCGCCAAGTCCATGTTGTCGCCGCCGAGAAGAATGTGGTCACCCACCGCCACCCGCACCAGTTCCAGCGAACCGTCGCGTTCGGTGACGGCGATCAGCGAAAAGTCGGCGGTGCCGCCGCCAAGGTCGATCACCAGGATGATGTCGCCGACCCGGACCTGCTTGCGCCACCCGCCCTGGCTGGCCAGAATCCAGTGGTACAACGCCGCCTGCGGTTCTTCCAGCAGCACCAGATGGCTCAGGCCCGCCGCCGCCGCCGCCTCGGCGGTCAGTTCGCGCGCCGCCGGATCGAAGGAGGCGGGCACGGTGAGCACCACGTCTTGATCGGCCAGCGGCGCATCGGGGTGCCGGTCGTCCCAAGCGGCGCGCAGATGCTCCAGATAGCGCATCGAGGCCTGCAACGGCGACACTCGCGCCACCTCCTCCGGTGCCTCCACCGGCAGGATGGCTGCCCGCCGGTCCACGCCGGGATGGCACAGCCAGCTTTTGGCGCTGGCCACCAGCCGAATCGGCGTGCGGCCGCCCATGGCGCGGGCCAGTTCGCCGACCACGAAGGGCTGTGGCTCGCCCCAGGGCAAAATCCGATCCTCCGCCCGCAGTTCGTCGGGATGCGGCAGATACAGGAACGAAGGCAACAGCGTCCGCTCCTCGACGGATCCCGGCGCGGTCAGTTGCGGGATGGCCTCGATTCCCTCGACCACCTCATCGCGGTCGCTGGCGATCAGGTCCACCGCCGCCATCACGCAATGCGTGGTGCCCAGATCGATGCCGACGGCGTAGCGGGCCTCGCTCATAATTCCACCTCCGCCGGCGCCAGCACCCGAACATCGTGGCCCTCCGCCAGTTTGGGCAACTTGATCTCGGTCACCCGCCAACCCCGGTGCATCAGCGTGCCGGTGAAGGGCGGCTGGCCAACCACGTTGCCCGTCAACCGTACCGTCGCGGCATCGAAGCCGGCCGCCAGCGTCAACCGCGCGCCCTCGGCCTCGGTCCGCGCCGGCTCGAGGCGCAGGTACTCATGGAGCACCTTGTGGCAGCCTTCATGCACGACCCGCGCCGCGCCACCGATCTCGGCATCGGAATAGGCGCCGACGTTCTCCTCCAGAAAATCGATCAATCGTCCCTCCCGCTGCAACAGCGCCAGCAGTTGCAGGGCGGAATCCGGTGGCGGCTCCCGTAACGGCGGTTTAGCCTCGGCGACCGCCACCGCCGCGGCCCGTTCGGGCAGCTCGCCTTGTTCCAGTCGCGCCACCCCGTCGGCAAACGCTCGGTCGCGCAGAGTCCGGTTGAACGCGCGCAGCGCCAGGATCAGACGGGCGAAAAAACTCCGTGATGAATCGCTCATAAAGCCCACTCCCATGAATCAGACTGATTGAACGGCTTATCCTACCATGCACCCGCGCCGCGCTAGCGGCAAGAAAACCATCCCCGATGACCCTGAATTTGTCTTATCATGTTCCCTGACCCAGGCCGGCAAGGTTCGGCCCGATTGAATCTAGGTGGTGGGGCACGGAACCCCCAGCTCCACAACCGCCCTAACCGGCGCGCCCAATACGCGCAAGATCATCTTAGGAGTGGCACTATGGCCCGCATATTGATTGTCGATGACTCACCGACCCAGACGCTTAGTCTCACCAAAATTGTCAAAAAACATGGGCATGAAACCTTGACCGCCAAGGATGGTACCGAGGGTGTCGAAATGGCCAAGGCGGAGCTGCCCGATCTGGTCCTCATGGACGTGGTCATGCCCGGAGTCAATGGTTTTCAGGCCACCCGGCAAATCACCAAGAATCATACTACCAGCCACATCCCGGTCATCATCGTCACTACCAAGGATCAGGAAACCGACCGGATTTGGGGGGCGCGGCAAGGTGCCAAGGGCTATGTCACCAAGCCGGTGGATGAAGATATGCTCATGGAAACCATCAATAAATTCCTGCCGAAGTAGCACGGTCGACCTGGGCGTATCCAGGTCACGGCTGTTCATCAGCCGCGAGAGCGGGTCTTTCCGACGCAACCGCCCGCCAGCACCGCCAGCGCCGCGTGAATCTCGCGTAGCCGTTGGCCATCACCTCCCCGGTCGGGATGGTGGCGCATCGCCAGCCGCCGGTATTGGCGCCGGATCGCGGCAGTATCCACCGGGTCTTGCAACTCCAGCGCCGCCAGCGCCGCTTGCCGCTGACTCCATCCTTGGCGGGCGGCATGGAATTGGCGCAACCACGCATTGATCTCAACGGCGGTGACGGTGGTCAGGCGCCGCAAGTCGGCATACCAGTCGGCGAAATCCAACGCTGGCGTCAGCGCCGCGCTCTTCTCCCCGGACTCGGTGACCGCCGTCGGTTCCAAGGCAATGCGCAGCGGATCGACGACCAAGTGGCCACGCCGCTCGCGCGTCAGCCGGTTCCGCAAGCGATACAATACGTGGAACAGCAGGTAATGGCCTCGAAACAGGCTGAGCGGTTCGCGGGCGTCGAACGCGGCGAATAACGGCTGTTCCCAGCGCAAGATTTTCAATAATTCGTGTTCGCCGATGCCAGCGGGACGAGCGGTCAGCAGTTCCTCCAAACGTGTCTCCAAGGCGTCTAGCGCCTCCGGCGAGGGGAGAATGGCGTTCATTGCGGCGGTTCCGCCTCATCCAGCGCTTCATGGGGATATTGCCGCAGAAACTCCGCCAGACGAGCCTCGGCTTCGGTCATCCGGCCCTGGCGGCGCAACTCGGCGATTTCCGCCCGCCACGCCGCCAGCGAGCGCCGGATCGCCAGGTCATGGAGATTCACCTTGCCTTCACTCTGTCGGGGCGATTCCACTGAACGTGAAGCCGGCGTGAACGGTTGCGAGACGGCGGATGGCGCGGGAACCGCTTGCATCGACGCCGGCGGCGCGGCGGGCACGGACCGGGTGGGTTGGACGCTTTCGGTTCTTGTGGCATCCGGTTTGGCGGCTGGTTGGGCTTGAGCGCGCGAGGCTTGCTCTTCCAGCACGGCTGGCGTCTTGTCCAGTCCGCCGACCAGCGGCGATAGACGCCACACCCCCACCACCAGCACTACCGTTGCCGCCAAGGCTACGGGGGCTGCCCAAAACCGGGAATCGCGGAGACGAGACCGGGAAATGACCGGCGTTGGGTGCGATTTTACCGCAGTTCGCGCCGCTGTCAGAATGCGCTGGTCCAACCAGGCCGGCGGTTCGGTATCGCGGGTCGCGCGGTAGAGTTCGGACAAGCGCGCGTCGCGAATTTCATCCGGTTCGCTCAACGCACTGGGGCGCGGATCGTTCATGGCGTCCCTCCCAGACCATGTCGCAACCGGGCAAGGGCGTAACGCAAGCGGCTCTTGACGGTTTCCCGGCCAGTTCCAGTGGCTTGGGCAATGGCTTCCAGCGACAACCCGGCTTCTTCCTTGAGTAGAAACGCTTCCCGCTGTGCTTCGGGTAATGTACCCAGCAGCCGCAACAGATGTTCCGCCCGTTGGCGGCGATCTTCCTGATGTTCTGGTTGCGCTTCCATCGGAGCCGGGATTGCGGCCCATTCCGGGCAATCATCGGCGTAGGAGGCTGGCGGTCGGCGCGCACTGGCGCGGTAGTGGTCGATCAGCCGGTTGTGCGCCAACCGGTACAACCAGGTTGTGAATTTGGCCTGCGCGGCATAGCCGGTTCGAGCGGCGATCAGTTTCAGCCACACATCTTGAAACAGTTCCTCGGCGACCGCGGGCTGGTTGCACTGGCGTAACAGGTAACGGTACAGCGGCCCCTTGTGCCGGGCGTATAACTGAGTGAAGGCGTCGGCATCACCCGCGCCGTAGCGCAGCATCAGGGTCTCGTCGGCATCGTCGGTCGGCATGAAACCGTAAGGTAAAGGCGTGAAGCGCAGGGCGCAAGACGGTCTTTCAGTACTTCGCCTTGCGCCTTTGGCTCAACGCACCATCTGTCCCGATTCTTCGCCCTTGCCGGAATCGAGCGATTTGGCTAGTCCCACCAGGGTCAGGAACTCGCCGCGATAACCGTAGGGATCAGGGCCGCGCGCCGTGCGAGCCAGCGCCAGCACATCGTCGTAACCGAACGCGCCGGTGTAGCGTCCGCCGCGCAAGATTTGGCCGAAGCCGGCCACCGCCGCCGCGAAGCGGAACCGGTCGCTGGCTGCCTTCGCGTCCCCGACCGCTTGGTCGCGGCGGATCGGCCATTCTAGCAATCGGCTGGCGTCACCATCCGGCTGCTTGTAGCGTAGCCGTAGAAAGGCGATCTCATCGCCGCGCGCCTCGGCGTTTTCGACGGATTTGCCGTAGCGTAACGGCTCGGTCAAGGCACCGCCGCTGCCCTTGAGAGCGATTTCGTACAGTGCGGTGACCGTGTGGCCCGCGCCGATGTCGCCGGCATCCACCGCATCGTTGTTGAAATCCTCGCGGCGCAACACCCGGTTTTCGTAGCCGATCAATCGGTATTCCTCGACCACCGTCGGATTGAACTCGACCTGAATCTTCACATCCTTGGCGATAGTCAGCAAGGTGGCGCTCATCTGCTCGACTAGCGCTTTGTTCGCCTCCCGCAGCGTGTCGATGTAGGCGTAGTTGCCGTTGCCGGCGTCGGCCAGTTGCTCCATCAACCGGTCGTTGTAATTGCCGGTACCGAAACCGAGCGTGGTCAGGGCAATGCCGCTCTTGCGCTGGGTTTCCACCAGGTTCTTCAGCGCCTCGAAGCTCACCGTGCCGACGTTGAAATCGCCGTCGGTGGCCAGAATTACCCGGTTGACGCCATCCTTGACGAAGTTCTCGCGGGCCAGATTGTAGGCCAGTTGGATACCGGCCCCGCCGTTGGTGGAGCCGCCGGCGCTCAGCCGGTCCAGCGCCGCTTCGATTTCCGCCTTCTGGGTGCCCGGCGTCGGCTCCAGCACCAGGCCCGCCGCGCCGGCGTAGACCACGATGGCGACCTTGTCCTCGGGCCGCAGTTGCCGGACCAGCAATTTCAGCGCCGGCTTGAGCAAACCGATCTTGTCGGGCGACTCCATCGAACCGGACACGTCGATCAGGAATACCAGATTGGCCGGTGGCAACTGGGTTTTCGGCAGTTCGTAACCCTTGATCCCGACCGCCAGCAATAAGGTTTTTGGATTCCACGGCGTCGGCGCCAGTTCAGTGCTGACCCGGAACGGCGGCTGGCGGCTGTCCGGCGACGGATAGTCGTAGTCGAAATAGTTGATCATTTCCTCGACCCGCACCGCGTCGCGCGGCGGCAGCCGCCCTTCGTTGAGGAAACGACGGACGTTGGCGTAGGCGCCGGTGTCCACGTCGATACTGAACGTGGATACTGGCTGTTCGGCGGCGCGCTTGACCGGGTTGTCTTCCTGGTGGGCGTATTGCTCGCGGTCAGTCGGCTCACTGGCGGCCCGCAATGCATCCAGGGGCTGGCCAGCCGGTTGGACGCTTTGCGCTGGCGCGGTCCGGGAAAGCAGTTTCTTCCCTTCGGCGATTGGCTGCATCTCGCCCCTGGCGGCAGGCGCTTGACCGACGACCATTGTGGGGGAAGTCACCGCCGGAGGTGGTGGTGGAGGCAATGCCGTGGGTTTGGCGCCGCCTTGCTCGGTATGCCGGGCTTCGTTGACGGCGTCCTGCTTGATGACGCCCACGGTTTTATCGGGGATAGGGGGACTGGTGGGCGCGTCGCCACGCGAGCAGCCAGTGAGCGCGGTCACCAGGACGAGCGCGCTCCAGAGGAACGGTAATGCGAGGAATCGGTTCATGGCGGATTCTCAAGAAGTTTGCGGTTTCGGGACTATCAACGGCGCTAGACTGAAAATGGGGTTAAGCGCCAGACCATGGATGATGGATAATAGATTGATTGACCGTTCGCGCCGCGCTGTCCGAGTTTTCCCTCCGCACCTCGAAATTCTTGTAAGGACCCACCATCATGGCCACCACGGAAATGCCGCAAATCCCCGGTTACCTTATTGAGAGGATCATTGGCAAAGGCGCCATGTCCACCGTTTATCTGGCGGTTCAGGAATCGCTCGACCGGCGTGTGGCGCTCAAGGTGCTGGCGCCCGGCCTGGTTGCCGATCCCACTTTCGGCAAGCGTTTCGTCAAGGAGGGTAAAATCATCGCCAAACTGAGTCACCCGCATATCGTTACCATTTACGATACCGGTACGTATCAGGACTGCTCCTACATCGCGATGGAGTATCTGGAAGCCGGCACGTTAAGAGAGCGGATCAAGGCCGGGTTGAGCCCAGAGCAGGCGGTGAAGATTCTGGTCCAGATCGCGCGGGCGCTCGGTTACGCCCATCGTCAGAACTGTGTCCATCGCGACATCAAGCCCGCCAACATCATGTTTCGCGACGCGGAGACCGCGGTGTTGTCGGATTTCGGCATCGCCAAGAATCTAGAGGACAAAACTCAGTTGACCGCCGCCGGCTGGCGAGTCGGCACACCCAACTACATGAGTCCGGAGCAGGCGCTGGGCAAGCCCATAGACGCGCGCTGCGATCTGTACAGCTTGGGGGTGGTGTTCTACGAGACGCTGACCGGCAGCCGGCCCTACAAGGGCGCCGATGCGTTCGAGACGGCACTGATGCATGTCAAGGAGCCGATTCCGATCTTGCCGGAGCCGCTGCGCCAATTTCAACCGGTCACCGACCGGTTGTTGGCCAAGACACCGGAGGCGCGGTTCGCCAGCGCCGAGGAACTGATCCAAGCCGTCCAGCCAGCGGTGGCTCCTCCCATCGTCGCCACGACAAAACCGCGCCGCTGGTTGCGCTGGCTGGTCGCGCTGGTGTTGTTGATGACGCTGGCCGGCTTGGGCGCGTTGGCCTGGCGCTACTGGTCGACGACCGGTTCGCCACCGTCCATCCCGCTGCAGCCGCGTTAACGCCGCCGCTCAGTAGGTCATGCAGGCGGCGTTGAGGAGACCGACAGCCAGCGACAGCGCACCGAGAAATCCGCCGGTCGCCACTTGGCCAGCGGGAATGGCGCGGGCCAGGTCGGGCAGCAGCAGGCGACTGACTCCATAGGCGAGCAGTTGGATGAGCAGGGCGATCAGGCCCCAAATCGCCATGTCCAATAAACTTACACTATGGGCGATGGCGCTGGCCAATGGCATCACGAAGCCCAGGATGGCGCCGCCCAGGCTGGCCGCCGCCGCCGTGTTGCCTTCGCGGATCAGGGCAATCTCACGGTAGGGAGTAATGACGAGATACGCCGCCAGGAACAGCAGCAGCAGACCGATGGCGGTGGCGAAATAGACCAGGAATGAGGGCAAACCAGCCAGGGATTGGGTCAGCATCATGGTTCCCTTGAGCATCGGGCGAGCGGGTGGGAAAGGATAGCCGATTGATTCAGCGATCATCGCTGTTTGAACGAACGGCCCCACGAATTTCAGGACGACCAACTGCCTGGCCAGCGAACCTCGGCTATTTTTTCGCCGGACACTCTCCGACCAGTTCCGCCTTCCCGTGCTCGTCCACCGCCTCCAGCCGCACCGTGAAGCCCCACAGCCGGTGTAGATGCTTGAGCACTTCCTGCGTGGTTTCGGGGTGCAAGGGTCGACGGTGATACCGGGTATGACGCAGGGTCAGTGACCGGTCCTGGCGATGGGCGACGTTCCAGACCTGAATGTTCGGCTCGCGGCTACCCAAGTTGTACTGATCAGCCAGCGCCAGCCGCAACCGCCGGTAACCAGGGTCGTCGTGAATGGCGGTGATCTCCAATTCATCCTGCGCGTCGTCGTCGAGCACCGCGAACAGCTTGAAATCGCGCATCACCTTGGGCGACAGGTATTGCGCGATGAAGCTCTCGTCCTTGAAGTTGCGCATGGCGAAGTCCAACACCTTGATCCAGTCCTGTCCAGCGATGTCCGGGAACCAATGACGATCTTCCGCCGTTGGCGTCTGACAGATGCGCTGGATGTCGCTCATCATCGCGAAGCCCAGCGCGTAGGGATTGATCCCGGAGTAGTAGGGGTGGTCGAATGGCAGTTGATGCACGACGCTGGTGTGCGATTGCAAGAACTCGATCATGAAGCCGTCGTTGACATAGCCCTCGTCGTACAGCCGGTTCATCAAAGTGTAATGCCAGAACGTGGCCCAGCCTTCATTCATCACCTGCGTCTGGCGCTGCGGGTAGAAATACTGGGCGATCTTGCGGACGATGCGCACGATCTCGCGCTGCCACGGCTCCAGCAGCGGCGCGTTCTTTTCGATGAAGTACAGCAGGTTTTCCTGCGGTTCGGCTGGATAGCGCCTGGCTTCCTCGGCGGCGGTTTCTGCGGGCTTGACCGGGATGGTGCGCCACAGGTCGTTGATCTGCGATTGCAGGTATTCCTCCCGCTCGTGCTGGCGCTGTTTTTCCTCGCTGAGCGACAGCGGCGCCGGGTGTTTGTAGCGATCCACCCCGTAGTTCATCAGCGCGTGGCAGGAATCCAGAAACAGCTCCACGGTCTCCTCGCCATAGCGCTCCTCGCATTCGGCCACGTAGTTGCGGGCGAACAGCAGGTAATCGATGATGGCGTCGGCGCTGGTCCAGGCGCGAAACAGGTAATTGCCCTTGAAGAAGGAATTGTGGCCATAGGCGGCGTGGGCGATCACCAGCGCTTGCATCATGGCGGTGTTTTCCTCCATGAGATAGGCGATGCACGGATCGGAGTTGATCACGATCTCGTAGGCCAGCCCCATCTGGCCGCGCCGGTAGTTCTTCTCGGTCAGCACGAACTGTTTGCCGTAGGACCAGTGCTTATAGCCCAGCGGCATCCCCACCGACGAATAAGCGTCCATCATCTGCTCGGCGGTGATGATTTCGATCTGGTTGGGGTAGGTATCCAGACTAAAGTCGTTGCCGGCGATCTGGCCGATGACCTCGTTATAGCGTTCCAGCATCGAGAACGTCCATTCGGACGATTCGGAAATCAACCGCGACGAACTCATGACACGCGCCTCCTAAACAAGTCCCGGAACACCGGGTAGATATCGGCCAACCCGTCGATTTGCCGCATGGCGAATTGCGGATGCGCGGCCTTCACTTCCTCATACGCCTCCCACAGGCTTTGATGGCGGTCCGGGGTGATTTCGATGTAGGCGTAGTAGCGGACCAACGGCATGATCCGTTGCAAGAGAATGTCCCGACAAGCCGGCGAGTCATGGTGCCAGTTGTCGCCGTCCGAAGCTTGGGCCACGTACAAGTTCCAACTGGAGATCGGATAGCGCTCGCGCATGATGTCGGCGGTCAGTTGCAGGGCGCTGGAGACCACGGTGCCGCCGGTTTCCCGCGAGTAGAAAAATTCCTGTTCGTCCACTTCCTTGGCGACCGTATGGTGACGGATGAACACCACCTCGATCTTTTCGTAATTGCGCTTCAGGAACAGGTACAGCAGGGTGAAGAAGCGCTTGGCCAGGTCCTTGCGGGCCCGGTCCATCGAGCCGGACACGTCCATGATGCAGAACATCACCGCCTGAGTCGTCGGTTTGGGCTGCAATACCCGGTTGGCGTAGCGCAGGTCGAAGGTGTCGATGAACGGCACCGCGCGCGCGCGGGCCCGCAGATGCTCGATCTCCTCGACCAGAGCCTTGGCGCGCGCTGTATCCACCGGCACTTCGGTCAACACCCGTTCCAGTTCCTCCTCGGCCTCGCGCAAGCGCCGGGTATAGGGCGCGGCCAACGCCATCCGCCGCGCCAGCGCGCCCTTGAGCGAACGCACCACGTCGATGTTGGCCGGGTTGCCGGCGTTGCTGAAGCCGGCCCGCACCGGTTTGAATTCGGTGGCTTTGGCCAACTGGGTGCGCACCAGGTTGGGCAGTTCCAGATCCTCGAAGAACAGCTCCAGGAATTCTTCCCGCGACAACTCGAAGACGAAATCATCCTCGCCTTCGCCGCTATTGCTGGCCTGGCCACTCCCCGCGCCACCGCTCCCGCCGCCGCTCGGTGGCCGCGCGACCCGGTCGCCGGAGATGAATTCCTTGTTGCCGGGATGAATCGCTTCGCGTCGCCCGCCCGGTCCGTGACCGAACACCGGTTCGGACAGATCGCGGGCCGGGATGTTGACCTTTTCGCCGTTGTCGATGTCGGTGATGCTGCGGCCGTTCATGGACTCGGTCACGGCCTTCTTGATTTGGCTCTTGAAGCGCCGAATAAAGCGCTGGCGGTTGACCGAACTCTTGTTCTTGCCGTCCAGCCGCCGGTCGATGAACGTGGCCATCAGCGATTTCCTCCGCTCAGGATGCCTTGCGAACCCGCAAATACCAGTCGGACAGCAGCCGCACCTGCTTGGGGGTGTAGCCCTTGGCGACCATCCGGTCCACGAACTCGGCGTGCTTCTTCTGCTCGTCGGCGCTGGCCTTGGCGTTGAAGCTGATCACCGGCAGCAGGTCTTCCGTGGTCGAGAACATCTTTTTCTCGATCACCGCCCGCAGCTTTTCATAGCTGGTCCAGGCCGGATTGTTGCCGGCGTTGTTGGCGCGCGCCCGCAACACGAAGTTGACGATCTCGTTGCGGAAATCCTTGGGATTGCTGATGCCCGCCGGCTTCTCGATCTTCTCCAACTCGGCGTTGAGCGCCGCCCGGTCGAACGATTCGCCGGTATCGGGATCGCGGTATTCCTGATCCTGAATCCAGAAATCGGCGTAGGTCACGTAGCGGTCGAAGATGTTCTGGCCATACTCGGAGTAGGATTCCAGGTAAGCCTGTTGCAGCTCCTTGCCGATGAATTCGGCGTAGCGTGGCGCCAGGAAGCCCTTGAGATAGGACAGGTACTTTTCCTCGACTTCCGCTGGGAACTGCTCGCGCTCGATCTGCCGCTCCAGCACGTAGAGTAGATGCACCGGGTTGGCGGCGACTTCGGTATGGTCGAAGTTGAACACCTGGCTGAGAATCTTGAAGGCGAACCGGGTGGAAATGCCGGTCATGCCTTCGTCCACGCCAGCGTAGTCACGGTATTCCTGGATCGACTTGGCCTTGGGATCGGTGTCCTTCAAATTCTCGCCGTCGTAGACCCGCATCTTGGAGAAGATATTGGAATTCTCCGGCTCCTTGAGCCGGGTCAACACCGAGAATTGCGCCAGCATCGGCAAGGTGCCGGGCGCGCAGGGCGCGGCGGACAACGAGCTGTGCGTCAACAGTTTCTGGTAAATCTTCACCTCGTCCGATACCCGCAGGCAGTAGGGCACCTTGACGATGTAGACCCGGTCCAGAAATGCCTCGTTGTTCTTGTTCCCCTTGAACGATTGCCATTCCGACTCGTTGGAGTGGGCCAAAATGATCCCCTCGAACGGGATGGCCGACAACCCCTCGGTGCTGTTGTAGTTGCCTTCCTGGGTGGCGGTCAGCAGCGGGTGCAGCACCTTGATCGGCGCCTTGAACATTTCGACGAATTCCATCAGACCGCGATTGGCGCGGCACAGCGCGCCGGAGAAGCTGTAGGCGTCCGGGTCATTCTGGGCGAAGTGTTCCAACTGGCGGATGTCCACCTTGCCGACCAGCGAAGAAATGTCCTGGTTGTTCTCGTCGCCCGGCTCGGTTTTGGCCACGGCGATCTGATGCAGTACCGAGGGCCACAGCTTGATCACCCGGAACTTGGTGATGTCGCCGTTGAACTCGCGCAGCCGCTTGGCCGCCCACGGCGACATGATGTGACGCAGATAGCGGCGTGGAATGCCGTAGTCGTCTTCCAGGATCTGACCGTCTTCGTCGGGGTTGAACAGCCCCAGCGGCGATTCGAACACCGGCGAGCCTTCGATGGCGTACAGCGGCACCCGCTCCATCAGTTGCTTGAGCCGTTCGGCCAGCGAGGACTTGCCGCCGCCCACCGGGCCGAGCAGATACAGGATCTGTTTCTTCTCTTCCAGTCCCTGAGCGGCGTGGCGGAGGTAGGACACGATCTGTTCGATGGCGTCCTCCATGCCGTAAAACTCCGCGAAAGCGGGATAGATCTTGAGCACCTTGTTCTGAAAGATGCGCGACAGCCGGGGATCGTTGCGAGTGTCCACCAGTTCCGGTTCGCCGATGGCCTGCAACAGCCGCTCGGCGCCGCTGGCGTAGGCGAGCGGATTCTTCTTGCACAGGTCCAGGTATTCTTGGAGCGAAAGATTCTCTTCGCGGTTCTCTTCGTAGCGCGACAGATAGCGCTTGAAAATTGTCATGGTCATAACCTCTCTGTAGTCGCGGAAGCGCGCTGGCTTCCGGTGGCAAACCGTTCAGGGCAAACCCGCGAATTTCCGTCAATCCGTGCGTTATCCCGGCGTGGCCGTAGCCCAGTGGATGCTTTCAAGCAGAGTTCAAGCAATTAACGGACCAATGCCAATTCGAGGCGATGGTGGCTTGGGCTGGGCATGCCGTTTCGTCAGAACCGGGAAATCAAGCGCTTGCGAGTCCATGGGCGGCCCGGATGAACGTTGGCCCAACCTATTGGACTCCTCATCAGCTTATGGATTCGGGATGTGTTATAGCTTATGGGGCGGTGATTTGCACTAACATAGTGCAACGCACTCATCTTGAGCATGGCATCTCAAGAGTTAGGTTGCAGGCATGGATAGACCACGGCCAACGGTGGGGGTTCAAGCCCCGGCAGCTTGGCGGTTGGGATTGCCCCGCCTTTATTGCTAACATGCGGGCGCACGGTTGAATGAGCGCCAAGGTCAAGCATGAAAATTGTCAGTGATTGGTTTCAACGGCTGTTCAACGATCCCCAGGCGGTCATTCTGACCGTCGTGCTAGCGTTGGTCGCCAGCGTGATCCTGGTGATGGGGCGGGATTTGGCGCCGGTTTTGGCGAGCCTGGTCATCGCCTATCTGCTGGAGGGCGTTGTGCAACTGCTGCAGCGTCGGTTGCGCCTGCCGCGCCTGCTGGCGGTCGTCGTCGTGTTCGTCCTGTTTCTCGCCTTCGTGCTGTTCTTGCTGCTGGGCCTGTTACCGATGGTCTCGCGGCAGTTGACCCAACTGGTGCAGCAGTTTCCCAATATGATCGTTCGGGGTCAGAACCTGTTGCTCAGCCTGCCCGCCTTGTACCCGGAATTCATTACCGAAGCGCAAATTCTCGAAGTCATCAACGCGGTAAAAGCCGAAATCGCCACCTGGGGTCAGAAGGCGCTATCCTGGTCGTTGGCGGCTGGCATGGGCTTCATCACCATCGCCATCTACCTGGTGCTGGTGCCCTTGCTGGTCTTTTTCTTTCTGAAGGACAAAAGCTTAATCCTCGCTTGGCTGCATAGCTTCATGCCGCACGATCATACCCTGGCGCAGCAGGTTTGGCGCGAGGTGGACCACCAAATGGGTAATTACGTGCGCGGCAAGTTTCTGGAAATTCTGGTGGTTTGGGTCGCAACCTACTTGGCGTTCGCCTTCATGGACTTGCAATTCGCCATGCTGCTGGCTTTGATGGTGGGACTGTCGGTCATCGTGCCCTATATTGGGGCGGTCGTGGTGACGGTGCCGGTAGCGCTGGTGGCGTTCTTTCAGTGGGGATGGAGTTCGGAATTCTTCTGGCTGCTCGGCATCTATCTGGTCGTTCAGGGACTGGATGGCAATATCCTGGTGCCGCTGCTGTTTTCCGAGGTCGTGGACTTGCATCCCATCGCCATCATCACGGCGGTGCTGGTGTTCGGTGGGTTGTGGGGATTCTGGGGGGTGTTCTTTGCCATTCCGCTGGCGACCGTGGTGCAATCCATTCTTAAAGCATGGCCGCGGCCAACGCCAGCCGTGGTGGTGGGGTAGAACGATCCGATTGAGTCGGTCCCCACCGTCGGGCGCAGGCGGAATCCTTTGAAAATCGCCATTGGAAGCCGCCAATATCCACCCTTTTAGCCAAAGCCCGTAATAAAGCCACCAGCCGCCAATGACCTATCCACACGATTCCGAGTTTCCCACCGAGAATGTTCCACATCCCGCATCCGACCGCCGGTTGTTCGTGCTCGATACCAACGTGCTGATGCACGATCCGACCGCCTTGTTTCGTTTCAAGGAACACGATATCTACCTGCCCATGATGGTGTTGGAGGAACTGGATCACGCCAAGAAAGGTGTCTCCGAGGTGGCTCGCAACGTCCGTCAAGTCAGCCGGTTTCTGGATGACCTGATCGCCGGGGCCAGCAAGGAGGAAATCGACCGAGGCTTGCCTCTGCCTGGTCCATTGGCTCCATCCGGCGAGTTGGTCGGCGGACGTTTGTTCTTTCAGATTCGCCCCAACCGGATCGTTCCACCCGCCAGTCTGCCGGGTAACGCGCCCGACAACGATATTTTGAGCATGGCCCTGACCCTGCAGCAGGACCATCCGCGCCGTCCGCTCACCTTGGTTTCCAAGGACATCAACCTGCGGATCAAGGCCGCTATCCTGGGCATTCACGCCGAGGACTACTACAATGATCAGACCCTCGACGACGTCAATCTGTTGTACGCCGGCACCCGCGAACTGTCGGCGGATTTCTGGGACAGTCACGGCAACATGCTGGATTCCTGGAAGGAAAGCGGGCGTACCTTTTACCGGGTCCACGGCCCGGACGTGGCCCACTGGCATCCAAACCAGGGACTGTTTCCGGACGGTGAACAGACGGCCTTTATCGTCCGGCAATTGCGCGACGGCGAGGCGGTGATCGAGATTCTCAGGGACCACGCCACGCCCAATCACGCGGTCTGGGGCATCACCGCGCGCAACCGCGAGCAGAATTTCGCCCTCAACCTGCTGCTGGACCCCGAGATCGACTTCGTTTCTCTCCTGGGCGCTGCTGGCACCGGCAAGACCTTGCTGGCCTTGGCCGCTGGCCTGGCGCAGACCCTGGACGCCAAGCGTTATCGGGAAATCATCATGACCCGGGTCACCGTGCCGGTCGGCGAGGACATCGGCTTTCTGCCCGGCACCGAGGAGGAGAAAATGACGCCGTGGATGGGCGCGCTGATGGACAATCTGGAAGTGCTTTCTCCCAAGGAGGGCGGCGAATGGGGTCGCGCCGCCACCGCCGATCTACTGAGCAGCAAGATCAAGATTCGCTCGCTTAATTTCATGCGCGGGCGCACCTTTCAAAGCAAGTATCTGATCATCGACGAGGCGCAGAATCTGACCGCCAAGCAGATGAAGACCCTGATCACCCGCGCCGGTCCTGGCACCAAGGTAATCTGTCTGGGCAACGTTGCCCAGATCGACACGCCCTATCTGTCCGAAACCACCTCTGGCCTGACCTACGTGGTGGATCGTTTCAAGAACTGGCCGCATGGCGGACACGTCACCCTGCGGCGCGGTGAACGTTCGCGGCTGGCGGAATTCGCCTCCGAGCAGCTTTAGGTGGCTTTGGCTGTTGATCACCGAACATCTAGCTGCCCTGCTGTCGCTGGCCTGGCTGCTGTGGATCGCCCTGGTCGCGGTCGGGCTGATTCTGGAGCGCCGTTCGCCGGCGGCGACGCTGGCCTGGCTGCTGGCGCTGCTGTTCATGCCCTATTTCGGGTTTCTGGTGTATCTGCTGTTCGGGCCGCGCCGGTTGCGCCGCCGTCGGCTGCGTTACGGCCGCGCCCGCGACCGTCTGATCCAATCCACCCACCGCCTACGCCAGAACCAGCCCGTTCCGTCTAGCTTTCCCAGCGCCGACCTGGAGCGGCAACTGGCGCGGTTGTTGGAACGGGTTGGCCAGGGTCCGCCCACGCCCGCCACCGCTGTCACCCTGCTGGAAACCGGCGACGATTGCTTCGCGGCGCTGGAGACGGCCATCGCCGCCGCTACTCACCATGTCCACCTGGAATACTACCTGTGGCAGCCGGATCGCGTAGGGACGCGGCTGCGTGATTTGCTGGTGGAAAAAGCCCAGGCCGGAATACAGGTCCGCTTGCTGCTCGACTCCATCGGCTCCGACCGGATCACCGACCGCTTTTTGCGCCCCCTGCGAGATGCGAGCGGCGAAACCGCCTGGTTCAATCCCCTCAGCCTGCGCCGGCTGCAACCCAACCACGTTAATTTCCGCACGCACCGCAAGATCGTGGTTTGCGACGGCCGGGTCGGTTTCACCGGCGGCATCAACGTCAGCGACGACCACAGCGGCGCGCGGCGCGGCCCGGACGCCTGGCGCGACACCCATCTGCGCATCGAGGGCGAACCGATTCACCGACTCCAGTTCATCTTTCTGGAAGACTGGTATTTCGCCACCGATCAGGCGCCGTTCGACCCCGCATTCTTTCCCATCTGCGCGGGGCAGCCGGTCGGTCCCTGGTTGCACATCGTCGAATCCGGTCCCGACAACGACCACCACGCCATCGCCAAGCTGTTCTTCGCCGCCATCGTCAGCGCGCGGCGACGGGTTTTGCTGGCCACGCCTTACTTCGTGCCCAACGAGGCGCTCACCGAAGCCTTGATCACCGCCGCGCTGCGTGGAGTGGAGGTGCGGGTGTTGGCGCCCCAGCGCAGCGACTCGCGGTTGGTGACCGCCGCCGCGCGCAGCTATTACGACCAACTGGTCCGGGCCGGCGCCACGATTCACGAATACGGTCCGCCGATGCTGCACGCCAAGCTGCTGGTGGTGGACGAGCGGATCGCGGCGGTGGGCAGCGCCAATTTCGACAACCGCAGTCTGACCTTGAATTTCGAGGCGATGGCGGTGCTTTACGATGCCGATCTCGCCGCGCAATTGAGCCGGAGCTTCGAGGCCGACTTGAATCTGGCTCGGCGCTACGTCAAGCCGGGCCGGCGGGCTACGCTCGGCCAGCGGTTGGGTGAGGCCACCGCCCGGTTGTTGTCGCCGTTGTTGTGAGAGCCAGCTTACGACGGTTTTGATCACCGTCATCGGTGAACCCTCGACGCGCCTGTCTGCGCAACGGCTGTCACCTGCCTTGACAGTTTGCCAAGCGGAATTATGCTATCACGTCAAGGCTACAATGGCCTTGCCACCCACGGTGGAACCCGTGACCGTCGACGAGATACTGCGGCGCGCTGTCGCGCCTGCGGGGCGGCGGATTACCATCCGCTGGTTGTTTTGCGCGAAGGGCCGCACGGCTAGTGGGCTACCGCAAAAGTTTTGACAGGTAACAAAGCTTTCCTCGCGGCTTATCCACCGCCCCGTTAAGCTGCGTTTGCCAAGAAGTGAAGATAGAGTTTCTTTGTAGAGTTATAGAGGAAAGATAGACACATGAAGATTACGAATCCCTTCAAAGAACCTTGGTTCAAAAGATTATGTCCTCACTGCCATATGAAAGTTAAAGTTATTAAGACTAAGCAAGGTTTTTTAAACAATGAATATTCTAATTGCCCTAATTGTCAAAAATCATTTTGGGGATCTACTCTTCTGAAAAAATCAGCAAAAGGAACTTTTAAAGCCTTTAGTATTGCATTAACGATTGCTAGCATTGTTATTAATGCTGGAGGTGGAGGTGGAGGTGGAGGTGGAAGTAACACGTAGGGAGGTTAGCACGGTAGCGCGGGTTAGCGAAGCGTAACCCGCCGATTTCGGTAGGTCTTCCAAAAGGCGGATTACGGGCTTGCCGCCCTAATCCGCCCTACGATAATTTGCCGAGCCGAGGGGAGCAGGTAAAGCCTATGAGCAACAATGTCGTTCAATCCACAAGCGTAACTCAAGGAAAGAATTGATGGAATTCGATGTTGTCGCCCGACGGGAATAACGGCCAGCAAATCGCTCGGCACGGACGGGTAAAAAGGGCGTTTCGCTCCACGGTTGCTTGCCGGTTAGCTCAAACACCAGGTTTCTTGGCACAATTTCACTTTTCTGACAGGGCATGACTTATGGGGAAAACCCGTCTTGAAGCATTCAGCGATGGCGTTATCGCCATCATCATCACCATCATGGTGCTCGAAATGAAAGTGCCTCATGGGGAAACGGTCGATGTTTTGTTACCGCTGTTCCCGGTTTTTCTCAGCTATATTCTTAGCTTCATCTATGTCGGCATCTACTGGAATAACCACCATCACATGTTGCATACCGTAAGCCGGGTTTCTGGTTCCGTTCTTTGGGCGAATTTGCATCTGCTATTCTGGCTTTCACTTTTCCCATTCGCCACCGGCTGGCTTGGCGAAAACCACTTCGCGGCATTACCCAGCGCCCTTTATGGCGTGATTCAATTGATGGCCGCTTGTGCCTACTTTATCCTTCAAAACGCGATCATTACTTCTCAGGGAAAGGAATCCCTACTCAAGGCTGCCGTGGGTCGAGACAGGAAAGGCAAAGCCTCATTGGTGCTCTATATTATTGCAATCATTATGGCCTTTTGGTTTGCTTGGGTCGCACAGCTCATTTATATCGCCGTGGCGATAATGTGGCTTATTCCTGATCGACGCATCGAAAACGCCATTCAAGAGAACGGAACCTAACCCATCAATCAACCCGACCACCGGTAAACAGAACCTACCGGTTTTCTCATCGCCGCACTTCTTTGGTGGCGGCTCGCTTATCTTTAAACCATTAAAGCCTCGCTGCCCAATCGTTTTTGGATAACGGCGGTCTGGCTTGGTTTCCCAGCCATCGGGTCAGGGCAGTGGTGCTCCTATCGCCACTGCACGGTTCTGTTCAACCCCAACATTTTCGACAGTGCTTCGCCCAAATCGGCTTCGGTGCCGTCGAGCAATCGATCCAGCCAGCGGGTGTGCTTGGTGTAATCCACGATGGTTTTCTCGCCGATCACTTTCTCGGCGACGTGGCGGGTGCTGCCCAGCGCGTCCACCAATCCTAGCCCGACGCTCTGCTCGCCGGTCCACATCAGGCCGCTGAACACCTCGGGATTGTCCTTCAGCCGCTCGCCCCGACCCTGCTTGACCGCCACGATGAACTGTTGGTGAATCGCGTCCAACATTCCTTGCAGATGCCGAACTTCCTCCGGGTTCACTGGCTTGAACGGATCGAGAAAATCCTTGCTGTTGCCCGCCGTGTAGGCCCGCCGTTCGACCCCCAGTTTGGCCATCGCGTCGGTAAAGCCGAAGCTGTCCATCCGCACCCCGATGGAGCCGACGATGCTCGCCTTGTTGGCGTAAATGTTCTGCGCCGCCGCCGCGATGTAGTATCCCCCCGACGCGCACACGTCGCTGGCCACCGCGTGGACTGGCAGCTTGGGATACTGCTGGCGCAGCCTTTGAATCTCGTCGTAGATCTCGCCGGCCTGCACCGGACTGCCGCCGGGGCTGTTGATTTCCACCACGACGCCGACCGTTTTCTCATCCTTGAACGCCTTGCGCAGTGCCTCGATCACGTTCTTGGCGCTGGCCTCGGTGCCGCTGGAGATCAGGCCGTCGACCCGAACCAACGCCGTGTGTTTCTTGGCGGCGGCGGTCGCGGTGCCGAGGTCGTCCGGCCAAGCTAGCACCAGCAATCCCACCAGATAGGCGAAAAACAAGAATTTGAAGAAAATTCCCCAGCGCCGCGCCCGCCGCTGTTCGGTCACGGCGGCGAACGCCAGCTTGGTCAGGGTATCGCGCGCCCAGCGTTCGTCGCCGGGCAGGTTTGTATTCGGATTCGAGTCGCTCATGGCAGCTTCTCACTCAGGTTTCACGAGGGTTCGGGGCGCCGAGTCGGTCCAGCACCGCCTTGAGTTCGGCGTCCAGTGGAGCGCTGATCGCGATATCTCGACCACCCAGCGGCAGGTTCAGGCTGTGGGCGTGCAGGAACAGCCGGCGCAAGCCGTATTGCTCCGTCATCAGTCGATTGAAATCGGCGTCGCCGTACTTTTCGTCGCCGGCCAATGGGTGGCCGACATGGGCGGCATGGACGCGAATCTGGTGGGTGCGACCGGTGGCGATGCTCGCTTCCAGCAGCGAGGCCGGCTTGTGCAGGCTGATCGGTCGAAAGCGTGTCCGGGCTGGCTTGCCGTCGTCCAGTACCTCCACCATCCGCTCTCCGCCGCGCAACACGTTGCGGCGCAGGGGTTGGTTCACCTCGCGCGGGCCGTGATTCCAGTAGCCGCGCGTTAGCGCCAGATAGCGCTTTTCCACCCGACCGGTTCGTAGGGCGTCTTGAATCGCGCGCAGCGCCGTCGGCGTCTTGGCCAGCGCTAGACAACCACTGGTGTCGCGGTCCAACCGATGCGCCAATTCCAGAAACGGTTCCTCTGGCCGCAGCGCCCGCAGCAGTTCGATGATGCCGTAGTCGAGGCCGCTGCCTTTGTGCACCGCCAGCCCGACGGGTTTGTCGAGTACCAGCAGTTCGCGATCCTCGTACAGTACCGCCGCCCGCAACCGTTCCGCCAGTCCGAGCGGCGCCCGGAGCGGCCGTTCCTCCCGTTCGCCCAGCCGCACCGGTGGAATCCGTAGCAAGTCACCGGTTTGCAGCCGGCGCTCCGGCTGGACGCGGCCTCCGTTCAGCCGCACCTCACCGGTGCGGACGATGCGGTAGATCAGGCTTTTGGGCGCACCCTTGAGTTCGCGCAACAGAAAATTATCGAGGCGCTGGCCGGCGTAATCGGCGGTGATTTCCAGATGACGCACGCCAGGAGAAGTGGAAGAGGCGGTCATGAGTTTGAAGCAAGGCGATTGGACTGTTATAGTGACGAGCGTTGTCGCTGAAGGGGCCGTGAACGGCCGGCGAAACTGAATCAATACACCATATCGGTTTTCGTACCCGCGCGCCAGTCAACCGGCGGGCAGGGGTGATTTAACGGGTTTGTCCGCCGCTCGACCCGACCTTAGCCTGAGCGGCTCTTGACCGCGCTCCCAGCCGACTGGTCACGCTTTCCGTGGCGTACTTTGGGTCTTTCGCCCGATGTTCTGGATTGTCATCCTCCGGGCCATTCCCCATTCTGGCGCCGCCTCGGCGACAACCACCGCGTTACCGGCGGTGATGGTTGAGCGCAGGGAATTTCATCATGAAACGCATGCTGATCAATGCGACTCAGCAGGAAGAGTTGCGCGTGGCCCTCGTGGACGGCCAAAAGCTCTACGACCTCGACATCGAAACTCCCGCGCGGGAACAAAAGAAATCCAACGTCTACAAGGGCCGCGTCACCCGCATCGAGCCGGGACTGGAAGCGGCGTTCGTGGACTACGGCGCCGACCGGCACGGCTTTTTGCCCTTCAAGGAAATCAATCGCAGCTACTTTGACGCCCACGCCGCCGAGGGTGGCCGTCCCAGTATCCGCGAGGCGATCCGCGAAGGCCAGGAGATCATGGTGCAGGTGGAAAAGGAGGAGCGCGGGAACAAGGGCGCGGCGTTGACCACCTTTATCAGCCTGGCCGGGCGCTACCTGGTGCTGATGCCCAACAACCCCCGCGCCGGTGGCGTGTCGCGGCGGATCGAGGGCGAGGACCGCCAGGAAATCCGTGAGGTGATGAGTAGCCTTGACATCCCCGATGGCATGGGTCTGATCGTGCGCACCGCCGGGGTTGGACGCTCGCAGGAGGAATTGCAGTGGGACATGGATTACCTGCTGCACCTGTGGAAAGCCATCGAAACCGCCTCGACCCAGAAAAAGGCACCGTTCCTGATCTATCAGGAAAGCAACATCATCATCCGCGCCCTGCGCGACTACCTGCGCGCCGACATCGGCGAAATCCTGGTGGACCATCCCGCCGTCCATCGCCAGGCCCAGGATTTCATGCAGCAGGTGATGCCGCAAAACCTGAACAAGCTCAAACTCTATCAGGACAACATCCCGCTATTCACCCGCTTCCAGATTGAATCCCAGATCGAAACGGCCTATCAACGCGAAGTCAGCTTGCCCTCTGGCGGCGGCATCGTGATCGACTACACCGAGGCGCTGGTTTCCATCGACATCAATTCGGCCCGCGCCACCAAGGGCAGCGACATCGAGGAAACCGCGCTCACCACCAATCTGGAAGCCGCCGAGGAAATCGCCCGGCAGATGCGGCTACGCGATCTGGGTGGGCTGGTGGTCATCGATTTCATCGATATGAACCTGGCCCGCAACCAACGCGAGGTGGAAACCCGCCTGCGCGAGGCGTTGAAGATGGATCGCGCGCGGGTCCAGGTGGGTCGCATCTCCCGCTTTGGCCTGTTGGAAATGTCGCGGCAACGACTGAGCCCGTCGCTGGACGAAGCCAGCCACATGATTTGCCCGCGTTGCAATGGTCAGGGCACCATCCGCAATATTGATTCGCTGGCGCTGAGCGTGCTGCGGTTGATCCAGGAGGAAGCGATGAAGGATCGGACCGGGCGAGTCGTGGTGCAACTGCCGGTCAAGGTCGCTACTTTCCTGCTCAACGAGAAACGCGAGGCGATTCGCGCCATCGAGCAACGCCACCGGATCGGTGTCCTGCTGATCCCCAACGAATCGTTGGAAACGCCGCATTTCAAACTGAACCGCTTGCGGGTGGACGAACTGTCGGAAGGCCCGCTCCGGTCTTACTCCCTGGCCGAGGACTACGAGGAACCGGTCGAGTTCAAATCCAGCCCGGCGGTCCGAGGCATGGACGAGGAACCGATGGTCAAGGGGGTCGCGCCGTCCACACCGGCCCCGACGCCACCGCCCCCTCCCGCCAAGCCCGAAGTCAATCCCAGCTTCTTCGGTTGGTTGTGGGGCAGTCTGTTCGGCCAGGCTCCACAGCAGTCTCGCGAGGAACGGCCCACGCGAACCGGACCACGCGCGGCCAAACCGGATCGGCATCGCCGCGACCGGGTTGGACGACGGAACGAAACGGAACCCGTCGTGGAGGCGCCGGTGGTCAAGCCGGCGGTCACGCCAACCGCTCCCGAACCCGTCGCTGCCGCCGTCACCCCGCCGGTCGAAGGGCTGCAATCCGAACCCACGCCCGAACCCAGACCAGCGGAGGTTTTGGCGGGAGACGCTGACGAGTCCGCCGCCATGGCCGAGGCCGAGGAGGAGAGCGCTGGATCGCGGGGCCGACGGGGCCGGCGCGGCGGCCGACGGCGGCGGCGGGGTGAAGCGCCCGCTTCGCCCGAGGCGAACCCGCCGGTTTTGGAACCCGGCGAGGAGAATGAGGAAAGTCGTGAAAATCCTGAGTCCGGCGATTGGACCAGGGAGTCCACGGAAACGTGGGATCGCCCTGCTGGGGCGGCGCCACCTCCCGGAATGGAATCGCCCGCCGCGCCGAGCTCACCGCCACGGCGAATTCGCAGCGGACGTCCGCGCTTACCCCGCGAGGTGATTGCCGCCGCGAGAGCGGCTTCCGAAGCCTCTGCCTTGTCTTCCGCGCCAGAGTCCTTTTTACCGCCACCGCCACCGTCGCTGGAATATCCGGTCGCCGAAGAAGACACCGCGCCAGCCGCCCAACCCATGGTCACCGTGGTCGATCTGACCCCTGAAGCGGTGGATGCGGCCTCGCCGGTCGGGTCTCCGGAGACGCACGGGGAATGTTCGAA
>JAVMKI010000065.1:28371-82085 GCA_031732755.1 Candidatus Contendibacter sp.
CGAATCTCCGAATGAAGCGGTTCCTCAGGCGACGGAGGCGGCGTCACCGGTTGAAGCTCTGGAAACGCACGGGGAATGTTCGAACGAATCTCCGAATGAAGCGGTTCCTCAGGCGACGGAGGCGGCGTCACCGGTTGAAACCACAACACCGGCGCTCGAAACGCCACCGGTAGCAGTCGAGGCCACGGTGTCAGAGCTTGAATCCGTTGCGCCCACCGAGGCTGGCGAGCTTCCCGTGGAACGAGTGGTCACCGGGGTGGTCGCCGAGCAGCCTGATGAGGGATTGCTCCAGTCCGACGCTGGCGCGACTGAAACGCCTGTCTGTTTGACGCCAGATGTGGTCGCCGCCGCGCCGCCCTCGGAGGAGGAATCGGCGGCCGTTCCGCTCGCCAGCGAGGCCGAGCCGGTAACCACCACGACGGTTGCCGACACGGATGCTCCCGACATTTCGCCGCCGACGGAATCGGCCGAAGCGCCGGCCGTTACCCCAACGACGCCGCCGTCACCGCCAACGCCGGAACCCAACGCCGAGAACACGCCGACAAGTTAGTGCTCAAGCGGTGCGTGGCCGCCATCGTGCGCGGTTTCACTGCCGAACCGCGTCGGTATGCCCCGCCTGAATCTGGGTGGGGTTTATGCGGCTACTGGCGCGCAAAGCTTGCCGCGCGCAGGTTACCAACGGCTATGATGTGACCGTGTCGGGTGCGTTGGCGGCGGGCGCGGGCTGAGAGCGAGTGTCCTCGCTGGCGGTTACCACCCGCCCGCGCGCCCGCGCGGGGTCGGCCTTGGTGGAGTCTCGGCCAGGGCCGACGCCCATCCGCATCACCGAAACCCGATCCGCGTCATCCAAATCTTGGAGTGCTCCGCCGCATGGCTCACGACAATGAATTCACCCTGCTCAGGGGGCGACGGTTCCTGCCGTTTTTCGTTACCCAGTTTCTGGGCGCGTTCAACGACAACGTATTTAAGAACGCCCTGATCATCTTGATCGCGTTTCAAGTGGCGGGCGCCGATCCCGGTCGCTCCAACTTTCTGATCAATCTCTGCGCCGGCTTGTTCGTGCTACCGTTCTTTCTGTTCTCGGCCACCGCCGGCCAGTTATGCGACAAGTACGAAAAGTCGCGCTACATCCGCTGGGTCAAATTGCTGGAGATCGTCATCATGCTCGGCGCGGCGACGGGATTCATGTTGAACAGCGTGCCATTGTTGATCGCCATGCTATTCATGATGGGTTTCCATTCGACGCTGTTTGGGCCGGCCAAGTACAGCATCATGCCGCAACATCTGAAGCCGGAGGAACTGATCGGCGGCAACGCCTGGGTGGAGATGGGCACCAATCTCGCCATCTTGCTGGGCACCATCCTGGGCGGCGTTCTGATCGCTTGGCAGCAGGGTTCCTTATGGGTGTCCGGCGCGGTGATCCTGATCGCCGTGCTCGGTTTTCTGAGCAGTTGGGCGATTCCGCCCGCGCCGCCCGCCGATCCGAACCTAAAGATCAATTGGAATCCGTTCAGCGAAACCTGGAACATCCTCCGATTCACCCATGGGAACTTCACCGTCTTCCAGTCGGTGCTCGGTATTTCCTGGTTCTGGTTCCTGGGCAGCGTTTACGTGGCGCAGTTGCCCAACTTTACCAAACTCACCCTTGGCGGTGGCGAGCATGTGGTGACTCTGCTGCTGACGCTGTTCGCCGTCGGTATCGGTACCGGTTCGCTGCTGTGCGAGCGGATGTCCGGGCACAAGGTGGAGCTCGGCCTGGTGCCGTTCGGTTCCATCGGTCTGACCGTGTTCGGCGTGGACCTGTTCTTTGCCACGCCCGCGTCGCCACCCGTCGGCGGTGAATCGCTGGGCGCGCTGGTTTTCCTGAGCCAGCCGGGCAGTTGGCGAATCGTGCTGGACGTGGTGTCGATTGGGGTATTCGGGGGCTTTTTTATCGTGCCCCTGTATGCCCTGGTGCAGCAGCGCAGCGAACCCAGCCACCTGTCGCGAGTGATCGCCGGCAACAACATCCTCAACGCCGTGTTCATGGTGACGGCGGCCATCATCGCGGTGGTGATGCTGGACCTGGGATTGAGCATTCCGCAATTGTTGCTGCTGATGGCGATTTTCAACGCGGTGGTGGCGGTCTATATCTTCGGTCTGGTGCCCGAATTCCTGATGCGCTTCATCGTCTGGATGCTGGTGAACGTCGGTTACCGGTTGAAAACGCGAGGGCTGGAAAATATTCCCGACGAGGGACCGGCGGTGGTGGTGTGCAATCATGTCAGCTACATGGACGCGCTGGTGGTGATCGGCTGCTGCCGTCGACCGATCCGCTTTGTCATGGATCATCAGATCTTCAAGATTCCATTGCTGAATTTCGTGTTTCGCACCGCCGGCGCGGTTCCCATCGCCCCGGCGCGCGAGAACCCGGAAATTCTGGAGCGCGCCTACGACCGGGTGGCCCGCTATCTGGAAGAAGGGGAGGTGGTGGGCATCTTCCCGGAAGGGCGGTTGACTGCGGACGGTGAAGTTGGCCCTTTCAAGTCCGGCATCGAGCAGATCATCCAGCGCACGCCGGCGCCGGTGGTGCCCATGGCGCTGCGTGGGCTATGGGGTAGCTTCTTCAGCCGCCGTTACGGCAAGGCGATGAGCAATTTCCCCCGGCGGTTCTGGTCACGAGTCGAATTGGCGGTGGGGGAACCGGTGCCAGCGGAACAGGCGACTTCGGCACTGTTGCGCGAGCGAGTCACCCTGTTGCGGGGCAATTGGCCATAGCAAACGTCGTGAGGAAAAGGGTGCCGTGAGGTGGATTGCGCGGAATGACAGCGGTTTAAGGCACCCGTTGAAGAGCCAGCGGCAGGCTGGCGGGGTGTTGCCGTGGGTGGCGCTGCTCGTGCTGGGGGCGGTGGGAGGCGCGTTGTTTTACGGGTATGCGACCCCATCGGCGATCCCTGCCTGGGCGCGCGGTTGGTTGTCGGACCCACCGGGACAAACCAAACCGCTCTATCGCTGGCGCGATGACCAGGGTCGGGCACAGGTCACTGATCGACCGCCCAAAGGCCGGCCCTACGAGGAAGTGCGTTACCGCGCCGATATCAACGTGATGCCAGATGCGCCGCGCCCCTGAAAAGATAAGCTGAACATGCCTATCGTCGCTTTTCGTCTTTGGCCCGTGAGGCTTTGGAGTCGCCTTCCTCGCGCTGGCTTGGCGAACGAAAGATGGAATGAGCGCCGGAAAATCGATCAGGATTTCCCAACCGCCTCCGGGCAAGCACGATGCTGAGCTACCGTCATGCTTTCCACGCCGGCAACTTCGCCGACGTGTTCAAACATGCCCTGCTGGTCCAACTCATCCGCGCCCTGCGGCGCAAGGACAAGCCGTTTTGCGTGTTCGATACCCACGCCGGCGCGGGTTGCTACGATCTGAATGCGCCGCCAGCGCAAAAGAATTGCGAATTCGTCGGCGGCATCGGTCGGTTGTGGACCCAGACCGGGTTGAGTTCGGAGTTGGCCGATTATGTGGCGCGGGTTCGCGCATTCAATCCGGATGGCCCGTTGCGCGTTTATCCCGGTTCGCCGCGTATCGCCCGCGCTCTGTTGCGGCCCGGCGACCGATTGACCCTGACCGAATTGCATCCAACCGAGCACGCCGTGCTTCAGACCGAATTCGCTGGCGACCGGCAGGTTGCGGTGCATCATCAGGATGGCTACGCCGCGCTCAGGGCGTTGTTACCGCCCCCGGAGCGGCGCGGACTGGTCTTGGTGGATCCGGCCTACGAGTTGAAGATCGAATTCGACCGGTTGACCGAGGCGGTTCGGGTCATTCATCGTCGCTGGGCGAACGGAATCATCGCCCTCTGGTATCCGATTCTCGACCGCGCGCCCAGTCTGCGCTGGCAACGCACGCTGCAAACGTTGGCCATTCCGGCGATGTTGTGCGTTGAACTGGGGCTGTATCCTTACGATGGTCCGCCGGGTTTGCACGGTTGCGGCATGATCCTCATCAATCCGCCGTGGCAATTGGACGAAACGCTGGACCGCCTGCTACCGGAACTGCTGCAATGCCTGCGCGTCGGCGACCATGGCCAAACCCGGCTGGAATGGCTGACCGTCGCGCCTTGACCGTCAACCCCTGATTCCTGGAAACCCATGTATTACGATACCTTGATCGATGTCGCCACGTTGCGCGCTCACCTCAACGCGCCTCACTGGGTCGTGGTGGATTGCCGTTTCAACCTGATGGATGTCGAAGCGGGCCGCCGCGCTTATCAGAAGGGCCATCTGCCCGGCGCCCGCTACGCGCATCTCGACGAAGACCTGTCCAGCCCCATCACCCCGGTAACGGGTCGGCATCCGCTGCCCGATCCAGCGCGGCTGGCGCGTCGGCTGGGCGACTGGGGCATCGGTCCCGGAATTCAGGTCGTGGTCTACGACGACCTGGGCGGGATGCTGGCGGCGGCGCGGTTGTGGTGGCTGTTGCGCTGGCTGGGGCACGAGGCGGTGGCGGTGCTGGACGGGGGTCTTTCCGCCTGGCAACGGGCCGGAGGGCCATTGGTCGCCGAACCGCCCAGGGTGCGACCGGTGACGTTTCATGCCCGGCCGAATGACCGATGTTGGTTGACCACGGCGCGGGTTTTGGCGTTGCCCGCCGAGGATGTCATGCTGGACGCGCGCGCGGCGGCGCGCTTTCGGGGGGAAATGGAGCCGGTTGATCCGGTCGCGGGGCACATTCCGGGCGCGATCAACCTGCCGACCGAGGGTCACCTGAACGCCGACGGTCATTTTCTACCTCGCGCCGAACTGTGGGCGCGGTTCATGGCGGCGCTGGGCGAACGGTCGCCAGCCACGGTGGTGCACAGTTGCGGCTCCGGCGTGACCGCTTGCCACAACCTGCTGGCGATGGAAGCCGCAGGCCTGCGCGGTTCGCGGCTGTACGCCGGTTCCTGGAGCGAGTGGATCCGCGATCCGGCCCGGCCCGTGGCGACCGGGACCGGTTTAGAGGCGGTCTGAAAACGCGCTGAATGGTCGTAAGGGTCGTCTTGCCGGCGATCCTCTGTCCCATCGCGGGTGGGATGAAACCGGCGCGATGGGACAGAGACGCGCCGGTTTCCACTACCCTAGCGTCGCCCCTTCAGCGCCGCGATGCGCATCCGCAGGGCGTTGAGCTTGATAAAGCCTTCGGCATCCTTCTGATCATAGGCGCCGGCGTCATCCTCGAAGGTTGCAATGCTCATATCGAACAAGCTGTCCTCCGACTTGCGCCCGGCGATGATCACGTTGCCCTTGTACAACTTTACCCGCACCGTGCCATTGACCGGAGCCTGCGCGGCGTCGATCATCGTCTGCAACATCTTGCGCTCGGGACTCCACCAGTAGCCGTTGTAAACCAGGCTGGCGTAACGGGGCATCAGATCGTCCTTGAGATGGGCGACTTCCCGATCCAGCGTCAGGGATTCCATGGCCCGGTGCGCCTTGAGCATGATGGTGCCGCCGGGGGTTTCATAGCAACCACGCGACTTCATGCCGACGTAACGGTTTTCCACCAAATCCAGCCGGCCGATGCCGTGTTCGCCGCCCAATCGATTCAATCGGGTCAACACGGCGGCGGGGGTCAGCGTCTCGCCGTCGATGGCGATGATGTCGCCGCGGCGGTAGGTCAGTTCCACATAGCACGGCTGATCGGGAGCCTTCTCCGGGGACACCGACCAACGCCACATGACCTCCTCCGGCTCGTTCCACGGGTCCTCAAGCACGCCGCCCTCATAGGAAATATGCAGCAGATTGGCGTCCATCGAGTACGGCGATTTCGTCCCGCGCTTCATCTCGACCGGGATGCCGTGTTTTTCGGCATAGGCCAGCAGCTTCTCCCGCGATAGCAAATCCCACTCCCGCCACGGGGCGATGACCTTGATATCCGGTTTCAGGGCGTAAGCGCCCAGTTCGAAGCGCACCTGATCGTTGCCCTTGCCCGTGGCGCCGTGCGCGACGGCGTCGGCCCCGGTCGCCACCGCGATTTCGATCTGCCGCTTGGCGATCAACGGCCGGGCGATGGAGGTGCCGAGCAGGTACTCGCCTTCGTAGATGGCGTTGGCCCGGAACATGGGGAACACGAAATCGCGGACGAACTCCTCGCGCAAATCGTCGATGAAGATGTTTTCCGGTTTGATACCGAACATCAGCGCCTTCCGCCGCGCCGGCTCCAACTCTTCGTCCTGTCCCAGATCGGCGGTGAAGGTCACCACCTCGCATTGGTACACGTCCTGTAACCACTTCAGGATTACCGAGGTATCCAGGCCGCCCGAATAGGCCAGCACGACTTTTTTCACATCCGACATAATATTCCTCATGAATACCAATGGTTAAGCAACAGGAACAGCCCGGACACCCTGGGTCCGAGCCGCCACGCACGGCTAGCTTAAGGGATTGCCTTCATGCGTCAAGGCGCGGTGGGCGCGCAGCGATCACAGGGTCGTTCCACCGCGGGACCGATCCGCCAAAAGCGGTGTTTCGACTTTGGTCGGTCGCTGACCCCCAATCAGCCCCAGCCGGGTGGACGGATTAGCGAGCCCCAAGTTGGCGGGACCTTCAGATCCGATGACGCCGCCGGATGTCGGTCAATAGGCCGCGCGCCGCTTCCTCAACCAGATCCATCACCCGCTCGAAGCCGCCCGATCCGCCGTAGTAGGGGTCCGGCACTTCCCGCTCGGGGAGATCCGGGGCGAAATCGAGGAACAATTGAATGCGACGTTGCAGCTCTGGATTTGGGCACAAGAGCCGCAGATGCGCGAAATTATCCCGATCCATGGCCAGCACGTAGTCAAATTCAACCAAATCGTCTTCCGTGACCTGCCGGGCGCGAAGGTACCGCAAATTCACGCCACGGCGCAGGGCCGTCGCCTGGCTGCGCGTATCGGGCGGCGCGCCGATGTGGTAAGAATGCGTGCCGGCCGAATCCACATGAACCTGTTCGGCCAGACCAGCGCTTTCCAGCATTTGCCGGAACACGCCCTCGGCCATGGGAGAACGACAGATATTGCCCATGCAGACAAACAAAACCTTGATCATCGCCTTCGCCTTCATTGCATCCCGCTGGCGCGCGGTTGCGGACACCACGCGCGCCGCTGCTGGAATTTTGGAACTCATCACCCTGGACCATCGCTCATGCCGCAACTGGATCTCGCCAAGCTGAAAACCCTGCTGGGCTGTTCCCTGAGCTATCAGGGGTTACCCTGTCGGGTCATTGAACTCCTGACCGAGGAGAACCCGCCCGCCTTGGTGTTGCGCGCCAGCGACAACAGCAAGGTCATTCAACCCAATCAGTACGGTGACGCCATTGGCTGGGCGCCGCAGACCTTCACGGTCGCGCTGCTCGATGGCCAAGGTGATCGCTTCAATCCCGACTTACCGGAACTGGCCGAGTTCGATCTGCTGGTTTGAACGGTTCCATGCCGCCTCCGCCCGTGCCAGATCGGCCTCGGTGTCCACGCCAGGCAGGGGCGCTTCGGCAGCCTCGACGACGTGAATGCGGATGCCGTGCCACAGCGCGCGCAACTGTTCCAGCGATTCGGCCTGTTCGGCGGGCGCCGGGGTCAAGTGGGGATAGCGGCGCAACACCGTCACCCGATAGGCGTATAGGCCAATATGGCGGAGCCAGGTCGTCGCCGCCGGTAGTTCGGCCGATGCCGTCCCGCTCCCCTGAAACGCTTCCCGATGCCAGGGAAGCGGCGCGCGGCTGAAATAAAGCGCATAGCCTTGGGCATCGCGCACTACCTTGACCGCGTTCGGGTCGAAGACTTCCGTCGGAGCGTGGATGCGGGTACAGGCGGTGGCGATGCCGGCGTCGGGATGCGTCGCCAGGCCCAGCGCCACCTGCCGGATCAGGGCCGGCGGCATGCCCGGCTCATCGCCCTGAACATTGACCACGATGGCGTCCTCCGGCCAGCCGAGCCGGGTTACCACTTCCGCCAGCCGGTCGGTGCCGGACGGGTGCTCGGGCGCGGTCATGCACACCGTCGCGCCAAATCCTTCGGCGACCTTACGAATACGCGCGTCGTCGGTGGCGATCACCACCTCCAGCGCCCCGCTGGCTTGCGCCCGCCGGTAGACGTGCTCCAGCAACGGCCGACCGGCCAGCAGTCGCAGCGGTTTGCCCGGCAACCGGGTCGAAGCGTAGCGGGCCGGAATCGCTATCCGAAACTGGAGTTCGGTTTCACCCACTCGCGCCGACCTCGTCATCGCTCAACCGGCGTGCTTCGGTCTCCAGCATCACCGGAATACCCTCGCGGATCGGGTAGGCCAGCCGGCTTTCCTGGCAGATCAGCTCCTGCCGCGCCTTGTCGTAAATCAGCGGGGCCTTGCTGACCGGGCAGACCAGAATGTCCAACAATTTCTTGTCCATCGTCCTTCACCTCGTTAACGATAGGCGGCGCGGGCGGGATGCGCCGGGTTCGCCGACTGGCGCGCGCATGGTCGCGCCGAATGCCCTTGGCCATGGCCACCGACGCCAGCCGTTTGAGCAGGTCTTCCTCGAAGGCCGGTTCCAGCCGCGCGTTGACTGGGACGTACCAGCAACCTTCCGGCGCGAAGAACTGGCATTTTACCGCATCCTTCTCGGTCATCAGCACCGGCAGATCCTGGGGGAAATGCAGATCTTCCGGGCGGAAGGCGTGATGGTCGGGAAAGGGGTGTTCCAAGATACGCAGCCGGGCATGGCGCAGTTGATCGAAAAATCGTCCAGGATCGCCGATGCCAGCCACCGCATGCACCGTGCTTTGGCTAAATCCAGCCAGCGAGACGCTGATGCTGGGATCGATCAGATTGACCGCCCGGTCGCCGCGCAGGCACATCAGATATTCACCGCCCCGCGCCGCGCCGTTGCCAACCACGAAGTCCACGCTGCACAGGCGGGAGGGCGGTTCCCGCAGCGGCCCGGCGGGCAGGCAGGCACCGTTGCCCAACCGGCGGAAGCCGTCCACCACGGCGATTTCGAGATCGCGGCGCAGGCGGTAATGTTGCAAACCATCGTCGCTCAGGATCACGTTGCATCCATGGGTATCGAACAAGGCCCGCGCCGCCGCCACCCGGTCCGGTCCCACCACGATGGGACAACGGCAGCGCCGCGCCAGCAGCACCGGCTCGTCGCCGACCTCGCGCGGATTGCTGTTGGCCACGACATGGCGCGGCCATTGCGTCGACTGGCCGCCATACCCGCGACTGATCACGCCCGGCTGATAACCGGCATCCCGCAGCAATTCCACCAGTCGCGCGACCAGCGGGGTCTTACCGGTGCCGCCGACGGTGATGTTGCCGACCACGATCAGTGGGATGGAAACCGCTTCGCTGCGCCGCAAGCCATGCAAGTACAACAGTCGCCGCACTCGCGCCGCCAACCCGAACAGCAAGCTCAGTGGCCATAGCAGCACGGCGATCCCGTTCAGCGAATAACCGTAACGATCCAGAAAAGTCATGGTTCAGGGTCCGGCGAGGGTAAAGCAGCGCGGGGAGTCGACGACGCGGGCGCGGCGGCTGGCGCGTTCACCGTGGCGATGGCCAGTTGCTGGAGGCCAAGTTGGCCGGCGATATCCAGCACGGTCACCACGGCCTGATGGGGCGTCTGGCCATCGGCGCGGACGATCACTGGCAATTCCCGGCCTTGGGCGGCGGCCTGCAAGAGCGCCTTCAGAGTGACGGCATCCTGATGGTCCAGCCATTGCCCGTTGACGGCATAGCGGCCACTGGCGTCGATATCCACTTCCAGTTGGGCCAGATGGCTCGGTAACGACGGACCCGATGACGCGGGCAGTCGGATTTCCAGTTTCGATTCGTGCCGCAGGCTGGTGGCGATCATGAAGAAGATCAGCAACACCAGCACCACGTCAATCATCGGCACCAGGTTGAGTTCCGGTTCCTCACGGCGGCGGGGGCGAAAGTTCATGAAGAGGTTTCCTGTCCGCTGGGTTCGGCATCCAGCAAGTCCACCAGTTGCAGGGTCTCCTGTTCCATGCGCGTCACCAGTTCGTCCACCCGGCCCTGAAAATAACGATAGAACAACAGGCTGGGAATGGCGACGGTCAAGCCGGCGGCGGTGGTCACCAGCGCCTCGGCGATACCCACCGACAGCAGGCTGAAATTGCTGTTGCCCTGGGTCGAAACGATCTGAAAGATCTTGATCATGCCCATCACCGTGCCGAGCAGACCCAGCAGCGGACTGATGGCGGCGATGGTGCCCAGGGTATTGAGGAAGCGTTCCAGTTGGTGCGCCACATGGCGACCGGTGTCCTCGACCCGCTCCCGCAGAATCTCCCGGCCACGACTGCGGCTGGCCAATCCCGCCGCGACGATGCGGCCCAACGGCGAACGCGGCAATGGCAAGGCCGCCACCTCCCGCGCGTCGACCGCGCCGCGTTCCAGCCAGCGGTCCAGGGTCGCCAGCAGTTGGGTGGGCAACACCCGCGCCCGTCGCAGCGCCAGCAAGCGCTCGATGATGATGGTCGCCGCCACCAGCGAACAGACCAAGATTGGCGCCATCAGCCAGCCGCCGGCCTGGATCAGTTCAAACACCCGATGATCTCCACATGATGCAAACCCTTCTGGATTTCAAACCATCGAAGGGTGTTCATCATACTGGATTTGCCCGGTGGGCCGCAGCATGACCCGTCCCACGAGGAGCGTGCGCTCCTGAGTTTTTACGCAGGAGGTTCAGTTTGTCCGTTTCGGACTTGCCGCCAGACCGCTTTTTCCAATTCCACCAGCAGCAAGATCACCATCCCGGCCAGCGTCACGATGCCCCAATCCGCCAGGCGGATCGGTTCGGTGCCCATGAGGTGTTGCAATAGCGGGAAATAGGTGAACGCCAGTTGCAACAGTAGCATCAACCCCATGCTGATCAGCACCGGGCGACTGCCCAGCAGACCGGCGCGCGACAAGACCGAACCATGGATATAGCGGCTGTTGAACAGATAGAAAATCTCGCCGAGCACCAGCGCATTGACTGCCAGAGTGCGGGCCTCGGCCGTGGGCCGACCGTTGGCGGCCTCCCACAGAAACAACCCCAGCGGCGTGATCACCAACAGCGCCGACACCGCGCTGATTCGCCACAACATGATGCCTGACAGCAGCGGTTCGGCGGGATCGCGTGGGGGCCGTCGCATCACGTCGATTTCGGCCGGCTCGAACGCCAGCGCCAGCGCCAGGGTGACCGCCGTCACCATGTTGACCCACAGGATCTGTACTGGCGTGATCGGCAGCGGCACTCCCAATAGAATGGCGGTCACGATCACCAGCGCCTGAGCGCCGTTGGTCGGCAGGAGAAACAGCAGGGCTTTCCGCAGGTTGTCGTAAACGGTGCGGCCTTCCTCCACCGCGTGCGCGATGGAGGCGAAATTATCGTCGGCGAGCACCATGGCGGCGGCTTCCTTGGCGGCCTCGGTGCCGTTGACGCCCATCGCCACGCCGATGTCGGCGCGCTTGAGCGCCGGGGCGTCGTTGACGCCATCGCCGGTCATCGCCACCACCTGATGATTGGCTTGCAAGGCCGCGACCAATCGCAACTTATGTTCGGGGCTGGCGCGAGCATACACATCGATGTCCATGACCACGGCTTGCAACGCGGCGTCATCCAGTACCTCCAGCTCCGGACCCGTCAGCGCCTTTTCCCCATCGCCGATCCTAATCCGGGCCGCGATGGCGCGCGCGGTAACGCCATGATCGCCGGTGATCATTTTCACCCGGATGCCAGCCTGCTGGGTTTGCCTCACCGCCTGGATCGCTTCCTCGCGCGGTGGATCGCTGATGCCCAGCAGGCCCAGCAGGGTCAGACCCTCCTCAAGATCCACGAAGGTTAGTTCGCCGCGCGTCTCGGCGGTGGCGCGGAACGCGACCGCCAGCATCCGTTGGCCCAGCAGCGCCAGTTCCTCGATCCGGTCCCGCCAGTAGTCCGGGCGCAGGGGTTGCGGCCCGGTGTCGCCCAGCTCGCGGGCGCACATCGCCAGCACCCGCTCCGGCGCTCCCTTGACGTACAGGAACCCGTGGCCGTGATGGTCATGGTGCAGGGTAGCCATGAACCGGTGTTCGGATTCGAAGGGGATGCTATCCACTCGGTGGAAGCGCTCCCGTTCGGCGGCCAAATCGAGGTTGGCCTTATGAGCCAGGGTGAGCAGCGCCCCCTCGGTCGGGTCGCCTTCCATCCGCCACTCGCCGTCCTGCTCGCGCAGCACCGCCTCGTTGCACAGATGCGCGGCGCGGGCGATGGCGCGCAAGACCGGCGCCTCCTCGGGCAGGATCGGGGCATCGCCCAGACGGAAACCGCCGGTTGGGGCATATCCAACCCCGCTGACGTCGAAAGTCCGGTCGGCGGTGACCACCCGCTGCACGGTCATTTCGTTGCGGGTCAGGGTGCCGGTCTTGTCGGAGCAGATGACGGTGACCGCGCCCAAGGTTTCCACCGCCGGCAGACGGCGGACGATGGCGTTGCGCCCAGCCATGCGCTGGACGCCGATGGCCAGGATGATGGTTAGAATCGCCGGCAGGCCCTCGGGGATCGCCGCCACCGCCAGCGCCACCGCCGCCATGAACATGTCGTCCCTGGGCAGGCCGCGCCAGAACACACCGAGCGCGAAGGTTGCCACCGCCGCCAACACGATGGCGGCGCTTAGCCAGCGCCCGAATTGCGCCATCTGTCGCAGCAGGGGGGTCATGATCGTTTCCACTTGTTCCAGCAAGGCGCTGATGCGGCCGATCTCGGTGTGTTCGCCGGTCGCCACCACCACACCGATTCCTTGGCCATAACCGACCAACGTGCCGGAGTAGGCCATGTTGGCGCGGTCGCCGATGACCGCCTCGACCGCGATCGGGGTCACGGCTTTTTCGACCGCTTCCGCCTCGCCGGTCAGTACCGCTTCCTGAATCCGCAGGTTCTTCACCGTGATCAGCCGCAGGTCGGCGGGTACCTTATCGCCCGATTGCAACAGCACCCAGTCGCCGGGAACCAACGCCTCGGCGGCGATTTCCCGGCGCTGCCCGTCGCGCAATGCCAGCGCGCGCGGCGACAGCATTTTGCGAATGGCGGCCAGCGCCGATTCCGCCTTGCCTTCCTGCACGAAACCGACGATGGCGTTGATGAGGGTGACACCCAGAATGACCCCAGTATCCACCGCATGGCCCAATGCGGCGGTGATGATGGCCGAGGCCAGCAGCACGTAGATCAGCACGTTGTGAAATTGGAGCAGGAAGCGGACGACCGGGCCGCGCTGTCGGGGCGGACGCAGCCGGTTGGGGCCATGAACCGCCAGCCGTCGGATTGCCTCGGTCTCACCCAGGCCGCCCGGCGCGGTCTCCAGTTCCCGCAAGACCTGCTCGGAAGGCAGCGCGTGCCAAAGCGGTGATTGGGAAGAGGACGAGGCGTTCATGGGCATGGCTCCTCGGTGGAAGGATTCGCAAATGATAACAAAGCAGCGAGGCCCCACGGCGCGTTGCCGCCGCGGGGCCTCGTTCGGGTGGGTTGACAGCGAGCGCTTATTTTTTCAGCGCCATGATGTTCTGGTTCAGCGCCTCAACCCGCTTGGCCAGTTCCTGAATGTCTTCCTGCGTCGGCACGCCCAGCCGGCCCAGCACCTGGGCGACCCGCTCCTGGAACAGTTCTTCCAGCCGATCGAACTGCTGATTGGCCTTGCCACGGAATTCGACGACCTTGCCCTTGGCCTCTTCGAAGCGGGCTTCGGCGGTCGCCTTGGCGCGCTTCTCGACGGTCTCGCCTTCCTTGACCAGCGATTGGAACAACTTTTCGCCCTCTTCCTGGGTTCTGGCAAAAGCGCCCAGGCCAGCCAGCCAGATGCGGTTGGCCGATTCGCGGATGTTGGCGGCCAAGGGGGCTTCGATAATGCTCTTCAGCGCAACGTTTGCCATGATGGTTCTCCTCGACTCAAGGTCTTGATCAAGATGCCGGTTTTTATGTGGACCGGTGGGGTTTCAACCACTATTGAGGCATACTCTAACCACGAAAATTAGAGTGAACACACTACGGTTCGTTTGGTCGCGATCTCAGCCAGACCGGGCCTGACGGCTTTGTTTAGTTCGCGCGGATGTTGCAATATGAAGAAAATCCTTTCCCGATGATCGAGGAGAAACTGGAGATGAAGATGCGGGCTGGAACCGGCATTAGCAAGGCGCGCGAGGCGACCGCGGCGGGGCGAGAGGCGGCGACCGCGGCGGTCATGGGGCTGGCGGGCGAAGCGCCGGCGCTGGTCATCGTCTTCACAACTCCCCGCTACGATCTGCCCGCGTTGCTGGCTGGCATCCGGTCGGTCACGGGCGGCGCGCGCCTGATCGGCGCCACCGGTTCCGGCGAGATCGTACAGGGGCAATATCTGGGATTCGGCGCTGGGGTCAGCGTGCTCGCCCTGACGGCCGGACCGTACCGATTCGGTGTGGCGTCGGCCAGCCACATTCGCGGTAACCTTGACCAGGCAGGCCAGACGATCACCCGCGCCAGCCGGGCCAACGCCGACCCTAGCCCCCATGCCGCCGTGTTGCTGCTGGCGGATTCGCTGCTTGGAGATCTTCAGCAACTCGTGCAGGGGGTCTATCGCGTCGTCGGTCCGAAGGTGCCTATCTCGGGCGGCGCGGCGGGCGACGAGCAGCAGTTCGCGCGGACCTTGGTGTTCCACGACGATCAGGTCATCGAGGAGGGCGCGGTGGCCCTGTGGATTGCCAGCCCGTGGCCGCTGCGGGTGGTGATGCGCCACGGCTGGGAACCAATCGGCGTCCCGCTGCTGGTTACCCGCGTGGAAGAGACGGAGATCATCGAGTTCGGGGGGCGTCCCGCCGCCGTGGTCTATGAGGAGCAACTCGGGCTGGCGCCGGGACAACTGCGCGCCGACCAGTTCTGGGGTGTTTCCGTGCATCATCCGTTTGGCTTGCTCCAGCACGATGGGTCGACCGTGATTCGAGTAGCCCGCGCGAAGTCGGAGCGGGGCGCGCTTCGCATTCAGGGTTGCGTGCCGCCCCAGGGCAGCGCCGTGCAGGTCATGAGCAGTTCCGTTGATATGTTGCTCAACGCCGCTGGTAATGCCGTGAGCGTTGCGATTGCCGACCGGCCGGAGGCTAGCGTCCTGCTGGCTTTCAGTTGCGCGGCCCGCGCCCTCATCTTTGGGGGGCGGGTGGCGGAAGAATCGTCTCGGCTGCAGGCGGTGGCCGGCGACATACCCACTTTTGGCTTCTACTGCTGTGGCGAGTTCGCGCGCACGGCGGGCGTGTTGGGAACACACAACGCCACGCTGACCGCCATGGCCCTGTAGCGAGTTCGCGCGCAACCATGGATCCGGCGTTTCCCGCCTTGCCCGACGCGGCCAAGTCGGCGGAATGGGACGATGCCTACCGCCTGCGCGCGACGCCCGACGCCGCCTTGCGGGCGGCGCGGGCGGCGATCCGTGACACGACCCGCCTTACCCGCCTGCTGACCATTCTGAGCGAGTCCGGTCCCCTGGAACTTTTACTCGACCGGCTGCTGCTGACGCTCTCGGAACTGTATTCAGCGGATATCGTCGTGCTACTGGACCCAACGGGAACGGGAACGTTCGCCCCGTTGGCGGCGGTGGGACTGCCCGAGGATTCGCTGCGTCAACCGCTGTCGAGCGCCGACCATGGCCCCGTGGCGACCGTCATGCGCACCGGGACACCCATCCTGACCGCAGCGGCGGGCGTGGACGCGCAGGTGGACGTTCAACTGCGCGAACTGGAGGCCGAGACCGCCGTCTGGTTGCCGGTGGTGGGCAGTCATACCCCGCGAGGCGTGCTGATTCTGGCGCGCTGTCAGCCGATCCCGTTCGTGCGCGCCGAGGTCAATCTGCTGGCGGCCATGGCGTGCCGGATCGGCTTGGCGCTTGAAACCACCCAGCGTGGAGTCCAGTGGGAACGACTCGTTCAGGCGGGTCGCGAGATCAGCCGCCATCTGGATGAATCGGTGATGAGCCGCGAGGCAGTGCGTCTCTTTCCCGGAGTCGTGGGGGCGGACGCCGCCCTGCTGATCGTGCGCGATCCGGGCGATGCGCCGGTTTGCGTCGCCCAGGTTGGCCTCGATCCAGCACGGATCGCCATGGACCGTCATTTGGCCGAACACCTATTCGCGGACCCGCAACTTGCCGCCGGCGCGCCGCTCCACCTCACCGACCTGCCTGCCGCCATCGAGTCGCTGGCGTTGGACTCGCCGAACCATTGCCTGGCGCGGGTGCTGCTGGCGGTTCCGATTCAGCGTGAGGAACGAGTGTGGGGCCTGCTGTGCGCTCTACGGATGGCGCCGGCGCCGTTCGATCCTGGCGCGCTGCAAGTGGTCGCGTTGTACGCTGGCCAGATGTCGGCGACGCTGGAGAACGCGCGGCTTTACCGCGCGGCGCGCGACGAGTTGGCCGAACGGGTGCGGGCGGAGCAGGCGCTGCACGCCAGTCACGAACGCTTTCGCGCCCTGATTCATAGCGTCTCTGACGTCATCGCCATCCTGACCGCCAACGGCGCGATTCGTTACGCCAGCCCGGCGGTCGAGGCGTTGTGGGGTTGCACGGCGGAGGCGCTGCCCGGTCAGAACGTGCTCGACCGGGTGCATCCGGAGGATACCGAGACCATGCGCGGCCTCTTGTCCCAGGTGTGCGAGCAGGCCAGCTTGACGTTGACCGGCGCGGTGCGCTTGCGTCAGGGGCAAGAGGCTTGGCGCGATTTCGAGGTCATCCTGGTCAATTTGCTCGACGAGCCAGCGGTGGCCGGGATCGTCGCCACCTATCACGATGTGACCGAACGCAAGACATTCGAGCAGGAGTTGACGCGGCTGGCGTTTCGCGACCCACTGACCGGTTTGGCCAACCGGGCCTATTTCCGGGACCGGTTGCGGCAGGGACTTGCCCGCGCCGACGCCGAAGGGCGGTCGGTCGCGGTGGTTTTCTTCGATCTGGACAACTTCAAGATCGTCAATGACAGCCTGGGCCATGCCTACGGGGATCAAGTGTTGCGGGTGGTGGCGGATCGGATCCGCGCCTGTCTGCGCCGAGGCGACACGGCGGCGCGGCTCGGCGGCGACGAATTCACGGTCCTGGTCGAAGACGTGACCACCGTGGATCAGGTGATGCCAATGGCGGATCGCCTGATCGCCAAACTGCGCGATCCGGTCCGCCTGGAAGGACGGGATTTGTTCGTCGGCGGCAGCATGGGCCTCGCGGTCAGCACTCCCCATCAGGACAATACCGATGATCTGCTCCGCAAGGCCGACCTGGCGATGTACCATGCCAAAAGCAGCGGCAAGGGCCGTTACGCCATCTTCGACGCCCAACTCAACGCGGTGGCCATGGAACGGCTCGATTTGGAAACCGAACTGCGCCAAGCCATCCAGCGGCAGGAACTGCGGATCTACTATCAGCCCATCGTCGCGCTGGACGACGGCCGTATTCGCGGGGTCGAGGCGCTGGTGCGCTGGCAGCATCCACGTCGTGGGCTGATCGCGCCAGAAGGCATTCTACCCATCGCCGAGGAGACCGGGTTCATCATCGAACTCGGTCAGTGGATGCTGGAGCAAGCCAGTCGACAGATTCGCGCGTGGCAGTTGCGCTATCAAGGCGATCCCCCGCTGTTTTTGAGCGTCAATCTGTCGGTGCGGCAGTTTCGGCATGCCGCGCTGGTGAGCGAGATCATGGCCCTGCGTCCCAGCGCGCTGGACCCGTGCGGCCTGACGTTGGAAATCACCGAAAGCGCGCTGATCCACGATCCGGTGGGAGCCACCGCGAAACTCAAGGCGTTGAAGGAGGCCGGCGTCAGGTTGGCCATCGACGACTTCGGCAGGGGGTATTTGAGCTTGAACCACCTCAAGCGCTTTCCTGTGGACACGCTCAAGATCGACCGTTCCTTCATCCAGGATGTCGAGCAAAACCCGCACGACGAAGCCATCGTGCGGAGCGTGATTGCGCTGGCGGCGGCCTTTGGCCTGAACGTGGTCGCCGAAGGGATTGAGACCAGCGCCCAGGCGGCGCGACTGCGCGCGTTGGGGTGCGGCCTTGGGCAGGGTTACCTGTTTGTTCCGCCATTACCGGCCGAGGCGTTTGAAGCCCTGCTAGAGAAGGAACGAGGATACGTCGGGCTGTCAGCGATTTTATGAGGAGAAGGGGGTCATGCCGCCAGCCGCCAGCCGCCAGCCCAGCGTTTCCCCGGCCCGCAATGGAACCAGTTCATCCGCGCCGAATGGGAAGGATTCGGGAACCGCCAGTGGCTGGCGGCGCAAGGTGATGGTCCCGATATTGCGCGGCAGGCCGTAAAAATCCGCGCCGTGGAAACTGGCGAAGGCTTCCAGCTTGTCCAACGCCCCAGCGGCGTCGAAGGCTTCGGCGTACAGTTCCAGCGCGGCGTGGGCGGTGTAACAACCGGCGCAGCCGCAGGAGGTTTCCTTGCCGGAACGCGGATGCGGGGCGCTGTCGGTGCCGAGGAAGAATTTGGGATCACCGCCGGTCGCCGCCCGAATCAATGCCTGGCGGTGACGCTCGCGCTTGAGAATCGGCAGACAGTAATAATGGGGGCGGATGCCGCCTTGAAAGATTGCATTGCGGTTGTAGAGCAGGTGGTGGGCGGTGATCGTCGCGGCAATCGTGGTCGGCGCTTCCCGCACGTAGTCCACCGCGTCCTCGGTGGTGATATGCTCCAGCACGATTTTCAACGCGGGAAAATCCCAGACCAGCGGGGTAAGCACCTGGTCGATGAAAACTGCCTCGCGGTCGAACACATCGACGTGAGGGGCGATGACCTCCCCGTGGATCAACAGCGGCAAACCCCGTCGTTGCATCGCCTCCAGCGCGGGATAGATCCCGGTGATGGTGGTCACGCCGGAATCCGCATTGGTTGTCGCCCCGGCGGGATAGAGCTTGCAGGCGACGAGGTGATCGGACTCGCTAGCGCGGACGATCTCATCCGGTGGGGTCCGGTCGGTCAGGTACAGCGTCATCAGCGGCTGGAAGTCCGACCCAGCCGGGACGGCGTTCAGAACGCGGTTCCGGTAGGCCAGCGCCTGCTCGGTGGTGGTCACTGGCGGGCGCAGGTTGGGCATGATGATGGCGCGGGCAAATTGGCGGGCGCTGTGCGGCACCACCGCGTGGAGAGCCGCGCCATCGCGCACGTGGAGATGCCAGTCATCGGGGCGGGTAAGGGTGAGGGTGTCCATGCGGTTCCGGTTGGCGTAACGTCGTTAGGGAATTATAGACCGCCAGGCCGCCGCGAGAGTCGGTCCATGGCTTCGTGGAATCGAACGCGGGGCATGGTCAAGCGGGACGCTCGGTGGTTACAATTTAACAATGATCACTTGGGATGAGTCGAAACCCTGGAATCACCCGGCCAAACGTTGCGCGCGCGTGGCGGCCATGCGGCCTGCGATGAAGGCTTTTATCACTTGGGATGAGTCGAAACCCTGGAATCACCCGGCCAAACGTTGCGCGCGCGTGGCGGCCATGCGGCCTGCGATGAAGGCTTTTCTTCCCAACCAGTGGCGCGGCGAGGGCTAAGCCATCGCCCGCGCCCATTCGCCCCGCTATCTGGTCGGTATTGACCTCGGCACGACCCATACGGTCGTCGCCTACGCCGATCCGCGCGCCGCCGCCATCCACCTGTTCGCCATCGAGCAACTGATCGCGCCCGGCGCGGTGGCGGCGCGGCCGCTGTTGCCGTCGACGCGCTATCACCCGGCGGCGGGCGAACTGGCGGCAATGGATCGGCAACTGCCCTGGCCTTTCGCCGATCCGGGCGAGGTCACCGACGTCATCGTGGGCGAACTGGCGCGGGAGCGCGGCGCGCGGACCCCGGGCCGACTGGTGGCCAGCGCCAAAAGCTGGCTGTCTCACGCTGGCGTGGACCGCACCGCGCCGATTCTGCCCTGGGGCGCGGCGGAGGAAATCCCCAAGGTGTCGCCGGTCGCCGCGAGCGCCAGCACGCTGGCCTATCTCCGCGCCGCCTGGAATCACCAGTTCCCCCATCAGCCGCTGGAACGGCAGGAGCTGGTGTTGACCGTGCCGGCTTCGTTTGACGAGGCGGCGCGGGCGCTGACGGTGGAAGCGGCGCGGTTGGCCGGATTGTCGCAACCGCGGTTGCTGGAGGAACCGCAGGCAGCCTGCTACGACTGGCTGTACCGCCATCGCGGCGACGTGGCGACGGCGTTGGGCGAAGCGCGGCTGCTGCTGGTTTGCGACGTGGGTGGCGGCACCACTGACCTGACCTTGATTCAGATTGAAGCGGATGATCAGGGACCAAGACTGACCCGCGTCGGCGTTGGCGACCATCTGATGCTGGGCGGCGACAATATGGACCTGACCTTGGCGCGGACCGTCGAGGCGCGACTGGGCGGCGAGCGGCTGAATGCGGGCGAGTTGTCGCAACTGTGGCAGCAATGTCGGAACGCCAAGGAGCGCCTGCTGGCCGATGCCGCGCCGGAGCGAGCGACCGTCACGGTGCTCGGCGGCGGTTCACGACTGGTCGGCGGCGCGCGGTCGGCGGAACTGAGCCGCGACGAGGTTCGGGCGTTGCTGGTGGATGGATTCCTGCCGATGGTCGAATTCGGCGAGCAACCCCGGAGCCGGCGCGCGGCGGTGGTCGAATTTGGTCTACCTTATGCCGCCGATCCAGCCATCAGTCGCCATTTGGCGGCGTTTCTAGCGCACCACGCCGACGCGGCCCGGCGGGCGCTGGGCGAACGAGCGTCGGCGGACGGTCCCGCGTTACCCGATGCGGTGTTGCTCAATGGCGGCGTGTTCCACGGCGCGGCGCTGGCTGGGCGGTTGCTGGACATTCTGGCCGGCTGGCGCGGCGCGCCCCTGGCACAGTTGGATAATCCCGATCCTGACTTGGCGGTAGCGCGCGGCGCGGTGGCCTACGGTTTGGCGCGGCGCGGTCAGGGCTTGCGCATCGGCGGCGGTTCGGCGCGCGGTTATTTTCTGGTGGTGGACAGCGGAGGCAAACACAGGCAAGGCGTTTGCCTGTTGCCGCGCGGCGCGGAGGAGGAACGGGAAATTCGACTGGATCGCACGTTCTCGCTGCGGCTGGGCGCGCCGGTGCAGTTTCATCTGTTGTCCTCGACCGGGGACGCCGTGCATCCACCGGGTGCGATGGTGGCGCTGGATGCCGAGGAGTTCACGCCCCTGCCGCCGATTGCGACCGTCATCGAGAGCGAGGCGGGCGCCGACGAGGTTTCGGTGCAATTGCTGGCGCGGTTGACCGAGATCGGCACGCTGGAAGTGGACTGCGTCGCGGTGGAACCCGCATTTCCCACCGCGCGTCCGGGCGAGGGGAACGCGGGGAGCGTGGAACCGGGACGCTGGCTGCTGGCGTTTCAATTGCGCGGTGGCGACGTGGCGACGCTGGCCCGCTTGCATCCACGCTTTTCCGAGGCGGCGACGCGAATCGAGCGCTTCTATGGTTCCCGCGCGTCCGATGTGGATGCAAAGGAAATCAAGATGTTGCGCGCCGATTTGGAACGCTTGTTGGGCAAACGCGAGGGTTGGGAGACGCCGCTGTTGCGCGAATTGTCCGGTGTGTTGTGGGCTGGGGCGCGGCGTCGGCGGCGCTCGGCGGATCACGAGCGGCTCTGGTTCAGCTTGGCGGGTTATTGTCTCCGCCCCGGTTTCGGTTATCCGCTGGACGACTGGCGCGTGCGGCAATTGTGGGGTTTATACGGACAAGGGGTGCAATACCACCAGGACGCGCAAAGTTGGGCGGAGTGGTGGACGTTGTGGCGACGGGTGGCCGGTGGACTGGACGCGGCGGCGCAGGCGCGGTTGGGCGAGGAATTAATGATGGAGCTGCGGCCGTTGACCGGTAAGGCCGCCAAGAGCAAACCAGCGGGGGTGGAAGACATGGCGCGGCTGGCGGCGGTATTGGAACGGTTGCCGGCGGCGCGCAAGATCGAACTCGGTGAAGTGTTGCTGGCGCGGTTGGCGCGCAAGGGCGAGTCGCCGCAACTGTGGTGGGCGGTGGGCCGATTGGGGACACGGGTTCCCGCCTACGGCAGCGCCCACGATGTGGTGCCCGTGGCGGCGGCGGCAAGTTGGCTGGAACGGGTGCTGGCGTTGGACTGGAAAGCGGTGATCCCGGCGGCGTTCGCGGCGGCGCTGCTGGCGCGGCTGAGCGGCGACCGAGAACGAGATTTGGACGAGGCGCCACGCGCTAGGGTCATCCAGCGCCTGCGGGCGGCGAGAGCGCCCGCCTCGTGGCTGCGGATGGTGGAGGAGATCGCGCCGCTGGATGAGGTGGATACGGGTCGGATGTTTGGCGAGGCGCTACCACCCGGGTTGCGGCTGGTGCGGTGAGTGGAGCGAAGCGCGGTAGCCTCGGTTCGTGACCTGGCGGCCATCTATAATCGATCCTGGCGGCGCTGCATCGGTGGCCGATTCAAACCTGCCTTTGGAAGGCCGGCATTGCTCGGGATGCCCCTTGCGGGCGTGGCTGGAATGGCGAACAATCCTACTGTTGCCATTGCTTTCCGTCCTCAATAAATGGAGAAGAACATCATGTCCGTGGGCCAATATTGCAACCGCCAGGTCGTTACGACCGAGAAAACCACCGAGATTCGCGAGATCGCGCGACTGATGCGCCACCATCATGTTGGCACCATCGTGGTGGTGGAACGCCGTGACGATGCGGAATATCCGGTCGGGATCGTGACGGACCGTGATCTGGTGGTCGAGGTATTGGCGCAGAATCTGTCTCCCGAAACCGTGACCGTTAGCGATGTCATGAGCGGCAAACTGCTGGTTGCGCGGGAGGAAGACAATTTCTGGCGGACCCTGGACCGAATGAGCGCCAAGGGTGTACGGCGGTTGCCGGTGGTGGACGGCAAGGGCGCGCTGCTGGGCATTCTGACCATCGATGATGTGCTGACGGCGCTGGCGGTGGGTTTGTCGGATGTATCCCGCCTGGTGCAGCGGGAGATCAACAAGGAAGTCCAACAGCGGCAGTAGGGGACGGCGTAAAAGGATTCTCGGTTCTTGCCCAAACTCTTGGGAGACAATCATGCGGATAGGGGTGCCCAAGGAAATCAAGACGCACGAATACCGGGTCGGAATGACGCCGGGCGGCGTGCGCGAGGCGGTGCGGCACGGACATGCCGTGTGGGTGGAAACCGGCGCGGGAATGGGTATCGGCCTGAGCGACGCGGCTTACGAGAAAGCGGGCGCGACCGTCGTCGCCTCGGCCACCGAGGTGTTCGCCCAGGCGGATTTGATCGTCAAGGTCAAGGAACCGCAACCGGTCGAATACGCACGGCTGCGGGAGGGGCAAACGGTTTTCACGTATCTGCACCTGGCTCCCGATCCTGAACAGACCAGGGGTTTGCTGGCGTCCGGTTGCACCGCGATCGCCTACGAGACCGTTACCGACTCGCGAGGTCGCTTGCCGTTGCTGGCGCCGATGAGCGAAGTGGCCGGGCGGATGGCGATTCAGGCTGGCGCGCGCGGCCTGGAAAAATCCCAGGGTGGGAGTGGTGTCTTGCTGGGTGGGGTGCCGGGGGTATTGCCAGGCCGGGTGGCGGTTCTGGGCGGCGGAGTGGTGGGAACCAGCGCGGCGCGGATGGCGGTCGGCCTGGGCGCGCGGGTGACGGTGCTTGACCGATCCCTATCGCGCCTCCGGGAGTTGGATGATCAGTTTCAGGGGCGGTTGCTCACCCGCTTCGCCACGCTGGAGGCGATTGAGGAAGAAGTTCTGGTGGCTGATCTTACGGTCGGCGCGGTGCTGATTCCAGGCGCGGCGGCGCCCAAGCTCATTCCCCGGACGCTGTTGGCGGCGATGTTGCCAGGGTCGGTGTTGGTGGATGTCTCGATTGACCAGGGCGGCTGTTTCGAGACCTCGCGGCCCACCACCCACGCCGACCCCACCTATCTCGTGGATGGAGTGGTGCATTATTGCGTGGCCAACATGCCCGGCGCGGTGGCGCGGACCTCGACTTTCGCGTTGACCAACGCTACCTTGCCCGCCGTTCTGCAACTGGCGGATCAAGGCATCGTCGCCGCGTTGCGGGACGATCCGTATCTACGCGCCGGGCTGAATGTCCATCGTGGGCGGATTACTCATCCGGCGGTGGCGGCGGCGTTGGGTGACGACTATTTACCGCCCGAGGACGCGCTGGGCTTGGCGTGAGCGGTGGCATTGACGCGCAATGGATGATTTGCGCGGATTCCGCCGCTACAATCCCCGCTTCTTGTTGACCCGCCGGATGATGAAGCCATGCAGGAACTGAATCCCTATTTCCATCAGATCAATGACCTGCGGGGACGCTGCGCGTCCCTGAGGGGGTATCTTTGACTTCGAGACCAAGCGCGAGCGGCTGGACGAGGTCTTGCACGAATTGCAGGAGCCGGATATCTGGAACAACCCCGAACGGGCGCAGGCGCTGGGCAAGGAACGCGCCCAGTTGGAAATCGTGGTCCACCGGTTGGAAAACCTCGACCGTGGTTTGAACGAGGTCGCCGAATTACTGGTCCTGGCTGGCGAGGAAGGTGACGAAGCAGCGGTGGTCGAGGTGGCGCGAGACCTGGAAAACCACGCTCGCACGGTCGCCGGTCTCGAATTCCAGCGGATGTTTTCCGGCGAAATGGACGCCGGCAATGCCTTTCTCGATATCCAAGCCGGCTCCGGCGGCACCGAAGCGCAAGACTGGGCGGAAATGCTGTTGCGGATGTACTTGCGCTGGGGCGAGCGGCGCGGGTTCAAGACCGAGTTGCTGGAAGCTTCGCCAGGCGAAGTGGCCGGCATCAAAAGCGCCAGCGTGCGCTTCGAGGGCGACTATGCGTTCGGCTGGCTGCGAACCGAAACCGGCGTCCATCGCCTGGTGCGCAAGTCGCCGTTCGATTCCGGCAACCGCCGGCATACCTCGTTCGCGGCGGTGTTCGTAGCGCCCGAAGTGGACGACAGTATCGAGGTGGACATCAACCCGGCGGACTTGCGGGTGGATGTATACCGCGCCTCCGGAGCGGGTGGCCAGCACGTCAATCGCACCGAATCGGCGATTCGGATCACGCATCTGCCGACCGGTATCGTGGTGCAGTGTCAGAACGACCGCTCCCAGCACAAGAACCGCTCGACCGCCATGAAGCAGCTCAAATCCAAGCTTTACGAACTGGAGTTGCAGAAGCGCAATGCCCAGGCCCAGGCGCTGGAGGACAGCAAGGCCGACATCGGCTGGGGCAGCCAGATTCGTTCCTACGTGCTGGACCAGTCGCGCATCAAGGATTTGCGCACCGGCGTCGAAACCAGCAACACGCAACCGGTTCTGGATGGCGATCTGGACGAATTCATCGAAGCCAGCCTGAAGAGCGGATTGTAAGTGATGCCCAGGGGCGCGATTCAGGCGTCGCGCCCAATCAACTCCAACGCTTCCTGCGTCTCCAGCCATTCCGTTTCCAGCGCGGCCAGTTCCCGGTCCACTTCGCCCTTGCGCACCAGCCATTCCTTGAGCCGGTTCTTGTTGGCGTCGTCGTAGCTGCCGGGGTCGGCGAGGGTGGTTTGCAGCGTTCGCTGTTCGGTGTGCAACGTCTCCATCCGTTGTTCCAGTTGCCTGACGCGCCGTTCCAGCGGTTTGCGCTGAACCGCGAGTTGTTGCCGACGCTCCGCATCCTGACGTTTCTGTTCGCGGCGGTCGGCGGCGTTGTTGCCGTTGCCGTTGCCGCGCGGCGCGGTGTCCCGACTGGCGGCGCGCTGGCGTTCGTTTAACCAGTCGCGGTAATCGTCCAGATCGCCGTTGAACGGTTGCGCCTGTCCATCGACGACCAGCAGAAACGCATCGGTGACCGTGCGCAGTAGATGACGGTCGTGAGAGACCACGACCAGCGCGCCCTGATAGTCCTGCAAGGCCAGGGTCAGCGCATGGCGCATGTCGAGATCGAGATGGTTGGTCGGTTCGTCCAGCAGCAATAAGTTGGGTCGCTGCCAAACGAGCAGTGCCAACGCCAGCCGGGCCTTTTCACCACCGGAAAAGGGTGCCACCGGCGCCAGCGCCAGGTCACCGTTGAAGCCGAAGCCGCCGATAAAATCCCGCAGTTGCTGATCGGTGGCGCGCTCGTCCAGTTGTTGTAGATGCCGCAGCGCGCTCCAATCTGGTCGTAACTGTTCCAATTGATGCTGGGCGAAATAGCCGGTGGCCAATCCTTGCCCGGCGGTCATCCGCCCGGTCAGCGGAGACAGGATACCCGCCAACAGCTTGATCAGAGTGGATTTACCAGCGCCGTTTGATCCAAGCAGGCCCAGCCGAGCGCCGGGATTGATGACTAGATTCACGTTGTTCAGCACCCGCCGCCCATGGTAACCGGCGGCCATTTTTTCGACTGCCAGCAGTGGGTTGGGCAACCGCTCCGGTGTGGCGAAACGGAATTCGAACGGCGAATCGACGTGAGCGGCGGCGATGCGCTCCATCCGTTCCAGCGCCTTGATCCGGCTTTGCGCCTGCCGGGCCTTGGTGGCCTTGGCGCGGAAGCGGGTGATGAAGCTTTCCAGATGGGCGATTTCCCGCTGCTGCTTTTCATACGCCGCCTGTTGCAAGGCTAGCCGAGCGGCGCGCTGGTCCTCGAAAGCCGCGTAGTTGCCGGGGTACAGCGTGATTCGTCGCTGGTCGATGTGAGCGATATGGCTGGCGACGTTGTCCAGCACGTCGCGGTCGTGGGAGATCAGCAGCAGGGTGCCCGGATAGGCGCGCAGCCATTGTTCCAGCCACAACACGGCGTCGAGGTCGAGGTGGTTGGTCGGTTCGTCCAGCAACAGCAGGTCGGAGCGGCACATCAAGGCCCGCGCCAGGTTCAGTCGCACCCGCCAGCCACCGGAAAACTCCGCCACCGGCCGCTCCAATTGGTCGGTGGCGAAACCGAGTCCAGCCATCAGCTTGCCAGCGCGGGCGCGGGCGCTGTAACCGTCGATGGCCTCGAAATGGGCGTGCAGTTCCGCCTGGCGCGCGCCGTCGTGAACGGCTTCGGCGGTTTGCAGGTCGCGCTCGATTTGGCGCAATTCGGCGTCACCGTCCAGCACGAAGTCCAGCGCGGGCGTCGGCAACGCCGGGGTTTCCTGGGCAACATGGGCAATGACCCAGCGCGACGGTAGATCAAGGTCACCAGCGTCGGGGTGCAAGTCGTCCAGCAGCAGCGAAAACAGGCTGGACTTGCCGCAGCCGTTGGCGCCGATCATCCCGACCTTCCAGCCGGGGTGAATCGTCAGCGAGGTATTTTCGAACAGCGGCTTGCCGCCGCGTTGCAGGGAGAGTTGGCGCAGGGTCAGCATGATAGACACAGTTTACCAGCTTGCTGGCAACAAGCGATTCAGCGATTCAATTTGGACCTACTACAATCAGACATTACCCAAGGCCAGTTATGTCCACCATGGTTAAAACCACCATGACCGATGACGAATTGTTGCGCTACAGTCGGCAAATTCTGCTGCCGAACTTCGACATCGAGGGTCAGGAGCGGCTGCGCCAATCCCATGCGCTGATCGTCGGGCTGGGTGGGTTGGGGTCAGCGGCGGCGATGTATCTGGCGGCGGCAGGCGTGGGGCGGCTGACCCTGGTCGATTTCGACCGGGTGGACCTGTCCAACCTGCAACGGCAGATCGTCCACCGTACCGCCGATCTTGGCCGGCCCAAGGTGGAATCGGCCCGCGATATGCTACGGGCGCTCAACCCGCTGATCGAGGTAAGCGCCATTCCAAAGGCGTTGGACGAAGCGGAGCTGCTGGAGCAGGTGCGACGGGCTGACGTGGTGGTGGATGCTTGCGACAACCTGCCGACCCGGCTGGCGATCAACGCCGCCTGCGTGCGGGCCGGCGTGCCGTTGGTATCCGGGGCGGCAATTCGGTTGGAAGGGCAGCTACTCGTTTGGCGACCAGGCGGGGAGGGTGCCTGTTACCGTTGTCTGTACCGCGCCGCGGAAGTCAACGGCGAGACCTGCGCGCAAACCGGCGTGCTCGCCCCGGTGGTCGGCGTGATCGGCAGCTTGCAAGCGGTGGAGGCGATCAAGGTGCTGACCGAACTCGGCGAGACGCTTGATGGTCGGCTGCTGCTGCTGGACGCCGCGCGCATGGAATGGCGAATCATGAAAGCCCGACGTTGGCCGGAATGTCCGGTTTGCGGCGATGGAACGCCCTTGGAAGAATTCAGATAAACCGTAACGGAGAAACCCGCATGACCTTTTCCATCGTCGCCTTCGATCCTACCAACGGCGATTTGGGCGTCGCCGTGCAGTCGAAATTTCCCAACGTCGGTGTCTCCATCCCGTTTGCCAAGGCAGGGGTCGGAGCGGTGGCGACACAGTGTTACTGCAATACCAGCTATGGTCCGCGCGGGCTGGCGCTGTTGGAAAACGGCGCTTCACCCGAGCAAGCGGTGGTGATTCTGACCGGCACCGACGCGCAGCGCGATTATCGCCAGGTCGGCATCATCGACGCCCAAGGTCGTGCCGCTAGCTTCACCGGCGCGCATTGTTTCGACTGGGCGGGCAGTTTGCAGGGAGCGTGTTGCGCCGCGCAGGGCAATACCCTGGCCGGGCCGGGCGTGGTGGAGGGGATGGTGCGAACGTTCGAGATCACACCGGGACCGTTGGCGGTACGGTTGATGGCCGCCTTGCAAGCTGGCCAAGCCAACGGCGGCGACCGACGCGGCCAACAATCGGCGGCGCTGAAGGTCGTGCGGGTTGGTGGTGGTTATGGCGGTTTCGACGACCGCTACGTGGACATCTCGGTCTATGACCACCCCACGCCCATTGCCGAGTTGGAGCGGCTGTACGCCATTCATCGGCTGACCTATTTCCGCAGCGATCCCGATCAATTGGTCAGGATCGATATCGCCCTTGCCAATGAATTGCAGCAAATCCTCCACGCGCGCGGCTTCTACAAGGGCGTCGCCAGCGGCGTTTGCGATGAGGAGTTGCTACGGGCGCTGCGCGATTTCATGGGCTGGGAAAATTACGACGAGCGCATCCGTGACGACGACCTGATCGACCGGGAAGTGCTGGCGGACATTCGCCAGCAACACGCGGTCTGGTTACGGGCGCGTGGCCGAGATGGCTAGGAACGCTGGCGCGGCGGCGTGGCGGGCCATGCCCGGAGCGCCGGCGCCGTAAACGATCAAGCTATTCCTCCAACACGTTCCGCGCTAGCGTGGAAATCATATCCGCGTCGATGTTGCGGCGCTGCTGAATACTCTTCCCCTCGACCAAATACACGATGTGCTCGGCGATGTTTTTGCAATGGTCGCCAACGCGCTCCAACGCCTTGATGATGAAGACCACGTTGATCGCATGACCGATGGTGCGCGAGTCTTCCATCATGTAGGTGATCAGCCGTCGCAGCGCCGATTGGAATTCCTGATCCAAATCATCGTCGCTGTGAATGATAGCCAGTGCTTTTTCCACGTCCAGCCGAGCGAGCGCATCGAGGCAATCTCGCAACATGTCGGTCGCCAACCCGGCCATCGGCGTCACGTCGCGCAACAGCTTGGCGCTGGGGGGGCTGCTGACGCTGTCGTAAATTTGCAGGGTCATCCGGGCTATTTTTTTAGCGCCATCGCCGACTCGCTCCAGATCGGTCACGGTGTTGGCCAACGACATGATCATCCGCAGGTCGCCGCCGACCGGTTGGCGCAGAGCGATCAGGCTGATGCAGTCCTCGTCGGCCTTGAGTTGCATGCCATTGATTAACCGGTCGCGCGCGATCACCTCGCGCGAAGCGGTCATGTCTTCCGCGTCCAGCGCCGCGATGGCGCGCTTGAGCTGGTCTTCGGCCAGCCCGCCCATTTCCAGCACCAGGTTGCGCAGGTTAGCGAGTTGCACATCGAATTGCTTGACGGTGTGGGCGTCTTGACTAATGGCCATGATGGGTACTCTCGTCGGATCGCAGATGGGGCCGGGATCAGCCGAAGCGACCGGTGATGTAATCCTCGGTCAGCTTGTGTTTGGGGTTGGTGAAAATCTGGTCGGTGTCCCCGACCTCGATCAAATCGCCCAGATGGAAGTAGGCGGTGCGCTGGGACACGCGAGCCGCCTGCTGCATCGAGTGGGTGACGATGATGATGGTGTAGTTCTCCCGCAGTTCGTCGATCAGTTCCTCGATCTTGGCGGTGGCGATGGGGTCCAGCGCCGAGCAGGGTTCATCCATCAGGATGACTTCGGGGTTGACCGCGATGGCGCGGGCGATGCAAAGCCGCTGCTGCTGACCACCGGACAGGCTGGTGCCCGGTTCGTGCATCCGCTTCTCGACTTCCTTGATCAATCCAGCCCGTTCCAAGCTGTCGCGCACCAGGTCGTCCAATTCGGCCTTGGTATTGACCATGCCGTGAATGCGCGGCCCATAGGCGACGTTTTCGTAGATGGACTTGGGGAAGGGGTTAGGCTTCTGGAACACCATGCCGACCCGGGCGCGCAATTGCACCACGTCGACGCTTTTGTCGTAGATGTCGTCGCTATCTAGCTTGATTTGACCGGTGATGCGGCAGATGGAGATGGTGTCGTTCATCCGGTTCAGGCAGCGCAGGAAAGTGGATTTGCCGCAGCCGGACGGGCCGATGAAGGCGATGACTTCGTTGGCGCCGATGTCGAGACCCACGTGCTTGATCGCGTGTTTCTCGCCGTAATAGACGTTGACGCCACGGCAGACCATTTTCGGGTTGTCCACCGTGATCTTGCCGACGGTTTGCCGGTCGTTGTAGTCGGTCACTTCGACGCTGGACTGCGTGCGGGGCGCGCTGTTGAGGTTGAGCGTCTGGTCCAAGGCGACCTTGGTTTCGAGGGCGGTCGTGCTCATGGGGGCGGTAATCCTTGCGATTTGGAAGTTGGCGGGTCAGTCGGAGTCTTACCAGCGCCGCTCGAAGCGCTTGCGCAGCACGATGGCCAGAGCGTTCATCAGAATCATGAACGCCAGCAGCACCATGATCGCCGCCGAGGTCCGTTCCACGAACGCCCGTTCCGGCAGGTCGGACCAGAGGTAGATCTGCACCGGCAGGACCGTGGCCGGGTCCAGGAAGCTCTTGGGCACGTCCACGATGAAGGCGACCATACCGATCATCAGCAAGGGGGCCGATTCGCCCAGGGCGCGAGCCATGCCGATGATCGAACCGGTCAACATGCCGGGCATGGCCAGCGGCAGCACATGGTGTCCCACCATTTGCAGTTTGGAGGCGCCCATGCCGAGCGCCGCTTCGCGGATGGAGGGCGGCACCGAGGTCAAGGCGGCTCGACCGGCGATGATGATGACCGGCAGCGTCATCAGGCTCAGCACCAGCCCGCCGACCAGCGGCGCGGAGCGGGGCAGGCCGAAGAAGTTGATGAACACTGCCAGCCCCAGCAGGCCGAACACGATGGACGGCACCGCCGCCAGGTTGTTGATGTTGACTTCGATCAGGTCGGTCCAACGGTTCTTGGGGGCGAATTCCTCCAGGTACACCGCCGTCGCCACGCCAATCGGGAACGACAGGAGGAAAGTGACCAGCAGGGTATAGAAGGAACCCACCAGCGCCCCACGGATGCCGGCCTGTTCCGGTTCGCGGGAATCACCGTTGCGGAACAGAATGGCGTTGAACTTTTTCTCGATCTTGCCGGTGGCTTGCAGTTTGTCCACCCATTCGATCTGATTGTCCTTGATCGGTCGTTCCGATTCGTCGAGCGCGCGGTCGATGTTGCCCTTGACCAGGGTATCCACCGTGGCGCTGGTTAGCAGCCAGATTTCCTGTTCGGCGCCGAGCAGGGCTGGATTTTGGAGTACCCGATCTTGTAGTTCGTGCGCCGCGTCGGAACTGACCAGGCCGTAAAGCGCGCGTAGTTCCAGGCGGCCCTGCACGTTGGGAAACAGTTGGCGCATCCCGACGCGGACCAGCGCGGCGTAATCGGCGTTGGCCAGCGCTTGCGGATCGCGCTTGCCGTCCGGGTCGATCACCTCGGGATCGAACTTGATGGGTATCTGCACATAGGTTTGCCAAAAGGCGGGATAGCCCTTGCCGATGATGTTGACGAACATCAGCGCCACGAAGGCCAGCCCAAGGCTGATGGCGATCAGTCCGTACCAGCGAAAGCGCCGTTCGGCGGCATGGCGGCGTTTCAGACCGGCGTTGACGATGGTTTTGATATCCCGGTTGGGAACCGACGGCGCGGGGGAAGGCGTTGGCTGCTTATTCATACTGCTCCCGATACTTGCGCACCACATGCAGGGCGATGATGTTGAGGATCAACGTGACCACGAACAGCATCAGGCCAAGGGCGAAGGCCGCCAGGGTCTTGGGACTGTCGAACTCCTGGTCGCCGGTCAGCAGGGTGACGATTTGCACCGTGACCGTGGTGACCGCCTCCAGCGGGTTAGCGGTCAGATTGGCGGATAAACCCGCAGCCATCACCACGATCATGGTCTCGCCGATGGCGCGGGAGACCGCCAGCAGGATGCTGCCGACGATGCCGGGCAGGGCGGCGGGCAACAGCACCCGCTTGATGGTTTCCGACCGGGTCGCGCCCAGCGCGTAGGAACCGTCGCGCATGGATTGCGGGACGGCGTTGATCACGTCGTCCGATAGCGAGGAGACGAAGGGGATGATCATGATGCCCATGACCAACCCGGCGGCCAGCGCGCTTTCCGAGGCGACATGCAGACCCAGGGCCGTGCCGATCTCGCGGATCAGCGGCGCCACGGTGAGGGCGGCGAAGAAACCGTAGACCACGGTGGGGATGCCGGCCAGAATTTCCAGCGCTGGCTTGGCGACGGCGCGGAATCTGGGGGTGGCGTACTCGGACAGGAACAATGCCGACATCAGGCCGATGGGAACGGCGACCAGCATGGCGATGCCGGAAATCAGCAGGGTGCCGGCGAACAGCGGCACCGAACCAAACGCGCCGGAGGAGCCGACCTGATCAACGCGCAGGGCGGTTTGCGGGCTCCACTGCAAGCCGAACAGGAATTCGGTGATGGGAATTTGGCGGAAAAACAGGATGGATTCGAACACGACCGACAGCACGATGCCGACGGTGGTGAAGATCGCCACGGTCGAACTGACGATCAGGAACAGATTGACCACTTGTTCGACCCGGTTACGGGCGCGCAGCGTCGGGGAAATCGCGCGCCAGGCGTAGGTGACGCCAGCAATGGCCAGGGTCAGGACCACGATCCATAGCGAGGCGTTACCGATCACGCGCAGATTGCGATAGTGATTGGCGGCTTCCAGCATGGCTGAATTGGGCGTGCTGGACACGATGTTGCCGCTGACCAGGTTCTTGAGGTCGTTGACCACTAGATTCAAGCGGTCTGGCGGCAGGTTGCGCAGTTCTGGCGGCAGACCGGCCACCACCAGATCGATAATGACGTTCGGTTGCAGCGTTGCCCAGACGGCAAACACGAGTAATGCCGGCAACCCACACCACAGCGCCGCGTAGGAACCATAGAAACTGGGCAGGGAGTGCAGGTTGCGGATGTGGCCACCGGCGACGGCGAATGCGCGGTGGCGACCCAGAGAGTAAGCCCCGGCGCTGAGCAGGATCAGCGTGAGCAGGAGAAAAGATTGCATGGTGTCACCGCCAGAATACGAAAACGCCACCGGCGACTGAATCGGCGTTCAGTGCGCGGGTGACGTTCCTGAAGTGCATCCCGTTATGGGGCCAGGTTCTTGAGATTCTTGGCGTCGGTCGCGGCCTGTTTGCGCTTGGCGTCTGGCAGCGGGATCAGCCCTTTCTTGCTGAGATAGCCTTCGTCACCCACCACCTTCTCGCTCGCGAACTCGGCGATGAATTCCTTGATGCCGGGAATCACGCCGACATGGGCCTTCTTCACATAAATGAACAGGGGACGCGAGATGGGATACTTGCCGTCGGCGATGTTCTCGAAGGTCGGCGCGACACCGTTGATGGCCTCGCCTTGAATCTTATCGAGGTTTTCTTCCATGAAGCTGTAACCGAAGATACCCAGCGCATTGGGGTTGGCGGTCAGCTTCTGCACGATCAGGTTGTCATTCTCACCGGCTTCGATGTAGGCGCCATCCTCGCGAATCGTCTGGCAAGCCGCCTTGGCTTTTTTCTCGTCAGTCTTTTCCAGTTCCTTGATCGCCTCGAATTCCTTGCAGCCGTGGTCCATGACCAGCTCGACGAAGGCGTCGCGGGTGCCGGAGGTTGGCGGCGGACCCAGCACCTCGATCTTGTTGGCGGGCAGCGTGGCGTTGATGTCCTTCCAGGTTTTAAAGTTGTTGATGACCAGCTTGCCGGTGGTTGGATCGGGAACCTCCTTGGCCAGGGCCAGCCAGAGGTCCTTGATGGTCAATGGCATCGGCTTGTTCTTTTTGGAGGAGGCCACCACGATGCCATCGAAACCGATGTTGATCTCGACGATCTCGGTGACGCCGTTCTTGGCGCAGGTTTCGATTTCGGACGCCTTGATCTTGCGGGAGGCGTCGTTGATGTCGGGGTGCTGGACGCCGACGCCGGCGCAGAACAACTTGAAACCGCCGCCAGTGCCGGTGGATTCGACCTTCGGGGTCTTGAAGCTGCTACCCCTGCCAAACTGCTCAGCGACAGCGGTTGCGAACGGGTAAACCGTGGACGAACCGACGATGCTGATGTAGTCGCGGGCGGACTGCGCGTGGGCCGTTCCGGCCAACAGGAGCGTCGCCGCCACGGCGAGAGCGAGTTTCTGCTTGAGCATGAAAAATCTCCACAATTTTGAACAGACGGGGGTTAGCGTCCCCTTCGTTCCGGGAATCGAAGGGTATCCAACGTCTAACCTTACCGCTACACGGTGGCCTTTATATTTCATCTATATGTCAATTTTATTTCACTGTGGGGGCATTGACTGATGAAATATACAATGGCTGTTGATAACATTGTCATATTAAGGTAACTTGTAGAGCACCAATGAGCAGTAAAACCATCTTGATTACTGGTTGTTCGTCGGGTATCGGCGAGTGCGTGGCCCGTGGCTTGAAGGCACGAGGCTGGCGGGTGTTCGCCACGACCCGCCAGCCAGCGGACGTAGCCCGGCTGCATGCCGAGGGGTTGGAGAGTCTACCACTCGACCTGCGTGATTCCACCTCCATTCGAACGGCGCTAGCGGCGGTGCTGGAGCGAACGGAGGGCCGACTGGATGCGCTAGTCAACAACGGCGCTTACGGTCAGCCGGGCGCGGTGGAAGATTTGAGCCGGGAGGCATTGCGCGAGCAGTTTGAGACCAACCTGTTCGGAACCCAGGAATTGACCAACCAGGTCATTCCGATCCTGCGCCGCCAGGGCGGAGGACGGATTCTGTACATCAGTTCGGTGTTGGGATTGGTGGCGTTTCCCTATCGTGGAGCCTACGTCGCCAGCAAGTTTGCGTTGGAAGGACTGGCCGATACCCTGCGCCTGGAGTTGGTCGGCACAGGCATTCATGTGTGTCTGATCGAGCCGGGGCCAATCCTGAGCCGGTTTCGCGAGAACGCCCATGCCGCTTATCGACGACACATCCGCGCCGAAATTAGCCCGCATCGGGAAAGATATGCAGCGATGGAAGCACGATTATTGAAAGAAGGACCAACCGCGCCGTTTACGTTGGCGCCGGAAGCGGTGCTCGAACGGGTAATCCGCGCGCTGAAAAGTTCCCATCCGCGCGCGCGCTATCCAGTGACCGCGCCAACCTATCTATTTGCGGTATTGCGACGGTTGCTGCCGACTAGCGGACTGGACGTGGTTTTACGGTGGGCTGGTGGTGAAGGTCGACGGTAGTTCGCAGGTCTTCGCTTTCACCGCGCGGTGTCGGCATGCCATAAAATCACCTCGATGCCTCTATAAAAATCCGATCTTTTGACTATATTTTTTGAACACCGTGCTTTTACCTTAAGGAGGCTGTCTAAGAACCGCTCCCGCGAGATCAAGGTTTTTTGGGGTGTTGAAGCCTGCCTGCAAGCGTGGCGGGCCATCGCCGGAAAGCTGGCTCCGTATCGGCCCGTTCGTTTTTAGATAGTCTCCGAGTTATCCACCATGTCCAACCTAACTTTTGACGGAATCCTGAAAGAATTGCGACGACTGTGCGAGGAGAGGCATAGCGGCACGCTATTTATCACCACCGAGGAGAACCACGCGGCTAGGTTCGTAATCCATGACGGGGTGATTACTGGCATCACGTACCGGACCAAGCATGGGTCCACCGCCATACCGTTGATTAGGAACATCGTTGGTGGAACCTATACCTTCGCCAGCAATCGCGTTTTCCAGTCCTATGCGGAATCGAGCGCGGGACCGCTGCCCAGCACGGCGGAGATTTTCCGACAGCTTGGAGTCAACCCTGAAACGCTCGCCATTCCACAGGCATCACGAGCCGCGATTCCTCCGGAGCCGGTGGTTTCGCCCACGGTGGCCGCGCCAGTCCCGCAACCGGTTGGTGGCGCTTCCAGAAAGCCCGCCAAGAAGATTCTGGTGGTGGAAGATAGCGCCGTGACTCGAAAGATGATCGTGAGGTTTCTGGTTGACGGCGGATACGCCGTGGTGGAAGCCGAGAATGGTCTGGCCGCCTTTGCCCGGCTGAACGAGGAAAACCCGGATTTGATGTTGCTCGATGTCGTCATGCCTGGCATTGATGGCTACAAGGTTCTGTCCATGGTCAGAAAACACGATATGTTCAAAGACATGCCCGTGATCATGTTAACTTCCAGAGACGGTTTACTCGATAAGTTGCGGGGTAGGATGGGGGGTTCCGATGAATACCTGACCAAGCCCTTTACACCCGATCAATTGCTGGAAAAAATCAGCAAATATTTACCGGATCGGTAAGACACCCCATGAATGGCTCCTATAAGCTGTTGGTCGTTGATGATTCGAAAATCATGCGCCGACTCATTACCGGTCTGTTCGATTCGGACGACAAGATTCATGTGGTCGGAGAAGCCACCGACGGTATCGAGGCGCTGGCCTGCGTTTCCCGACTGGCCCCCGACGTCATTACGCTGGATATCAATATGCCGGGCATGGATGGACTGACCACCCTGAAGCATCTGATGATTCGCAACCCCAGACCCACCGTGATGCTCAGCACCCTGACACGGGAGGGAGAAAAGACCACGTTCGATGCCTTGCGCTATGGAGCGGTCGATTTCATCACCAAACCAACCCAGTTGGATGGCGGTGAGTTGGAAGCGCAGGCCCAGGACATCATCGCCAAGGTCAATCTCGCCGCCGCCGTGGCGCTCGAATCCGTGTGCTACATCCGCGCCATGCCGCGCGACAAGGCCGCGCTGACCACGCCGCGCCGCTGCGACCGCGTGGTGGCGCTTGGAGCCGCCGAGGGTGGCTATGGCGCCTTGTTGAAGATCATCCCGCAATTGCGCCCGGATTTGCCCACCGCCTATCTGGTTGTCCTGTACGCCGCGCCGCCGCATGTCGAAGCCTTCGCCCGCTACTTGAACGACTACAGCGGTGTGAAGGTCAAGCGGGCGGTTGACGGCGAATTGGTCGAGGGCGGCGTCTGCTACCTCGGCGCGGGTGTGGAGTACCTCACCGTCGCCGCCCGCGATGGCCGGCTGGTTTTGCAGGTTCATCGCGCGCCCTTCGCCTCGCGGCGTGGTTCCATCGACCGACTGCTGTTTTCCGTCGCCGAGGCAATGAAAGGACGGGCGGCGGGCGTCATCTTGTCCGGTTCCGGGGAAGATGGCAGCGAGGGCTTGGAGGAAATCCATCGCATGAATGGCATTGCCATCGTGCAGAGCCCGCAAAGCTGTCTGCATAAGGACATGGCGCAAGCCGCGCTGACCCGGTGCCAACCCGACTTTGTGCTTTCGGATGTCAAAATCGCAACCGTTGTTAATGGCCTATCATGAGACCGCCATGATCACTCTACCCATTGGTTTTGCCAGTAGCTCAGTTCCAACCCGTCTGGAGGTTAAATAATGAATAAATTATGGTTATGGTTCAATAACCAGAGTCTTAGGGTTAAGTTGATCACGCTGTTCATGATCACCGGTCTCATCCCCTTTGGCATCGCGGTCTATTACTCCCTGGATCGAGCAAGCCAGGTGCTGGAAGCCCAAATTGTTCAGGCGACGGAAGGCACGCGCGAAGCCCGAAAGCTGAGCGTGATTAGCTTTTTTAACAATCGGACGGCTAATACCGCCACTCTGGCCGAGACCATTAAAGGTTTTTGGGCGAAAGGCCAAGTCAAGCAAGAAGCTTTGCACGATCTCAAGAAACAACGCATTGAGCAGTTTTTCGCCAATTTCTACAAAGCGGTGGATGCCGTTCGCCAAAACCCCACCACGGTGGAGGACCTGAAGCGCCTGAGTGCTGCGTTGGCCAAGGGGCTGGACAGTCCTGAGTACAAGCAGGCCCACGCCTTGGCGCAAAAAAACGTCGCCGCAGTCACGCACCTCACCGGTGGCAGCGATATCATGCTGGTGGACGCCGCGGGTACTGCGGTATTTTCCTCGGCTGGTGGATCCGATCAGGGTAGCAATGTGAAGACAGGCGTCCTGAAGGATTCCGGTCTGGCCCGACTTTTCAGTAAAACCCACGACCGGGTGGGAATTGAGGATTTCAGCCCGTACGAACCCACTAACACCTTGACGGCGTTTATCGGCGGGCCGGTAGTTGATGGCAACGGCCAGTATCTGGGCTTGGTGGCGTTTGAAATTCCCACGGATTTCATTAACAGCATCATGCAGAATCGCATCGGCATGGGCGAGACCTTTGAAAGTTATCTCGTGGGCAAGTGGGGCGATAAGGTGACATTGCGCAGCGACCGCGTAATCGCCAAGGGCCAGATCGGCGACGCCAAGAGCGGCCCCGATATCGACGCCATCATGGCGGGCAAATCCGGAATCGAAACAAAAATCGGTGAGTTTGACAAACTGTACAAGGTCACGCTGTACGCACCCTTGCAAATTCCCGGTTTGCAATGGGGCATCATCACGGTGGGTACGGCAGAACAACAGGCGACGCCTACCAATCTCGACAACGCCAAGACGGACTATTTCCAGGATTACATCAAACGCTTTGATATCGCGGACCTGCTGCTGGTGGCTCCGAATGGCCAGGTATTCTACTCGGTGGCGCATCACGCCGATTATCAAACCAACCTGAACAACGGGCCGTACAGCGATACCCACCTCGCCAAGCTGTTCCGAAAGGTCCACGATTCCAAACAGATCAGTTTCGCCGATTTTGAACCCTACGCACCCTGGAACAACGAAGCGCGCGGTTTCATCGCCGTCCCGATTATCTCGCAGGGCGAGTTGTTGATGGTGATGATCGAGCATGTATCCGCTGCAGAAACCAACAAGTTGATGGCGGTCCGATCAGGACTGGGTAAATCCGGCGATTCCTACCTGATCGGTTTTGACAAGCTGCTGCATTCCGACTCGCTTCAGGATTCCACACGCAACGTCAAAGACGCATTCGCCGATCCGAACAAGAATCGCGTCGTTAACGCCTCGGTGGACGCGATCGTGGGGGGCAAGACCTCAGAAGTTAATGAGTTTTACAAGGATTACTGGGGTCATGATGTAGTCGGTGCCTTCACGACAGTCGACGTGCTCGGCTCGAAGTGGATCGTGTTCATCAAGCAGGACCTGACCGAGGCTTTCGAACCCGTGACGGCACTGCGGAACGCCATGGCGATCATGGCGGTCGTGGTTGCCATCGCCATCGCGCTCCTGGCGCTGCTCGTCGCTGGCCTAATTGCCCGACCGATCATTGGCATGGCCGGCACCATCACGCAGATCGCCGCCAATCGTGACCTCACACTGGCCGTGCCGGTGGAAAGCAGGGATGAGATTGGCCGCATGTCGGCGGCGTTCAATCAGATGATGCGGGTCATCCGCGATGCCTTCGGCGTGGTGAGCAGCACGGCGACCACAGTCGATGTCAGCGCCAGCGAAGTCGCCAAGCGCGCGAGCGCCAACCGCGAACGCGCCCAGGCCGAAGCGGAACAGTCCGAAACCGCCGCCAAGATCATTGCGGAGATGGGTACCACCGCCGGCGAGGTGTCGCAGGCGTCGGTCGCCCAGAAGGAAGCGGCGGATCGCTCCAATACCACGGTCGTCTCGCTGCTGAAAGCCATGCAGGATGTGGCGACCTCCGCCACCGCGCAGAACCAGGAAGTGAACACCACCATGGATCGCGTCGCCGAAATGGGGCAGACCGGCGCCAAGGTGGTGGAAACCGCGCGGCAACAGGGCGACAAGGTGGTGGACGTGACCCAGTCCGTCAACCAGATCGCCCAAGCGGTGGACGAGATGAACAAGGCGGTGGCGCAGGCTACCGAGTTTGGCCGGTCGGTGGCGCAGGCCGCCGAGGCCGGTAGCCGGTCGGTGGCCTCCACCGTGAGCGGCATGCGCTCCATCGCCGAGTCCTCGGAACAGATTTCCGAGATCATCGGCGTGATCACGGAAATCGCCGAACAGACCAACCTGCTGGCGTTGAACGCCGCCATCGAGGCCGCTCGCGCCGGCGCGCACGGTCGCGGGTTCGCGGTGGTGGCCGACGAAGTCGGCAAGTTGGCGCAACGGGCCTCGGAGGCCGCCAAGGAGATCACCCGCTTGATCAAGGATTCCACCGCCCGCGTCAACGAAGGTACCAAGCTCAGCGACGAGGCGCAGCAGGCGCTGGTGAAGATCGACGAGAGCGGCAAGATCAACATGCAGGCCATCGAAGGTATCGCCAGGACCGCCGGCTTGTTGGTTGCCAACACCCAGCAGGTGCGCAACCTGGTGAGCGAACTCAACACCCTGGCGCAACAGATCGCTGGCATGGCCGGCGAGCAGGGCTCCCGCCGCGAAGCCGCGCAGAAAGCGCTGGCGGCGCTGCTGGAGCAGTCGCGGCGCATCGGCCAACTGGTGACCGAGGCCAATCAGGGCGCCAGCGCCATCGGCGACGAAATGAAAGGTATCGTGGAGCGCACCGCGCACATGACTAACTTGACGACCCTGCAAGCGCAGCGCTCAAGGAAGGTTATGGAAATCGCGCAAAACTCCGCCGAGGGCGCGCGTCAAACGGTGGAACGCGCCGGTGGCGTGGTCAACCTCAGCCAGGAGTTGCAAAGCGGCTCCCACCAGCTTGCCGAGCAGGTACGGCAGTTCAAGATCGTTAGAAACGAGGGTCCGATCACGCCAGCGGCGCCCACGCATTGGCAGGCCAGTTAAAGCAGCGCTGATCCGAGGAAAATCCCCTCGCCTCCAACCCCTCGCCCGGCGGCGGGCGAGGGGAGGCGTGAATGATTACGGATCCGGAGCGCGGACCCAAAGGAGCGCGAAAATGGCTGATGTATATACGACGACCAGGCGCATGGACGAGGCCGAGGAAAAAGACCACCTCATACAGTTGGTGGGCTTTATGAATGGCAAGGAAATGTTTGGCGTGGATATCCTGATGGTGCAGGAAATCATTCGTGGCGCGCCGATCACCGCCGTGCCGAATACGCCGGCCTTCGTTGAGGGGGTCACCAACTTGCGCGGCAACATCATTCCAGTGATCGACCTGCGCAAGCGGCTCAATTTGCCAACCGACCAGCAAGGTTCGGGCAAGAACTGGGTGTTGATTCTGGACATTGCCGGTCGGGTGACCGGCTTTATCGTGGACGCCGTAACCGAGGTGCTCAAGATCGAGCGAGACGCCATCGAACCGCCACCCGAGATCGTCGTGGCGGGCTTGGAAAGCCAATACGTTCAGGGCGTCTGCGATATCGGCGAACGATTGCTGATCCTGCTTGATTTCAACCGCATTCTGTTGGTCGAGGAACTGAAGCGGCTTAAGGAAGTGAGCACGGGTGGAACGCGGCTGAGCGGTTTGGCGAGATAGTCTGTCGGATCGGGGTTTGAGGACCTATTGGAAATCCACTGCGGAGCGGCGTCATGAGTATGCGCATTCTGGTCGTTGACGATTCCTCCATGATGAGGAAACTGCTGGCGAAAGTCTTGAAGCCGCGAGGTCATCTGATCGTCGGCGAAGCCAAGAACGGCATTGAGGCCTTGGAACTGTACAAGACGCTGCGACCGGACCTGGTGACCATGGACATCACCATGGACGGGATGGATGGCTTGAGCGCCGCCCGGGAAATCCTGTGCTACGACAGCGCCGCCCGTATTCTGTTTCTCTCTAATCTGGATGAAGAAAAATACCGTGGCGATGTCGAACGGCTGCGAGCCATTGGCTTCATCAACAAGCACAAATCGGAGGAAGTGCTCAAGCTGATTGCAAGCTTGGAACAAACCGAGAAGCCTGGAGCCGGGAGCTAGTCGGGTCGTCCGGCTCCAGCCTGAAACCGCTTTTGACAGAAGAATCGCCCATGATCGAGCTTGATCCATCGCTGATTAATGATTTTGTCGCCGAGGCCGGCGAGCACCTTGAAGAAATGGAAGCGACCCTGCTGCGACTGGCTGGAGATCCGGCTAATCGGGAGCTGCTCAACACCATCTTCAGGCCGGTTCACACGATCAAGGGCGCCTCGCAATTCATGGGCTTGGCCCGAATTGCCGCCCTTTCCCACAAATTGGAGGACCTGCTGGATTTACTCCGCCAAGGGAAGCGGTCTTCAAGTCCAGATATCGTGGAAACCCTGATTCTCGCTCGCGACCGTATCGCCATGCTGGTGGCTGATTTGACGCATTCCCAGACGGAAGAAACCCCGGTCGACGATTTGATGGCCAAGCTCGAACGGATCATGGATGGGCGAGAGGAAACGGAGGAGGCGATGGAAATCGCGGAGACGGAAACCATCGATGCCGAGGCGCTGGAACCACCGCCCGTGATTCCGGCCACGCCGGAAATGGAAACCTACGAGGAGGAATACGACAAGGAACTATTCACCATATTCATCCAGCAATTGCAGGAGAAGCTGGCCTTTCTGAGCGTGCAGGTCGAGCGGTTTTCCACCGCGCCCGATAAGTTCGAGGTGTTGGAGCAGTGCCTCGACGGCATCAAAAATCTTAGCTCCTCCGCGAATTACATGGGTTATCAAGCCCTCGCGCTGCTGTACGAACAATGGTGCGATGCAATCCTCGCGGCTCAGCAATCCGTGGCGCTGGACCAGGAAGTTTCCATGGACTTCATGGAGACTTACATCGGCAGGGTGATCCAGTTCTTTCCGCAACATGGCGACCGCTTGCTGCAAGGTAGCGAGTCGACAGCGGTGCAACTTCCCATCGAAGTGGCCGCGCTGGTCCCCGCCGCGGATTCCTCGGTGGCGGAGTGGTTGGAAAACGAGGTTTTGCCACAAACCAGCAAACTCCCGGTTTTTTCCGAGGAGCCGACCGTGGTCCAGGTCCAGCCGAAGCCGGCGGTCGATGGCCGGTATCAGGAACCCGCCACGGGCGCTGGGCCCGTTTGGGAAACCGAGGGCGAGCATCAGAAAACGGAACCGTCCCCGGACACCGGCGAGCGGATTGTGAAGAAAAGCGTGCGGGTGGATGCGCACAAGATCGACGTTCTGATGAATCAGGTGGGAGAATTGATCGTCGACCGCTCCTATTTCTTCCAGCTATTTAACGAGATGCGAAACCTTCAGCAGCATCTGAAGGTCAACGCCGGGCTCGATCCGAAGGACATGAAGCTGATCCGGGCTTTCACCTACCGATTGGGTGAAGCCATTGTTTCCTTGAGTCGGACCTCCAACGAACTTCAGGAAGGGGTGATGAAAGTACGGATGCTGCCCATTGCCCAGCTTTTCAATCGTTATCCCCGCCTGATCCACGATCTCACGCGCGGCACCACCAAGCAGGTGCAACTGGAAATCCGGGGCGAGGATACCGAATTGGATCGGATGATTATCGAGGAGATTTCCGATCCGCTGATTCACCTGATCCGCAATTCGGTCGATCACGGCTTCGAAACCGTGGCGGAGCGCAAACGGCTGAATAAACCTCCGACAGGCACTTTGCTGCTGGAGGCTTATCATGAGAGTAACCATATCGTCATCGAGATTACCGATGATGGTCGGGGCATGAATCCCGAGCTGATCAAGGTCAAGGCGCTGGAAAAAGGATTGTTTTCCAGGGAGGAACTGGAGCGGATGTCAGATCGGGAGTTGCTGCGGTTGATCATGATGCCCGGTTTTTCCACGGCGGCGGAGGTGACCAATACCTCCGGTCGTGGTGTCGGCATGGATGTGGTGAAAAAGAATATCGAGAAATTGAATGGCACAATCGATATTGAATCCACGGTTGGTTTCCAGACGCGAATCCGACTGAAAATCCCATTGACCTTGGCGATCATCTCGGCGCTGATGGTGCGGGTTGGCGACAATCTATTTACCGTGCCATTGGCCAACGTGGAAGAAACATTACGGATTTTCGCCAAGGACATCACGACGGTGGAAGGCACCGAAGTGATTCATCTGCGCGGTAAGACCACGCCGATCTTCCGGTTGTCCATCTTGTTTGATATTCCCGCCGACCAACTGGATAGCGACAAGTTTTTCGTAGTTATCGTCAATGCTGGGTTACGAAAAATTGGTCTGGTGGTGGATGAATTGCTAGGCCAGGAAGAAGTGGTGATTAAGCCACTAGTGGATTACTTGCAAGAGAAGAGTGGTTTGTCAGGCGCGACGATCATCGGCGATGGCCGGGTTTGTCTAATCCTGGACGTGTATGAATTGGCGAATATTGCCATGAATCGGCAGATTGCCCGTTATCAGGAGTTAAATTTGGGAAGACGGAAAGCCGGCAATGACAAAACCGGCTATCCGCGACCGGCAAGTTGAATGAAGCGAGGGGAGGAACCCAGCCCTGTCTGTCATGGGATGATGCCGCGCCGCCGTTGCGTCTGCTTCGCTTTCAACCGGTGAGAATCTCGATATGGTGGAGAAAATAAAAGTCCTGGTCGTGGACGATGCTGCTTTCATGGTCAAGGCGGTCAGCGAACTGCTGGAATCCGATCCAGGTATTAAAATTGTCGGTAACGCCAGGAATGGCCTGGAAGGTTTGGAAAAAATAAAGGCGTTGCATCCCGACGTCATCACGCTGGACATGGATATGCCAGTAATGGACGGTGTCACGACTATCCGCCACATCATGATCGAAGCGCCGGTTCCGATTGTCGTTCTCAGTTCCCTGTTCAGCGATGGCAACATTACCTTTGAGGCGTTGCGACTTGGTGTGGTGGATTTTCTGCCCAAACCCTCCGGCGCCATTTCCCGTGATATCTATCGCGCCAAGCAACAGCTTATTGATCGCGTCAAGCTGGCGGCGGTGGTGAATCTGCAAAATATTCGTCGGGTCAGGTTGAGCCGGTGGGACAGTCGGGATTTGTTAGCCGAACGGTATGGATTTCAATCGCTGGATTATCTTTTGGCGGTGGGGACTACGCTGGGTGGACCGAATACTTCCTTGCGTCTTTTTTCCAGCCTCTCGCCTAAATTACCGGCGGCGGCGGTTATCGTTCAGGAGATTTCCCCGAAAATCCTGCCAGCCTTTGTACAAAAATTTGATGAATATGTTCCCTGGAAAGTGGAAGTGGCGCGGGATGGAGCGATAGTGGAGCAGGGTGTCTGTTATGTCAGCTCTTATGAAAATACCGTCACTTTCCAAGTGAATTCTAATAGGGAAATCTGTTTACAGATCAGTGAAACTTCAGACAAGCCATTAAATGCCCTGTTCGCATCCGCCGCCGATATCTTCGAGCGTCATGCCATTGGTCTTTTGTTGACTGGAATCGGGGACGACGGCACGGAAGGGTTTGCCAGAATCAAGAAAAAGTCCGGCGTCACCATTGCCCAAGAGATAGAAACCTGTGTCTATCCCAATCTGATCCAGTGCGCTATTGAACGGCAGGTGGTGGATTTCGTGGTGGACGAGGATAGGCTGCCCATCACCATAGCGGCGCTGATGGAAAGCACCGCCCGTATTGAGGTGTGAGTTCCAGGAATCGCGCGCATGAATAAGTCCAAGGTCCATCATCGATGTATGATGCGTGAGTATGCCGCGAATCTGTTTGAATGGTTTCTTGGAAAAAGGCGCGTCGTGCTCCCTCTGGCCGCATTGGCGGTGATCCTCTTGGCTTGGGAGTTGACAGCCCGTTACAGTGGTTGGAGCGAGCAGGTTTTTCCAAGCCCTTCGAAAGTGATGCATGGTATGGGCGAATTGATTGCCAGTGGCGCGTTGTTGCGGCATTCGATAGCCAGTTTGTTTCGGGTTACAGCGGGATTCTATTTGGCGGTTGTCTTTGCCATACCATTGGGCATTTTGTTGGGACGAATGGAGGTGCTTAACTTGATGCTAAATCCGGTGATTCAGTTTTTACGTCCCATCTCACCGCTGGCATGGATTCCGTTAGCGGTGCTATGGTTTGGAATAGGGGATAAGCCTGCCATCTTCCTGATCTTTCTAGCTTGTTTTTTCCCTATCGTGGTAGCCACCGCCATTGCGGCTCGCGCCATCAATCCGATTTTCCTCCAGGTGGCCGCCAATTTTAAATTCAACCGCTGGGAAACGATGACCAAGATCATCATTCCAGCCATCATGCTGAATGTGTTGACCGCTTTGCGGCTCACGGTGGCGATTGGGTGGTTGGTGGTCGTGGCTGCGGAAATGCTCGCGGTCCGTTCCGGTTTGGGGTATCTGATCCTGGATTCCAGAAACGCCTTACGGATGGATTATGTGATGGTGGGCATGGTGATGATTGGACTGATTGGGATTATGCTGGATTATCTGATGCAGCGATTGACGCATCTGCATCCATCGTTGCTAAGAACTTACTAACGTCTATCTGGTACGACCCGGATAGGTCCAGTTTCGAAAAACTTATCAAGAGTGGCAGGTAGCACCGTGGGGCATATCCTGATCCAAGATATATGTAAGTCGTATGAAAACCGGCGGCTGAAACGACGTGGGCCCCGCGATCCATATTCAGCCGGCGAGGCAATGCGGATTTTGGATCGCATCAATCTTGAATTTCTTGAAGGCGAGATGGTGTGCCTGCTGGGACCTTCCGGTTGCGGAAAATCCACGCTGTTGCGCATCATCGCTGGTTTTGATATCCAGGTTTCCGGCAACGTCATCATCGACGGCAAAAAAGTAGTTGGCCCTAGCCCAGACCATATCTTCGTTTTTCAACATAGCGGCCTGCTACCCTGGATGACGGTTTGGCAAAATGTCGAACTAGGTGTGCGCCACATGGAGGATGTGCGAGCCAAGCAAGAAAAGATTCAGGAAAATATCGATATGGTGGATTTGGTCGGTTTTGAGCAGCATTATCCCTACCAGTTGTCTGGGGGAATGCAGCGCCGCGCGGAGTTGGCAAGAGCCTTGGCGGCTAACCCGGATGTGTTGATCATGGACGAGCCTTTCAGCGGTCTTGATTTCCTGAGTCAGATGAAGATTCGTGAGGAAATCGTCAACATGCACGAACTGTTGCGTAAAACCACACTGGTGGTTACCCATGATATCGACGATGCCCTGTTGATGGGAGATCGCATCGTGGTTATGGGTAATAAGCCCACACAGGTCAAACTGAATCGCCAGCTTGATATTCCACATCCACGTGATCCCAAGAAAAATGTCGTGCTAGGCGACTTACGCGATGAATTATTCCTAATGCTCGGAGTGAGCTATGCCGTATGAATGGAACCACCTTTGGCGTCGTTTATCTTTAAGTTGGCGCATCACGATTGTTGCCATCGGTTGGCTGGTCATCATTTCCATATTGCACTATGCGTTGAATGTCGAACATGGTGGCAAGAGGATCATCCGGTTGGGTTATATGCCCGTGATCAGCAATTTGGCGGTGCCATTACTAGATTACGCCAGCCAGAATCAGGGAACCGTTCGGTTCCAAGCGCTTAAATTTTCCTCTTTCGCGGAATTGGGAGAGGCATTGCGTAACGACCAGATCGAAGCCGCTTTTATGATCGCACCATTGGCAATTGTGCTTAGGCAGCAGGGGGAAGATATCAAGTTGGTTTATATCGGCAACCGCCATGAAAGTACGCTGGTCGCCAAGAAAAGTCTGCGGGTAGCCACGTTGAACGATCTGGTCGGTAAAACGGTCGCGGTTCCACTGCGCTACTCGGGTCACAACCTCGGTATCAGGCGGTTGATGGAGGAGCGCGGGCTGGTCGATAAGATCAAGGTGGTTGAAATGAATCCGCCGGATATGGCGTCATCCTTGGCCGCTGGGGCCTTGGACGCCTATTTTGTGGGAGAACCGTTCGCGGCAAAAACCTTGAAGAGTGGTGATGCCAGCCGCGTTTTTTATGTTGAGGAAGTGTGGCCGAATTTTATCTGCAACCTGACTGTCGTCAAACAGAGGCTGATTCGGGAAGAGCCGGCTGTGGTAAGGCTGCTGGTTGAGGGCGCGGCCCGTTCTGGAATCTGGGCGGCGCAAAATCCTCCGGCGGTTGCCAAGATCGCCTCGCAATATTGGAACCAACCTGCTGAGCTGATTGAATATGCGCTTTCGACTCCTCCCAACCGGATTCGTTACGATCAGTTTCTGCCAAAACAGGAAGAAATGCAGCAGATGGCTGATCTGATGGTGCATTTTGGGCTGCTGACCAGCAATGACATTACTGGCTTGGTGGAGGATCAGTTTGCAAAAGCGGCTGATTTGAATGAAGTGACCAGCATTGAAAGCATCATTCAACCCTCCAGGCTAAAATAGGTTGGACTATCTCGTCAGATAGTCCTCCATATTTTCCAGATACTTTTTGAGAGCATTGTATTCGTCTTCGTAGATATCCAAAAATTTTACGCCAGTTTCGTAGGTCTTGTCGGGTAGTGGATGAATCCAAACCACTTCGGCAACTGCGGTCAGGGGAGTGGTTGCGACGGTTCCAGCCGAGTCGTCGATGATGGAGGTAACGCTCTTCATGTACCGCCGCCAACCCTTCAAGTGTATTTTCAAGCTTAACCGGGTTCCTGGTTCATAAGCGTTGGCGGTGATAAGGCCGATTCCACCCTTTGCGATATTTTTCAAAGTGCCTGATTCTTCAGCCTCGGCTGAAAAAGGGTATTCAAGTTTGGCGAGCGTGACGTCGACTTTTTTGGGAAGTCGGTGAAAATAGCGTTTGTCTTGGTCGGATTGTGTTTCGGTCATTGGTTATCCCTCGAATTTTGGTGATTGATGATTTAATTTTATCCATTATATTTTTACCATGAATGGGTTTCAAGAAAGCGCGAATAAAGCCAACCCACTTCAAGTTTTTCAAGTCAACGGTTGTATCCATGAAAATAATCTGGATATTTTCCGCCACTGGCTGTAGGGCGTGGATTGACGTCAGGGGGCGCACGGGTTACAAAGGTGCGGCGGGTGGTTGCGGCTTGGCTAACTTGGCCGATCCGTTCCTGGAGCGGGAACAGGCCCCGATGCCGTTGATGCCGCCGCTGCCAACCTTGCCACTATTGACGGGTAGTTGGGCCGGGTGGATATTGATCACTGGCAATGCAGGTGGCTTATATGGATTCAATTTCATTGTCTACGACGCGTCCCCGGTTGTTGTTGGTCGATGATGTCAAGGCCAATTTGTTGCTGCTGGCCAAGGCGCTCGGCCAGGGTTATGAATGCCGGCTGGCGACCGATGGTGCCAGCGCGTTGACGCAGGCGTTCGACGACCCACCTGATCTGATCCTATTGGACGTGATGATGCCAGGCCTGGATGGCTACGAGGTGTGCCGTCGGCTTAAGGCGGATCCCCGCACCGTGAATATTCCGGTTATTTTCCTCACTCATTTAAACGAGGACGCGGATGAGAAAGCCGGGCTGGAAGCCGGAGCGATTGATTACATCACCAAGCCGTTTCGGTTGCCGATCATCAAGGTGCGGGTGCGCAATCATCTGGAACTCAAACGGCGTGGCGATCTGCTGGAGAAGCTGGCCGGTATAGACGAGCTGACCGGCGTTCCCAACCGGCGGCGTTTCGACGAGACCCTGACGGCGGAATGGAATCGCGCCTGGCGTTCCAGTAGCCCGCTAGCGTTGATCCTGCTCGATATCGACTTTTTCAAGGCCTATAACGATCACTACGGCCATCCCCAAGGCGACGATTGTCTGAGAAGGGTAGCAGCGGTGCTGGCAACTACCGCGAAGCGTGCCTCGGATACGCTGGTGCGCTATGGTGGTGAGGAGTTCGCCGCCATTCTACCGGCGACTGCCCAGGATTCCGCCGTCAATATGGCCGAACTCATGCGCTATCGAGTGATGGAACAGGCTATTCCCCACAGTTATTCGGAGGTCGCTTCTTGCGTTACCATCAGCCTGGGGGTGGCGGCACGCGTTCCAGACGGACACAATACCGCCGCCGGCCTGGTGAGAGCCGCCGATGGCGCGCTGTATCGAGCCAAGCACGCCGGACGCAATCGGGTTGGGCAGTAACCAACCTCTGCGGTAGATACCGATCTCAAGCCTACAGTGGAGCGGTGTCTTTGCCACTCATTGGGCCGGATAGGGGAATTGGAATCTCCACGGAGTCAATCGAAAATCTTACCTGGATTCATGATTCCATTCGGATCGAAGGCCTGTTTGATCGCGCGTAGATAAGCGATCTCGGTCTCGTCGCGGGTGTAGTGCAGATACGGTTTCTTGGTCAGACCAACGCCATGTTCAGCGGAAATACTACCGCCGTAGTGTTTCAGCATCTCGAATAGATGCGCGCTGACAGTTCCGCATTGCGCCGCGAACATGGTGGGTTCCCAATCCGCCGGTTTGAGAATGTTGATGTGCAGATTGCCATCGCCGATGTGCCCATACCACAACACCTCGAAATCCGGGTATTCCTGCTTGAGCAGTTTGTCCATTTCCGTCAGCAATGCCGGTACTCGCGAAATTCGCACCGCGATGTCGTTTTTATAGGGCTGGTATTCTGAAATCGATTCGCTGATGTCCTCGCGCAAGCGCCACAACTCCTTGGCTTGCGCTTCGCTCTGGCTGATTACCCCGTCGGCCAACCAGCCCTGTTCGACGCAATGCTCGAACAACCCCAGGGCGGTGTCGGTATGCAAATCTTCCGGATTCTCGAACTCGATCAGCACGTAATAAGGTGTCTCGCTTTCAAAGGGACGGTGCAGGCCCTTCTTCAACACATGGCGCAACGCCGATTCCGAGAAGAATTCGAAAGCGGTTAATTCCAGTTTGCCGCGAAATAAATTGTAAATCGCCATGATCCCGTTCAAATCCGGCACGCCTAGCACCAGCACGCTCGGCGTGCGCAGAGGACGGGTCAGTTTTAAAGTTACCTCAACGATGAAGCCCAATGTGCCTTCACTGCCAATAAACAAATGCCGCAGGTCGTAGCCAGTGGCGTTCTTGATCAGCCCACGGTTGAGGTCGAGCAGGTCGCCGCGCCCAGTGATAACCTTCAGGCCGGTTACCCAATCGCGGGTCAGACCATAACGGATGACTTTAATGCCGCCAGCGTTGGTGGCGATGTTGCCGCCGATCTGGCTGGAGCCGCGCGAGGCAAAATCCACTGGGTAATACAAGCCGTGGTCGTGGGCAAAATTTTGCACGACTTCAGTGACCACGCCGGCCTGGCAAGTGACGCTGCGATCTACTGGATCGAAATCCAGAATCTGGTTCAACCGTTCCAGCGATACCACGATTTCACCCTGACAGGCTACCGCCGCGCCGCTCAAGCCGGTACGACCGCCGGAGGGTACCAGTGGCAGCCGATGCGCATTGGCGTAACACACCAATTGTTGCACTTGTTCGACGCTACCTGGCAGCACCACGGCCAGCGGATTCGGCGCATGGAGTCGGGTCCAGTCGCGGCCGTAGTTCAGGCGGCTATCTGGATCGGTGCGAACATGGGCGGGTTCGATGAAGGCGCGGATGCCGTCAAGCAAGGCGATGGATTCACTTGGAGTATGCAGAGTCATCGGTTGTGGCTTCGTGGGGAAAAAAGATGATGCGGTGGCGTTGTTCAAACTGAGCAGGATTGGTAAATCCAATCCTCTGTCAAGTGCTGGTAAAGCTGGCATCGAAATCCCGCCAAATTTGGGGAACCGGTCCACTCGCCAGAAATGAGGCAGCCCTCCGGACATTCTCGAACGCAATGATAGATATTGACGCATGACCAGCACTTTGTGGGAATCCGCATCGCGCTACGACGCAGTTGGGCAATACAGTTCATGTTCATGAACGGTGGGGCGCTTCCCATGGCAACTTGTCCCAAGAACATTCCTTTTCCCATCCCTTTTCCCATCGCGTCATGGCGGTTCGTATCCAGGAAGCACCCGGCTATTCCAGCATCTGGGGTGAGTTGGAGCACGTCGCGCAGAATATTGCAGTAAGGCCCGTGAATTTCTTCCGGACGTACGCCGGAGAGATCGAGTTTACAGCCTAATTGATTTGCGATCTCCTGTGCCGATTGGAAATATCTTGCGAAGAATTTCGCGTCTTCTGGGGCAAAGCTTGTCTTCGGGTTGCCACCAGCCTGATAAACGGGCTCAAAACGAATGATCCTTGCGCCGAGGCACTGCCGGATGTAGCGGACTATGGAAGTTTGGGCGTTCATGGTCTCTGGCGTAATGGTAGCGCGCACTACGAATGGCGTTCCAAGCCGTGTGAAAATCCGGGCGGTGCGCTCCACCGCTTTCGATACCTCAACTCCAGCGGTAGTCGGACGCTGCCTATCCTGAATCTGGTTCAATGAGATTTCCCGTGGTCACTACAAGATGTAGTGGTGGGGTTTCATGTCCAAAGGCGCGGACCCTCGATATCCAACCACAACCGGCGAAACAGTTCGATCGGGTCATCCAGGCCAAAGCAGCGACGTTTGAGCAACTTCAGTTTGTTGTTGAGCCCCTCGACGAAACCACTGGTGTGAATCGCCCCGGGAATTGAGGAGGCTCCATGACCTGAGAGAATGGAGCCATGAGCAAGACGAACAAATATTCCCCGGAAGTCAGAGAGCGCGCTGTCAGGCTGGTGCAGGAGGCGCGAAAGGACTACCCCTCGCTGTGGTCGGCAGTCGAATCGATTGCACCGAAGATCGGCTGTGCGGCGGTTACGCGGCATGACTGGGTCAAGAAGCACGAAATCTAAACCGGCGTCCGCGACGGCGGACCGGCAGCCGAGCGGGAACGCATCAAAGCCCTGGAGCGCGCAGTGAAGGAGTTGCGCCAGGCCAACGAGATTCTGCATCTGGCGAGCGCGTTTTTCGCGCGGGCGGAGCGCGATCGCCTCAAGAAGAAGTGAGGGCCTTCATCGGCCAGCATCGGGAACGGTTCGGGGTCGAGCCGATCCGCAAGTTGTTGCGGGTCGCCCCGTCCGCCGACTGGCGCCATGCCGCCCGGCAACTGGATCCATCCTTGCGGAGTGCCCGAGCTCGGCGTGACGAATTCCTGATGCCGCAGATACAACGTGTTTGGCAGGCCAATTTCCAAGTGTATGGTGCCGATCAATTCGGCCTTGTAGAGCCATTGATCGTTTCCGCCAGGGCATTGTCATAGCTGTCCTTGCTGCCGACCGAGGGTTCGATGCCGGCCTCGGCGAGGCGCTCGGTATAGCAGATGGACACGTACCGCGAACCTCGGTCGGAGTGATGCACCAGGCTCTCGTTGCGTTCAGGCTGCCGGTCATATAGGGCCTGTTCCAACGCATCCAGGACGAAGTCGGTCCGCATGTGGCTGCTGACCCGCCAGCCAACGATGCGCCGGGCAAAGACATCGATCACGAACGCCACATACAGCCAGCCCTGCCAAGTGCTGACATAGGTGAAATCACTGACCCGGAGCTGATTCGGGCGCTCGGCCCGGAACCGGCGATTGACCTTGTCCAGCGGGCAGAGAGGTATAACGGAATCTGGCGTACGGGGGCGTTTGAGAAAAGCGGCGTACCTGC
>JAVMKI010000066.1:0-81639 GCA_031732755.1 Candidatus Contendibacter sp.
CCCGGCGCCTTGACGGCCGCGACCTTGACGATGCCGCGAATGGTGTTGACCACCAGGGTCGCCAGCGCCTCGCCCTCGACATCCTCGGCCACGATCAGCAACGGCTTGCTGGCCTTGGCGACGCCTTCCAGCACGGGAAGCAGGTCGCGGACGTTAGAAATCTTCTTGTCGTACAGCAGGATGTACGGAGAGTCCAGTTCCGCGTTCATGCTCTGCTGATTGTTGATGAAGTAGGGGGAGATGTAGCCGCGGTCGAACTGCATGCCTTCCACGACATCCAGTTCGTTCTCCAAGCCCTTGCCTTCCTCGACGGTGATCACGCCTTCCTTGCCGACCTTCTTCATCGCGTCGGCGATGATCCGGCCAATAGCCTCGTCGGCGTTGGCGGAAATGGTGCCGACTTGCGCGATCGACTTGTCGTCGGTGCAAGGCGTGGACTGTTTTTTCAGTTCCTCGACCGTGGCGACGACCGCCTTGTCGATGCCGCGCTTCAAGTCCATCGGATTCATGCCGGCGGCGATGGCCTTCATGCCTTCGCGGACGATGGCCTGGGCCAGCACGGTGGCGGTGGTGGTGCCGTCGCCGGCCACGTCGGAGGTCTTGGACGCCACTTCCTTGACCATCTGCGCGCCCATGTTCTCGAACTTGTCTTCCAGTTCGATTTCCTTAGCGACGGACACGCCATCCTTGGTAACGGTGGGGGCGCCGAACGCCTTGTCCAACAATACGTTGCGGCCGCGCGGACCCAGGGTCACCTTGACGGCGTTGGCCAGAATGTTGATGCCGCGCACCATGCGCGAGCGGGCATCATCCGCGAACTTGACTTCTTTTGCAGCCATTGGGGAATTCCTCTAAAACTCGTTCTGTAAATCGCTCGGGAGAGAAAGGTTCCGTGAGATGAGGCGCGCTTACTTTTCGATGACGGCCATGATCTCGTCTTCGCGCATGATGATCAGCTCTTCGCCGTCCACTTTGACTTCGCTGCCCGAATATTTGCCGAACAGGATATGGTCGCCGACCTTGACATCCAGCGGCCGCACGTCGCCGTTTTCCAACAGCTTGCCGCGACCCACCGCCTGCACGGTGCCACGCGACGGCTTCTCGGCGGCGGCGCCGGGCAGCACGATGCCCCCCGGACTCTTGGTTTCTTCCTCAACGCGTTTGATTACGACCCGATCATGCAACGGCCGAAGATTCATCGATGACATCTCCATCAAGGTTTACGAAAAATGGGGTGATTGGGGGTTGGCGCCGACTCTGTTAGCACTCACCTCTAGTGAGTGCTAATCATAGCCAGCAAAACCACCCTGTCAAGGGCTTGTCGGTGAAGTGGGGCGGGACAGGAAATTTTCAAGGGGTGGCGGGAAGAAAATAGCGTGGGCGGTTCCACCCGGAAATTTTACGACGAGGCGTGATCCATCACCGCGACACCGTCCCAGAGCCGCCAACCACTCTTGCCCGCTTGCTTGGCGGCGTACATCGCCAAGTCGGCGCAATGCGCCAAGTCCTTGGCCGAGCTAGCATGGTCTGGATACAGGGCGATGCCAATACTGGTCGAAATCCGCGCCGGTCCCTGCGAAAGGGCAAAAGACTGGCCGATCCGGGTGATGATCTTCTGCGCCACGTTCGTGGCGTCTCGCGGTTGCGCGATTGTCGTCAGCACCACGGCGAACTCGTCGCCACCCAGGCGAGCCGCCGTGTCGCTCTCACGGAGGGTGGTTTGCAAGCGCTGACCGACTTGACACAACAACTCATCACCGGCCGCGTGGCCCAGCGTGTCGTTGACCGCCTTGAACCCGTCGAGATCGAGCCACAGCACCGCCACGGTTCGCTGACCACGACTGGCCAGCCGCAACGCCTGCTCCAGGCGGTCCCAGAACAGATTACGATTGGGCAACCGCGTCAGCGCGTCGAAGTGGGCCAATTCCCAGTTCTCTCGCTCGCGCGACCGGCGGTCCGTGATATCGTTCAGGATCACGATGGCGCCCACCACGGTCGCGCCATCCTGATCACAAAGCGTGGACCAGTGCACGCTCAACCATCGCCCGGCCAGACTCTGGAATTCACCATCGCTGGTCCGCAGACCCGCGGTCGTTTGCCATTGGCGTTCCATCGCGGCCTGCTGGTCAGGACACACGCAATCTAGCCAGGAATGCCCCAACACCGCAGTCGCGGCCCGACCAGTAAGAAAACACCAGGGAAAGTTGACGTATTGACAACGCCCCTCGGCATCCACCTCGGCCATGCCGACCGGCGCGGCGGCCAGCATGGTCCGGTAACGCTGCTCGTTGAACGCCAGATCACGGTTAATGCGCTGCAACTCAGCGGTTTGGGCCGCGACTTCCCGTTGCAACTGATCGGCGTAATCGGCCAGCACCTGCCGGGCCCGATACTCGGTGGTCACATCGGTCGCGGTGCCGCGATAACCGGCGAAACGACCCAGTTCATCCCGAAAGGGCACGCCATTCACCCGCAACCAACGCACCTCGTCGGCATCGTCGCGAACGCTAAGCAACACCTCCCGGAAGGGCCGCCGGGTCCGCAGCGCCCCACCCAAGATTTCGCGGTGATCCCCTGGAATGGCGTGAACGTTGGTCCACCACGGCCCGGTGCGGGGCGTCAAATTCCAGACCAGACTACCGGTCAACCGGGTGACCAAGCCATCCGTGTTGACCTCCCACAGCAGATCGTCCGCGATCCGGCTCAGATCGCGAAACTGGGCGCGCGCCCAATCGCGGGCTTCGATAGCGCCGCCCAGCAGCAAACCGGTGAGCGCAACGGCGAGCATCGCCAATTGATAATACAATGCCGCCTCTTGCCATCCACGCCATCCCACCAGCACCGTCAACCCCACGTTCAGCACGCAAATAGCCACGGTTACCGCCGACAAGCCACCGGTAATGGCGATCCACGCCAGGGGTAGCAATACGAACAGAGTTAGAAAGGGGCGCGCCGGCGCGCCCAGGTCCAGCCAAGGTGGTGCTTCAAGCAGACTCGCCAGGACCAGGAGCAACCCCACGAAACAGGCGGGCCAGAACCACCGCCGTTCACGTGACGCCGACGGGAACGGCTGCCGCCAAACTCCCTTCTGGAGCCAGTCGCGCAGGCGCGGATGCAGATGCACCAGCAACAAGGGGGTCACGGTAACGATGCCGATGAAATCGCCGATCAACCCGTGGAGCCAAACCTGAAGCCCTGGATCGGCGGCCAGGAAACCAGCGTACAGCAAACGCGCCGCGTTGAAGCCTGCCATCGCCAACCCACTGCCCAGCAGCGCCGCCCCCAAAAACCGCCAGGCATAGGTCAGATTGGCGAAATTATTGTTGACTCGGCCAATGTTCCAGGCCCGCAATGCCGATGCCGCCAGCAGATAAGCGACCACCGCGATCAGTGAGGCGACAAAATGATCGATCAACAACGATGCCAGCGAAACCGGCGCAGGCGCCGTCAGCCACAACAAGCCACCCAATGACCAGTCGGTGAGCAACGCCGGCACGAACGCCCGCCACCCGAAGGTCAACAGGACGAAGAACAACAGCCCCACCAGTGGATGCCAAAGGCTGGTCTGGGTGCTGGGGGTACCGAGCAGCAAAGCGCCGAATCGGATAGCGTGCCATGCAACGAAGTAGACGAGCCAAAACACCAACAACCGTCGTCGTTCCGGCTTCCAGCGGCGGACAAGTCCTGACCGGTCTCCGTTGGAAGCGCCGGAGGATGGTGTAGCATCGGGAGGCATCGGCATGGTTCCGAATCAAGGTTGGCAGTGGGTGAACCATTCATCCGGGCACGGCGCTGGCAACCACAACCATCACGGCCGGTCATAGTCCAATTATTGATTGCCGCCCACTGAATTTTTCAAGATAACAGCTTTATCTAGCAAGATACACCATGAGCCTAACGCCCCTGATTATCCTTTGTACCTGTCCAGACCAGGCCATCGCCGAACGCATCGCCGAAGCCGTGGTCGGCGAACGACTGGCCGCCTGTGTCAACATCGTGCCCGGCCTGACTTCGATCTACCGCTGGGAAGGTCGGATTCAGCACGATGCCGAGTGGTTGTTGCTGATCAAGACCCGCCAGGCGGTTTACTCGCGGTTGGAGGCGCGTATCCGCGCGCTGCATCCTTACCAGGTCCCGGAGATCATCGCCCTGCCGATTCAGACTGGGTCGGCGGCATACCTGGACTGGATCGCGGACAACACGGGAGCGTCGGAATGAAGCGTTCGTTTCCGGCGCGGCCCTGGCTGACGCTGCTAACGCTGTTGGCGTTGCTGGCGGAACCGGCGGCGGGTGGATTGCTCGACCGTTTCGGCCCCTCGTCCCAAGACCGGATTCTCGAAGCGGATCAAGCATTCCAGTTAGCCGTCAACGCGCCCGATCCGCTGACCTTGGAAGCCCGCTGGTTCATCGCGCCCGGCTACTACCTCTATCGCGACAAATTCCGGCTGAGCCTGGTGGACGCCCAGGGCATCACGATGACCGGGATGGAAATCCCGCCCGGCGAACCCAAGGACGATCCCTATTTCGGGCCGCAACCCATTTTCCACCACGAAGCCGTCGTCGTCGCCCGACTGCAACGCGAACCCGCTGACGCGCGAACCGTGCGACTGAAAGCCGACTATCAGGGTTGCGCCGAAGTGGGAATCTGCTATCCGCCGTTGAGTCAAACCGTAACCGTGGTCTTGCCGGCCCGCTCTCCCGCCCCGCTGCCAGAAAAGGCGGCGGTAACGACCGGACCCTCGGCGTCTCCATCGCCAATCGCGCCATCCTCCTCGCGCACGCCCACGAGCGCCAATGTCGAATCCACCGAAGCTGAACCCGATCGATTGGCGCGGCTGCTAAACCAGCAGCGCTTTCTGGCCATTCCAGCGTTTTTCGGTTTTGGCCTGCTGCTGGCGTTCACGCCCTGCGTATTTCCAATGATCCCGATCCTGTCCAGCCTGATTGCGGGTCAGGGCGCCAATCTGACCCGTCGGCGGGCACTCTGGCTGTCGCTGACCTACGTATTGGCGATGGCGGCGACTTACACCGTGGCCGGCGTGCTGGCGGCGCTGCTGGGGCAGAACGTTCAGGCATGGTTTCAAAATCCCTGGGTGGTCGGTGCGTTCGGCGGCCTGTTTATCCTGCTGGCGCTGTCCATGTTCGGCTTCTATGACCTACAGTTGTCGGCTGATCTGCAACACCGACTGACGCAGTGGAGCAATCGGCAGCGCGGTGGCCACCATATCGGCGTGGCGGTCATGGGTTTCCTGTCGGCGTTGATCGTGGGACCGTGCGTGGCTCCACCGCTGATCGGCGCCTTGACCTTTATCGCGGTCACCGGCGACCTCGTGCTGGGCGCGGCGGCGCTATTCGCGCTGAGTCTGGGCATGGGGGCGCCGCTACTGATCATCGGTGCTTCCACCGGCCATTGGTTGCCGCGCGCCGGTCACTGGATGGAGCGGATCAAAAGCGTGTTTGGCGTGTTGCTGTTGGTGGTGGCGCTGAGCCTGCTAGGGCGCATCCTGCCAGCGGCGATCAGCATGGTGCTGTGGGCCACGCTGCTCATCGTCATCGCCACTTACATGGGGGCGCTGCAACCGGTGGCGCATGGCGCGCCGGCCTGGCGCATCCTGGTCAAGGGCCTTGGTCTGGTGCTGTTGATCTATGGCGTCCTGCTGCTAGTGGGCGTGGCGGCCGGCGGGCGTGATCCGTTGCAACCGCTACGTGGGGTCGGGTTGATGGCCAATGTCGCCAACGCCGCGCGGCCCCCGGCATTTCGCCCGGTCAAGACCGTAGCCGAACTGGATCGCGCCCTGCGCGAAGCCGACGGCCGTCCCGTGATGTTGGATTTCTACGCCGACTGGTGCGTGAGCTGCCAGGAACTGGAGCGCGAAACCTTTACCGACCCCGCGGTGCAGTCGGCGCTGGCCAACCTGGTGACGCTTCAAGCGGATGTGACGGCCAACGACGAAGCGGATCAGGCGCTCTTGCAACGCTTCGGCGTCATTGGCCCACCCACCCTGTTATTCTTCGGCCCGGATGGTCAGGAACGCCGCGACCAGCGGGTGGTGGGCTTCATGGCGGCGGAACCGTTCAACGCGCATCTGCGGTCAGCCTTACAGCTTCGGAATTGATCGTTTGGCTGAAATTTGCGGCGAATGCGCCGACATCGGCGGTGAAATGCTGTCTTTCCGACTGGACAAGCCACCAGGGTTCATGCAGAATCGCGCCCCTCGCCTGACCAGGATGCCTGCTTGACTCATGGCTAAACTGTTGTTGTTGAACGGACCCAATCTCAACCTGCTAGGCACGCGGGAGCCTGGCGTCTACGGTTCCACCACCCTCGCCGTCATCGAGCAACACTGCGTGGAACTGGCGCGGGAATTGGGGCCGCATGAACTGGCCTGCTTCCAGAGCAACGCTGAACATGCGCTCATCGAACGCATCCACGCCGCTCGTCAGGAAGGCGTCGCCTTCATCGTGATCAACCCCGCCGCTTTCACCCATACCAGCGTGGCCCTGCGCGACGCCCTGCTTGGGGTCGGCATCCCATTCATCGAGTTGCATCTATCCAACGTGTTTGCCCGCGAACCGTTTCGCCACCACTCCTATCTGTCGGACATCGCGGTGGGAATCATCAGCGGACTGGGCGCGCAAGGCTACGACCTGGCGGTGCGCGCCGCCGATCACCATCTCGCCACGCCACGCCGGTAACCGCCGCCATGCCGATGGACATCCGCAAGATCAAGAAGCTGATCGAACTGCTCGAAAGCTCGGCGGTGGCCGAAATCGAAATCAAGGAGGGCGAGGATTCGGTACGCATCAGCCGCCATCCCCAGAATGGGGCCTCGGTCATGATGCCATCGCAACCACCACTATGGGCCGCGCCCGCCGCCTACGGTTTTCCGCCCACCGCGCCGGTCATGCCGGTCCCCGCGCCGCCCACCGCCACCCCGGATCCCACCCCCGCCGCTGAGGTAATTCCAGGTCATGTGTTGCGTTCGCCGATGGTCGGAACTTTCTACCGTTCCGCCGCGCCGGGCGGCAAGCCTTTCATTGAAATCGGCCAGCACGTCAACACCGGCGATCCGGTCTGCATCATCGAAGCGATGAAGATGTTCAACCAGATCGAGGCCGACCATGCCGGCACGGTGACCCGTATCCTGGCCGAGAACGGCCAGCCGGTCGAATACGACCAGCCGCTGCTGGTGATCGAATAACCGCGCCATGCTCGAAAAAGTCGTCATCGCCAACCGGGGTGAAATCGCCCTGCGCATCCTGCGTGCCTGCCGCGAGCTGGGAATTCGCACCGTTGCCGTGCACTCCACGGTAGACCGGGAGCTCAAGCATGTGCGCCTGGCCGACGAAACGGTCTGCATCGGCCCACCGCCCGCCGCCGATAGTTACCTGAACATGCCGGCGATCATCAGCGCCGCCGAGGTGACCGATGCCGTGGCGATTCATCCCGGTTATGGCTTCTTGTCGGAAAACGCCGATTTCGCCGAGCGGGTGGAACAGAGCGGCTTTATCTTCATCGGTCCCCGCCCGGACACCATCCGGCTGATGGGCGACAAGGTTTCCGCCATCCGCGCGATGAAGGAGGCCGGTGTGCCCTGCGTGCCGGGATCGGACGGGCCACTGGGCGATGACGACCAGGAAAACCTGCGCATTGCCCACGCGATCGGTTACCCCATCATCATCAAGGCCGCCGGCGGCGGCGGCGGGCGCGGGATGCGGGTGGTGCATGGCGAAGCGGCTCTATTGACCACCCTCGACCTGACCCGCAGCGAGGCCAACGCGGCGTTCGGCAACCCCACCGTATACATGGAAAAGTACCTGGATCATCCCCGTCATGTCGAAATCCAGGTGCTGGCCGACACGCATGGCCACGCGATTCATCTCGGCGAACGCGACTGTTCGATGCAGCGCCGTCACCAGAAGGTGATCGAGGAAGCCCCGGCCCCCGGCATGAGCGCCGAACAGCGCCGCCACATCGGTCAAATCTGTGTCGAGGCCTGCCAACGGATCGGTTATCGCGGCGCGGGAACCTTCGAGTTTCTGTACCAGGATGGCGAGTTCTATTTCATCGAAATGAACACCCGGGTTCAAGTCGAGCATCCCGTGACCGAGTGGATCACCGGCGTGGACATTGTCCGGGAGCAACTCCGCATCGCCGCTGGCGAGCCACTCGACTACCGTCAGGACCAAATTCGTATTCGCGGTCACGCCCTGGAATGTCGGTTGAACGCCGAAGATCCGGACACTTTCATGCCTTCACCGGGGACAATCACCCAGTATCACCCGCCGGGCGGGCCGGGCATCCGGGTGGATTCCCATCTTTACAACGGTTACCGGGTGCCGCCGAATTACGATTCGATGATCGGCAAGCTGATCGCCCACGGGGAAACCCGCGCCATCGCCATCGCGCGGATGCGCAACGCCTTGGCCGAGTTGGTGATCGAGGGCATCAAGACCAACGCCCCTCTGCACCGGCGCATCCTCGGCGACGCCCGTTTCATCGCTGGTGGCACCGACATTCATTATCTGGAACGACAGTTGCTCGAAGCGCGCTGACCGGTTTCGCGCGGTTGGAGCAGGGTAGCCTGGGAATGAATGCGCCAGCATTCTCTCTCCATCAATGCAATACTTCCCGGTATTCCGTGTCTTCCGTGGACCCAATATCCCATGAGCGACGTTACCACCGCCCCCTGGTTGCAACTGACTCTCGAAACCATCGACCATTCTTCCGAGCAACTGGAAGACGCCCTACTGCAAGCCGGCGCTCTGGCGGTAACCCTGGAGGATGCCGGCGACCAACCGGTGCTGGAGCCAGCACCAGGCGAAACCCCACTGTGGCCACACACCCGTGTCACCGGTCTGTTCGACGCGCAGACCGACATTGAGGTGGTCAAGGGACAGTTGCGACGCTTCCTGCACTCTTCCCCTTTGCCGGAATGTCGACTGACCGCGTTGGAGGAACGCGATTGGGTGCGGGCCTGGATGGATCATTTCCACCCGATGCGCTTTGGCCAGCAACTATGGGTCTGCCCGACGGGACAGACGCCGCCCGAACCAGCGGCGGTCAACATCCGACTAGACCCCGGACTGGCGTTTGGCACCGGCACCCATCCAACCACGGCGCTGTGTCTGGAATGGCTCGACGGCGCGGACCTGACCGATAGAACCGTGCTGGATTACGGATGCGGTTCCGGGATTCTGGCCATTGCCGCCGCCAAGCTGGGTGCCCGCCGAGTCTGGGCGGTGGACATTGACCCCCAAGCGTTGCTGGCCAGCGACGACAACGCCGCCGAAAACGGGGTTGAGGACCGCATCGAGCTAGCCAGTCCGGCGGAACTGCCCACGGACCTGCGGGTGGATATCTTGCTAGCCAACATTCTAGCCGGCGTGCTGGTGCGGCTGGCACCGGAATTGGGCCGACGAGTACGACCGGATGGGCGGCTGGTATTGGCCGGCATTCTCGAATCGCACGCCGACGCGGTACAAGCGGCTTTCAGCCGCGATTTTACCTTTGACATCCGCCAGCACCGGGAGGATTGGGTATTGCTGGCGGGAATCCGGCTGGGAAGCTCGGGACCATCGCGACACACCGCGACGGAGTGAGCATCACCCGCAGGCGGAACGGTCTTATGGGTCAAAACCGCTGGCGATACGCTCGCCAGCGGTCAGAACGGAACCTCAGAACCATTTGAGGATGTGACCCAGCAGTGCGGTGGCCGCCCCCAGAACGGCGACGATTGCCACAACCAGGGCCAAGGTGGCGCGCGAGGCCGCTGGTCCGTCCGCCTGGGCCGCCAGATTAGTCGAAGCCTGTTGCACGGTACGGTCGGCGGTTTCCCGCGCAATGGTTTCGATCACCGGTTGGATGCCAGCGCGAACCACCTGGATAATCTGCTGCTTGAATTCCGGGGTTCCGGTAACCGTGCCGAGGATTTCCCGGGTCTTGCTGCTGACCTGATCGTCGATCTGCTTGAGCAGTTCGTCCCGATTGATTTCCAGGCCGCGGGCCACATTGCGCTGGGAAACGCCTTCGCTGACCTCACGAGCGGCCTGCTCGGCCACAGCCCGGGCGCTCTCCTGCGCGGCGGTGCGCGCGGTCTTTTCGGCGGTGCCGCGAGCGATTTCGGTAGCGACCTGCTTGGCGGCTTCCTGCGCGGCCCGCACCGCGGCGTGCGCCGCCCGCCGACCCAAGTCCTCGGCCACGCCGCGCGCGGTCTGCAGGGCGATTTCTCGCGCCAAGTTGGGCACCAACTCCTGGATGATATCGCGGGAAACTTTCTCGGCGGTTGCCCAGGCCGCGCGTTCGGCGATTTGTTCCACCGCGCTGGTGGAAACCGCAGCGGCATCGGCGGATGGCGCCGCGATCGGAGCCGTGGTGGGGGGTGGGACCGGCGGCGGAGCCTTTGGAACCACAGGGGGCTTGGGAACCACCGGCGTTGGCTGCGCAGCGGGCATTTCCACAGTGATCCCCACCCGGCCCTCGCCAACCGCGCGTAACACCTCATCGAGTTGCTCCGGCGTGTAGGGCTTGGACAGGAAGCCAACCGCGCCGCTATTCCTGGCATCCCGTTTGTCTTCGTCGGTGGTGTTCGCGGAACACATGACGATGGGCGGCGAACCCTGAAGATTCTGACTGGTAATGGTTCGGCTGGTCTCGAAGCCATCCATGCCAGGCATCATGACATCCATGAAGATAATGTCGGGCTTCTTGGTATCCAGATACTTGATGCAATCCTCGCCCGATCCGACCCAGTCCACTTCGACGCTGCGCTCAAGCAACAGCTTGCGTAAGTTCAGATGGGCAACCCTGGAATCATCCACCACCAGCGCCTTTTTGATATTCATGCAAGCCTCCTACGGCATGAGAAGCGTTGTTCCACGCAATACCTCGCGGTTACAGACCGCTCAAGTGGTTCCGATCGGCGGCGTCTCCAGATGCTATCACGGGAGACCATGCCAAGTTCATTGGGCGATCGACGCCGAATTTGCCAAGTCATGCGCACGAAAACCCTCTAATCCAATATGAATGATACCTTAAGTCAAATCCATCCCTACTGTAAATTTCCCTGTGATCAATGGCTGGTAATCACAATGCGTTGTGTTCGCGATAGTTCGTCTCCCCCACGGGTGGTCAACGATGCCTCTCGCCACGAAAAGATTCACTCCAAAACTCAGCTATCGGCATCGGCCACTCACCGGGTCAGTGGGGCCAAACCTGGCCGAACGCCAGGCTTCCCTCATGCGCTCAGGGCTGATCATCCACGGCTTCCCTGGCTCGCGGTAACAGATCTTCGCGACTGATCCCCAAGTACAGAGCACTGGCGCTAGCGATGTAGATGGACGAATACGTGCCCACCACAATACCGACGATCATGGCGACCGAAAAGCCGTGCATGACCACACCGCCAAAGAAATACAGCACAATCACCGACAACAAGGTCACGAAACTGGTCATGGTGGTGCGCGACAGGGTCTCATTGATCGACAAATTCATAATTTCCGCCGCCGAACCTTTGCGCCGCTTGCGGAAATTCTCGCGGATGCGGTCGAGCACCACCACGGTGTCGTTGACCGAGTAGCCGATCACCGCCAGTACCGCCGCTAGCACCGTCAGGTCGAACTCAAGCTGAAACAATGAAAACCAGCCGACGGTAAAGATCACATCGTGGACGGTAGCGGCGATGGTGCCGACCGCCAACCGCCATTCAAAACGGAACATGACGTAGATCAAGATGCCCGCCAACGCGCCCAGCGCCGCCAGCCCGCCCTGTTCCACCAGTTCCTGGCCCACCTGCGGCCCAACGAACTCCGCCCGCGCCAGCGTGGCCCCAGCACCGCCTTCCGCGCCTTGCAGCGCGTGCAATACATCGTTGCTCAGGGTAGCGGCGTTGCGTTGTCCGCCGCGCGGGGGAATGCGGATCAGCACGTCATGCGAGGTCCCAAAATGCTGGGTCTGGGCGTCGCCAAAACCCGCCTTTGTCAAGGTCTCGCGGACCTTGGGAATTTCCACTGGTGCCGGATACTGAACCTCGATCACCGTGCCGCCAGTGAAATCCAGCCCCAGATTCATACCTTGGACCAGCAGCGAACCGACCGCGATCAGCAGCACGACGATGGACCAACCCATCGCCAGCTTGCGCCAGCGCAAAAAATCGATGTTGGTGTTGTAAAGACTGAATCGTCCCATAACCGTATCCGCCTCGCTCAAACAGTCAGCTTTTGCAGCTTGCGGCCGCCGTAGATGAGATTGACCAGCGCCCGCGAACCGGTAACCGCTGTGAACATCGAAGTCACGATGCCGATGCTGAGCGTGACCGCGAAGCCCTTGATCGGGCCGGTACCAAAGCCGAACAGCATGATCGCCGCGATCAGGGTCGTCAGGTTGGAGTCGAGAATGGTGTCGAACGCGCGGTCGAAGCCAGCGTGAATCGCCGCTTGCGGGGTGTTGCCATTGCGCAGTTCCTCACGGATGCGCTCATAGATCAGCACGTTGGCGTCCACCGCCATGCCCATGGTCAGCACGATGCCAGCGATGCCGGGCAAAGTCAGCGTGGCTTGCAGCATGGACAGGGCGGCGATGAGCAACACGACGTTGGCGGCCAACGCGGCGGTGGCGATCAGGCCAAAGTTTTTGTAGCGCCAAGTCATGAATCCGGCGATGACCAACAGCGCGATGGCAGCGGCGCGGAAGCCCTGGGCGATATTCTCCTTGCCGGCGCTGGGACCGACCGTGCGTTCCTCGATGATCTCGATGGGACTGGCCAACGCTCCGGCCCGCAGCAGCAGGGCTAAATCGCGAGCCTCGCGGGTGCTGTCCAGACCGGTGATCTGGAAGCGCCGGCTCAGCCGGTCGCGAATCACGGCGACGTTGATCACTTCCTCGACGGTGTAAGCCGTCTTTTTCAACTCACCATCCACCCGCTTGGTCTCGGTCTTGTTCTCGATGAACACCACACCCATACGCTTGCCGATGTTGTCCTTGGTGGCGTCTTCCATGCGTTTGGCGCCTTTGCCGTCCAGAGTGACGTAGACCGCTGGACTGCCGCTCTGCGCTTCAAGGCCCGAGGAGGCGTCGACGATGGAATCGCCGGTCAGCATCACCCGCTTCTGCAACAGCGCCGGTCGCCCCTGTCGGTCCTTGTACAGCCGCGAATTCAGCGGGACGCGGCCGGTGGTTGCGGCTTGATTCCAGTCGTTTTCCTCGTCCGCCAGGCGGAATTCCAGGGTGGCGGTGGCGCCGAGGATTTCCTTGGCGCGTGCGGTGTCCTGCACGCCGGGGAGTTGGACCACGATACGATCACTGCCCTGCTGCTGGATGATCGGCTCGGCCACACCTAGTTCGTTGACCCGGTTGCGCAGGGTGGTGATGTTCTGTTGCAGGGCGAAATCGCGTTTTTCCTTGATTTCCGACTCGCGCAGACTCAGCTTCAGGCCGAGCGGCTCCAGGAGAGTCTGCTGCAAGCTCGGCAGGTTCTTGCGCAGCGCCTCAACCGCCTTGCCACGTTCGGCCTCGTCCCTGAATTCCACTTGAACGCCACCGCCAGCGGCGCGACCCACCGAACTGTACTGCACTTTTTCGGTTCGCAACTGGACGCGGACCTCGTCCGCGTAGCTGTCCTCGATTTGCTTGATGGTGGAATCCATGTCCACCTGCATCAGAAAATGCACGCCGCCGCGCAAATCGAGGCCGAGATACATCGGATTCAGACCCATGGCCCGCAGAAAACCTGGAGCCGACGAGGCCAGGTTGAGAGCGATGATATAGTCGCGCCCCAACCGATCCTTGAGGATATCGGTGGCCTTGAGCTGCACCTCGGTATCAGGGAAGCGGATCAGCAGACGACCATCCTCTAACTCCAGTTGCTTGTGGGACAGATTGTCCGCGTCGAGCAGGGCGGCGACCCGACTCTGAAGCGCCGCGTCGATCGTGATGTTGGCGCGGGCGCCGGAAATCTGCACGGCGGGGTCTTCGCCAAACAGATTGGGCAAGGCGAAGATCAGGCCCCAGAACATCACCAGGCCGATCAGCAGGTATTTCCACCAGGGATATTGATTCAAGGTATACGGAGTGGACATGATACGGCGTTCCCACCGGGCGCCAGGCGGCGCGCTGGCGCTGGATTAGAGATTGCCCTTGTAGGTGCCCTTGGGCATCAGCGAACCCACGGACTGCTTCTGGATTTTGACCTGTACGCCCTCGGCGATTTCCACTTGCAAGAAATTCTCGCCGATATCGGTGACACGGCCCAGCACGCCGCCGCCGGTCACGATCTCATCGCCCTTCTTGAGTCCATCGACCATCTGTTTGTGTTCCTTGGCGCGCTTGGTCTGTGGCCGGATCAACAGGAAGTAAAACGCCGCAATCAGGATGATGGGAAACACCAGGTTCATCAATCCCATTTGCGCACTGCCGGAGGCGCCGTCCTGTTGGGCCAGCGCGACGGGAATCAGGAAGTTCAGGATACTTTCCATGCAAGTGCCTCGTTGCTTATTCGCCACACCCTGGAATCAGGTAGAACAACACTACCGATATTGGCGGTCGAAAAAACCTGGGGCGGGCGATGGGAGCCATTGTCAAGGGTTGGCATTATACACAGGCCATGACACTTGCCCGCGTTTTTCGCGCCCTCCACGACATCCCAGGTGCCGGCGGCGGCAAAACCACCGATCCGAATCAGGCCAGAAAACAGTGGCGCCCTCTTTACTGGCTCCGACTGATCCACACCTCGGCGCTGGCGGATTGACCGACCTGATCCAGTACGGTAATTCGAGCCAGCCCCACGCCATCCGGCGGCCAAAACGCATCCCGCCGCCACGGATCCGTCGTCAGCGGTTGCCCGTTTACCAACCAGCGCAGCGGCCTGACCCCACCCCTGGCCGCTAGCGGCAGTTCGGTCAGCGCGCCAGCGCGTTCCGGCAACTCCACGGTCGATCCGGCGACGGGAAAGGTAAGGGCCAACGGTGGGGTATCGACGGTCTCCGCCGCGGGTCGGGTGCGAAAATAGCGCAACCGCTCCGGCAACTGGTCACGGCTCCCCCAAAGGACGCCAGCGGGCGGCGCCGCGAGTGGGGTCACCGGTTCCGGCAACAGGTCGAACACGCGAAACAGCAGTGGCGCGGCGGTGTTGCGGCCGTAATGACCGGGGTTGGGTGAACCGTCCGGCCGCCCGACCCATACGCCCACGGTGTAATCAGCGTCAAACCCCAGCGCCCAGGCATCGCGGAAACCGTAAGAGGTGCCGGTCTTGTGGGCGATGGCGCGCGGTTGGGCGGTGCTGGCCGACCCAACGACGTTTTGCGGTAGCGGTCCATGGCGCAGAATATCGCCCAGATACCAGCACGCCACCGCCGACAGCAGGCGCTGACCGGATTGCTCGGGATCGGTGGCACGAAACCGCAACGGCGCGACCATGCCGCCGTTGGCGAAACCGGCGTACAGCGTCACTAGTTCTTCCAACGTCATCCCCACGCCGCCAAGCACCAGCGGCAGCCCTGGCTGGGGGTGCGCCGCGCTCCAGTGCGGGGGCAAGCCAACCTCGCGCAAACGCGTCGCCACGCGCGCCGGCCCCACCTGTTCCAGCACCGCCACCGCCGGGATATTCAGCGACTGCTGCAAAGCCTCGCGCACCGTCAACTGCCCAGCGTAGGTATTACGGAAGTTGGTGGGACTGTAGCCGCCGAAGCGGGTGGGCACATCCTCGATCAAGGTTTCGGGATGGATCAGCAGATCGTCGAAGCCGAGACCGTAGACCAACGGCTTCAGGGTCGAACCCGGCGAACGCACCGCCCGGATCATGTCCACCTGCCCGGCGCGGCGCGGATCGTGAAAATCACTGGCACCGACGTAAGCCAGCACCCGCCGGTCGCGGTGGGCGACCACCAGGATCGCCAGGCTGCTTTCCGGTTCCAGCGCGGATTGCTGCTGGCGAACCAACGTTTCCAAGGTTTGCTGCAAACTCCGGTCGATGAAGGTGGAGTGCAGCGCCGCGTCGGGCCGCGCCGCCCGTAATCGGCCGGTGAGATGCGGGGCCAGGAAGGGCAAGGGGCGCAACCGGGTCGGGAGCGGTTCCTGCCGAGCTTCCTCGACCTGCCGCCCAGTCAACACGCCAAGCTGGCCCATGCGCGCCAGCACCTTGTCGCGCGCCGCCCGCGCCCGGTCAGGAAAGCGATCCGGCCGCAGCCGTGACGGCGCTTGCGGCAACACCACCAGCAGCGCCGCTTCCGCCGCCGTCAACTGGGTCGGCTCCTTGCCAAACCAGGCCAGCGCGCCCGCGCGGACTCCTTCCAGATTACCGCCGAACGGCGCCAGCGTCAGATAGAAACCGAGAATCTCATCCTTGGCATGGCGCCGCTCCAGTTGCAGGGCGCGCAACATTTCGCCGAGTTTGCCGGTCAGATCGCGCCGATGCGGTTCCAGTAACCGCGCGGCCTGCATGGTCAGCGTGGAAGCGCCCGACACCACCCGGCCATGGCGCGCCCATTGCCCCAGCGCGCGCGCCGCCGCCAAGGGATCCACACCGGGATGCGCGTCGAACCGCTGATCTTCGTAAGCTTGCAACATCCGCAAGTAAAGCGAATCGACATCCCCGGGCCGTGCCGGCAACCGCCAGACGCCCGGCGCCGCAGCGAACGCGCGCAGGATGCGACCCTGACGGTCCAACACCAACGCCGAGGTCCGGCGGGCGCGATCCAGCGGCGGTGGCAATATCGTATCCAGCGCCAGCGGCAGGCCGATTGCCAAGATCAACAGCGCCCCCCAACGAACCACTGGGGAGGTTGGAATGAAACGATGGCGCCAGCGCATGAGCGACTCCGCGATACGCTTGGTTCGACCGCCGCCGCCTCCCGTGGTCCGCGAAGTCCACCGGCTAGCGGTGGCGTCCACCCCGCGCGTTGACCGCCCGTTCTTCGTTCACTTTCAGGCGCTGGCCGCGCAATTCCCGGCCGTTGAGCCCACCGATGGCGGCGCGCGCTTCGTGGCCTTCCATCTTGACGAAGCCAAAACCCCGGCAAAGGCCGGAAAACACATCCCGGGTCAGTCGCAGTCCATGCACGCGCCCGTAGGCGGCGAATAGGTCCGTCACTTCCTGCTCGGTAGCATCCGAAGGCAAATTGCCAATGAAGACGGTTTTCATGCGCGGTCTCCTGTAATCATGACCCGCCGTGGCGGGTAAGAGTCATGGCGTCGCCAGTGCGAATTCCCGGACCCGGTTGCCGGGCACGCGGACTGGCGCGGAATGGCGTTTACAATTAGGTCCGCCGGTCCATGCGCGCGACGCGGAACCGGTCCGGGCGGAATGATCTGAAAGGATGAATCGAGGAACGTCGGCAGGGGCGAACCGTAGCAGGTTTGCGGGAGGAACCAGGGGTTGAATGACCCACCAGCGACCATTCCAGAAGGAACGTCAGGAACCTTGGGGGCGCGAACCGGACCGCACCGCGACAACCTTGGCGCTGAATGTACCACGCCTCGCGGGATTTACCTAATCGGGCGGGGGAAAGCGCGGGATGAAGACGCCGGGGATCAAACCAGATCGTTTTCTCCCCGGCGTCGCGCGTCAAAGTCGACTGAGTTGCGCGTTGATCGCGCCGTTGAGGCGTTGAACCCAGCCATTGTAGTTGCTGTGGATATTGGCGCCGTCGTAATTGAGATTTTGGCTGTCCTTGTAGAGGATGCTGTAGCTGCTCCGACTGTACGGAATCTCGACCTGGGCCATGTGATCGCGTAAATAGAGCGTGCCGACGATCAATCCAGGTTTGACATCCTGCATCTGCCACCCCAGCGATACGCCCGCCTGCTGGATGGCATCGCGCACATCCCTCAGGCTATAGCCGCTCGTGCTGGTGCTGATCGGCGTACCTTCAACATTGTAAACCGGATTGCTCCTGCAACCCACCAGCGCCAAAGCCAGAAGACCAATGAGGACCAGCCATATTCTGATTTTCATGTTTCTCCCTCGTTATGTCGCAAAAAAGTTTCCTTCTGAAACATGGGTAATGGTAATAGGCGCAAGGAACGGAGTAAACCCAAGGGATACATTCCGCGTCTCAGCAGCGACCACGCCACCAAATCCACAATCCGCAACGTATCCCGCCAAGGCCGGTAATGACTGGGGCGGCCTTGGGCGTGGTAAATCGTCTCGATCACCACGACCTTCGGATAACGCCGCTGGCGTCCCGCCTGCATCAGCAGGGCGCTTTCAAACACGAAACCACGCCGTCCCCGTTCTGGTCCAGTCGCCTGACGCAGGAATTCGGCCGGATACAGCCGAAAACCGGACTGGGTATCGGGAATCGGGCAACCAGCCGCCCAGGATACCCAGAAGTCGGCCATGCCATTGGCGAAGCGCCGCAGTCGAGGCGCGGCTTCGCGACATTCCAGGCGGGCGGCGATGATGGGACAACTGGGCCAGCGCTGGCGCGCTTCCAGCAATTTTGGAATATCCTCGGGCCGATGCTGACCGTCGGCGTCCAGGGTCACCACCGCTTCCGCCCCCTGCGTCAGCGCGGTTTGCATCCCTAACCACAGGCTGGCGCCCTTACCCTGATTCCCCGGCTGACGCACCACCATCGCGCCCGCGGCCTCGGCCCGCATCGCGGTGTCGTCGCGGGAACCGTCGTCCACCACGAACACCCGCTCCACCTGTTGCCGGGCGCGGCGGACGATGTCGGCGATGGTGGCGGCCTCGTCGTAGGCGGGAATGACGACGGCGGTGGCCATGGTCATGATGGCGCTTCAGACGATGCCGCCATTCAGACCGATGATCTGACCGGTCAGATAGGCCGCTTGCTCGGACGCCAGGAATCCAACCAGATCGGCGACTTCGTCCGCCGTTCCCGCGCGGCGCATCGGCACCAAAGCCTTGATCGTCGCCGCATCGAACACCGCATCGCTGGCTGGCCCGGCGATGATGCCTGGCGCGATGGCGTTAACCGTGATTCCGCGCGAGGCCAGTTCCAGCGCCAAGGCCTTGGTGGCACCGTGCAGGCCGGCCTTGGCGGCGGCGTAATTGGTCTGACCGCGATTGCCGGTCACGCCCGCCAACGAGGAGATATTGACGATTCGGCCCCAGCGGGTCGCCATCATCGGCAGTAACAGGGGCTGCGTCACGTTGAAGAAGCCGTGCAGGCAGACATCAATCACCCGCCGCCACTGCGCCGATGACATGCCCGCCATGGGCGCGTCATCATGAACGCCAGCATTGTTGACCAGCACCTGGACCGGGCCGGCTTCAAGCAACTCTGTCAGAACGTGGTGGGTCCGATCCGGGTCGGCGACATCGAACGTGGCGCTTTCCGCCGCCCCTCCCGCCGCCCGAATGGCGGCCACCACATCCGCTGCCCGTTCAGGATGCTGACTGGCATGAACGATGACATACAACCCATCGCGCGCCAGTCGTCGCGCAATGGCGCGGCCGATGGCGCCGCTGCCGCCGGTGACCAGCGCCCGCTTCACGGCTCGACCTCCACGCTCAGGGTAGCGTTTGCGCCAGCGGCCAGAATCACCCGTCCCACCGCCCCCCGCGCGATGGCGCGCAGCAATGGCAAACCGCGCGCGGCGGGATTGCCGGCGCGCAACCGTTCCAGGCCCGCATCGTCCAACCGATCCGCCGATCCGGTCGTCTCTCGCCCCAACCGCAGCAGCGCCAGCCGGTTAGCCGACGGCGCCGGATTCAGCAACAACGCCACGCCGAACGGCGCGACAATCTGGCGGTGCTCGGCCAGCGGAAACGGCGGCGGCAGGTCGTAGGCGACCAGCAACACGCGCGCCTGGTCCGCCCACGCCAGCGCCACCGCCTCCCACAAGCCGGCGACGAAACTGCCATCGTAGGCGGACAAACTCACCGAGGATTGCATGCAATCCGTCGCGATGGCCCAGTAACCGGCGGGCGTGTTGTGCACGGATTGATGGAAATGGGTCGGCGACACCAGCCGGTCGGGCTGGGTCAACGCCGTGCAGATTTTATCCAACACCTCGCTGTCGCCGCCCGAGGACGCGAACACCGTGCGAACCGCCAACCCCGTTCGTCCGGTATCGGGGGAAGAGCCAGGAGCGAGGACCGCCTGGGCCATCGCCTCTTGCGCGACCTGGAGCGCGAGCTTGATCGTGACGGTGACGCGCCGCCGTTCATTGGCCGGCAGCAGCGTGGCCATGGCCGCCGGGATCGGCTCGGCGACATAGGGCCGCTGGCCCGCGAGAACCGCCTGACTGGCGGCCCAACCCGCCAATCCTGGCGCCATGAGGCCCACTGCTTCCACCGCGAGCGGATTCATTTCCCCCCCTTACCTCGGCTCCTTTCTCCAGAAAACGGTGGAGATCGCCCAAACAGCAGGCTGCAATTGGTCCCACCGAAGCCAAAGGAATTACTCAGCGCCATTCGCAACGGGCGCTGCTGGTTTTCCAACACGATGTTCGCGCCCAGTTTCGGATCGCGCCGACGGGTATGGAGCGTGCCGGGGATCAGGCCATGCTCCAGGCACAAGTGAACGAAGAGCGCCTCGGTAAGGCCCGCCGCGCCCAGGGTGTGGCCGGTCCAACCCTTGGTGGAACTGCACGGCGTATTCGGCCCGAACACGCGCACGACCGCCCGGTCCTCGGCGGCGTCGTTCAGCGGCGTGGCGGTGCCGTGCAGATTGATGTAGTCCACCTGCGTCGGCGTCGCGTCCGCGCGCGCCAGCGCCCCTTGCATCGCCAGCACCGCCCCCGCTCCTTCCGGATGGGCGGCGGTCATGTGATAGGCATCGCTACTCTCACCGTAACCGAGCAGCAGCACGCGGTCATCATCCGGTTCGGCCCACTCCAGCAATGCGAAACCGGCTCCCTCGCCGACGCTCAACCCATCGCGTTCGACATCCCAGGGCCGACAGGGCCGGGTGGACGCCAATCCCAGCGCATTGAAGCCATACAGGGTCGTCAGGCACAAGCTGTCCACACCGCCAACCACGGCGGCGTCGCAAAATCCGGCCCGCAGGTGCCGCCAAGCGGAGGCAAACGCCTTGGCACTGGAGGAGCAGGCGGTGGAAATGGCGAACGCCACACCGGTCAAACCCAACCAGCGCTGGGTAAAATCCGCCACCGAAAATACGTTGTGGGTATGCCGATAATCGAAGGTTGCCGGCAAACTCCCGGTGATGGGGTCGCGCTGGCGATAGGCGTGCTCGGTGGCGCCGATACCAGAGGTGCTGGTGCCGACGAACACGCCGATCCGGTCGGCGCCATAACGGTCGCGGGCAGCGCGCACCGCCGCGCCGAACGCATCCTGCTCCAGACTCAGCCGCGCCAGCCGATTGTTGCGGCAATCGAATGGCGCGAATTCACCACGCAGCGGTTCCTCTTCCAGCCCCGCGACCCGGCCGATCCAGGTGTTCAGTTCGGCGTCCTCGAAATCGCAGGGTCGCAGTCCGCTTTCGCCGCGCCGCAGCGCGCGCAGCGAGGCCGCGAGGCCGGCTCCCAGCGCGTTGGTCAGGGTACAGGCGGCAATCGCCAACGGCTTGATCGCCATCAGGTCAACTCATCTCGATCAACAAGGGTCGAGCCGCTATCAGGGCGGCCAAAAAACTGGCGGCCACGCCCAGACTCACCGTCAAGCCGATGGCCCGGAGTGCTGGCAGCGCGGAAAATGACAGCATACCAAAAACGGTCAGGGCCGAACCGCAGCAGACCAACAGCGCGTGCAGGGTGCGGCGGCGCGAATCCGGATCGAAGTCAGGTCGGCTGAAAAACAACCCGTAATCCACGCCGACCCCCAACACCAATAGCAGCGAAACCAGATGGAACAGCGATAACCGTTCGCCCAGCGCCAGCAGGGCCGCCACGGTGAGCACCAGCGTCAGCCCCACCGGCAGGAGCGCGGCGACAACCCGACGCCAGGAGCGCAATCCAAGCCAGACTACCGCCACGATCAGGGCCGCGCCCCAACCGATCCGAACCAGGGTCGCTTCGCGGAAGCCGGCCACCAGCCGGTTAGTCTCTACTCGCAGGTCCAGATAGTACGCCCGACTGGTCTCGGCTTGGGGCAGACCGGTGGCCAAGGCGCGCGCATCCCGCACGCCGCTCAGTGGCAACAGCGCGGTCCAGCCGCGCTCGCCGGGAAACAGCAAGGCGTTGGCCCGTGTCCCCAATAAGGTACCGCGCAAGTCCTCGGGCCGCAGCGGCGGCGCGGCGCGCGCGGCGATAACAGCGTCGAGAAACGGCGCGAACAGTCCCGGCTTGAACGGCAAGCCCGCCAAGGCGGCGTTCAGGTTGGCGGTCAGGGTCGCGGCATCCGGCAACGATGCCTGGCGCTGGCGCTGGGTCCGCGCGCTGGGCAGAACGCGCATCGGACCGTCGTACCCGGCCAGCAGACCTTCCCGCTGACGGTCATCCAGATAAGCCGCGATGGTTTCGCCGTGGCGCAGGGCGGTTTCGGCGTCCGGCGCGGTGACCACGATCAAATGGCCGACTTCCGGCGCGCCCAGCGCGGTTCGTAAATCCTGATCGAGTCGTAATAACTCACGCGGCACCGGGCTGAGCGCGGCCAGATCGTCTTCCCACAGCGCCGGGGCTTTGACCACCAGGACAAGCAGCGCCAGCGCCCCGCATCCGCCCAACGCCAGCGCTAGCCGGGGGCGTGGGCGCAATGCCGCATCCGCCCAAGCGCCAACAGCAATTGGTCGCGGTGGCGTCCAGCGCGGCGACGATAGAACCGGCAGCAGCCAGCGGGTGGTCGCCACGGCGGCGGCGATGCCAGCGACGGTGAATACACCCAACTGGCTCAGGCCGGGAAAATCGGCGTCGAGCATCGCCAGACAACCGAGTATCGTGGTCGCCGCGCACAGTCGCAAGGTCGGCCACAACTGGCGCAGGGTATCCGCCACGGTTTCCGTCGCCCGCCGATGGCTGAACAGGTAGGTGGGATAATCCAGCGTTTCGCCAAGCAGGGTCATGCTGAACGCCAGGGTGATGAGGTATATCTTGCCGAAGACCAGGCCCACCGCCGCCGCGCCGGTGAGCAACGCCGCCAGCATCGGCAACGCCCCAAGCCAGACCGTGCGCGCCGAACGGTAAACCAGCAGCAAAATCAGCACCACCGCCACCAGGGCCAGCGTGCTCAGGAACTCCGCCTGGGCATGGATCGCGTCCGCCGCCAGCGTCGCCAGCACGCCGGGACCGCTGATTTCCAGACGCGCGTCGGTTCCCGCGTGGGCAACGGCGAAGGCCGTGCGAATGGCGGTCACCGCTTCGCGCTGGGCGGCGAGGTCGTAACCGGAGGCGCGGGTTTCGACCAGCAACAGCGCGCGTTCCCCATCCGGTGAAAACCAGACGCCCAACCGTTTGGCCGGCTCGCGCAAGCCACTCCGCCACTGTTCGAGCAACGTCAGCAACTCGCCGGTGGGATCACCCGCCAGCCAGCGTTTCTGGAACACCGCCAGCGGCGATTGCAACTCCGCCAGGCGTTGTTGCAAACCAGCGCGCAAACTGTCCACCGTGAAGCGTTCCGGGGCAACGGCCGGGCTCAACTGATAGCGGTGGGCGAACAGCACCTGCAATTCCGCTTCGGGCAGGGCGTCCGCGCCGTTGGCTACCCGGGCGAACCCACCGCTGGCCCGCAGCCGTTCCGCCAGCCGCTGGCTGACGGCAGCGCGTTCGGGTTCCGTGGCGCCGGCCAACCCGAGCAGGATCAGCCGCGTCGTCGGGCCGCTACGCAATTGTTCCAGCAATAGTTCCGCCACCGGATCGGCGCGGGCGGCAAACAGGGTCAGATCGGCGGCGACTGGCGTGGTCAGCACGATCCAGCCGCAACCCAGCGCGGCCAGCAACCAGAGCAGCGGAATGGACCAGCGCGGCATGGGGGTCGGCTCAACGCGGGGTGATGGTCATCGTGGCGCGATCGCCGTCCGCTTCCAGTGTCTCCACGCTATCGATCCGGCCATTCCGACCCCGCAGCACGATGGCGGTCACGTAGCGTTGCGCATCCACGCCGCGAGGCGTCAGACGCAGACTCCAGGCGGCGGGCGTTCCCTGGAATTCCAACTGGTAATAACGCTCCAGCGCCGCCTGGTCGCCAGCCTGGGTGGCGCGGATCGCCTCGACAAAGGGGCGCAGTTGCGGATAGCCATTGAGATCGAACTGCCGACGCCCGGCCTCCGGCGTTTCGACCGTCAACCAGTGGCCATCCGCTTCGTAATCCTCGGGTTGCGGATGCAGGGTTTGCTTGCGCAGAAAATCAGGGGCGCGATAGTACAACACGCCAGTGGCGACCAACGGCGCATTCAGCATCGCCAAGGTCTTTTCCTCTCGAAACGTCGCTTCCACCGCCGGCACCGCCGCCAGCGCCCGCATGACCTGGGCGAGCGGGTCATCGCCGGCCAGGCCCATTAGTGGCCAGCACAGCAATAACCCTATCCAGCGCTTCACCCATCGCCTCCATTTTGGGGTTGTGGCGCGATGGTGATTCGGGCTTCCGCCAACACCTGGCCAGCGGCGCTAATCTGGATCGCGTAAATGCAATGGTCGGCATCGCCCAATACCAGACGGGCGGTCACTTCCAGCGGCGCGTCCACCGCAGCCAAGTCCTCGGCGAACCAGCGCACGTCGCGCAAAGCCGCCAAATAGCCGGCCTGGGCACTTTGCTTCGCCGCCCGCGCGCGCAGGCTGCCATGAATCGCCGCCGCCTGCGCTCCGTATTCGCAGGCGTGCAGCATCGCCAGCCGGCCCCGCCGGCGCAATGGGTTGACGGGATCGTGGTGGGTTCGAGTCACGCATACGATGCCATCCTCATCCCAGGCCGTCACTCCCTCCAACAGGCACATGGCGCCGGAATGCGGAATCAGGGTCTGGATTTGCGCCTTGTCCACCACGAAACCATCCCCCGACCGGGCGGGGTCACCCTGTTTCGGGTCTTTCCTTCCATGCTTTCCGCGACTTCCGTGGATCATCGTCAAGTAATCCGCGCCAGGCTATGCCGGTTCCGAGTCCAACGCGACCAAGCCCTGCCCACCTCGTACCAATGCAGATACCAGGCTTCCAGGCCAAGCCGCCATAGCGTCCATGGATCAAGGCGCAAACGGTCCTCGGCGGCGCACAACACCGGCTGCAAATCCAACCCGCGCGCCAGCGCCTGACTGCGGGCCAGATGGTAACGACTGGTCACCAGCACGAAGGGGCGCGCGCCATCCCCGGCCAGCAATTGCCGCGCCTGGCGCAGGTTATCCAGGGTATTCAAGGACTGGTCCTCAATGAACAGGCGGGCCGCCGGGAGGCCGAGTCCCAGCAGAAATTCCCGACCACGTTCGGCCTCGCTGACGCTGCCGCCGGTGTGACCACCGACCAGCAGAATCCGCCGCCGGGGATTGGCCTGATGCAGCGCGGCGGCCCGGCGCAACCGGCGAGCGTAACCGGGAGCGACCTGGTCGTGAATCAACCGTGCGCCCAGCACCACGACCCAGTCCCCATGAACCCCGGCAACTGGCGCGGCGCGCGCGATGCGCCAAACCCGGCGCAGCAACCATAGTCCGCTCAGGCCCAAGGTCGCCAACAGCAGCAGATTCGACAGCGCCAACATCGCCAAGCCATCCCAACCCATGCCGAGTTGCCGGGCGAAGCGCCGGGACGCCGTCGCTCCCCCCTTCATCCCTCATCCCCCCAGTAATCGTAAAAATTGAACCAGTTATAAGGCGCGAGGCGCGCATAATATTCCAGCCGGTCGGCGTAGCGTTGAACCCAGACGGTCAGTTGTTCCTGGCGCCGCCGCCGATCCAGCGCGATCCGCTCCCCCAACCGCTCGAAATGGATCTCGTAGCGACGGCCGCCGCGATACAGGCCGAAAAACAGGATGACCGGACAGTCCGCCAGCGCCGCCAGCAGCAGCGGCCCGGCTGGAAACGCCGTTTCCCGGTCGAAAAACCGGACACGCACCGCCCTTTCGCCCGCGATCACCCGATCCCCCAACACCCCGACCATATAACCCCGCGCCACGCTTTCCTGAACCCGAAGCAGGGTATCCGGCCCGTCGATGGGAATGATGGCTTGGGCCAGGGCCGGATTCAGGGCGTTCAACAGACCGGTGATGCCCCGATTATGGCCAGTGTTCATCAGGATTTTAATCGGCAAGCGCCGCAAGGTGACGCCTATCGCCCGCAATGCCTCGAAACTGCCCAGATGCGATCCCAGCAGAATGCAGCCCTGCCCGGACGCCGCCTGCTCCACGATGCACCGATCACCGAAGATCTCGATGTCAAACGGTTGCCACCGCCCGGTCAGAAAGTAGACTCGATCCAGAATGGTCGCGGCGAAACAGTGAATGTGACGGAACACCCTCCACCAGCCCGGTTCGCGACCCAGCACCCGCCGCAGAAACCACCGCGACCCGCGCCGCGCCGCTGGAGCGGTCACCAGGAAATACAGCGTGATGGGATACAGCAGGACGCGGCCCACCGGCCGGCCGACCCGCAGGGCGATCCACCGGATCAGTTGCAACACCAGCGGGTTGCCCCGCTCCGGCAATTGCGCCCACGGTTGGCTCACGCGGCGCGACTCGCCGGCGGCGCGGCATCGTCGCGGTAGCCCATCGTCGGGTCCACACCGCTTTCGATCAAAGCCGCGCCCGCTTCCAGCGTCGTATCCTGGTCCCGCGACAAAGCCACGGGGTCTACCTGCTCCAAAAGCCGATCCAGGCGCACGAAACGAAACCCACGCCCGCGTAATCGCTCGATGGTCAATTGCGCGGTCGCCAGCGCCTGCCGAGGCTCGAAACACGGCATGCCATAATAAAGCTCGTGCAGCAGGATAATCGAACCGTTGCGCGCCCGACGCCCGACGCGGGCCGCGATGCGTTCGGGATCGCGGTAAAAGCCTTCCAGACCACGCACATCCCAGGCGACGTTACGCAGGCGCAATCGTTGCAGGACCTCGGCCAGATGCGGCCGCGACACCCCAGCCGGCGTCCGCGCGAAACGCGGCGGCTGACCCGAAAGATCGGCGAGCGTTTGGTTGGCTGCCGCGAATTCAGCGAATAACCGCTCGGTGGACGCCACCGTCCAGCGGTAACCATGCCGGTCGGAGTGATTGCCGATCAGGTGGCCTTCCGCGGCCACTCGCGCAACCAGATCCGGGTAGCGACGCGCGGCTTCGCCCACGAAAAAAAATGTGGCGGCGATCCGTTCGCGCCGCAGCAACTCAAGCAATAACGGCGTGGTCGCTGGATCGGGACCATCGTCGAAGGTCAATGCGACCCATGGCCGGTCGGTCGGCCCACGCCGGGCCGCGCGCAGGTAGAAATCCAGGCGCGGCGTCAACGAACCGATGGCCAGGAGTACAACGTAACCCCCACACAAACTCATCAGCACAAAAGGTCGACACCCTTCTGGATCCATCAATATCAGGATTAGTCCCAGTGCAACCAACGTGCATACGGTACTCCATGCAAATCGACTCATCGCTACGCACGAAAAACAGTGACGATCAAAATTCCGCTTTTCCGGCCTGGTGTCAAAACAATCTCCCGCGGCCCGACCCGTCCTCAACGGGTGCGCTGTTGGACAATGTGCTGGCTCAGCGCCCGCAGCGAGGCAAAAATGCGCCGGTTGTCCTTATCCTCGGAACGCAGTTGAAACCCATAGGTCTTGGAAATCGCCAGCGCCAGTTCCAATGCGTCGATGGAGTCCAGGCCCAGCCCATCGCCGAACAGTGGCCACTCCGGCCCAATGTCTTCCGGTTGGATATCTTCCAGATGCAGGGTCTCAACCAGCAGTCGAGCCACCTCCAACTCGAACGGCGAGAGAACTTCCATGGGTAACCTCATGAGGATGAAATAGGATGTGGATCGGCGATAATGCTGTCAGGGTTTGCGCATCCGCCATTAAACTATACCATGCCTCCTGATCAAAACTTGCAACTGTCCGATTTCGCAGCGTAAATGCCTACTGGACCTCTTTCCCCTCGACTGTTCCGTTCCGCTACTTCACCTTGAACGAGTCCGATTCACGCGATCCTGCCGCATGACGCCCTTCACCGCTTTTTACTGCGACGCCGCGACGGCGGATGCTTGGTCGAACGATAACCGCCTGCTGGCGTCGATCCGGTTCAGTTCGCCGACCGTTCCTCTCGCCGACCATCGGGTTTGCGTCATTCCCTTGCCGGAGCGGGGCGGTGACGCGACCGCCGAGATTTGGCTCGGCGCGCGGTCCACGCAAACCGGCGCTCTGGACGGCGTGCATTATGTGGATAACGGCAATGTCCTGTTTCTGCATCTTCATCTGGATGAGTCGGCCCCAGAAGCCTTAAGCTCCCTGACCACCACCGCCTATCGACGATTGTTCGCGGCGACCCGGGCCAGGGGCTATTCGCACCTGTTGCGGATTTGGAATTATTTTCCCGCCATCAACCAGGAGGTCGGCGGGCTGGAACGGTATCGGGCGTTTTGCGTGGGCCGACACGCGGCCCTGCGGGCGGAACGGGCGGAACAGGAAACCCACCTGCCGGCGGCTTCCGCCATCGGAACCCGCGAACCCGGCCTGCGGTTGTACGCGCTGGCCGCGCGGGAAGCGGGCTGGCAAATCGAAAATTCCCGTCAAATCAGCGCGTTTCGTTATCCGCTCCAGTACGGTCCGCAAAGCCCCTCGTTCTCGCGGGCCATCCTGAAACGCTGGGAGACGGGAGATTGCCATCTTTATATTTCCGGCACCGCCAGTATCGTCGGTCACGCCAGCCAGCACGCTGATCCGATGACGCAGTTGGATGAAACCCTGTTGAATCTGGCGGCGCTGATCACCCAGGCCAACCAACGGACGCCGGTCCCGCTGCACCCAGTGCTGTTCCGGGCGTACGCGCGATCCGATTTCGATCCAGAACTGGCGCGCGCGCGGATCGCCCAGGCGTTCGGGCCAGGTATTCCGTTGTTGTTCCTGCACGCCGACATCTGCCGGCGAGATTTGCTGATCGAAATCGAAGGGCTGGCAATCACAAAAACTTAGCGCCAGCGCCCAAAGGCTAGAGGTCAAAGGTTGGAAAAATCAAGGACTCAGGAATCCAGGGCCCACCTCGCGAAACCGGATACACCCCTCGGACCCCATCCGGTGTTGCCGGACTACTACCCCGATCTGACGCAACGACCGGCTTTCGTGCGCGGGTTGTTCGACCGCACCGCTCGCCACTACGATCACATCAACCGATTGCTATCCTTCGGTTCCGGGGGCTGGTACCGCCGTCAAGCGCTGCTGCGAGCCGGATTGCGCCCAGGCATGGTCGTACTCGATGTCGCCATCGGCACCGGGCTGGTAGCCCGGCAGGCGCTGGCCATCACCGGCGATTCCCAAGCGGTGATCGGACTGGACATCAGCGCCGGAATGCTGGCCGAGGTGCGTCGCTCGCTGGGTATTCCACTGATTCAGGGACTGATGGAGCAATTGCCGGTTGCCAGCGCCTGTTGCGATCTGGTCAGCATGGGCTACGCGCTGCGCCACATCACCGATCTCAACGCCACCTTCCGCGAGTTCCACCGGGTGCTGCGGCCAGGCGGCGCGCTACTGATCCTGGAAATTTCCCGGCCTGCTCACCCGGTCAAGCGTGCTTTGCTCAAGTGCTATCTGGGACGGCTGGTGCCACTGCTCGGCTGGCTGACCACTGGCCAGCGGGACCTGCAAACGCTGATGCATTATTACTGGGATACCATCGAGCACTGCATCCCGCCCGAGACCATCCTCCAGGCGATTCGCGACGCCGGTTTCGATGGGGCGGGCTGTCACACTGAATTCGATTTGTTCCGGGCCTACTGCGGGCGCAAGCGCGACAGCGTGGAATCGGGCGGCGGCTAACCACCGGCGCGAACGACAGTCAGGCAACCCCGCGCGAGCGTCTGACCGTCATCCCGAACGCATTCAAACCGAATCCCGCGCGCGCCGGTTTCCGTAAACCGAACGGTGAATGGCTGCCCTGGCCGCAGCGGCGCCAGAAACTTCGCCACGGGCACGCCGATGACTCGACTCTCCGGGCGCCACGCCTCGAACGCCTCCGTCACTTCTTCCAGGATCACCACGCCCGGCACAATCGGATGACCGGGGAAATGTCCCGCCAGGCTGGGATGATCGGCCGCGATGGTCTGGTGTCCGACAGGATTTGGGAGCGATTGGGGCGCGGCGGCGCGGCGCGGCGATTCAGGCTTCATGCACGGACAAGGCGGAGGGACGAACCGCGGTGATCAGGGCTAGCAGGGCGGCGCGCGTCACTTTGCCCGTATCGCTACGCGGCAGAGCGCTCACCTTGATGAGCGGTCGGGGCAGGAACACGGGATCAAGCCGTTCCGCCAGGGCGGCGAGCAATTGCCGCTCGCTCAGGCCGGGCGCGACGACCACGGCCAGCAATCGCCGCACCTCGGTTCCAGCCTCGGCGGGCATCACGAAAACACCCTCCGCCACTCCTTCGATTCCTTGCAATTGATGGTTGAGATAGCTCAGCGAGGTACGTTTGCCGGCGATGTTGACCAAGTCCTCCCGACGGCCCAGTAGTCTGAATTCGTCCGCGCCGCATTCCTCGATCACATCATTCAGGGTGACCGGCTCCGGCAGATGGGCACCGGCCAGGGAACCGTCGCGCAACTGGAACCCGTCGTACAGCCGCCAGCGGTCGCCATCCAGCGTGCGGCGGCTGGCAATCGAACCGGCCTCGGTGCAGCCGTAGATTTCCAGCACTGGCGCGGCGAACATCGCCTCGGCCTGGGCGGCGAGCGTGGAAGGCAAGGGCGCGGTCGCCGAGATCAGGAACACCGGGCGCGGCCAGTGCAAGCCCGCTTGAACGCAGGCCTGGAGATGAATCGGGGTAGTCACCAGCACGCGCGGCGGCGGCACGGCGTCCAACGCGGCGCGCACATCGTCCGGGAAGAACGGACGCCCACCATGCACGCGCGCACCGCTGACCAACGGCGCCATGATCGAGGTTTCCAGACCGTACATGTGCTGCGGCGGCACGGTCGCCACAATCGTCATGCCCGGCGCGAATCCAAAACGGCGTCGCGCCTGTTCCGCGCCGCAAACCAGTTCATTCCAGGTTTTTGGATTGGGTTTGGAGTGGCCCGTGCTGCCGGAAGTGAACGCAATCGCCATCAAATGCTCACCCGACAGCTCGGGAATGGCGAATTCGGCATGGTCCGGCGCGGCCAGCGCCAACGCGGCGTCAACGTCGCTATCCGCCAGTGGGCGACTAGCGGGATAGTCCTCGGCCAATTGGCGCAGATGCAGGCTAGCGCGACTGGACGGCAGCAAGCTGGTCTGGCCGTTCGCGCCCACGGCGGCGAACGCGACCAGGAACCGGTAGCGATCCTCGCACAGATTGAGGATAAAGCGCGCGGGCGGCAGGCGGCGGGCAACGCCGGCGACATGGCGCAGAAAGGTTGCCTGGCTGATGGGTTGTCCACGCCACCAGGCGATGGGCGCATCCGGAGCGGCCCGCGCCAGCAGGGGAAATGGGGCTGGTATCATGGTAGGCAAATTTAGCAGAATTCAGCGGCGCTTCGCGCGCCCGCAACGCTCGCCATCATAAAAACCAATAGGGAGTCCTCGTGAGTCGTATTGCCTTGACGCCAGAGTTGCAACATGAATACCAGCGCCTGTTCGCCGCCTGCGTGATTCGCCCGGAACGCGCCGCCGAGGTGGAGCAGCGGGTAGACGCCATCATGGCGGACCGGGATCGTTACCGAACAGTGGGGCGGCGATCGAACGTGCCTTGGTTCGTGGTGGCGGTGCTACACGAAGCGGAAACCGGCCGCGATTTCACCGTTCACCTACACAATGGCGATTCGTTGACCGAACGCACCCGCCACCTGCCAGACGGGCGACCGGTCGAGGGCGAGCCACCATTCGGATGGGAGGACAGCGCCACCGACGCCCTATGCCTGTACCACTTCGACCAGTGGACGGACTGGAGCATCGCCGGCGCCCTGTTCAAGCTGGAAGGCCATGGCGGCTGGAATTACCGGCTGTATCATCCCGAAGTGCCCTCGCCCTACCTATGGAACTACTCGACCTACTACGGCCAGGGCAAATACGTCGCGGACGATGTCTGGAACGCCACCGCCATCGCCCAGCGTGGTGGCGTGGCGGTATTGCTGCGGCGGCTGGCGGAACGCGATTTGATCGAGTTCACCACCGATAGTGAATCCACGCCCACGCTGCGCTACACCGAGGCGGAAACCTCGCCTTGGGTGGAAACGCTGCAACGGTTCCTGAATACGTTACCAGGGACTTACCTGAAGGTGGATGGACGCGCGGGTCCGCGCACCTCAAGCGCGTTTCACAAGCTGACCGGGCGATATTTGTTGGGCGATCCACGCGATTTCGAGCCGCGTTGAGCAAAGCACGTTCCAGCGGGTGATGCCGGGATTCGCTTCGGCCCATCCCGGTTTATCCCGCGAACCATCAAAACCTGCTGAGAATTGGCGAACTCCCTCATCCATATCACCGTGGAGCTGGTTCCCCACCGACCGGACCAATCCAAAACCGGCTGGGAATCGACTCCATGAGATTTCTCCAAATCCACTTGTGGTTTCTCGACAACTCTTCGAAAGCCATGTCCCCGCAGCGCGGCGCGGCGCTCCCCGTAGTAGGTTTTTGTTTTTACTAGCCCTCGGATGCTGTTAGTATTTACAACAAACTCGTGTGAATAAAACAACACACGATGAATGTCATTAAACGCTGGGACTCGGCTCGACGCCGGAAACCAGCGGCCAGAGGAGGATAAGACGATGTTGAACGGTAAGAGCAGCAAACCAGTGGCGATCGTCACGGGAGCCAACCGCGGCCTCGGTCTGGAAACGGCCCGACAACTGGCCAAGCGCGACATCCGCGTAATCCTCACCAGCCGTAACGCTGGCAAGGGCGAAATGGCCTTGGAAAAATTACTGGCGGATGGCCTGGACGTGGCATTCCACGCCTTGGATGTCACCTCGGAAAGCAGCGTCGCGGATCTGGGCGGATTCATTCACAGCCGCTATGGCCGGCTGGATATTCTGGTCAACAACGCCGGCGTCTATCTGGACAGTCATGGCTCCGAGGAGATCGGGGGCGCTAGTGTATTCGCCACCAGCCTGGAAACGCTGACGGCGACCTTGAAAACCAACCTCTATGGCCCTCTGTTGCTGGTGCAAGAACTGACGCCACTGATGAAGCAGCAGCACTATGGCCGCATCGTCAACGTCTCCAGCGGCATGGGCCAGTTGAGTGAGATGGAAGGCAAGTCGCCGGCCTACCGCATTTCCAAAACGGCGCTGAACGCGCTGACTCGCATCCTGGCGGCGGAAACCAAGGGCTACAATATTCTGGTCAATTCGGTCTGTCCCGGTTGGGTCCGCACCGACATGGGCGGTCCCCAAGCCGAACGGACCGTGGAACAGGGCGCATCCGGCATCGTTTGGGCCGCTACCCTGCCCGATGATGGGCCGACCGGCGGATTTTTCCGGGACGGCCAGCCGATTTCTTGGTGAAACCAGCAGGTTAACTGGAGATGCGGAAAGCGCGGAAGAGGACGAAAAAGGCGGAAACAATGGAAAATGTAAGGATGTAAAAGCAGTGTTCGGGCGACATCGCTTCGCCGCCACGCTCGCTGGTGTATCGCGCTCGACATAGACGATATGCCAGCGGGCGTTATGCGGTTTGTGCCCCGCCGGATTTTCCGCCCACCTCGGTCCATCGACTGTCGAGACCGCTCAATCATGACGTTCAAAGACTATTTTTCGACGCAGTCGAATGACTATGCCAATTACCGGCCACGATACCCGCGAGAATTGGCTGCCGAATTGGCAAAATGCTGCGTCAATACGGAAATTGCGCTCGACTGCGGATGCGGCACAGGGCAGCTATCGGTTCTGCTAGCCAATTACTTTCGCAAAGTCATCGCAACCGATGCCAGTCGGCAACAAATAGAAAACGCGGAAATTCATCCCCGCGTAACATACAAGATCACTACGGCGGAAAACAGTCAATTAACCGAAAAATCCGTTGATATCATTACAGTTGCGCAAGCTGCGCATTGGCTGGATCTTGACCGTTTCTATGCCGAGGCAAGGAGAATTTCAAAACCAGCCGGAATAATTGCACTAATTACATACGGCATCCTGTTCGTTGACGATAAGCATTGCAATTCCATCGTTCATGACTTTTACCACAATGTTTTAGGAGCACACTGGCCCCCTGAGCGAAGGCACGTCGAGTCGGGTTATAAAACGCTGGCTTTTCCCTTTCAAGAATTACCATTTCCCGCGATGGAAATGCACGCTTCCTGGAATTTTCACCAACTCTTCGGATACCTCACGACTTGGTCGGCCTTCAAGGCGTTTGAGAAAACAGACAAGTTCCAAGGGATCATCGAGGTTTTTCATCGCGACCTGAGTGCATCCTGGATGGATTTGGGTGCGCCAAAAACGATTGCTTGGCCGTTGTCCGGTCGGATCGGGAAAATTTAGGCAATTTGGGTACCTCGAAAAACTGGCGATAAGTCCGATAAAACAGACCGAACAAAGAGGCTGAGGCGTTAGCCTCGCAATTCTTCGGCTTTTGCCCTGGCCCGAAGGGCTCATTGTCTGCCCGAAACCGCCCATCTCGGCGGCGCCGGGACGGTGCTTGGGAGTTTAGAAGGCGGTGATGTCGCACGCCTTGAGACTGCACAGGCGACGTCGGTTGTCGGTGACTGCGTTCCCCGTGAGTGGAACGGTCGCTCGATCCAGACCGATGCAACGGAGAATCTTCCCACCCATCTGCTCCAGGACGGCGAAGACGTGTTCGCCTCGCGCCCGAACCCGCGCAATGCGGATGTTGCGGCGCGCCGCCTGGCAGACGGACAGCGGCTTGCCCTTCTGAGCCTTACGCTGAATGTGCATGCGCCAGCCTCAGGTCTTGAGGCGCCGCTCGCGTCCACCATCGACGTAACCCTGGTCGCCATCAAGATCACGACCGGTGTTAGCGTGATCCAGTACCGCTTCCAGGTGTAGGGTGTCGTTCTCCAAAACGGTACTGACTCTTGACCTTGCGGATCAGCTTGTAGCGTCGGTCGGCGCTGACCGGGGCCTCGTAGCCGAAATAAGATTTGCCGTGTTTCTTGGTCCCGGTGACCTCGGTGTCCCTCTGCCGGCACTGGGCCGGCTTCCAGTTGACCGGTATCGCCCGCTCTTTCAGCAGCTCCCGTTCTTTCTCGGTGAGATGCTGTCGAGGCGCGAGAACTAGATGGGCGTCCACCATCTGCCCACCACGGGCGATATAACCGTGCCGGGCCAGTTGACGGCGCACCTCCTCGAACAGCGCCTCTCCTGCCTTCGCCACCGTCAACCGCTCGCGAAAGGTCTAACACATGGTGCGATCCGGTGTCTGATCGCTGCACCTCCGGTGGCGAAAGCGCTCTAAGTCTTGGCCGAATCGCACTGTCAACAAGACCTGACCTTCCGCAGGACGCTCGCGTACACTCGACTGACAACGGCGGAAGCCGTGCGACAGCTCCGCGCGCAGGGTTTCTCCGAGGAGGTGTTACCGTCGCCCAGTACGATGGCCGAGGTTCTCCATCGCAACGGCTACCGTCCGCACCCGGTGGTCAAAGCCAAGCCAAAAAACTCCCGGAAACGGACGCCATCTTTGCCAATCTGGCGGAAAAGGATGGGAAACCCATAGTAGGGGCGACGGGTGCCGAGGAAGGGCTGGTAGTGTTCCAGACGTGGATTTCATACCAAAACCCAAAATTCATATTGGTTGATTAAAGAGGCCAATAACAATGTCATACATTTTGCCGAGTTTGGAGAAATTAAACTACAAAATCGTATTCGTGATTAAGTAGAGATAGGCATAATGTTTGTAGTTTTAGGCAAGCTATTTCCCTCCAAAAATTTATTATGAAAGCCCACCTCGACAGTCAAGCAGCCTGCATTGCAAACGGAGGAAGACCATGCAAAAACGTACCTTGGGTCATAATGGACTGGAGGTTTCCGCACTTGGTTTTGGCTGTATGGGGCTGAATTTCGGCTACGGATCGGGTATCCGCCGGGAAGAAGCCATTCAGCTCATTCGCCACGCCGTCGAACTGGGGGTGACATTCTTCGACACGGCAGAAGCCTACGGCCCCTTCACCAACGAAGACATTGTGGGCGAGGCGCTCCAACCCATCCGCGATCAGGTGGTGATCGCCACCAAATTCGGTTTTCAGGACGGCATGACGGCCAAAGGACTGGACAGCCGCCCGGAACGCATCCGACAGGTCGCCGAAGCCTCTTTGCAACGTCTGCGCACCGACCGCATCGATCTGTTTTATCAGCACCGCGTCGATCCATCCGTGCCGATCGAAGATGTGGCCGGAACGGTGAAGGACCTCATCGCCGAAGGCAAAGTCCAGCATTTCGGCCTGTCGGAAGCGAGCGTATCGACCATCCGCAAAGCCCATGCCGTGCAACCGGTCACCGCCCTACAAAGCGAATATTCGCTGTTCTGGCGCGAACCGGAACAACAAATCCTGCCGACACTGGAACAACTGGGCATTGGCTTCGTGCCCTTCGCCCCACTGGGCAGGGGCTTCTTGACGGGCAAGATCGACGAGAGCACCGCCCTTGCCGACAACGACATGCGCAGGAACATTCCGCGTTTTACGGAAGCCAACCGCAAGGCCAATCAGGCGCTGGTTGCGCTGATCAGCGGAATCGCCCAGGACAAAAACGCCACGCCGGCCCAGGTCGCCCTGGCCTGGCTACTGGCGCAAAAGCCGTGGATCGTGCCCATTCCCGGCACGACCAAAGCACCCCGGCTAGCGGAAAATCTCGGTGGGGCGACGCTGGAACTGACACCGACCGACCTTGCCAACATCGAGCGGGCCGCCGCAGAAATTACCATCCAGGGCGACCGTTACCCGGCCGCGATGCAAAGATACGTCGACAACCCAGATAGAACCTAACGGAGAGCCTAACATGATGAAAACCATTGGATATGCTACCGACTCCCCCACCGGCGCACTGCAACCGTTCAGCTTCGAACGTCGCGAACCCCGGCCGGAAGACGTCGTCATCGACATTCTGTACTGCGGTATCTGCCACTCCGACATCCATTCGGCCCGCAATGAATGGGGCTGGACCCAATACCCGTTTGTGCCTGGCCATGAAATCGTCGGGCGGGTCAGCGCCGTGGGCGATCAAGTCAGCTCATTCAAGCCCGGCGATCTGGTCGGGGTCGGTTGTCTGGTCGACAGCTGCCGCCATTGCGACGCCTGCGAAGAAGGGCTGGAGCAATATTGCGAAAACGGCTTTACCGGAACCTACGGTGGCGAAGACAAGATCGGCGGTACCCCCCACCCCTTCACCTTCGGTGGCTATTCCGACAAGATCACGGTCGATCAGCGCTTCGTGCTGCGCGTTCCCGAAAATCTTGACCCGGCCGCTGCCGCACCCTTGCTCTGCGCCGGCATCACCACCTATTCCCCACTGCGCCACTGGAAGGTCAGTCCAGGTCAGAAAGTCGGGATCATCGGCCTGGGCGGCCTGGGCCATATGGGGGTCAAATTCGCTCATGCCATGGGCGCCCATGTGGTGATGATCACCACCTCGCCCAAGAAAGGCGAAGATGCGCAAAAGCTCGGGGCCGATGAAGTCCTGTTGTCGACGGATGAGGCGGCGATGCAGGCCGCGCAAAACAGCTTCGATTTCCTGCTCAACACCATTCCCGTCGGCCATGACGTCGATCCTTACATGGCCCTGCTGAAACGAGACACCACCATGGTGATCGTCGGCGCGGTCGAGGCGCTGACCCGAGTGAATGGCATTCCCTTTATCTTCCGCCGCCGCTCCATGGCCGGGTCGCTAATCGGCGGACTGCCGGAAACACAGGAAATGTTGGATTTCTGCGGAGAGCACGACATCACCTGCGATATCGAAACGATCGCGATCAAGGACGTCAACGCTGCCTATGACCGCACGGTCAAAGGCGATGTGAAATACCGTTTCGTCATCGACATGGCCTCTCTCAAATAGCCAGCCGCCGCAGTGGCCCACTGATCAGGTCAGGTGAATCACGATGACCCACGGCATCGCCCCACGACGCATCCCGATCCTCGCGATCATCCTGGCAAGCTACCTGATGATCATCCTGGACATTTCAATCGTGATTACGGCGCTGCCGAAAATCCAGGATACGCTCGGCTTTTCGGAAGTCGGCCTATCCTGGGTACAAAATGCCTATACGCTGACCTTCGGCGGGCTGCTGTTGCTGGGCGCGCGCGGCGGTGACTTAATGGGGCGGCGACGCCTGTTCATCGTGGGCTTGAGTATTTTCGCCTTTGCTTCACTGCTGATCGGTTTCACCCAGTCGGCAGCGTGGATGATCGCCTCGCGCGCCTTGCAAGGCATCGGCGCGGCCTTGCTGGCGCCGTCCACGCTGGCGCTGTTGACCGTCAATTTCCCCGAAGGCGAGGAACGCACTCGCGCCGTGGCTTATTACGGCGCGACCGCCGGGATCGGCTCCAGTGTCGGATTAGTGGCGGGTGGCATTATCGCCGACCTGATTTCATGGCGCGCCGGATTCTTTATCAACCTGCCCGTTGCCGCGATTCTGATTGCGGCTTCCTTGCGCTACATCGACGAAACCGAACACCATTCGGGGAATTTCGATCTGATTGGAGCGCTGAGTTCGACGCTGGGCATGACGTCTCTGGTCTATGCGATCGTCCATTCCGAAGCGCACGGCTGGACCAATCGCAGCACACTTTTCCCTCTAGCGGCGGGTCTACTGATCTTGGCATTGTTTGTACTGAATGAATGGCGCGCCAAGCAACCCATCATGCCGCTGCGCCTTTTCGCCAGCGCCGAGCGCAACTGCGCCTATGTCACCCGCGTTTTGATGCTGGGCGCGGTATTCAGCTTCTTTTTCTACATCACGCAATATTTGCAAGTCGTGAAAGGCTTCAGGCCGCTGGAAGCCGGGTTCGCCTTCCTGCCCCTGACCATCCTGCAATTTTTCGGCGCGATGATCGTGCCGCGTCTGACCAGGCACTATGGCAATGGACCGTTGCTGGCGAGTGGGTTGCTGATTCTCATGACCGGCATGGCCTGGATCAGTCAACTGTCGGTCGGTACCTCCTATCTCACCGGGGTAGCCTTACCCATGCTGCTGATCGGCATGGGTCTGGGCCTGACGCTCAGCCCGCTGACTGCATCCGCTATCACCGGGGTCAAACATCAAGATGCCGGCGCGGCCTCCGGCTTGGTGAACGCCGCACATCAACTGGGCGGTTCGCTCGGCTTTTCCGTTCTGGTCGCGGTGTTTGCCGCCGCGAATTCCACTACGCTGACCGGGAGCGCGTTGCTCACCCACCGCATCGCCTCCACCTTTACCGTCGGGGCGGAGATACTGGCGCTGGCCTTGGCGCTGGTGGTCATTTTTATCGTCAGGCCGTTGCGTCGCCACCGCGCAGCAAAAAACATCACGGCGCCTCTGCTCAACTCTCTTGAAACCGGGGGCCCGTCATGAACAATGATAAAACCGCCGAGAGCAAGATGAGGAACCATGCTTCAGTTCAATGAAAACCTGGTCTCTTTTGCGAAAACTGGGGATGATGACTATCCACCGGACAGTGAGGATTTGAAAAAACTGGCAGACTTGATTGCCAAGTTCGCCCCGTACGACGGGCGCTTCGATTTATCAGGATACGGGTTGCATGTGGTCAAGGAGACCAAGACGACCGCCGAAACGACGCACACCATGAGTCAGCCGGGGATGTGCATCGTGGCCCAAGGCGCAAAGCGTGTTTCGCTGGCACAGCAATCCTACGAATACAACGAATCCCGTATGGTGGTGTATGCCGCCGAAGTGCCGATCGGCGCCAGTATCATCAAAGCCAGCCCGGAAGAACCCTATCTTTGCCTGGTCATACACATCGATCCGCAGAAACTGATCGATCTGATTTTGAAAGTTTTCCCGTGCGGGGTACCGAAAACGCCGAACACTCAGGCCATCTATGTCGGCCACAACAATCCAAAAATCGTAACTACCGCCATCCGGCTCATGAACCTAATCGTGCAGCAAGAAGATGCCGATCTTCTGGTACCGTTGGTCATTGACGAAAGTCTCATTCGCCTGCTACGAAGCCCGATGGGTCCTTCTATCGCGCAAATCGGCATCACGGATTCCCATGCGCAAAAGGTTTCAAAGGCTATTTCGTGGCTTAAGGAAAACTATGCCACATCAATCAAAGTGGAAGAGCTCGCCGCTATTTCAAGGATGAGTCCTTCATCCTTCTATAACCATTTTAAATCGCTGACTTCAATGAGTCCGCTGCAATTCCAAAAATCACTGAGATTGCAGGAAGCACGCAATCTCATCATGACGAAAAGAGTGGATGTCAGCAGGGCAAGCTTTCAGGTGGGTTATGCCAGCCTCTCGCAATTCAGTCGTGAATACAGCCGTCTGTTCGGCTGTCCTCCCAGTAAAGATATTACACAATTACGTAGCGCCTAAAACTGATATTCAGCATAATAATAAGAAATGGAATGCCTTAGAGTGAAATTGGTCTGTTTTTCTTGCTATGGTTCATGGTCTTTTTACTCTTCCAAAGACTTCTGATAAAAGGGAGAAGCAGAAGTCATAATCAATACGGAGCGCCCGTTCTTGCCAATCAATCCGATCAACTCGGATTTCTTTAACCCCTAAAATCTGCTCAAACCATTCAGCTTCCGTCATTAGATTTTGCTCTCCCATCGAGCCGTATCCTGAACTCGATAAATCGCTTAAAAATAATCGCCTCTAAATGACACACTTCTGCGTTTGGCTCCACATGAATCCTCGAAGAACCTTTATAGAAAATCACCTTAGCGCTGATTTTACGTTCCGTTCGAGCGGCGCGACCGGATTCAGCCGCGTCGTTCCCAAGCCGCCAGCACCGCCTCGCATTCCGCCAGATTACTGATTTCCGCATCCGCCCTCGGCCCGCCGGGCCAATCCCGACCAGCGCGATTGACCCACACGGTGCGAAAACCGGCGTTCTGGCCGCCCAGAACATCATGCTCCGGATCATCGCCGACATGAACGACCTGGTCTGGCCGCACCCGCAGCAGCCGGCATAGCTCCTCGAACATCGGCGGTTCCGGTTTGGCCGCGCCCACTTCGACGGCATTGAGCGAAACGCTGAATAAATCGTCCAGCCCGATCAGTCGCAAATCGGCGTTGCCGTTGGATAACGACGCCAGGGTGTAATGCTGGGCCAGTCGTTCCAGCGTGGGGCGCACCTCGGCGTATGGCTCCACCGCGTTGCGGGCGATGAAATACACCGCAAACGCACCTTCCACGTTAAATTCCGTGTATCCCACCCGCCGCGCCGCCAGACGCAGCGCCATCTTGCGCAGCCAAGTCCGGTCATGGGCCAGATCCGGGCAGACCATGCTCGCTTCGCTGGACAGTTCCCGCAGTTCCAATGGCGTGAACCGCTCCGGGATGCGGGGGTAACGCGCCGCCAACCAATCGTGCAACAGTTCCTCGGCCCGCTCCACCACGGGCCAGATATCCCAGAGGGTATCGTCCAGATCGAAGGTGATCGCCTTGATCATGCCAGCCGGCGCAACCCACGCTCCAGATCGGCTTGCAAGTCAGCGACCTCTTCCAGTCCCACCGAAATCCGCACCAGCGATTCCCGAATACCGGCGCGTTCCCGCTCCTGGGGCGTCAGCCGGCCATGCGTGGTCGTTGCGGGATGGGTGATGGTGGATTTGGCATCGCCCAGATTGGCGGTGACCGAAATCAGCCGAGTGGCGTCGATCAGCGCCCAAGCTGCTTCTCGCCCGCCGCGCACCTCGAAGGAGACGATCCCGCCGAAACCACGCTGTTGCCGTTTCGCCAATTCATGCTGCGGATGCGAGGGCAGGCCAGGATAGTAGACCCGCTCCACCGCTGGCTGGGTTTCCAGCCATTGCGCCAGTTGCAGCGCCGCCGCGCTGTGCGCGCGCATCCGCAGATGCAAGGTTTCCAGGCCCTTGAGAAACACCCAGGCGTTGAACGGACTGAGGCTGGGTCCGGCGGTGCGCAGGAAGCCGAAGATGTCCTTGCCAACCCGCTGCGCATCGCCCACCACCGCTCCGCCGACGCAACGGCCCTGTCCATCCAGATATTTGGTGCCAGAGTGAATCACCAAATCCGCGCCCAGCTCGAACGGCCGCTGTAAAGCTGGCGTGCAGAAACAATTATCCACCACCAGCAAAATAGCGTGGGCGTGGGCCAAATCCGCCAATGCTTGAATATCGGCCAGTTCCATCAGCGGATTGGACGGCGTTTCCAGATAGAACAACCGCGTTTCCGGGCGGATGGCCGCTTCCCAGGCGGTGGGGTCCGCCAGGGGCACGTAGGTGGTGGCAACGCCGAACTTGCTGAGATATAGATTAAACAGCGAGATGGTGCTGCCGAACACGCCGCTGGCCGAAACGATGTGGTCGCCGCTCCCGAGCAGCGCCATGCAGGTCGCCAGAATCGCCGCCATGCCGGAACCGGTGGCGATGCAGGCTTCGCCACCTTCCAGCGCCGCCAACCGGTCCTGAAACATCCGCACCGTTGGATTGGTGAACCGGGAATAAATGTTGCCCTCACCGGCGCTGAAGCGGGCGGCGGCTTCGGCGGCGCTGGCAAACACGAAACTGGAGGTGAGAAACAACGGCTCGGCGTGCTCGCCCTCGTGCGTGCGAACCTGGCCAGCCCGCACCGCCAAGCTGGCGAAACCGAATTCAGGCGTGTCGTCGTATCTGTTCATTGGTTATGCAGATCGATGATGGCGTTGTCGGTGCTTCTCCGCTCCATCTTGGCGGTGTCGGCTCGTTCGCGCGCCAGGTCGTCGAGATAATCCCGGTTGATGTCGCCGGTCACGTACTCGCCGGTGAAGCAGGACGCGTCGAACCGTTTAAGCTCGGGGTTGCCGCGCCGCACCGCTTCTTCCAGATCCGCCAAGTCCTGGAAGATGAGATGGTCGGCCCCGATGGCCCGCGCCACTTCCTCCTCGGTGCGGCTGTGGGCGATCAGCTCGCGGGCGGCGGGCATGTCGATGCCATAGACATTGGGATAGCGTACCGGCGGCGCCGCCGAGGCGAAATAAACCTTGCGGGCGCCGGCCTCGCGGGCCATGCGGATGATTTCCCCGGAGGTGGTGCCGCGCACGATGGAGTCGTCCACCAGCAGCACGTTCTTGCCACGAAATTCCAGGTCAATCGCGTTTAGTTTCTGCCGCACCGATTTCCGGCGGATCTTCTGACCCGGCATGATGAAGGTGCGCGCGATGTAGCGGTTCTTGATGAAACCTTCCCGGTACTTGAGACCTAGAATCGAGGCCATTTGCAAGGCGGCGGTCCGGCTGGTGTCCGGGATCGGAATAACCACGTCGATGTCCTGATCCGGCCAGACTCGCAGAATCTTTTCGGCCAGGTACTCGCCCATGCGCAGTCGGGCCTTGTGCACCGACACCTGATCCATGATCGAATCTGGCCGCGCCAGGTAAACGTATTCGAAAATACAGGGTGAATAGATCGGATGTTCGGCGCACTGGCGGGTGTGGATGCGTCCGTTCAGATCGAACAGCACCGCTTCGCCCGGCGTCACGTCGCGAATCCGCTCGAAATCCAGCGCGTCCAGCGCCACGCTTTCGGAGGCCGCCATGTACTCCATACCCTCCTCCGTCTCGCGCCGACCGAATACCAGCGGCCGGATCCCATGCGGATCGCGGAACGCCACCAACCCGAAGCCAACGATCAGCACGACAGCGGCGTAGGCGCCCCGCACCCGCCGGTGCATCGCCGCCACCGCCGCGAAGATGTCGTCGGCGTCCACCGACAGCCGGCAGCGCTGCTGCAATTCGTGGGCGAACACGTTGAGCAGGATTTCCGAGTCGGAGTTGGTATTGATGTGGCGCCGGTCGGATCGGAACAGTTCGTCCTTGAGTTGAGCGGCATTGGTCAGGTTACCGTTGTGCGCCAGGGTGATCCCGAACGGCGAGTTGACGTAGAACGGCTGGGCCTCGGCGGAATCCGAACTGCCGGCGGTTGGATAACGAACGTGGCCGATGCCGGTGTTACCGTGCAAATCGCGCATGTGGCGGGTTCGGACCACATCCCGGACCAGGCCGTTGTCCTTGCGCAGAAACAGCCGCCCGTCATCGCAGGTGACGATGCCCGCCGCATCCTGCCCGCGATGTTGCAATACCGTCAGCCCATCGAACAGACTCTGGTTGACCGGACCACGCCCTGCGATACCGATGATTCCACACATCCGCGATTACCTGCTGCAAGGGACGGCGGCTGCCGTCATTGGGAGAATCGCTCAAAACCGAAAGTTCTGAGCCAGTTCCGGCGGCAGCCAACCGCGCAGCCGCAGGGCGGTCTCCTGAAAGTGAGGGAGCAATCGTGACTGCTGCCACCAAGGGTCCTTGGGCAGGGGCGTCAACCCCGCCGCCAGCACCAAAATGGCGATCACCACCGCGCCGCGCCCCAGTCCGAACACCAGGCCCAAGACTCGGTCGGTCCCGGTCAGGCCGGTGTAATCCACCAGTTGCGTGGCGACGATACCGACCAGACCGCCGAGCAGCAGGGTGATGAGGAACAAACCACCAAAGGCGGCGGCGACGCGCAGCGAAGGGATATCGAGGTAGGGCGTCAGATGGGCGGCGCCATCCTCGGCGAACAGAAAAGCGATGGCGAAGGCGGCAATCCAGGTCGCCAGCGAAATCACTTCGCGCAACAGCCCTCGCCAGAGTCCAATCAACATGGAGAGGGCGATGACGATGACGATGAGGTAATCCGCCCAATTCATGGATCGTCGTATCCCGTCCCAAAAATTCAAGTACAAGGCTTATCCGGCATTCCCGAATTTTACAGGGAAATCATCTTAACAGAATCGCATTTGCGCTGAAACGAAACAACCTCCGGCAAGATTCAGCGCCAGATGCGCACTCGATACAATGGTCGACCGTTAGCCGCCGTCTCCTCGACCACCGCACGGATTTTCTGACTGCGATAATAGTCGCGCAGGGCCGTGGCATTTTCCCGCAAGGCGTAACTGGCGACCACGGCGCCGCCTGTATTGGCGGGCGGCGATACAGCGGGCGCGGCGGGCGCGGCGGGCGCGGCGGGACGTGGGGCGGCGGTCGGCGCCTGGGCTTTGGCGACCAGTTCGATCTTGGGCAAAGCGGCGGCAGGCGGCGGTTTGGGCCGGGCGCTGTCCGTCTCGGTTCGCGGCGTTTCGGGCCGTGCATTTGCCGTACTGACGCGGGTGGCTTCCACCTGAGCCTTGCGGCGGGCCGCCTCGGCGCGAGCGGATTCGGCGCGCGCCGCTTCGGCCTGCGCGGCCTTTTGCGCGGCTTCCGCCTGCGCGGCCTTGCGCGCCGCCTCGGCGCGGGCGGCGTCCTGCCGCGCCGCCTCCGCCGCGCGCCGGGTTTCGGCTTGCGCCGCCAACGCCTCCGCGGGCGAAGACTGGTGCGGAGAAGCCGCTTCGGCCTGCGCGGCTTCGAGACGGGCGGCTTCCGCCCTGGCGGCGGCGCTGCGTTCCGCTTCCGCCTTGGCGCGGCTCCGGGCCGCCTCGGCCTGCGCGGCTTTCTGCCTGGCTTCAGCGCGCGCCTTGGCGGCGGTCAGGCGTTCCGCCTCCGCCTTGGCCTTGGCCTTGGCCTTGGCGGCGGCTTCCTGAGCCGCTTTGTGGCGCGCCGCTTCTTCCCGAGCCTTGGCGGCGTCGGCCTGCGTGGATACAGCGGGCGTTGGAGCGCGCGGTGTAACGGACGGCGCGGTGGATGCGGCGGGCGCTGGTTTAAAGTGGGGCGCCGGAGCCGCTAACGGTGGAGCCGGTGGTGGAACCGGTGGTGGCGCGGGCTCGGCGGGCGGTGGTGGTGTAGCAGTCTGGGCTGGTTCGACCGCGGCCGGCGGCGGTTCCCCAGCGCCTGGGGCTTGTTCCAGCGCGGGTGGCGGCACGGCGGCGGGTGGCGGCGCGGGTGGCGGCTGGGAAAAGGTCAGCGTGGGTGGAGGTGCCGCGGCGGGCGGCGGGTTCGCCGGCTGTGGTTGCGTGGATGCGACCGGCGCACGATCCTGTTTGTGCAATATTTTCGGCGCCAGGATGCCCGCCAGCGCCGCCACGACAGCGACGCCGACCAGGCGTTGGGTCAGGCGATTGTCCAAAATCAAGTCTCCCGTGAGGGTGGCAAAGCAGAATCGGGAATCCACGGCTGGGCGGCCAGCACGGGAGCAACCACGTGAAACGAGCCGAGCGCGACGATGCGGTCGCCAGCCTCGGCGTCAGCGCGAGCGGCTTGCCAGGCGCTCGCAACGTCATCGTGGGGGGACACCGCCTGAATGCCGGCTGAACGCAGCCGCGCCGCCAAGTCGGCGCTCGTGCGTCCCCGCGCGCCAGCGAGCGTTACCGGTCGCCATTCGTCCACAACGCCGGCCAACGCCCGGATAACCCCATCGGCGTCCTTGTCGGCCAGCAATCCCAGGACCGCCCGGGTGCGCCCGACGCACGCTCGATGGCTTAAATGATGGGCCAGCACAGCGGCGGCGGCGGGATTATGGGCTACGTCGAGAATCCACTCCACCGGGCCAGGAACGATCTGAAACCGACCCGGCAACCAGGCTTGCGTCAATCCGGCGCGAATGGCGGCGGCGGCCACTGGCAACCGGTCACGCAGGCTGGTCAGGGTCATCAGCGCGGCGGCGGCGTTGCTCAGTTGTTGCTCGCCGGCCAGCGTCGGCAACGGCAGTTCCGCCACCCGCGCGGCATCCGATCGCCAGCGCCAGGTGGCGCCCACCCGGCCAAAGTCATAATCGACACCGACTCGCCGCAAGCGCGCGCCAAGCGCGCGGGCGTGTTCGAGCAACCGTGGCGGTGGATCGGGATCGGCGCAAATCGCCGGGCGACCGGTGCGGAAAATACCCGCCTTTTCGTAACCGATGCTGTCACGGTCCGGCCCCAGCCAGTCGGTATGGTCGAGGGCAATGCTGGTCACCAACGCGGCGTCGGCGTCCACGACGTTGACGGCGTCCAATCGCCCGCCGAGGCCGACTTCCAGCACCGCGACCTCCACGCCGGCTTCCCGAAACCGCTCCAGCGCCGCCAAGGTGCCAAACTCGAAGTAAGTCAAGGAAATATCGCCGCGCGCCGCATCAATGCGGGCGAACGTCTGGCACAGCGCTTCGTCGCTCGCCTCGACCCCGTCCACCCGAACGCGTTCGTTATAACGCAGCAGGTGCGGCGAGACATAAGCGCCGACCCGATAGCCAGCGGCGCGCAGGATGGCGTCCAGAAACGCCACGCAGGAACCTTTACCGTTCGTGCCCCCCACCGTGATGACCGTGAAGGGCGGAGCGCCGGGTTGCAGGCGGCGCAATACCGTCCGCACCCGTTCCAGGCCCAGTTCGATGGTCCTGGGATGGAGGGTTTCCTGCCAGCGCAACCAGTCTTCCAGCGTGGTGAATCGCATCGCACCATCCCACGGTCAAACGGCGGGCCTACTCTACGTCACGCCGGCGCGGTGCAACCGGTCAGCAGCGCCAGCAGGGAGGCCAATCGGTCGCGCAGTTCGCGCCGATCCACGATCAGGTCAATCGCACCATGCTCCAACAGGAACTCGCTGCGCTGGAAACCTTCCGGCAGTTTTTCCCGCACGGTTTGCTCGATGACCCGTGGCCCGGCGAAACCGATGAGCGCCTTGGGTTCGGCCATGTTGATGTCGCCCAGCATCGCCAGGCTGGCGGACACGCCGCCGGTGGTGGGATGCGTCAGCACCGAAATGTAGGGAACTCCATGTTCGGCCAGCCGGGTCAGCGCCGCGCTGGTCTTGGCCATCTGCATCAGCGACACCAATGCCTCCTGCATCCGGGCGCCGCCACTGGCCGAGAAACAAATGAACGGAATATGCTCGTTGAGAGCGACTTGGGCGGCGCGGACGAAGCGTTCGCCGACCACCGAACCCATCGAACCCGCCATGAATTCGAACTCGAACGCCGCGGCCACCACTGGTATCCCCTTGAGCAAGCCGCGCATGGCAATCAAGGCGTCTTTTTCCTCACTGGTTTTTTGCGCCTGCGCCAGCCGGTCCCGGTATTTCTTGCCGTCCTTGAATTTGAGGAAATCGGTGGGTTCGAGGTCGTCGCCGATCTCGGCGCGGTCGTGTTCATCGAGCAAGCCTTGCAAGCGCTGACGCGCGCCGAGATACATGTGATGCGCGCACTTGGGACAAACCCGAAGGTTGCGCTCCAGCTCGACGCGATACAGCACGGCGTTGCATTCCTCGCACTTGCTCCACAGCCCCTCGGGCATCTGGTGCCGGTTGCGGCCGTCGGTGCGAATGCGGGTGGGAACGAGTTTTTCGTACCAGCTCATGAAAGAGGATCAGTGGTGGAAGCCATGCCAGAGGTGGGGGACGGACAACCTTGCTTTCGCCTTTCGTCCTTAGCCTTTCGCCTCCATGGCTTCCCGCATCGCGCCAAGCAATGCGCCGACATCCTGGCGCATCCGCTCCGGCTCATCGGCCAGTTCGCCCATTTTGCTGACCAGCGCGCTGCCCACCACCACGGCATCGGCGACTTGGGCGACGGCGGCGGCGGTGGCCGGGTCCCGGATGCCAAAGCCGACACCCAGCGGCAGGTCGGTCAGGGTCCGAATCTCGGCCAGCTTGTCGGCCACTTCCGCGACATTGAGCGCCGCCGAACCGGTCACGCCTTTCAGCGAGACGTAATACAGATAACCCCGCGCCAGCTCGGCGGTATGCCGAATGCGCTCGGCGGAACTGGTCGGGGCCAGCAGGAAGATGGGAGCGATGTCGGCAGCCGTGAGCAACCCAGCCAATTCGGTGGCTTCCTCCGGCGGCAGGTCCACGGTCAACACTCCATCCACCCCGGCGGCGTGGGCGCCGGTGACGAAGGCGTCGTAGCCCATGCTTTCAATGGGGTTGAGATAGCCCATCAGCACCACGGGCGTTTCGGCATCGGTCTGGCGAAATTCGCGCACCTGCTCCAACACCCGCCGTAGCGACATGCCCTGGGCCAGCGCCCGTTCGCAGGCTTTCTGGATGACGGGACCATCGGCCATTGGGTCGGAAAACGGCACGCCCAATTCGAGGATGTCCGCCCCGGCCCGCACCAGGGCGTGCAGCATCGGCACGGTCAGTTCCGGGCGTGGATCACCGGCGGTGATGTAGGGAATCAGGGCCTTGCGACCCGCGCGGCGCAAGTCGACAAAACAGCGGGCGATGCGATTCATGCGATGAAACTCGTTCACAGTTGAATACCTTCCAGCTTGGCGACCGTGTAGATGTCCTTGTCGCCGCGCCCGGACAGGTTGACCACGATATGCTGATCTGGGCGCATGGTCGGGGCCAATTGGGTGACGTAGGCCAGGGCGTGGCTGCTTTCCAGCGCCGGGATAATGCCCTCGATGCGGGTCAGGTCGTGAAAGCCGCGCAACGCCTCGGCATCGGTGACGGCGACGTAACGCGCCCGGCCAACGTCCTTGAGCCAGGCGTGTTCCGGGCCAACGCCAGGGTAATCCAGTCCGGCGGACACCGAATGGGTTTCGGTGATCTGGCCATTTTCGTCGTTGAGCAGATAGGTGCGGTTGCCGTGCAGCACGCCGGGCCGACCGGCGCAGAGGGTGGCGGCGTGGCGGCCGGTCTCGATGCCCGAACCAGCGGCTTCAACGCCGTAGATCGCCACTTCGCTGTCGTTCAGGAACGGATGGAACAGGCCGATGGCATTGGAACCGCCACCGACGCAGGCCACCAACGCATCCGGCAGGCGGCCGTAATCGTTCAGCATCTGCTCGCGCGCCTCGCGACCGATCACCGCCTGGAATTCGCGCACCATCACCGGATAGGGATGCGGACCGGCCACCGTGCCGATCATGTAAAAGGTGTTATCTACGTTGGTGACCCAATCGCGCAAGGCTTCGTTCAGGGCGTCCTTGAGGGTGCGCGAACCCGAAGTGACCGGCTGGACGGTCGCCCCCAGCAGCCGCATCCGATACACATTCAACGCCTGGCGTTGGATGTCCTCCGACCCCATGTAGACCACGCATTCCATGCCCAGCCGGGCGGCGACGGTGGCGGAAGCGACACCGTGCTGGCCAGCGCCAGTCTCGGCGATCAACCGGGTCTTGCCCATCCGCTTGGCCAGCAGCGCTTGACCGACGGTGTTGTTGATCTTGTGGGCGCCGGTGTGATTGAGGTCCTCACGCTTGAGATGGATTTGCGCGCCGCCGAGCTGCCGGCTCCAACGCTCGGCGTGATAGAGCGGTGTGGGGCGGCCGACGTAGCGGGCCAGATCGATATCCAGTTCCGCCAGAAATTCGGGGTCGCTGCGATAGGCCCGCCAGGCGGCGTCCAGCTCATGCAAGGCTTCCATCAGGGTTTCGGCGACGAATCGGCCACCGTAACGGCCAAAATGGCCAGCGCGGTCGGGGAACTGACTGAAGTCCACCGGGTTACGCAGGGCTTTCGCGATCATACACACCTCTTAAAAATGCGCGCATCAGTTCGGCGTCCTTGATGCCCTTGGCCGACTCGACTCCGCTGCTGACATCCACCGCGTAGGGCTGGACCTGGCGGATCGCCTCGGCGACGTTGCCGGGATGCAACCCACCGGCCAGGATGAGCGGCTTGCACCGGTCGGTGGGAATTCGGGTCCAGTCGAAGCCCTGGCCGGTGCCGCCCATTTGGCGGCCGCCATGGCTGTCCAGCAAGAGGCCCGCCGCTGCAGCGAATTGTCGTTCGTAGCCCAATACGTCGGCGTTGGCGCCCATCGGCACGGCCTTGAGGTAGGGCAAACCGAACGAGGCGCAGTAGTCGGGGTTTTCGTCGCCGTGAAATTGCAGCAGATGGAACGGTACGCAGTCGATCACGCGCTTCACCGCTGCGGGTTCCGTGTTCATGAACAAACCGACCACCGTGACGAAGGGCGGCAACGCCGCGACGATCCGTTGCGCGGTTTCCACGTCCACGAATCGGGGGCTGGGCGGATAAAACACCAGGCCGATGGCGTCCGCGCCCAGTCGGGCCGCGGCCACGCCGTCCTCGGGACGGGTGATGCCGCAAATCTTGACGCGGGTGCGGGGAATCGGGGTCATGGGTCGAGAGCGGGAGACAGGCAGGGATGATCAAGGGAAACTAAGACTATCAGAAATCCGGATGGTTGGTAGAGTAAGAAAAGGGGCCGGGTTATGTGTGGGAACAGGCTTACCCGCGATCAAGGTTGGCCGCCGCAGGTAAGCCCGCCTCACAATCCATAGAAGAGGCCGCATTAGACCCACGAACCAGGCTAACGCTGAGCGCGCTACTGGCCTGGGAGGAAGTCAGTGCCTGGCCAACTGGGCGAGCTGGCCCGGCTGGTTAACCCAGCCGGTCAGGTCGGTGCTGTACCAGATGGTGCCATTGGCGGCCAGGCCGCTCAGGTCAACGCGACCATCGCCGTTGAGGTCGCTGACCACCAACTGGCTCAACGCGCCGGGCAGTTGGGTCCAGCCGCTCAGGGTGGTGCTGTACCAGACCGAGCCGTTGCTGGCGATCCCGGCCAGATCGGCCCGGCCGTCGCCATTGAGGTCGCCCACTTGCAATTGGGCCAGTTGGCCGGGCGCCTGGGTCCAGCCGTTCAGGGTGGTACTGTACCAGACCGAGCCGTTGGCGGCGATGCCAGCCAGATCCGCCTTGCCGTCACCATTGATATCGCCCACTTGCAGTTGGGCTAGTTGGCCGGGCACCTGGGTCCAGCCGTTCAGGGTGGTGCTATACCAGATGGTGCCGTTGCCGGCGATTCCGGCTAGGTCAGCCTTGCCGTCGCCGTTGAGATCGCCCACTTGCAGTTGGGCCAGTTGGCCGGGCACCTGGGTCCAGCCGTTCAGGGTGGTGCTGTACCAGATCGAGCCGTCGCTGGCCAATCCGACCAGATCATCCCTGCCGTCGCCATTGAAGTCGCCCACCCCCATCTGGCTCAGTCCGCCAGGGGCGCTGGTCCAGGGACTGCGGTTGGTGGTGTACCAGATCGTGCCGTCACCGGCGATGCCGGCCAAATCGCCCTCACCATCGCCGTTGAAGTCCCCCACGTATAGATGGGCCAGTTGTCCGGGCAGACTGCCCCAGGTGTTGCTGGCGCTAGCGAAGTCCGGTGCGTCGCTGGTGTCCAGCCCTTCGGCAGGAGTGCCCAATGGTTTTACCACCCAAGGGTTTACCGTCGTGTAATAGATTTGGCCAGCGCTGGTCAGTCCGGCTAGCAAGCTATCCGGCGGCTGTACATCGACAGCGCCGATATCCACCTTGCCGTTAACAATACGCGGGAAACCGTCGCCACGTTGATCTGTGGTAACGCCAGTGGGAATCAGGTTGTTATTGCCCGCGTTAATCGCGGGGCTACCGACAACCAGGGAGTGAGTTTGTGTGGGACCGCCGTTGTCCGCCAATGGGCCAATGACACTGCTGACTGGGCCAGCGATGATTTCACTGGGAGATGGTGTTGCACCCTCCACTCCGGAAACGCCATTTTCGCCAAACAGGTTGTAACCACCCTGCAAGCCAGAATCGGTGTAGAGATTCCCACTAATGCTGCTTGCCGTATTACCCGCCACAATGCTATTACTTATTATGGCCGGAGCATTTACACCACCAGCGGTTTTAATCCCACCGCCTTCGTTAATTGTCTTATTGCCGGTCAAGGTACTGTTGGCGACGGTCAGCGTCCCTTTATTAAAAATCCCACCACCATCATAATTAGATAAATTGCCAGACAGGGTACTGTTGATCACTGTTAGCGTTCCAGGGATATACCCAGAGTTATTGATACCACCACCAAAATAGGATGCTACGTTGTTAGACAGCGCGCTATTGCTCAAGATCAGAATGCCACTTTCGTTGGAAATTCCCCCCCCTTCCTGACTAGCTGTATTACCAGAAAAGGTGCTGTCAGTAACAGTCAAAGTGCTGTTGCTAACCTTGCAAATCCCACCGCCATACACTGCTTCATTAGCAGTAAAGGTGCTATTATTAATAGTTAAAGAAGTATCGCCGATATGAAAAATACCACCGCCCTTACTAGTGCCACCGCCACCGAAACTAACCTTATTACCTGACAGGGTGAGACGAATAGCGCTGATAATAGAGCCACTGTTATAAATCCCTCCTCCATTATTGCCGATGGCTTCGTTGTTGGACAAGATAATATCATTAAGCGCCAGACTGCCTGAATTACAAATTCCACCGCCACCTTTGGCTACATTACCGGCTAGGGTAAGATTGCTCAGCGTCAAGAATCCAGTGTTAGAAATACCACCACCACAATCGCCGGTCCAGTAACTAATTTTACTACCCTCCTTGATCGTTAACCCACTGATGGTTGTCCCCAGGCTGGAGATGAAAAACACGCGATCGGCGTGATTGCCGCTCACGGCCAGCACGCTTTCTCCTGGACCGTTGATGGTCATCCGTCCGGTGATCGCGATTTCCCCAGAAGTCAAGGTGATCGTCCCGATCAAGCTGGGCTGGAACTCGATAGTATGGGTGGTGGTCGGGATAGCGTTGGCGTCGAAGATTGCCTGCCGCAAAGAACCTGCACCGCCGTCGTTGAGATTGGTGACGATGAAAGTAGCTGCCTTGGCAGGAAAGCTCACTATTGCCGCTAACAATAATGATATAGATGGGATGAAAAGCAGTGGGCGATGGCAAAACATACTTTAGAGTTCTCCGATTAAGGGGGTACGACTTGAAGCATCATAGCAAAACGGTCAATTGTAAATCGATAAAGGCAGGCTGCTGACCCGCAATGGTAGGCGATACAGAACAGGCCGAGCCAGTGATCAGACTTGCATCGAAGACGGGAGAGAAAAATAGGAGATGGGGGAACCGTTTTTAGAGCCTGTGCAATAACTCACCACGTAAAAACATAGACTTACTGATGATAGGGTGCCTTTTACGCCAGAAAGGCCATGATGTCTTCTATAAGTATTTGTTTTCAAAAAACTTATTTTTTGTATAGTCTCTTAATCCCAAAACCCTCACCCCCGGCTCTTCCCCCATCGGTGGGGGAAAAAACCGGATATAGGGATCAGTCCAGCGCGCGGTTCAGAATCGCCTCCAGATCGGCAATGACCGGGAGCGCCTTTTCCGGCGGCAGGCGAGCCGCGTCGAAGTTGACGTTCATCGTCATCCACCCATTGAAGGTGCTGGCCGCATTGAACAAGAGATGATTGAACATCGGACACAGGGCGAAAGACAGCGCTTCGACCTGGAACGGCGTCGCGGCGGGCAACGGCGCCAGCCGTCCCACGTTGCTGACCAGGGTCACCTGCGGCGCGATCTCGATCATCTTCTTGAACATGGCGATGCCATCCGGAGTGGCCAGAAACTCGGCTGGCGATGGAAACAGCGCATAGAACAAGTGTCCGTCGCCGCGTTGCAGCAGGCGCTTGAGGTCGTCGGACACCGTCCGAGCCAGCGTCCAGAAGTCGCCTTCCGCCTCCAGCCGGTAGACGGTGGTAATCAGGGTCGCGCACATCAGCGGCGAATCGTCGTCCAGCGGTTCGCGCAAGTACGCGCGCAAGTCGGCGGGGGTGGTCATACCCAGTGTGTGCGGCTCCGCGTCGCCGAAAGCCCGGTGCACGGCAATTAGTTGCGCGGCGCTGACCGCGCCATGCACGGTCGCTCCGGCGGCGCGGCACCGGTCAATCAGGCGACCCAGCCGCTCCGGGTCCACCCGCAGGGTTTGGAAACGGGGTTTCGTGGTTGGGGCATGCCGGTCGAAACCGGGGAAGTCATCGAACTTGCCGTAACGCTGCAATTCACCCCTGCGCTGGGTTTTGAAGTCCCTGATGGCTTCCAGGCCGGCACCGCCAGTGTAGGCCGGTGGATAAAGATCGTGCAGGGGCTGATAGCCAGGGCGCGGGGTGATGGGCCGGGTCGGGTTAGCGGCGTTGGCCAGGATTTCCGCCAGCAGCCGGCAACCAGAACGCCCGTCGCCGGCGCTGTGATGAAAAATCAGCGCTACCGTCCAGCGCCCATCGGCCTGATTGAGACGCATCGCCCGGACCAGCGGCGCGCTGCCCAGCGGAAACGGCTGCACCAGCGCCTCGGCCAACGGCGTGCGCCAGTCTGATTCAACGGCCACGACTCGGTAGTCTATCGGTGCGTCGGGGGCGGGAACCCAGATCAGTCGATGCTCCGCGTTGGTGGCGACAGCCGCCCGCAGCAGGACATGTTCCTGTTGCGCACGCGCTAACGCGACCCGCAGCGCGTCATCATCGAGATCGCCCACACCTTCGGCAATCACCATGAAATTCATTGAGGAAACGTGATCGAGAAACCAGAAGAACGCCTCGGCGGGATCGACTCGGCGGGGTAAGGAGATGGAATCCGGGTCTGGAGCGTGTGGTTCGTTCATCGTTGTCAACCAGGGTCGAGGGCGGAAAGCGGAGAACAACTATAAGATTTTGAAGTTCTTATGAATTGTATGATCTTGCCGCGTTCATGCCGCGCGCCCGGTCCATCGCCACAACGAGGCTGCCAGAGCGATCCCACCACCGCTGGCGCAGAACAGCACCAGCGATCCCGGTTTCGGACCTTTGCCCTGGATGATGGCATCGTCCAGGGCCATGGGAATGCAGGCCGATCCGGTATAACCCCACTTGTCCATGACCCAGTGGGTTTTGTCGAGCGGCTGACCCAATACCGCCATGGTCGCCTCGATGACGCGCAGGTTGACCTGAGTGAAATAGTAGTGGTCCACGTCGTCCGGTCCCAATCGGGTTCCGGTCGCGGCGCTGGCCTTGGCCAGCAAACGCTCGATCAGCGGCGGCCAGTGTTCGACATTGAAGGTGGGTGGAAACTTGCGTACGAACCGAACGTGCGAAGGGCCGTACTGGGCGACGTTGGCGGCGGTGGCCGGACGATGCGTCCCCCCGGTGTAGATGCCCAGCGCGTCGTGATATTCACCGTTGGCAGTGGTGACGGTAGCCAGCCAACCCGGACGGGAACCGGCGCCCACGAGGACTGCGCCCGCCCCATCGGCGAACAGCGTAACGGTCTTCTTGTCGCTCCAGTCCAGAAACCGACTCATTCCGTACGCGCCGATCACCAGCACGAACCGTTCCTCGGGTTCGGTCGCAACGATTCTGGCCGCCACGTCCAGCGCGGTGACCCAGCCGGCGCAGGCCGTGTTCAGGTCGAATACGCCCGCCCGCCGCGCGCCCAGTTTGGCCTGCACCACCGCCGCCGTGGCCGGACTGAGGTAATCCGGCGTATCGGTGGCGACGATGATGCGGTCGAGCGCGTCCGGCTCCAACCCAGCCCGCGCCAGCGCCGCGCGCCCGGCGGCCACCGCCAGGTCGGAGGTCGCCTGATCGTCGGCCATGAAGTGGCGTTCACGGATACCGACGTTGGCCTCCAACCAGTCGCCGACCGATTCGCCCAGTAACCGATCAAAGTCGGCGTTGGTCAACACCCGCTCCGGGACGTAACTGCCGACGCTGATGATTTGTGCGTGCCGCATGGCGATATTCCTGGATTCGGCCAAGGCAATCCTCTTAATCCCCAAAGTGCGGCGGACGTTTCCGCATCGCCGCTGTCATCGCTTCGCGAGTGTCGTCCGACAGCAACATGGCGGCGTTCCAGGTCGCGACATAATCCAGCCCATCGGCGATGCTGTGATCGCGGCCATAATTGAGCATCTGCTTGACGCCGCGCACCGTCAATGGCGATTTGGCGGCGATGCCGACGGCGATGGCTCGCACGCCGTCCCGCAACTGCGCGGCATCGGCGAATACCCGGTTCACCAGCCCCATCGCCTGTGCCTCGGTCGCGTCGAACTGGCGGGCGGTAAACGCCAACTCACGCAACCGCCCCTCGCCGATCAGATAGGGCAGGCGTTGCAAGCTGCCCACATCGGCGATGATGGCCAGATCCACCTCCTTCAAGGAAAACACCGCGTCGGCGGTCGCGTAGCGCATGTCGCAGGCGGCGATCAGGTCCAGTCCGCCACCGATGCACAGGCCATGGATGGCGGCCAGCACCGGTTTACGGCAGGTTTCCAGCGCGGTGAACGCCGCCTGCAACTCCAGGATGATCCGCCGCAACCGCTCCTCCTTGCGACCCGGTCCCAGCGCCTCGACCGAGTCCAGCACCTCTCCCATCAACTCAAAATCAATGCCCGCGCAGAAATACCGGCCAGCGCCGCTCAGGACCGCGACGCGCGCCTCGGGCGTCATGTCCACCCAGCGAAAGATTTCACCAATCTCTCGCCAGAGTGTTCCATTCAAGGCGTTCGCCTTGTCGGGGCGATTCAGTTCGATCCAGGCGATGGCATCGGCCAAGGTGACGGTCAGACAGGTAAATTCCGGCATGAAGCTTCTCCAGATAGCCAGTCAACGAAGGTTGGGCGGGCGCTTCTCCCAAACCTTGAACAACACGCCCAGCTTGTCGCGCAAGGCCAGCCGCTCGTCCGACAACGCCTCCAGAAAATCCGACAAGACCTTGGACTTGGCCACGCCATAGAAGACCAGCAGGATGGTGGGAGTCAGAACCCCCATCACGATCAACAGCTTGATCCAGAACGATTCACCGGCATAGTCGAAGATGTTCATGCCCAGAAAACCGGTCAAAACCGTGGCGATCAGGCCCAGCGTGGTGACCACGGTCAACCGCACCACGGTATTCGCCTGACGGCGCAAGCCATCGCTGTCCAGATATTGGTTCATTTCCTTGACCGCCTCACTGACATCCTGGTAGATCCGGTCGGTGTCGAGATGACCGGTCAACATCCGAAACAGATCCTTGGCCTGGGCTTGGTTGGAAACTTCGTGGAACCAGTAGCGGTGGGTGAAGCGCAGGAAAGTTTCGAAGATTCGGCGGATTTCCCGCTTGAACGTTTTGACCGACTCCACATCGTGGATGTCGAGCCGGCTGATCGCCATCACCAGCCATTCCGAGAACAACATCAGAGCCGCCTTGTGGAAATGGGCGATCAGGTTGACCAGGAAATACTGGTGGCGAAACTGGCCCAGCAGGCCGGTATCCCTATTGGCGAAAAAGCGGTCGCCAGCCTGACCGACCATCACGAAGGCATGGCCGCAGCATAGATAGCGACTACCCAGCGCTGGATCGGCGGGATTCCAAAATTTATCGTAGCAGTAGCGTCGCTCGAAATCGGCCAGTTCCTGTGCGGAATAGGGAAGCGTGTCCGATGGCCCCGACCGGGTGATCAGCGCCAGTCGGGCAAAATCACCCCGGCTCAAGCTTCGCGGGTCGTCAAAACTGAGATAGGCCAACAGCGGCATCCGGTGGTATTCGATCTGCCGGTAGCGGATCATGCCCTCGCGGTCGGAATGGTAGAGGGCCAGCGGCCGCAACAGATAATCCCAGTGGGCGGCGACGTTGGGGGAACGGTGCCGGCAGACGAAATTGAGATATTTACGCCGGTTTTCGTAGTCGGACACCGCCAGAATCTCGCCCGTGGCCGTCAGCCACTCCACCCGACGCGGACATTGTCCGCCCTGGCCGCTCGCTTCCCAGAACGCCGGATAGGCCCGACCCAGTTTAAAGAGCGTCTCCTGAGCCAGCGCCAGTGGCAGATCCTCGGTGAAAAACTCCACCGCCAGGATAATGATGTCGATGTCGTAGAAGAAATAAAGATCGACATGGGCGACCTCGAACACCACTGGTGGCGCTTGCTCGTCAAGCACGACCCGCATTTTGGCGACATCCCGGCGGCGGTAGACACGGATCGGCGACTTGCCATAGCCGGTCAGGGCTTCGCGGCCGGTGCCCTCGCCATACAGAAAGCGCTGCACGTAGGGCAGGAAGGTGATGAATTCCTTGTAGTGGCGTTCCTGGAAATCGTCGGGATCACCGAATTCGTCCTCCACTTCCCGCCAGGGCGATTGCTCGCCTACCGCCTCCAGCAATTCCCAGTACTTCGAGATATGTGGCTCCCGCACCCGCGCGTGCATGACCTGCAAGGGCCACAGCAGGATTTGGCGGAAATGGCGGACCAGAGGAGAAGTGTTTTTTGCGGCGTCGCTCACGGTATTCGATCCTCGCTAATCCCGTCGCGGGGCGGACTGATACGAATCAAACTGTCTAGAGCCTGCTCTCGCAAGATCAAAGCCTTGTTGGCGTGGGAACTCGCTGGCGGGCCATCGGACGAGTCATCGTCGGCAAGGCGGCCCTACAATTCACCAGTTGGTTCTCGCGCGACCGTCAAGGCTGAGAACAACGTTGCCATCGCGGTCGGAAAGCCCATCACCCCGCGAACACCCCATAATGCCCCTTGAACGTCATGGCCGGCTCGCCATCGGCGCGCACGATGACTTCAACGCTCCAACGGGCCTTGCCGCGCTGGCGGTAGCGGTCGATAAAGTGTTCGACCGCCGCCGCGTCCGGCGGGACGCATTCGGCAACGATGGTTTCCCGCACTGGACGCAGAAACTTCAGCGTGCTGTCGATGATCACGATCTCGGCCGCTTCGCCGTGATGGCGCAGGGTGAGGGTAGTCAGCGCCCAGCCGGCGAGCGCGGCGATAGCGGCCATTGCGCCGCCGAACGCGGTGCCCTTGTCGTTGCGGTTCGGCTCCAACGGCGCGGTCAGCGCCAGTTGATTCTCTGCGGAATGCTCCACGCGCGCCTGCATGGCGCGGAACAGCGGAACATGGTGGGCCAGGTAGTCGTTCAATTCTTGTTGGTGAGACATGGCGGGTTTTCTGCCTGGAAGGCCGAGGAAATTTTGCTCATTATCGCTTTTTTTCAGGCCGCCGTGGTCTATGCAGAGTTGCAAAACCCGTTTCTCTGGAGAAACCCATGCTCGAAAAACCCGCTCCTACTCAACTGCCTATCGCTGAACTCATCGCCCGCCGCTGGAGTCCGCGCGCCTTGGACCCGGATCGACCCGTCAGTCGCGACCATCTGCTGGCGTTGCTGGAAGCGGCCCGCTGGGCACCCTCCTGCTTCGGCGATCAGCCGTGGCGCTATCTGGTCTGGGATCGGTTCCGCGATCCCGCGGGCTGGCGCCAGGCATTTGAGTGTCTGGCCGAGGGCAATCAGGTCTGGGTTAAAAACGCGCCATTATTATTGCTGGCGGTCGCGGCGCCGAATTTTGCCCACAACGGCCAACCGAATCGTTGGGCGCAGTACGATACCGGCGCGGCCAGCGAAAATCTCTGCCTGCAAGCGACCGCGTTGGGTCTGGTCGCGCATCAGATGGGTGGATTCGATCCTGACCAAGCCAAGGCTCGCTTCGATATTCCCGTCGATCATGTCTGCATGGCGATGATCGCGGTCGGGCATCCGGGGGCGGTAGAGACATTGCCTGAGGTTCTGCGCGACAAGGAACAGGCGCCACGGGAACGCAAGTCGCTGGACCGCTTCGTATTCGAGGGTGGTTGGGGCCGTAATCCACAACAGTCTTAAAAGCTGCCCAAAACAAACCGGTCGATTGCAAGAGCCCGCTTGCCAGCGATGGTCAACCCAAATCGCTCGCGAGCAGGCGCGCGCTCCCGACCGGTAATAACCACGGAACCAATCAGTTGCCGATTAAACTCGTACTAATGGTTCTCCCGCCAGGGAATGGAGTTTATAGAACTTTCGGCGAAGGTTTCCGCGTTTATTTGGGAACGCACATCTTTACCCCTTCGTCCGTCCAGCCCTTGGCTTTCATCTCAGCCACCACGCCCATGTCAATTGTATAACGGTGGTTACTATCCTTGCTGGGATAACCGTTATTATAGAAACGATAGACTGGCAACATTCCCGAAGGACAAGATTGGTTGCTCGGTAAATTGACCCGATACTCTTCCTTCTCGTAATACCACGCTTCCCCCGTGCATGATCCCTGACCCTGTGGACACGCTTTCTGGTAACCGCTGTCGAGAAGCTGGCGTTCATCCACCAGGCCAGTATAGAAGTGACTATCCGGCTTATAAACTCCGCTGCGTTGCAGAGCGCCATAATAACGGGCGACGGCAACTGTCCCGGATGGTGCCGAGTTAAGTGGATAAACCTTGAAGGTATAGCCCGTCTTGAACCATCCCGCTTGTGGATTGGCTTCCAGGAACAGAATATCGCCTGGGTTAGCTGTATTGAAGTAATGGTCTTTCCCAGCGTGGTAAAATTCGACGGCGGTATCGCTGGTCGGCGTGCTACTGGCGCTGTATTCATAAGCCCCCAGATCACTGGCCCGCCCCACAGGGCGCGCGCGTCCATCCAGGTCCTGGGCGACGCTGGGTTCTATCGCTTGGTCAATGGCGGGAGAGCTGCTAGTCAGTCGATAATCTTGTGGAAGATCGCCACCAGCCTTCACAAAGGCTGGGTTGCTTTCCAATATCTGCCCCAGATCAGCCGTGCTATTGGGGTCATATTTGGAAACGGTGGGATCGCTATTGACCGAAATGGAGTTATTCAGACGCAGATAGCTGCTTCGTGGAAAAATCGCTGCCCGCGCGTTAGGATCGCTGGCTGATGTCGTATTATTGGCGATAGTGTGGAAGTTGGCGTCCAGACGGCTGGATTCCAGAAAGATCGCGCTACCAAAAACCGCCTGATTCTTGGCTAGAAGATTATTCTGGGCAATCACAGTATCCGCAGCCTTAGTGATAAACATCGCGCCTCCTGACTTGGCGCTATGATTCATGATAGCGTTCCGGTACGCTTTCAAAGCCGACTCCGCTATATACAGACCACCACCTTCCCCTTGATCGCCGGTGAAGCGATTGGCGCTTATCGAGTTATGTTCGATGCGTACAGTTGAATTACGATAAATGGATAGTCCAGCCCCATATTGACCTGTGCGATTACCTTGCAGGGTATTATCAATAATGGTGGCAAATCCACGGTCCACGTGAATCGCGCCTCCGGCAATTTCGGACTGATTCTCGGTAAAGGTGTTATTCCCGAGCCAACCTTTGGATTCGATACTCAGCATGATGGCTCCACCAAACTGCTTCGCGCTGTTTTGGCTAAAGCGGTTGCCGTCCATCACCAAGTCAAAAGCTTCCCCTTCGATATTATAGGCCCCAACCTGAAACACCGCGTGCGATAAAAACGCTCCCCCATAATAATTGGCGTGATTGTTGGTGAATTCGTTGTTGACCAACTTCATACTGGCTCCTTCCTCGGCACCCACCGCGCCACCGTAATTGGCGGTATTGTTGAGGAACCGGTTATTGGAAATAATCACCCCGCCATGGCTGCGAGTATCGTGAATGACATGCACCGCACCACCTGTAGCCACATCGGCTGCATCGAAAGTGCATGAGTTAGCCTCGAAGTAATTACCATCGATGGTTCCACCGCTTCCTTGGGAAAGGAATATCGCGCCACCGGACGCGGGATTGCCATTCACGGTATTGCGCAAAAATTTATTCTTGCTAATCATAGGATGGCCGCCATAACTGGCGGCGATGGCAGCGCCGCCAGTGTTGTTACCTTCGGTATGATTATCGCTGAATGTATTGTTTTCGATTTGGGCGCTGCTGTCGGTATAGAGATAGACTCCACCGCCAATCAGCGCTCGGTTATTGCGGATGATATTATTACGAATAATGGGTGATGCGCCATTCTGCGCAGTGATCGCACCACCACCACCACCGGTGACGCCATTTACCAGTGTAAAACCATCAATCACGCTGGTTTGTGATTCGTTATCGAAGAAAGACACCAATGGCCCTGAGTTACCACCGCCATCGATGATAGTGCTTTCTGGACCAGCCTGACTGCGCAAGGTGACCGCCTTTCCCCAGAATCGTATGGTTTGCTTGTAGGTTCCAGGCGCTACTTCAACCACATCACCGTTGTTGGCTCCACGAATGGCGGATTCAATGGATTGACCAGGGCTAACCACGATGGTTTTCGCCGACGAAATCAATGGTGACGATGCCAGTAAAATAGCAACCACAACACGAGTAAAATATAAGTGCGTCATTAGGAGCTTCTCCAGACTAATACGATCCAAGGTTAATATGCTTCAGACAATCTGGTTTTTCTTCCTTGAAGCCGATCAAACAACGGCGGTAGCCATCGCTAAATAACTCGATTGGCGTATTACACTGACCGACCACTTCAATAATGGCTTTGAAACCGACCTGCCGCATGGTATCGATCAGCCCACGATAAGTGGGCTGCAACTCGATGGCGCGAGTACCTTCAATGGCGACTGCTACGTTTCTATCACCAATCACCTTGTAAGCCGATATTGGCTCCTTATGGCAGATGGTTTCGATCACGGCAAAGCGACTAGCGCTACGATAGCACAATTCCAGCACCTCCACGGGGCGCACAACATGGTAGAGCAGGCCCAGACACATCACTACATCCGCTGGGCAGGACTGGATTTCATAGACATCGCCCTGTGTGAAGGACACATTGGAAAAACGATAGTACTCCTTAAGAAACTCGGCTTGCGCCAGATTCTTTTCCCGATACTCGATTCCATGGACAGTGCGCACGCCGCGCGCCGCGAGATCAAACGAAAATAATCCGCAATGACAAGCCAGATCGACGATATCCGCTTGCGCGGCGTTCGATCCCAGCAGTTGCAAGATCGTTTCGGAAATTAGTGTCGAGCGATAGCGATGGAAATCCATGGTTCGCTCGTTGAAGGTGGCGTTAATACGGGTTGTCAAACCCTCGTTGAACTCGAAGTAGTATTCCCAATGGCCGAGGCGATGGATGGTTTCGGTGAGTTGCTGGCGACTCCACGCGTGGTTTTCACGACGCATCCTGATAAAATCGAATTCCCGCAACTCAATGGTTTTACTATGCGTCGGCAACAAAAACTCAGTCGCTGGCGGCGATTGTGGCGCGACAGGTGGTGCTGGCCACAGCCGGGCCATGTATTGCATCAAGCGATTCATCTCGTTTTCTCCTCATTAGTGAAACATCTATTCTAAACGGAACCACGTAACCAGGCTTTCAGGCGAACCTGCCAGCCGAATGGAATCCGGCGGACGACCCAACGCAATCTTTGGGCGTGGCGCAGGCGCACCGCCCAGCTTAGCAACCGCTGCCTGATGGCGGCATGGCGCCGCGCCATGCCGGTCAGTCGGGGATAGACAAAATCCGTGGCAATCATTGCCAGCGCCGCATCGATAGTCGCCCCGTCCGCCGCCGGCACCGCCGAATCGCCATCCATCCAGTAATCGCGCCGATAATCGAAGGGCGAGGATTCCACCTGACCGTCCGCTGGAGGCGGCGGACAGCCTGGCATGAAGCACCGCGCCCTGATTTGCGCGAAAAAATCATTCCAATCGCGGGCGGACTGCTGCCAGGGACGAATCCAGCTCCAGGAACGTCCCGCCACCCGCTCGGGGAAAGCCCCCAAATCGGGAACCACGATGGGCAACCCAAAACGTAGGCACGTACTGAGCGTATAACTATAAGTTTCCGGCCACAGCGCCGGGAACCACACCACATGCGGTTGCGCCTCGGTCAGCAGCTTTGGCAATTCCGCATCGTCGTAGGGACCGTGGATTTGCAGGATATCGCGCGGTGGACAACGCAAATCGCGGTAGGCGTAGCCCACCAGTTGAAACACCAAGGGCAGACCGCGCTGGCTGGCATCCAGCGCGCATTGCTCCAGCACATCCGCGCCCTTGATCGCGCTGAGCGCCCCCAGCACCACAATTCGTAGTGGCGCGTCAGGAGACAGCGGCTTCGGTTGTGGCGTTGGACAGGCGTGATCATCCAGATCGGGGTGCGGCGCCCATTGAATGGGAGCGGTTGGGAAATAGCGGGCGAAGCGTTGGGCGACATCCCGGCTGGGCACCAAAACTCGTGCAGCCTGAACGACGAAGGATTGGTGACGCTGCCGCCAGGTTTGAATAGTGTCACCGTCAGGTGCGGGCAGGGTTACCAGGCACCGATTGCAGCCAGCCTCATCCGGTTCGCCGCAATAGCGATTCTGATAGTCGGTCAACGTGATCTGCGGACAACAGGCGTAATAATCATGAGCGGTAAAATCATAAGGCACGCTCAGCCGCGCCGGCAGATTCAGCAGCAGCGGGTGCAGCCCCAAGGTGTGATGGAAATGGACACGCCGCACGGCGAGGGTTCGCAGGCATTCCAACAAGGCGTCGGCATCGTTCGGCAAGCGGAACGTCAGTTGCAGGCTTTCGCTGGAACGCAGCCAAGAGAGCAGATACTGGTTATTGCCATTGGGGCGTAGCAGCAATAATTGCAACCGGTCGGCGAACAACTCCGCCAGTTCCTCGATATGCCGCTTGGTGCCGCCACCGCGATCGTGCGCGATGAACAGCACTCGCGGCAACCGGCTGCGCGTCAATCGCGCCAAATCGACCCGCGCGCGGAGAGGGCGGGCCGGATCCTGGGTGATGTGGCGATGCACCAGAGATTCGTAATCCGGGTGCAAGCGGTTCAGCACGGTCATGGCGTGACGCTTTTTGTGATTCTGGTGATCAGCGAAGCTGACGCTGCCCGCATGATACACAAAAACATCCGCGCATAACGCATGGCGCCAGCCAAGCGCCCTGGCGCGCAGCGAAAAGTCGTTCTCTTCCCCGTAGCCCTTACCAAAATGCTGCTCGTCGAACGGACCTGTCGCCGTCAGGCAATCGCGGCGGATATACATGCAGAATCCGACGGCGGTTGGAATCTCCGCCCATTGCCCCGCATTGCAATGACTGAACAGGGCGTCCAGTTCCACGACCGACCACGGTGAAGGCAAGGCGTTGTCGGCGCAGAATCGAGGATAACTGCAAATCGTGGCGTTATTGGAGAAGGGAGTGACCGTACCGATGTGCCGATCGCGGTACGCACAGGCTTGCAACCGCGCCAGCCAGTCGTTGGCGACTTCGGTATCGCTATTCAGCAGGATAACATCGCGCTCCGGGTGCAAGGCCATGCCGCGATTGCAGGTTTGCACGAAACCGAGGTTTTCGGGATTGTGCAGCAGAGTGAGCCGGGGATTTTGCGCTGCCAGGGACTCCAGCCAGGCAACCAGTTCTGGTTCCGGGCTGGCATCGTTCATGACGATGATTTCGCCCAGCGCGGGGGGCACGGTCGCCAACACGCTGTCGAGACAGGCGCGGGTTTCCGCCAAGCCGCGATAGACCGGGATGATCACGTCAACAAGTTGGCGCGGTGGTGAACAGGGAACAGAACTGCTTGGGGAAATCCGAGTCGGGGCCATGGAGCGTTCCGGCGCCAACACGCGTTGCCACCAGGCGCGCAGGCCAATCCTCAACCAGCGATAGGGATAGCTGGCGCGCCAACTGTTGGAAGATTCGATAGCGGCCAACCGGATAGTGACTGTATCCAGTTCACGCTGTTGGTGGGTAATCTGTTCCACCAAGGCGGCGATGCGCTGTTGAAAGACGGCAACCAAATCCTGATGCCGGGCCTGTTCTTGCTCCAGCAGGACGATGGCGTCTTGGCGGTCCTGCCGTTCCTGTTCCAGCGTCGCGGCCAGGACATCGTAATCGGCGCGCGCGTATTCCGATTGCTGACGATAGTATTCCGATTGCTGGCTTTTCTGTTGCCAGAGTTTGGCTTGGGCGCAAATCGTTCGCAGTTCATAATCGGACCAATGGTCGCGCCATTTGTGGATGAGCGCGTCCCAGGCCGGAACTTGCAGTCCCTGCTGAGCGGCGCTGCCCAGATTTTCCATGGCGTTGAGACGATAAACGGCGCTGACTTGATCGACGTGGATAAACGGCCCCATGGCGCGCAGTTGCAGCCAGAAATCCCAATCCTCGTAGACATCCAGGGCTTCATCAAATCGACATCCCGCGATGAATAATTGCCGCTCGAAGAGCACGGCATGAATCGGAATGTAATTTTCATAAAGCAGGCGGAGAGGATCAAAGGGCTGGTTATACACCAACACGGTGAGGCGACCGCCGGTAAGGTCTTCGCGAACGCACTCCACGCCAGCGTAGGCCACGCGGGCGTGCGGTTGCCGCCGCAACGCCGCGACCAGTGCGCTAACATGCTCCGGCAGCAACCAATCGTCGTCATCCAGGAATAACAGGTAATCTCCCCGAGCTTGTTCCATACCCCGATTGGCGGCACGGCTGCGCGGCAATGGTTGGCCGTCGCTGTGGAAATGCAGCGGAACATGGCCGTAATGGTCGGGCAGGACGGAATGTCCCTCGCCCTTGGCGTCGACCACGACCAATTCCAGATGGGGATAGGATTGTTCGGCCACCGAGTTCATGGCCTGATGGAACGTGGGACGGCCTATACTGCGGATGATGATGGAAACCAGTGGTAGTGAAGAACCTGCATCGTGTGGGGGGGAAGCAATATATCCCTCGGACATGCGCGAAATCCTATGCCAAATAGCGAGGGGCGAAAGCCCGGAGACCGGATTTTCGCCCCTCCTAACCTGGGTGTCCATCCATGACGGAGGCCGCGCGTAACGGTATAAAGCAGCCGGTGAAGACTTCCACCGACCCCGGCTGCAACATCAGGCACCGGCCAGACAACCGCGCAGCGCCTCGCTCAAGCCTCGCAGCAGTTGAAAATAGGCGTCGGGACCCGCCGGCAAGTCCGCCCCCAGCGGATCAAGCACGCCACGACGGGCGTTGCCGCCAGCGATGACCGTTTCCACCAGCGCGGGTTGGAACTGTGGTTCGCTGAACACGCAACGAACCTGGTGCTCACGGACGCGCGCTTGGATTTCCGCCACCCGTTTCGCCCCAGGCCGCTGTTCTGGATCAAGCACCACCGAACCGACCGCGTTCAGATCATAACGCCGCTCGAAATAATGATAGGCATCGTGAAACACCAGGTAAGGTTGTTTCCCGATCGGTGCCAGATCGGACGCCAGTTGCCGATCCAGCCGATCCAGCCGCTCGATCAGCGCTGCGCCGTTACGGGCATACTCCGTTTGGTGAGCGGGATCCATCTCGCTGAGTACGACAACCATCCGACGCACCATGGCGATGGCGTTGATCGGGTCCAGCCAGACATGGGTATCGCGGCTGGCGGCGGAATCATGATCATCGGCATGGTCGGCATGATCGGCATGATCAGCATGGTCGGCGCCATGTTCATGTGCTTCCCAGGTGCCACCAGCCCGCAGCGGCAGGATCGTGAGGCCGGGCGTGTCGATCAGCGCCACGGAGCGGGCGGTTTTGGCATTGGCAAGCGGCTTGACCAACACGTTTTCCAGGTCCGGCCCGATCCAGAACACGACTTGGGCCGTACCCAGCGCACGGGTGTCCGACGGTCTGAGGCTGTACTCATGCGGCGAGGCTCCGCCAGGAATCAATAACCGGGGTTCGCCCACGCCCTGCATGACGCCGGCCACGAGCGCATGCACCGGCTTGATGCTGGCCACCACCACGGGTTGGGCGGCAAATCCCATCAGAGGTACGCATAGGAGGGCAATTCCCAGCCACCTTCTTAGTCGTTTCAGAACACACCGATCATCTTGCATGGACTCAACCTCGTGTTATGTTATAGAGTAACATTGTTATAGAATAACAATTTCCGATTCTGGTCAAGCTGGAGTTGCCATCATGTTTTCACTGGATACCACCGCTTTTCCGCTCCCCGACCCTCGACAAGCGCTGGCGCTGGCGGATGCCCTGTGCCGGGAGCGCGGCGTTCGTTTAACCGAACTGCGGCGGCGAGTACTGGAAATCCTCTGGAACAGCCCAACGCCACTGGGGGCCTACGCCATCTTGGACGTGCTGCGCGAGGATGGTCGGCTAGGCGCGCCGCCCACGGTATACCGGGCGCTGGAATTCCTGCTGGAACAGGGGCTGATCCACCGACTGGCCTCGCAAAACGTCTTTACCGGCTGCCGTCAGCCGGGCAATCGCCACAATGGCCAGTTTCTGATCTGCCAGGATTGTGGCCAGGTCGATGAATTGAACAACCCGACCATTGAGGAATCGCTGCGGGCCGAAGCCGTCGCCCGTAAATTTGAGGCGTTGGCGCAAAGGGTGGAAGTGCTGGGTCGCTGCCTGGACTGCCGACGGGAAACGATCAACCATGCCGTCTGAACCCTTGCTGGTGATCGAGAAGGTCAACCTCGCCATCCGCGGCAATCCGATCCTGCGAGACGTGAGCCTCCGGGTCACGGCGGGCGAAATCGTCGCTTTGATCGGACCGAACGGGGCCGGTAAATCCACCCTGGCGCGAGTGGCTCTGGGTTTGATTCGGGCCGACAGTGGCCGGATTTGGCGTAAACCCGGCGCGCGGGTGGGCTACATGCCGCAGCGGTTGATGGTGGACGACACCTTGCCATTGAGCGTGTGGCGTTTTACCACCCTTGGCACGCCCACTTCGCGGGCGCGCGTTCGGGAGGCGCTGGCGGAAGTGGGCGCCGCGCATGTCCTGGATGCGCCGGTGCAGGGAATTTCCGGCGGTGAGATGCAGCGGGTGCTGCTGGCGCGGGCATTGTTGCGCGAACCCGAACTGCTGGTGCTGGATGAACCGATTCAAGGAGTGGATTTGAACGGTCAGTACGAGCTGTACGACCTGATCAGCGGTTTGCGCCAGCGACGCGGTTGCGGAATTCTGATGGTGTCGCACGAGCTACACCTGGTGATGGCGACCACCGATCATGTACTTTGCCTGAATCGGCACGTCTGCTGTTCCGGCCATCCCGACCATGTCGCTCGCGACCCGGCCTATCTGGCGCTGTTTGGCCTCGACGGCGCCCGCCACCTGGCGATTTATCACCATCATCACGACCATCAGCACGACTTGCACGGGGCTGTGGTGGAATCCGCCGAGACCGAGACCCATGGATGATTTTCTACTGCGCGCCCTGCTGGGCGGTTTCGGGGTCGCGCTGGCGGCCGGACCGCTAGGAACGTTCATCATTTGGCGGCGCATGGCCTATTTCGGCGACATGCTGGCGCACTCCGGGTTACTGGGCGTGGCGCTCGGCGCCATATTGCGCGTCAATCCGCAACTGGGTGTGGTGTTCACCTGCCTGCTGGTCGCGCTGGCTCTGGTATTGCTGCAACGGCAGCGGGGACTGGCCACCGATACCCTGCTGGGCATTCTCGCCCACGCCACCCTATCGCTGGGGCTGGTGACGCTGGCTTTTCTGGAGACGGTGCGGGTGGATTTGGTCGGTTATCTGTTCGGCGATATCCTGGCCATCACCACCGCCGATCTATGCTGGATTTGGGGCGGCGGCGTGTTGGCGCTGGGTGTGTTGGCGGGGCTATGGCGACCGCTGCTGGCGATCACCGTCCACGAGGAGTTGGCGCAAGTGGAAGGCGTGGCGGTATTCCCGGTCCGGCTGGCGTTCATGCTCCTGATCGCCGTCGTCATCGCGGTGGCGATGAAGGTCGTCGGCATTCTGCTCATCACCTCGCTGCTGATCATCCCGGCGGCGGCGGCGCGGCGCTTCGCCCACTCGCCAGAGGGCATGGCGGCGCTGGCCAGCCTGGTCGGTGGCGCGGCGGTCGGGCTGGGGCTGTGGGCCTCACTGCGCTGGGATACGCCAGCCGGCCCCTCGGTGGTGGTGGCGGCCTCGGCGCTGTTCGCGCTGGGTTTGGCGATACCCACCCGATCGAGGCGCTAGTACGTCAAACTCCCCGGCCAAACCATCGTCAAACGGCTTTCCGAGCACGGTTTTCAACAGGTTATCTGATTTTGCGATGCGGCATTTTTGTTGTGCAATGCGGCAGTTAGTACAGTCAAATTGCTAAAAACGCCATTGATCGCCGATTAGTGTGTTTATTCTAATCCAGGCCACTATGATCGACAGTGCGGGTGGACCGGGGCGATGGCCCGGCTGTTCAAACCGCCAGCGCCGGGATGGCGACTGGCGGTTTAAAAGGCTTTTCAGAGGCCCACCACGGAGAATCAGCATAAGGGTTTGGAACACCTGGAACCGGCTGTCACGGATGACCGTTCTTGGGATTCGGTACGGGAGTAGCGAGCATGGCGTACCAACAATTGCAGAAATGCATGCGCGAAGCGCGCAAGGTGGAAGATATACTGGCCTTGGCCAGTCAAATCTGGCTGGCGGGAATCGGCGCATTGGCGCGCGCTCAACAGGAAGGTCCTGACTTCTTCGACCAACTGGTACAATGCGGCGAGGTGATGGAAACCATTGAAGAAGAAGATGGTCTACGTGATCTCAAGCGATTGGCCCGGCTGGTGCTTGTGGGGACGGGGACCGGTTCCGGCGCGGAAGCGGCGGATGCGCCCTCGCCAGAGGAGATTCGCAGCCTAGCCGAAATGATCCAGAATTTCGATCTGCATCTCAACGAACTGGAAATGCGCTGAACCAGCGCCGGATGGGGCAAACCGACGGGCGCATTTTCACGCCCGTGCGGCCTTCCGCCGCTAATCCTCCAGCGCCCGCCACGGCGGAACGCAACTTGCGGGAGCTAGCCCGCTCTGACCCCATGGGCGATTATTCCCACCAATCGATTTTCCCATTGGCGGCTTCCCGCTGGTTTCCGACGACAGCGCGCCTTTTACATTGCCAACCTTCCGATCCATGAGTCAGTCTTCGAGGGATGCTCCACGGCCCATGCCCATGATCCAGTCCGAGCGGCGCTCCAGCCGAGGAGCCGACCGTTATCTGCTGCGCTGTCTGCTATTCCTGGCGGCGCTGGTCGCGCTGGGCGTCTTTTTCCAGCAACCGCTGACGACCGCTTTCCTGACCAATCCCTATTTGAACGGGACCATTGGAGTCGCTTTCCTGTTCGGCGTGGCTTACACCTTCAGGGTGCTGATCGGTACGCTGCGCGATGTCCACGCCGCCGACCAGGCGGCTGCCGTGGCGCTGAAGGCCCGCCGCCGCGAGTTGCCACTTCCACAGGCCGACGAAGCGTTGTTGGAAAACGTGCGCCGGCGTGGGGTGAGCGATTTTCTGCACAAGGTCCATCGGGTCATCGGCCACGGCGACGCGACCGCCACCTTGCCGTATCTGCTGGATTCGCTGGCGACGCGCGGCGAAGATCAGCGCGCCTTGGTGCGCTACCTGGTCGGGGCGTTGGTGTTGCTTGGCCTGATCGGCACCTTTTACGGCCTGTTGCTGACCATCGCTGGGGTGCGTGATGTGATCGGTGGTCTAGCCAGCGAGCAGGCCACCGACACCATGACCCTGATCGCCCACTTCAAGGACCGGTTGGCCACACCCTTGGGCGGCATGGGCACCTCGTTCTCGGCTTCCCTGTTTGGTCTGCTAGGCGCGCTGGCGCTGGGTTTCCTGGAACTGCAACTGTTTCATGCCCAAAACGACCATCACGCCCAGTTGGAGGCGCTGGTGGTCAGCGATCTGGTTCCGTTGTGGCAGCCGGTGGTCACGATCACCGCCAAAACCGAAACCATTTCCCCCCGTCACCTGGCGGCGCTGCTGCAAGCCACCACCGACCGACTGGAGCGGGTGGCGGCCACCACCGAATATCTGGCCAATCGCGGGGAAGGAATTACCCGAGTCGCCGAACAGGTAGCGAATCTGGGCGAGCGGATCGAGTCGCTGCGGACCACGCTGCAAAACGTCGAGAACGACCGCACCGCCGACCTGCGCCACGAACTACGAACCATCGCCCGATTACTGGCGCAACAGTCCAGCCCAGACCAGACGGTGGACGACCATGCCCCGCCGGCGTGACTCGGTCGGCGAATTCAACATCTGGCCGGCCTTCACCGACGCCCTGGGCGGCCTGGTGATGGTGCTGGTGTTTCTGATCACGGTGTTTGTGATCACCGAAGTGCTGATCGGCCGCGAGATCATGGGCAAGGACACCGCCATCGGCCAGTTGCAGCGGATCATCGGCCATCTGGAAGGGTTGGCTGGTGACGCCGAGAAGGAAACGGCGCGGTTACGCGGCCGGGTGCAGGGCCTGGAAAGCACGGTTAGCGAGCGAGACAAGCTGCTGGCGCAATTGCGGGTCGAACTGGCGGCGGTCCAGGCCGCGCGCGAGGCGTTGAACACCGACAAGAGCAAGACCGAGCAAACCCTGACCAGCGTTCAGGAACAAGCCGCGTTGCTCAGCCTCCGGGCCGAGCGGCTGACCGCAGAGTTGGAGCGGCTCAACCGCGCCTTGGCGGTCAACCAGCAGGAACTGGCCCAGCGCGACGCCACGATCGTCCAGCAGAAGGGGCGCATCGAGGCGTTGGATAGCGCCTTGAAGAAGAAGTTGCTGGAACGAGTCGAGGAACTGGAGAAATACGCTAGCGATTTTTTTGGTCGTCTGCGCGAAGTATTCGCCAACAATCCCGATATCAAGGTGGTGGGAGATCGTTTCGTGTTCCAGTCCGAAGTGCTGTTCGCCTCCGGCGAAGCGACGCTGTCGGCGTCCGGCAGCGGCGATCTCGACAAGTTCGCCATGGTGTACCAGCAACTGGCCGCGCGCCTGCCGCCCGATTTGCCGGTGATCATCGAGGTGCAGGGCCATACCGACCGAGTTCCCGTGCGCGGCCGGTTCCCGTCCAATTGGGAGCTGTCCACGGCGCGGGCGCAGCAGGTGGTGAACTATCTGATCCAGCAGGGCATCCCCCCGGAGCGGCTGGCGGCGGTCGGGATGGGGGAATATCACCCGATTGATCCGGCCGACACGCCGGAAGCCTACCGTCGCAACCGCCGGATCGAGTTGAAAATCACCAGCCGCTAGGGCGCGGATCGAGTGTGGTAGACTTTGTCAATTTCCTTTCCCCAGCCGCGAGAATAGCCCCCATGGATTTCAAGACGACCGACCTGTGCGATGAATTTTTCGATCTGTGCAACCAGTTTTCCGACGCGCTGCAAATCGCCGAACCAGTGTTTGGCGATTACGGCGGCGAAGTGATGTTCTCCGGCGTGATCGTGACCCTGAAGGTCATCGAGGACAACACCCTGGTTCGCAAGGTATTGGAAGAGCCGGGCGAGGGCCGGGTGCTGGTGGTGGACGGCGGCGGTTCGACCCGCTGCGCGCTGCTGGGCGATCAACTGGCCGAACTGGCCGAGACGAACGACTGGGCCGGGGTGGTGGTCAACGGCTGCATTCGCGATTCCGCCGCGATCAACGACATCAGCATCGGCGTCAAGGCGCTGGGGGTGCATCCGCTCAAGACCGTCAAGCGCAATACGGGCGAGCGGGACATCCCAGTGCGCTTCGCCGGTGTAACCTTCCGGCCCGGCCATTACCTCTACGCCGATGAGGACGGCTTGATGGTCTCGGAAAAGCCGCTGACCTGAGCACCGCTCAAAAATCGGAACAGGGGTAGCTGGAAAAACCTGACCGCTCCCCTCCCCCACCGCCCGGCTGGGTCCGCGCCGGGCGGTTCGAATCGCTAAGGTTTCAAGAGCCAAGCGGCTCCTAAAGTTTTTCTGGAACCATCAAACCACCTCCGCCAGCGTTACCGCATATCGCTGCAAATCCGCCTCGTCTCGGGTTTCGGTGGCGCAAACCAACAGTGCGTGGCCCAATTCGGGATAGTCGCCACTCAGATCGAAGCCGCCAAGAATACCACGCGCCAGCAATCCATCCAGCACTTCGCTTGTCGGACGCGGCAGTTTCAGCACCGCCTCATGAAACACCGGGCGGTCGAAAACTCGACGCACGCCTGGAACCGGCGTCAACCGTTCCACCAACGCTCGCGTGTTGGCGTGGCAAGCGGCGGCGACTTGTTCCAGTCCGCGCGGACCCAGCAGCGCCAGATATAAGGTAGCGGCGGTCACCATCAGACCCTGATTGGTGCAGATGTTGGACGTGGCCTTGGAACGGCGGATATGCTGCTCGCGGGCCTGGAGCGTCAGGGTGAAGCCGGTTTTGCCGTCCAGATCCACCGTGCGGCCCACCAACCGGCCCGGCATCTGCCGCACCAGTTCTCGCCGACAGCACAGGAATCCAAAATACGGCCCGCCCGAACTCAGCGGCGATCCCAACGGCTGGCCGTCACCGCAGACGATATCCGCGCCGGTTTCGCCCCATTCGCCCGGCGGTTTGAGAATGGCCAGCGCCGTGGGATTGACCACCGCGATGGCCAGCAGGTTTTGCCGGTGCGCCCAGTCGGTCAGCGCGTCCACGTCCTCCAGCACGCCGAAGAAATTGGGCTGCGCGATCACCAGCGCCGCGAAATCCTGGCCGGCATACGGCGCGAGCGCCTCGACCGACGTATGGCCGCCGGCCGAATCGTAGGGCAATTCCACCAGTTCGATGCCCTGATTGTGCACGATGGCGCGCACGGTGCGCCGGTATCCTGGATGCAGGACGCGCGGCATCAGGATCCGCTTGGATTTGGATTTGCGATTAGCCCGCACCGCCATCAACACCGCCTCGGCCAGCGCCGAAGCGCCGTCATACAGTGAGGCGTTGGACACGTCCATGGCGGTCAGGCCGGCCACCATGCTTTGGTATTCGTAGAGCACTTGCAACGTGCCTTGGCTGGCTTCCGGCTGGTAGGGCGTGTAGGCGCTGTAGAATTCACCGCGCCCGACGATTTCCCAGACCGCCGCCGGGATGTGATGCTCGTAGGCACCCGCGCCCAGGAAACACAGCGGACGGGGCATGACCGCCGCCCGCGTTTCCAGCAGCCGACTGACCTGCAATTCGTTCAGCGCCTCCGGCAAGGCGGGCAGCTCGCCGATCCGCAGCGCCGAAGGAACTTCGTCGAACAGCGCCCCCAGATTCGGCGCGCCAATCGCGGCCAGCATCGCCTGGACATCGGCCGGGGTATGAGGAATGAACGGCATGAGCGGCACGCCCCCGATCAATTGGCCAGACTGGGATTGGTCAACGAACCTTCGTCATCCTCGTCCTCGGCGACGGCGATAGCCTCGTACGCCTTGGCGTCCAGCAGCGCATCCAACGCGGCATCGGTCTTGAGCCGGAAGATCCAGCCCTCGCCGTAGGGGTCTTGATTGATCAGTTCCGGGCTATCGGCCAGCGCCTCGTTCACTTCCACGATGACGCCGTCCAGCGGGCTGTAGACATCCGAGGCGGCCTTGACCGACTCGACCACGGCGCAGCTTTCGGCGGCGGCCACGTCCCGGCCCACTTCCGGGATTTCCACGAACACTAGATCGCCGAGCAGGTGCTGGGCGTGATCGGTGATACCCACGGTGACGGTGCCGTCGTCGTTGGCGCGCACCCATTCGTGGGATTCGGTGTAATGCAATTCGGCGGGAATGATGCTGCTCATGTTTCGGTTCCTCAACAACAACGGTTTGGGAAGGCGGTCAGGCAATCAGGGAACGGCCCTGACGGACGAAGGGCGGTTTCACGATCCGCGCCGGCAACCGCTTGCCGCGAATGTCCACTTGGCAATGCGCGCCGACGCTAGCCTCAACCCGCGCCAAGGCGATGGCGCGGTTCAACGTGGGCGAGAAGGTGCCGCTGGTGATCTGGCCGATCTCGCGGTCATCGGCGTAGACGTGCTGGTGGCCGCGCAACACGCCGCGTTCCTCCAGCACCAGACCGACGAAGGTTTGCGGCGCGCCGGCGGTCCGTTGCCGTTCCAGCGCGGCGCGGCCGATGAAATCGCGCTCCTTCGGTTCCCAGGCCACGGTCCAGCCCAGCCCGGAGACCAGTGGCGTCGTGGTTTCATCCATATCGCTACCATACAGATTCATACCGGCTTCCAGCCGCAGGGTGTCGCGGGCGCCCAAACCGCAGGGCGCGACGCCGGCGGCGAGAATTCGGTCCCAGAGTTCTGGCACGACGCCGGCGGGCGGCAGGATTTCCACGCCGTCCTCGCCGGTGTAACCGGTGCGGGCGATAAACAAGCCACCGGCTTCCAATGCGTGAAACGGCTTGAGGGCGCGGACCGCGGCGACCATGGCCGCGCCGAGCACCGGTTCCAGCTTCGCTAGTGCCTCCGGCCCTTGCACCGCCAGCATCGCCAGATCATCGCGTTCGCGCCAGGCCGCGCCGAAACGCTCGGCGACGGGCGCGATCCAGGCCAAATCCTTATCGTGGGTGGCGGCGTTCAACACCAGCCGGTAACCGTCCTCGCCTCGGTCGTAGACGATCAGATCGTCGATCACGCCGCCGGATTCGTTCAATAGACAGGTGTATAACGCCTTGCCAGGATACAGGCGGGCAACGTCGTTGGCCAGCAGGTAGCGCAACAGGGGGCGGGTCACCACAGGATCGGCAAAGTCCACAATCGTCATGTGCGACACATCGAACAGGCCGGCGGCACGGCGCACTCGGTGATGTTCATCGAGTTGCGAACCGTAATGCAGCGGCATGTCCCAACCGCCGAAATCCACCAGTTTCGCCCCCAGGGCGGCGTGGCGGGCATACAGGGGAGTGCGTTTAGCCATGCGGAAAATCCCGGTCGAATGAATGCGCCATGGTAGCCCGAAATGGCGTGCTTGGCATACCTTGCGCTCCAGGGCCAATCCAGGGCATCGCGCCACAGGGGGAATTAACAGGAGACGGGCCGGGCACGCTGCTTGGGTTCCACCGCTGATGGCCGATACGGGCGAAACTTTCCCGCAAGAATGTGCCCAGACTTGGCGCATACAAAAAAGGGGATCGCATCCGCGATCCCCCAAAGACCTCAAGCGAAAATGACGAGGTCAGTAGATATAGTCACCCTTGTAGCTTTCCAACGTCTTGATATAGTTGGCGCGCTCGAAGGCGGTTGGGTCAGCGACATTGCGTTGACTCATCGAACCCTTCATCTGCGCCACCGAACTGTAGTGGTGCATTTCCATCCAGGTCCGCAAGCCATCGCGCAGCGTGGCGAGATAGTCAGCGCCGTTCTTCAGGAGGGCTGAGGTGGTCATCACCGCGTCCGCCCCCGCCATCAGATATTTCACCACCTCCACCGGCGTATGCACGCCGCGGGTCGCGCCCAGCGAGGCCCGCAATTTACCGTACAGCACCGCGATCCACAGCAATGGCAGACGGATTTCGTCCGGCGTGCTCAATTGCAGGTTCGGCGCGACCTCCAGCCTGTCCAGATCGAAATCGGGCTGGTAGAAGCGGTTGAACAGCACCAGCGCGTCGGCTCCAGCGTCGTCCAGCGTCTTGGCCATCGAGCCGATGGCGCTGAAGAACGGACTCAGCTTGACCGCGACCGGCACCGTGACCGCCGCCTTCACCGCCTTGATGATCTCGATGTAGCGCTCTTCGACCTCGCGCCCACTGGTGACTAGATCGGCGGGGATGTAATAGATGTTCAGCTCGATGCCTTTCGCCCCCGCCTCTTGCATCAATTGGGCGTACTCGATCCAACCGGTGTTGGTGATGCCGTTCAGGCTGCCGATGATCGGGATATCGACCGCATCGGAGGCCCGCCGCAACAGATCCAGATAGCTGTCCGGGCCGACCGTGTAGTCGTCCATCTCCGGAAAGTAGTTCAGCGACTCGGCGAAGCTCTCGGTGCCGGCGGTCATCAGGTATTCCAGCGCGGCGCTCTCATGTTGCAACTGCTCCTCGAACAGCGAGAACATGACCACGGCCGAGGCGCCCGCGTCCTCCAGGCGCTTGATGTTGGCCACGCTCCCGGACAGCGGCGAGGCCGACGCCACGATGGGATGTTGCAGTTCCATCCCCATGTAGGTGGTTCGTAAATCCATGGTGATTCCTTATTTCGTGCGGGATGTGGAGGGCGGGCGATTCCGGTGCAATCGAACCGGAATCGCCGCGCGCCCTTATCGTTTGAACTTCGGCTGGAACGTCGCGCCGCCGCGCGCCGCCATTTCCTCGTAGACCGACCAGCGCTGGTTGATCGCCTGCTGACCCAGTTCCATCAGGTGTTCGGCTTCCTGGGGATTGGTATGGGCCAGCACCTTGTAGCGCACCTCGTTGTAGGCATACTGCTTGAGCGGGATCTTCGGACGACCCGAATCGAGGATGAACGGATTCTCGCCGGACTCGCGCACCGCCGGATTGTAGCGAAGCAGCGGCCAGTGTCCGCTTTCCACCGCCAGATGCTGCTGGTCCAGACCGCGTTGCATGTTGATGCCATGGGCAATGCAGTGACTGTAGGCCAGGATCAGCGACGGTCCGGGATACGCCTCCGCTTCGCGGAAGGCCAGCAGGGCCTGCTGCGGGTTGGCGCCCAGCGCGATCCGCGCCACGAACACGTTGCCGTAGGAAATCGCCTGCAACGCCACGTCCTTCTTGCCGATCTGCTTGCCCGCGGCGGCGAATTTGGCGACCGCGCCCAGCGGGGTGGATTTCGACATCTGGCCGCCCGTGTTGGAATACACCTCGGTGTCCAGCACCAGAATGTTGATGTTGCGGCCGCTGGCCAGCACGTGATCGACGCCCGACGAGCCGATGTCGTAGGCCCAGCCGTCGCCGCCGACGATCCAGACGCTACGCCGCACCAACTGATCGGCGATGGACAGCAAATGTTGGGCGCGAGGATCCTGGATCTCCCGCAGACGCTGCTTGAGTTCGGCGACCTGACCGCGCTGGCGGCGGATATCGATTTCGGTGACCTGCTCGGTACCGAGCAGGTCGTCCACCAATTCCTCGCCGATCTGGGGCGCCAGCGCCCGCAACAATTCCTGGGCGAACGTCAGATGCTTGTCGGCGGTCAGGCGGAAACCCAGTCCGAACTCGGCGTTGTCCTCGAACAACGAATTCGACCAGGCCGGACCACGGCCCTCGCTGTTGACCGCCCATGGAGTCGTCGGCAGGTTGCCGCCGTAGATCGAGGAACAGCCCGTGGCGTTGGCCACCAGCAACCGGTCGCCGAACAACTGCGAGAGCAGTTTGAGGTAAGGCGTTTCGCCGCAGCCGGCGCAGGCGCCGGAGAATTCGAACAGTGGAGGCAAGAACTGGACGCCGCGCACCGTCGAGAAATCCACCCGGCCGCGATCCACTTCGGGCAAGGTCTCGAAGAAAGTGATATTGGCCCGCTCGTTGTCCAACACCGGCTCCTTGCGCGCCATGTTGATGGCCTTGCGGTTGGCTTGCTCCTTGCTCTTGGCCGGACAGACCTCGACGCACAGCCCGCAGCCGGTGCAGTCTTCCAGATACACTTGCAGGGTGTAGCGGATGTCCGGGAAACCGCGGGCATCGATGGGCGCGGTCTTGAACGCCTGGGGCGCGCTTTCCAGGTTCGACTCGTTGTAGAACTTCGACCGGATCACGCCGTGCGGGCAGACCATGCTGCAATTACCGCACTGGATGCAGATGTTCGGCTCCCAGATCGGCACGAAATTGGAGATGTTACGCTTCTCCCATTTGGTGGTACCGCTCGGGTAAGTACCGTCCACCGGCAGAGCGCTGACCGGCAGTTCGTCGCCACGCCCGGCCATCATCATGGCCGTGACCTTTTGCACGAACTCCGGCGCGGCGGCCGGCACAATCGGCGGTAGTTGGTGGGTGCTGGTCGCCCGCGCCGGAACTTCGACCTGGCGCAGGTTGGTCAGCGTGTTGTCCACCGCCACGAAATTCTTGCGCACCACTTCCTCGCCCTTGCGCGCGTAAGTCTTCTTGATCGAATACTTGATCTTGTCGATGGCCTTGTCGCGCGGCAGCACTTTGGAAATGGCGAAGAAGCAGGTTTGCATGATGGTGTTGATCCGCGTCCCCATGCCGTTGTCGCGGGCCACCTTCTCGGCGTTGATGCCGTAGACTTCCAGCTTCTTGGCGATGATTTCCTCCTGCACCGGGCGCGGAATCCGGTCCCAAGCCTCCTCGGGTTCGTGCGGGCTGGTGTTGAGCAGCATTACCGCCCCCGGCGCGGCCCGCTTGAGCACATCGCCGCGATCCAGGAAATTGAACTGGTGAACGCCGATAAAGTTGGCCGATTGCACCAGATAGGGCGCGCGGATCGGATCGGGGCCGAACCGCAGGTGGGAGACCGTTTGCGAGCCGGATTTCTTGGAGTCGTAAACGAAGTAGCCCTGGGCAAAAAATTCGGGATCGTCGCCGATGATCTTGATCGAGTTCTTGTTGGCGCCAACCGTGCCATCCGCGCCCAACCCAAAGAACATGGCGCGCACTACTTTATGAGACTCGATATCGAAGCTCGGGTCCACGTCCAGGCTGGTGTGCGCCACATCGTCGATGATGCCGACGGTGAAATGGTTCTTGGGCTGATCCTTGCGCAACTCGTCGAACACCGCCTTGCACATCGCCGGAGTGAACTCCTTGGACGACAGGCCGTAACGACCGCCGATGATCCGCGGCAGGGTCGGCGTCGGCAACGTGCCGGCGACCTGGGCTTCCACCAGCAGGTTGACGAGTTCCAGATACAGCGGTTCGCCGCTGGCACTGGGTTCCTTGGTGCGCTCCAGGACCGCGACGGATTTGACGCTGGCCGGCAGCGCCGCCAGGAAATGACGCGCCGACAAGGGCTGACAGAGACGGATCTGCACCACGCCGACCCGCTCGCCACGCTGGTTGAGATAAGCGGCGGTCTCGCAGGCGGTTTCCGTGCCGGAACCCATCAGAATGATGACCCGTTCGGCGTTCGGGTCGCCGAAGTAATCGAACAGGTGGTAGGCGCGACCAGTGATGCCGGCGAACTTGTCCATGGCCGCCTGCACGATCCCCGGCACCTTGGCGTAGAACGGATTGACGGTTTCGCGGCTTTGGAAATAGACATCGGGATTCTGGGCGGTACCGCGAATGAACGGCCGGTCGGGATTGAGCGCCCGGGCGCGGTGGGCCAGCACCAGATCGTCGCGGATCATCGCCCGCATCTCGTCGTCGGTCAGCAAGGTGAGCTTGTTGACCTCGTGCGAGGTGCGGAAGCCGTCGAAGAAGTGGATGAAGGGCACCCGCGCTTCCAGCGTGGCCGCCTGGGCGATCAGCGCCATGTCGTGGGCTTCCTGCACCGAAC
>JAVMKI010000067.1:0-11755 GCA_031732755.1 Candidatus Contendibacter sp.
CCATGCCGCGCCGCTATCCCATCCTCGATCATCGGAAAAGTCGAACATCGCGTAATATCTTTAATTTTTAGGGAAACAATTTTCGCGGATCATGGCGATGAATGCGACTGGGGCCCATGGACCCGGGCCTGGCAAAATTCTGAATATCTATCATTCATCGGATAAAAATCCATGACCTCTGACCGATGCCTGTCGTGCCATCTCCCCATTGCCAAAGTGTCACTTGAATATGATTATTCCCGTCATCCTGTCCGGTGGTAGCGGCGCCCGACTGTGGCCACTATCGCGCGAAGCCTATCCCAAACAGTTCCTCCCGTTAGTTGACCAGCACACCATGCTCCAAAACACCGCGTTGCGGATCGCCGGTTTGGACGGCGTGACCACACCGCTGGTTGTCTGCAACATGGAACACCGTTTCATGGTCGCGGAACAACTGCGCGCGATCGGCATTCAGCCGGCGGCGGTCGTATTGGAGCCGGTCGGACGCAACACCGCGCCGGCGGTAGCCATCGCTGCCCTGCACGCTCAGAGCGAGAACCCCGGAGCCGATCCGATCCTGTTGGTGTTACCCGCCGACCACGTGATCGCCGATGTAGCGGGCTTTCGCGCCGCCATCCGTCAGGTCGCGCCCCACGCCGAGGCCGGCCGGCTTATCACCTTCGGCATCATCCCCACCGCGCCGGAGACCGGCTACGGTTACATCAAGGCCGGCTCGCCGCTGGACGATTCTGGCGTTTGCGGAGTGGATTGCTTCGTCGAGAAGCCCGATCTCGCCACCGCCCAAGAGTATCTGAAAACCGGCCATTACTACTGGAACAGCGGCATGTTCATGTTCCGCGCTTCGACATTCCTGGCGGAACTGGAGCGATTCGCCCCAATGATGCTGGCCGTCTGCCTGCAGGCGCTGGCCACTGGCCACACCGAACGGGATTTCCTGTGGCTGGATCACGAGGCCTTCGCCAACTGCCCCAAGGATTCCATCGACTACGCCGTGATGGAAAAGACCGACCAAGCGGTGGTGATGCCACTGGCGGTGGGCTGGAATGATGTGGGCTCCTGGACGGCGCTGTGGGACGTGGGCACTCGCGACGCGGACGGCAATATCCAGCGCGGTGACGTGATCAGCGTGGATACGCACGATTCCTATATCGATGCTGGGTCGAGACTGGTTGCGACGGTGGGTATCGAACATCTGGTGGTGGTCGAAACCGCCGACGCCGTGCTGGTCGCCACCAAGGACCGCGTACAGGACGTCAAGGAAGTCGTCAACCGACTACAGGCCAACCAGCGTTCGGAAAGCCGCAGCCACCGCAAGACCTATCGCCCCTGGGGCTTCTACGACTCCATCGACCTGGACCTTCGTTTCCAGGCCAAACGCATCATGGTCAAACCCGGCGCCGCCATCTCCCTGCAAATGCATCACCACCGCGCCGAACACTGGGTGGTGGTCAGCGGCACGGCGCGCGTGACCCGTGGCGATGAGGTGTTCCTGTTGACCGAAAATCAGTCCACCTACATCCCGGTCGGAGTCCGCCATCGACTGGAGAACCCCGGCAAGATTCCGCTGGAAATCGTCGAGGTGCAGTCCGGCAGCTATCTGGGTGAAGACGACATTGTCCGTTACGATGATGTTTACGGGCGTGATGGGTGAGGCAACAACGGTTGGCGGGCGAGAGGACCATAGAAATGGGTAGCGGACTGAACTGTTTTAAAGCCTACGACATTCGCGGGCGAATCCCCGACGAGTTGAACGAGGATCTGGCCTATCGCATTGGCCGTGCCTATGCCGTCATCGTGCAACCCCGGCGGGCGGCGGTCGGCCACGATGTGCGCCTAAGCAGTCCAACGCTCGCGACGGCTCTGGCCAACGGTCTGCTCGACAGTGGCGTCGATGTGCTGGATATCGGACTGTGCGGCACGGAGGAAATCTATTTTGCCACCTTCCATCACCGTCTTGATGGCGGGATCATGGTGACCGCCAGCCACAACCCGATGGATTACAACGGCATGAAGCTGGTGCGGGAACAGGCCCGACCGATTAGCGGCGACAGCGGTCTGTTCGCGATCCGCGATCTGGCGGCCGATGTCGGGGATCTGACGATGACCAACCGTCGCGGCCGGCTGGACCATCACCCGGACAAAAGCGCCTACATCGCGCATTTGCTGGGTTCCATCGACGTTGGCACCCTGCGGCCGCTGAAGATCGTCGTCAACGCTGGCAACGGTGGCGCGGGACCGATCATCGACGCGCTGGAGCCGCATCTGCCATTGCGGTTCATCAAAATTCATCATGACCCGGACGGAACTTTCCCCCACGGCATTCCCAACCCCCTGCTTCCGGAATGCCGCGCCGCCACCGCGCAAGCGGTGCGAAAGCATGGCGCTGATCTGGGACTGGCCTGGGACGGCGATTTCGACCGCTGTTTCTTTTTCGACGGGGATAGCCGCTTCATCGAGGGCTACTATCTAGTCGGCCTGCTGGCGAAAACCTTGCTAGCCCGACAACCGGGCGCTAAGATCATTCACGACCCCCGGCTGACCTGGAACACCATCGACCAGGTACAAGCAGCGGGCGGGATTCCGGTGCAAAGCAAGACCGGTCATGCGTTCATCAAGGAGCGGATGCGGCAGGAGAACGCGCTCTACGGTGGCGAAATGAGCGCCCACCATTACTTTCGCGATTTTGCCTATTGCGACAGTGGCATGATCCCGTGGTTGCTGATCGCCGACCTGATCAGCCGCACTGGTCAGCCGCTGGCGGCGCTGGTGGATGCGCGGATGCAAGCCTTTCCGTGTAGCGGCGAGATCAACTTCCAGGTTGCCGACGCGCCGGCCAAAATCCAAGAGATTGTCGCCGCCTACGCGGATCGCCAGCCGGCGTTGGACAAAACCGATGGCGTCAGCCTCGAATTCGCCGACTGGCGATTCAATCTGCGCTGCTCCAACACCGAGCCGCTGCTGCGGCTCAACGTCGAAACGCGCGGCGACCCAGACCTGCTGGAACACCGCACGGCGGAATTACGGGCACTGATCAGCGGCTGATTTGTGATGTCAATTCCTGGTAGTTTTCATATCTAACGTGAGTTCCGTTTAGTGAGTATCCCCCGGCAGAGCCGAGGGCTTTCGTTCAGGAGCCGCTCAAAGCGGCCAATCGGGGTCGCTAACGCGGCCCCACCTTCGGGGACCACCTAGACGCTGTAGTCACGAGATAGAGGCCCAAAGGAACATACACCTGATCTGGACGGCAGCGAGGAGGAGGCGGAGTTTTTAGCGTAGCGGGTGGCAATGCCGCGCCAGCCTTTCAGTTTCAGAAAAGCGTTTTCGACGAGTTGGCGCAGCTTGTAGAGGTCTTTGTCATAGCTCCGCTGCACCTTGCGGTTTCTCTTTGGCGGGATGACAGGCTCCATACTTTGGCTCTTGGCCCGATCCAGAACGGCATCACTGTCATGTCCCTTGTCAGCCAATAGATAACCAGCCTCAATCCCCTCAATCAGGCGCTCAGCGTGTGTGCAATCCGCAACGGTACCTTCAGTAGTAATGACTTGGATCGGCATGCCAGTCGCATCCATGGCCAGATGTATCTTGCTGTTGAGCCTCCTTTTGCCCGGCTCATGTCCTGATCGCCGCCTCTGGCGCCTGCCGCATGGGGATGAACCTTGCAATGACTGGCATCTATCATCAGCCATTCATAATCAGGCTGGTCAATCAGCGCGTTCAGGAGCTTCTCCCACAGCCCCTTGTCACGCCAGCGGATAAAGCGGCGATGGGTGTTGCGCCATCCGCCATGGTCCGGCGGAAGATCCCGCCACGGCGCGCCTGTGCGTAAAATCCAGAAAACCGCATTGATAAACTGTCGGTTGTCCTCAGCCACCCCGCCCACACCCCACGCCGACCCGGCAAATGCGGCTCCAGCAACGACCAGACCCTGTCTGAAATATCATGCCGCCGATGCGCAACTGTCTTCTCTCCGCTCATCATCCACCTCCTCACTAAGGCGAATCACGCTTCGACCTCTCAATCAACCCATATCTCGTGACTACAGTATCTAGAACCTCACAGGCCAGTTTTCATCGCCGACCGGTTTTCCGCCGTCCATCCGATTTGGGCCGGGGGCGTCCTCCCGTTGCCGGCTGATAGGGATTCTCGCCACCGCGAAATTCGACACGGATTGGCGTACCCCAGAGGTCGAGCCGCTTGCGATAGACCCCCATCAGATAGCGCCGATAAGCCTCCGGCACATGCTCGATCCGGTTGCCGTGCACAATGATCAACGGTGGATTTTGGCCACCCTGGTGAGCATAACGCAGCTTGATGCTGTGGCCGTGCACCAGCGGCGGTTGATGCGCGGCCAGCGCGTCTTCCAAAATCCGGGTCAGTTCCGGGGTGGACAATTTACGGATGGCGGCAGCATAAGCTTCCCGCACCGAACCAAGCAGTTCGCCGACCCCGGTGCCGTGCAGGGCGGAAATGAAATGGATTTTGGCGAAGTCGAGAAAGCCCAGCCGTCGATCCAGGTCGCGCTTCACTTGGGCGCGGATGTCGGGATCGAGGCGATCCCACTTGTTGACCGCCAGTGCCAGCGCCCGGCCGCTATCCAGGATCAGCCCCAGCAGGCTGGCGTCCTGCTCGCTGATGCCCTGGCGGGCGTCCAGCACCAGCACCACGACATGGGATTGCTCAATGGCTTGCAGCGCCTTGATGACGCTGAATTTTTCCACCGCCTCGCTGACCCGCGCCCGGCGGCGTACCCCGGCGGTGTCCACCAGCACGTAGCGTTGGCCGTCGCGTTCGAACGGCGCGGCCACGCTGTCGCGAGTGGTGCCGGGCAGATCGCAGGCCAGCATCCGGTCCTCGCCCAGCAAACGATTGACCAGGGTCGATTTGCCGACGTTGGGCCGACCCACCACCGCCAGCCGGATGACGCCCTCCGGCTCCTCCGGCGTCGCGTCCGCTTCAACCGTGGCTGGCAGGGCGGCGAATACCGTCTCCATCAGCGTCTCGACACCCTGGTTGTGAACGGCGGCGATGACGTGCAGATGCTCTAAGCCGAGGGCGTGAAAGTCGGCGCTGAGCAGATGTGGATCGCGATGCTCGGCCTTGTTGATCACCAGATGCACCGGCTTGCCAGCGCGGCGCAACTGCCCGGCAATCTCTTCGTCCGCCACCGTCAACCCGGCGCGACCATCCACCAACAGCAACACGGCGTCGGCTTCCTCAATGGCCCGCCACGCCTGCCGCGCCACCAGTCCGCTCAACCCTTCCTCCTCGCCGGTCAGACCGCCGGTATCCACCACGACATAGGGACGTGGGCCGCGCCGACCGATGCCGTACTGGCGGTCGCGGGTCAGGCCGGGCAGGTCCGCCACCAGCGCGTCGCGGGTGCGGGTCAGGGAATTGAACAGGGTGGATTTACCGACGTTGGGTCGGCCAACCAAGGCGATCACAGGGAGCATGGCGCGGGCGTCACGAAAAACGAACTATGGCAGGGTGGTTTCGGTCAATCGCGCCAGCGCCTCGCGGTACTTGGCGACGGTGCGAGCGACGATTTCCGACGGCAGTTCTGGCCCCGGCGGTTGCTTGTCCCAGTCCAGGGTTTCCAGATAATCGCGCACGAACTGCTTGTCGAAGCTGGGCGGATTGACGCCGGGCCGATATTGGTCCGCTGGCCAGAATCGCGAGGAGTCCGGCGTCAGCGCCTCGTCCATCAACACCAATTCGCCCGCCTCGTCCAGCCCGAACTCAAACTTGGTGTCGGCGATGATGATGCCTCGCGTCAGCGCGTAGTCGGCCGCTTCCCGATACAATTGCAAGCTGATCTCTCGCACCTGTTCCGCCAATTCCCGCCCGATGGTCTGGGCGATTTGCGCGAAACTCACGTTCTCGTCGTGGCTGCCCAGCGCCGCCTTGGTGGAAGGCGTGAAAATCGGCTCCGGCAAACGATCCGCCAGCCGTAATCCGACCGGCAAGGTCATACCGCACACTTGACCGTCGCGCTGATAATCCTTCCAGCCGGAACCGATCAGATAGCCGCGCACGATGGCTTCGACCGGCAGGCCCTTCAGCCGCCGCGCCACCACCGCTCGGTCCGCGACGCGCGCGCGCTCGGTGGGATCGGGTAACGCCTGTTCCAGGGTCTTTTCCGCCCGTTGTCGGTGATTGGGAACGATGTGGCGGGTGCGCGCAAACCAGAAATTGGAAACCGCCGTCAACACCGCGCCCTTGCCAGGGATCGTCGTCGGCAAAATCACGTCGAATGCGGAAAGCCGGTCGCTCGCCACCATCAGCAGATGTTGGCTATCCACCGTATACAAATCACGGACTTTGCCGCGATAGATGAGCGGCAAACTGGCAATCTCGGGTGGGGCGGTAATAGGTGCGGACATGGATGAACGGCTCCGGAAAAGAAAATGAAGTGCCAAAATAGTGTTTATAATCAATTTATGACGTTTTGATAGGGCGATGGCTCCGCGCGCGGCTCGCCCTTCGGCCGATCATCGTTCCCGCAATCGCGGCAGCAGTTCCACCAGGTTACAGGGTCTGGCGCGGGCGTCCAGTTGCATTTGCAGAATACGATCCCAGCCGGTGCGACAAGCACCGGTCGAGCCAGGCAGGCAGAAAATGAAGGTAGCGTTGGCCAGCCCGCCCAGCGCCCGCGATTGCAGGGTCGAAGCGCCGATCTCCTCCCAGGACAACATCCGAAACAGTTCGCCGAAACCGGTGATCTCCTTGTCCAACAACGGCCGGATCGCCTCGGGTGTACTGTCGCGGCCGGTCATTCCGGTGCCGCCGGTGATGAGTACGACCTGAATCGCCGGGTCGGCGATCCAACCCGACACCACCGCCCGGATGCGGTAAACATCATCGGGCACGATGTCCCGTGCCGCCAGTTGGTGGCCCGCCGTGGTCAGTCGCTCCACCAAGGTTTGGCCGGACGCATCGTCCGTGAAAGTTCGGCTGTCGGAAACGGTCAATACCGCTATCGCCAGCGGTGCAAATTCACGTTCGCCCGTTGCGTGGCCCATCGTGGTCACTCCGATGAAAGGTGAAAAAATTGGCCGGTTCAGCTTGAAATGGCCCATCACGGCCTTATGTGAGAAACAACTTCCATAATCCCAAGAGGTCTTCATCATGAACCCGAGCCGTTACGAACCCTGGCAGCACATGCGCCACCTGCGCAAGGAACTGGACCGCTTGTTCGAGCCCTACGCCGCCAGCGACGATCAATCCAGCGTCGCCACCTGCGACTGGATTCCGCCGGTGGACATCAAGGAGGAGAAAGAGCGCTACGTGCTGCGCGCCGACATTCCCGGCGTCGATCCCAAGGCGATAGAGATTATCGCCGAAAACGGCGTCCTGACCATTCGCGGTAACCGCCCCGGCGAGACGGGCGAAAACCGCGCGGGTTACAGCCGGGTCGAACGGCCCTGCGGCAGCTTCTACCGCCGTTTCAGCCTGCCCGACACCGCCGACCTGGAGCGGATCGCCGCCCGTGGTACCCTGGGCGTGCTGGAAATCAGTATTCCCAAGGCGACCCATACGCTGTCGCGGACCATCAAGGTCGAGGGTTAACCTGTTCGGCCGGTGGATCGAACCCACCGGCCTTCTTCCTCGCTGTCCGGAATCGGTATGAAATACCAGGACTATTACCAAACCCTCGGCGTGAGCCGCGACGCCTCGGCGGAGGATATCAAAAAAGCCTACCGTCGGCTGGCGCGTAAGTATCACCCCGATGTCAGCAAGGAAGCGAGCGCCGAGGAGCGTTTCAAGGAAGTCGCCGAGGCCTACGAAGTGCTGCGCGATTCCGAGAAGCGCACGGCTTACGATCAGCTTGGCAGCAACTGGCGGGCCGGTCAGGAATTTCGACCACCGCCCGGCTGGCGGTCCGGTCCGGGCGGTCCGGGCGGGCAACCGTTCGGCGGACGCGAGTTCAGTGATTTCTTCGAGTCGCTGTTCAGCAATCTTGGCGGTGGGGTTGGCCCTGGCTTTGGCGGAGCGCGCGGTTTTCAGAGTCCCGGCCAAAGCCAGACCGTGGCGTTGAGCATCGGTCTGGAAGAAGCCTATCATGGTGGGAATCGGTCCCTGCAACTGCAACTGCCGGAGCGGGACGCCGGCGGCCGAACCGGCACGCGGACTCGCACCCTGAATGTCAAGATTCCAGCGGGCGTGACGACGGGCCAGAAGATCCGGCTGGCCGGGCAGGGCGGGGCTGGTCTCGGCGGCGGTCCCAGCGGCGATCTGTATCTGGAAATCACGATTCAGCCACACCCGCTTTATCAGTTGAAGGGCCGCGACATCACCCTGGAAGTGCCGCTGACCCCATGGGAGGCGGCATTGGGTTGCAAGATCGACGTACCCACGCTCGGCGGGCCGGTCACGCTCAGCATCCCGGCCAATGCGCGCAACGGTCAGCAACTGCGCCTGCGCGGGCGCGGCCTGCCCGGTCAACCGCCCGGCGATCAATTTGCGGTGCTGCGCATCGTCAATCCACCGATGGATACCGAAGCGGCGCGTGAACTGTTCCAGAAGATGGCGCGGGAACTACCGTTCGATCCGCGCACGCACTGGCATCGCTAAACTCCTAAACAAAAGCCGACGGAATCTTGATCTGGGGAACCCAGGTAACAAAGCGGAAACCAAGATGGCAGGCGTACTCCCATGCAAGCATTTAGTCGCCCCTCACCCCTGATCTGTTCTCCCGCCAGCAGGCGAGTGAAGGTGAACGACGAATTTCGTCAATCCTCATCCCGAGGTTTTTCCCGCTCATGAATATCCGACGTTCCTCGTTGCTCGCCGCGCTGCTGGTTTTAGGTTTAACCGCTACCGTCTCCCCGCCAGTGCTGGCCACGCTGCCCGCTGCCTTGGATGGCCAACCGCTGCCGACCCTGGCGCCGATGCTGGAGCGGGCCACGCCAGCGGTGGTTAACATCGCCACCGAAAGTCGGGTCGCGTTGCGCCGTAATCCGCTGCTGGACGATCCGTTCTTCCGGCATTTTTTCAATGTCCCGGACCAGCCGCGCGAGCGCAAAACGCAGAGTGTCGGTTCCGGGGTGGTGGTGGATGCCCGGCGCGGCTACGCGATTACCAATCACCATGTGGTTGAAGGCGCCGATACCATCACGGTTACCCTGCGCGATGGTCGCAAGCTCAACGCCAAGGTGATCGGTTCCGATCCGCAAAGCGACGTGGCGGTGATTCAGATTCCCAGCGGGAATCTTACCGCCCTGCCGCTGGCCGATTCCGACAACCTGCGGGTGGGTGATTTCGTGGTGGCCATCGGCAACCCGTTCGGCCTGGGCCAAACCGTCACTTCCGGCATCGTCAGCGCGCTGGGCCGCACCGGGCTGGGCATTCAGGGTTACGAGGACTTTATCCAAACCGATGCCTCGATCAATCCCGGCAATTCCGGCGGGGCGCTGGTGAACTTGCGCGGCGAGCTGGTCGGGATCAATACCGCCATTCTCGCCCCCAGTGGGGGCAATGTCGGCATCGGTTTCGCTATTCCAGCCAACATGGTGTCACAGGTCATGAACCAGATCGTGGCTCACGGCTCGGTGCGGCGCGGTCAACTGGGCGTGGCGGCGCAGGACCTCACCCCGGAGCTGGCGCGGGCGTTCAACATTCCCGCCGACCGGGGCGCGGTCATCGCCCAGGTCAGCCCGCGTTCCGCCGCCGCTCGGGCTGGTCTCAAGGAAGGTGACGTGGTGCTGAGCATTAACGACAAGCCGATCCGCGATGGCAACGGCCTCCGTAACGCCATTGGCCTGCTTGAAGTGGGCGAGGCGGCGCGGCTCGAAATCCTGCGCGATGGCAAGCCGCTGACCCTGGATGCCAAGGTTGGCGAGTATGTCCCGGCTCGGGCTGAGGGCGACGCCATCAATCCGCGCCTGGCCGGCATCACGTTCGAGGATATTGGGCCGAATTCACCCTTGGGTGGGCGGGGAGTGCGTGGCGTGGTGGTAGCCCAGCTTGAATCCAACAGTCCCGCCGCCAAGGCAGGACTACGGCGGAACGATGTGATCATCGCGGTCAATCGCCAGCCCATCGCCAGTACCGACGAACTGCGCCAGATCGCCAGCCAGAGCGAGGGGCTGATCTTGAATCTACTGCGCGGGCAGGGGGAGTTGCTGCTGGTGTTGCGTTAAGACGGCGACTCTTAGCTCGACTTTCCGCATTAGACGGCATAGCACAGGGCTTCTGTCAGGCGTTCCAGGACGGGAGAAGGGATTTTCTGGACATGGGGGTCTGACCGGGACATTGAAAAATTTGACTCGACTATAGTTTTCCTATACAGATTATGGAATGTTTAAATACCAATTAATCTTATCGAAATCAAAAATCTGCTGATTGATAAAATCAGAGAAACGACCTTTTACTTGTCGGAATTTTTTATTCTTGTAAAAATGCTTTTGCAAGAAATTTTTTCCTCTCAACCACACATCTTCAACTGGGTTTTATTCGGGAGCGTTCGGTGCAAATAATAGACAAGTAATTTTCCAGTTTTTCTCTTCCAAGTCTTCATTTACTTTATTTCAATATGTAAGGTTAAAACCCCCGCCTTTAGGCGGGTAGATTTCATCTCCAGCCTTGACGCGGGTAGAGTTGCTAAACAGGTTAGCAACCAGTCAGAGGAGTCGAGATGGACTATCGGTATGGGAGCCACACGGTTTACAAGATTGAATATCGTCTTGTATGGGTAACCAAGTATCGTTACAAAGTATTGATCGGGACCGTCGAGCAAGTTGTTTGAGGAGTTCCCGGAATTGAAGAAGCGCTACTGGGGACGGCATTTTTGGGCGCGTGGCTATTTTTGCGTGACGGTCGGAGAGATGACGGAAGAGATGATTCAAGAGTACCTGGATCATCACTTTGAGCCGGATCCAGCGCGTGACTTTCGGGTTGAACCCTAGGCGCGTCGTTCAGGCGACGCGCACATGGACTTTCAGTCCGTTACTTCAACCCACCGGCTTTCAGCCGGTGGTTGTTGAGTCAATACGCTCGAACTTCTTCGCTACGAGGATAACTGGCCCCATCCCAAATCAGAATGAGCTTTTTATCCCGATTGAGATTTTGCAAGTACTTGACAAAAGTAACGGTATTTTCACTATTGCCACCATCGCGAGGCATCAGGACAAAATCACGATGATAAAGATTCAGCGCGCCATAATAGGTTTGTCTTTGTTTGCTGTTTTGAATCGGGATTCCCATTGTTTTCGTTTCGCCGACCCCACACGTATCCTGCCGTGTCGTCCCACAATAAATGACACTCATCTTGAGCATAAACAACGAGTTGACCTTCTGCTATTTCTGCCTGCCGGGACTCCAGTTTTTTAGTCTCCTCTCGTTTCAGCAACACCAGATTCTCTTCTTTTTTCGGGTTCACCGCCTGAGTTCGATGCCAACTCAGCCCCGCTTCTTTCAGAATATCGTAGTAAGATGGTTTCGATTGATAAACGACATTGTATCGCTGCTCAATCCAGTCCCTGAGTTCTTCCACGCCATAATGAGGTTTGTCTCTTAAATGAAGACAGATTTCACGTCGCTGGGCGTCCGTTAAAAATCGAGGGCCGCCCTTGTAATGCAACCGCAGTCCACCAGCACCTGCGTTTTCATAAATCGTTTTCCATTTGCTGACAAACGAATCGGAGACTTCCAATAAGTCACCAATGTCTTTTTTTAAAGACAAGCAGGACCATTTTAACCCACCCGATTACCCACAAATTCCAACATATTGTAGTCTATAAGTATTTGACGAGGT
>JAVMKI010000068.1:0-11644 GCA_031732755.1 Candidatus Contendibacter sp.
CGCCAACACGCGAATCGTGACCGGGCGCGGGTAGTGCTCGGTCCCTTTCGGGTCGTCGGTCCCTTTCGGGGCGCTGGTGGTGTTCTTCCCTTTTGAATTTCGCTTGCGCCGGGCCGTCTCCATGTCGAGCAGCTCGGCCGCGCGGGATTCCAGGCCGTTATCGTCGCGTTTAGCCATGACGCACCTCCGCGTAGCTCAAGGCGGATTCAATCCGCTCGCTGGCCAGCGCCAGGCGGGCAAACCCGGCTTCCCCAAGAACCAAGTCACCCGCCTCCAACAGATCGCGGGCGGCCAACCGCACGATGGTGACCTCGAACGCCAGCGCCTTGAGGATGTCCAGCGCCGGGAATGGGCGGCGTTCCGGCTTGGCGTGCGGATCGGCGGGCGGGCGCGGGGGGTAGAGGTCGGAAAATTCCAGGCCAACGGCGGCCAAAACGTCGCCGGTTGAGCAACCGGTGAAGCAGTGAACGAGAATCCGCCCGTCCTCCAATTCGCGCACGGACAGAGAGGGGGAACGGTCCTCGTGGGCTGGGCAACGAACGAGCCAGCGGCCGGGGCCGGTCGGGCGCGGTTTGTCCAGGCGGGACAATAGGGTTTCGACGGTCATCAGAAAATCTCCACAATAGGGAGACTTCCCGTGCCCTGTTTGCTAGAATCCAAGTTGTCGAGTTGAATTCTAGTTTTTGGGCGCGGGCCAGTCTCCGGGGGTACCTGGGACTGGCCTCAGTCGTTTTGGGCCGCGCGGTAAGCCTTCACCTCGGCAAGCGTGCGTTCGAAGCGAATCAGTTGTTCCCGGTTAATATCCGCCTCGGCGGCCTCTTCCGAATCTTCCTCAGGCGGGTCCGAATCCAGCCGCAGCAGGATCAGGTCTAGTGCCCACGAACGGGCGGCGGGCGTAAGGGCCTCAAAGCGGGACAGGAACTTCTCGAACGTGGCGCTCATTTCACGCCCTCCTTGTCCGGCCGAAAGGTTCGCAGCCAATCGGAGACGATACCGCGCGCCGCATCGGCAACCGAAGAACCGCGCCGTCCCGCCAGGATTTCCAGCTTGCTCAACTCATCCGGTTCAAACTGAACTGGTACCTCACCCGGATTCAACGCCGGCTTGTGCAAAACCAGCGCGTCGGACAGCGCCAGCAAGACATTGCGCATACCTTCGAGTTGGAGGGAAAAGGCGTAGCGATAGTCCTCTAATTCAAAAGGGTCAACATCGCCCGTGCGGTTTTCAACGAAGACGGCATAAAGCCCCAGCGTATGGGCGACATTTCGGAGGGTGTCTCGCGGGAAGCGGGAAAGTGGGCTTTCTGGGCCGCAAATGAGCGGGTTGACGAGGCGCGGATCAGGAAGGGGGTTACTGGTGGCCATGGCTGGCACTCCTATCGTTTTCTGAAGTTGAAGCGATGCCCTGGAAAGGGGCGGCTTGGAGGTTCAGAACCGCATAGGAACGGCGGCGAGTATTGGGTATTTCTCGCCCCTCCAAGCCATGGACGGAATTCGGGCATGGGGGCACAAAAAAACCGCAAGTCTGTCGGGTGCGGGGTCCGCCTATGAGGTTTCTGACGCCTCGCCAATGATTATAGGCCAGCGCCGGGCCGTTGCAAGTGGCGGTCATGCGACCTCCCCTTGGCGGCTGGCAACGCGACGCGCGGCTTTCGCCTCAATAAGGGGGCGCATGTCGGTAGGTCCATAGGAAGCGGTATCTGGTCCCTGCTCGGCAATGCGGCGGATGTCGGAGGCTCTCCATGCTGTCGTCCGTGGTCCCAGCTTGACCGGCTGCGGATAGTGCCCCGACTTCACGCCGTTCCACCAAGAGGTTTTACTGACCGGGATAATTGGGGGAACCGGCGGCTCAGCTTTGGGATCGCCGATGATTTGGGCCAGGCGAAGCAAGCCGGTTGCTGGGATCGGGTTAGCCATGTCGAAACCTCTACGGACGTTGTTAACATGGCCCAACATTGGATACCAAGCTTTTGTGGGGTGCAGTAACGATTCGCACGAATTCTTAGGCGTGAATCGTTACCCGTTGTACTTTTTCTTGATGCGACTCCGCAACATCTTAATTCCATCAGATGTTGCTAGTGGGTCCAACTCGCCCAGTACATTCACCAATGTAGCTATGGCTTGGTCGGTGAGTTTGAAGTTAGTTGGAATGTGCTCCTTAACGTAGTTGAGGTATCCTAATTGCTGCAACATGGCCCTAGAGAAATCAGCAGTACGCTTGCGACTGGAAATGATTTCCATTTGCTCGCTTTCAATAACGTCGCCACTTGCGTTGATAAACTCATCCAACAGGTCTATCCAGCCTGGCCCAATGAGAGACTGTCCGGTTGCAACTCGTAGAAAATCATTCATTCCACCATGCGCCTTAGATACTGAATGCCAGGTGGGGTAGTGGGCAGCGGCTTTCTCCAAAGTTCTCCAAATATTCGGAACATCTGGAGGCAACCCGAACTCTTCCGTCAATTCATCCAGGCGGCTCAGCAGATCAATCAGCTTGGTGGTGCACTCGACAATGCTCTGATTTAAATCCTGTATTTCTGAGCAAGCTTTCCGCATTTCACCACAAGCATGCTCATTAAAATAAATCGGTACCCACAAAGCTTGTTCAAAGACCAACTGCTTTCCCACATCCGAAAGCGCGTTGAGACCGGGGAGTACATCCAATTTGATGTCATGCCAGCTATTTTTAAGACGCTCCCGACATGAAGTCGCGTCCATAACGACCATTGCTGCTTCCACCCATGCTGGGAGAGCGACAGTCATCATCGCGCCCCGCGAATAGGAACCACCACCCCGCCCTGCTTCAAGCCGTCCAAGTAATCCGCCCATGCCTGCATCATGCGGCGGCGTTCGGGAAGGTGTTCCGCGCGGTTGTAGGCGGCCTTGATCTTGTTCCGTTCCGCATGGGCCAACTGACGCTCAACCACGTCGGAAGGAAATCCCAACTCATGCAGGATGGTGGACGCCATGGCGCGAAAGCCATGAACGGTCATTTGCTCCTTGCCGTATCCCAACCGCCGCAACGCGGCCAACAACGCCACTTCGCTGAGCGGCAAGTTGGGTGTGCGCAGATTGGGGAAAACGAAGGTTCCAGCGCCGGATAGCGGTTGAATCTCTTCCAGGATCGCCACGCATTGCCGCGCCAAGGGCACAAAATGCGGCTTCCGCATCTTCATCTTGGCGGCGGGAATCCGCCATTCGCCGGCCGTCAGGTCCAACTCGCTCCATGCCATTTGCCGCAGTTCGCCAGGCCGGACAAACAACCGGGGTGCCAGGCGCAAGGCGGTCTTGACGATGAAGGTTCCGGTATAACCCTCGATAGCGCGCAGCAGGTGACCGATGTCTACTGGATTGGTGATCGCGGCGAAGTGTTGATTCCGCAGCGGCGGTAAAGCCCCGCGGAGATCGGCGGTAGGATCGCGCGGAACTCGGCCGGTGGCCACCCCGTACCGAAAGATGCGCCCTGCGGTTTGTAGGGTTCGATGGGCGGTTTCCAGCGCGCCCCGGCTTTCGATACGACGCGCCACCGCCAGCAATTCCGGCGGTTCAATGGCCTTGATCGGGCGTGGTCCCAGCCAGGGCAACAATTCGTTGATGTGGCTGGCGACCTTTTCACGATAGCTCGGTGACCAGTCGTTTTGAAACCGACCTTGCCATTCGCGCGCCAGCGCGGCGAACGAATCCGCGCCGGTTTCCGCCTGCCGGGCGGCTTTTCGGGATGCGCTGGGGTCTATCCCGTCCCGAACCTGCCGGCGGATTTCATCGCGACGCTGGCGCGCTTCCTTCAAGCTCACTTCCGGGTAAACCCCGGCACTCAACAGTTGCGCTTTCCCGGCAAACTGATACTTGACACGCCACCAGCGGCTACCGTTCGGGTTGAGTTGCAGATAAAGCCCGCGCTCGTCGAACAGCTTGACAGGGCGCTCGCCGGGCTTGGCGTTACGAATGGCCAGGTCGGTAAGGGACATGGATCGTTGTTACTCCCTGGGGTGAGCGGTTACCCCAAAGATTACTCTATGAGTTTGGCGGATGGCTTTCAACCTCATTGAACGTCGTTGGACGAAAAGCCCAATAAAAAACCCGCTGTTACGCGGGTTCATGGACTTCTTTAAACGTCTTTGAAAGCTTGAGGAGCGCCCCGAACAGGAATTGAACCTGTGACCTCACCCTTAGGAGGGGTGCGCTCTATCCAACTGAGCTACCGGGGCTAAGCCAGAGGGGATTTCCGAGAAAACCAGGTTGCCCATGGCAGAGTTCATGCCAATACATTGTTAAGCATAGCCGATGCGTATGGGCATGAACAGGTGTCAATGGCTGCCGGCCAGGGCAATCGCGCTATGTGGGGGGTTGACAGCAGACGGATGGTCCGGGTAACGGGACGGGATTAATCGGATGGAGAAACCTGATGCGACCCCGACTGCTGGACCCGCGCCCTTATTTTACCGACCTGCCTGATCCGCGCCGCGAGACGCAGAACAAGCTCCACAAACTTCATGACGTCCTGATGATTGTCCTGTGCGCGGTGCTGAGTGGGGTGGAGGACTGGGTCGGGATGGAAGCGTTTGCCGAGGAGAAAGAAGCCTGGTTGCGGGGCTTTTTGGAGTTGCCCAACGGGATACCCTCGCACGACACGTTGAGCGACGTGCTGGGGCGGATCGACCCGGTGGCGTTCCGGACGGCCTTTACCGCCTGGGCGACGGCGGCGTTGCCGAGCTTGGCCGACGAGCAGGTGTGCGTGGACGGCAAGGCGGTGCGAGGCAGTCGGGACGGCGCGAACCCGGCCGTGCATCTGGTGAGTGCGTTCGCCGGCCGGGCCCGCTGGGTGTTGGGACAGCAGGCGGTGGCGGAGAAGTCCAACGAAATCGTCGCGATTCCGGATTTGCTGGGGCTGCTCGACCTGCGCGGGGCGGTGGTCTCCATTGATGCCATGGGTTGCCAGAAAGCCATCGCGCGCACGATCATCAAGGCCGGTGGGGATTACGTCTTGGCGTTGAAGGAGAATCATCCGACCTTGTGCGAGGAGGTCCGACTGTGGCTGGACGCCGAAGTGGCGCGCAGTCACCCGCCGGTCCTGGAAACCTTGGAGAAAGACCACGGCCGGATCGAAATCCGTCGCTATGCCCTGAGTCACTCGATTGACTGGCTGGAGGCCAAACCGGACTGGGCCGGGCTCCAGGCCGTCGGCCGCGTGGAATCCACCCGGCTCATCGGGGAAAGCGTCAGTACGGAATACCGCTACTTCCTGTGCTCGCTGGTGGAGGGTGACCGATTTGCCGCCGTCGTCCGCAGTCATTGGGGCATCGAAAATCAACAACATTGGGTCTTGGACGTGCAATTTGGCGAAGATGCCTGCCGGACACGGCGCAACCACTCGGCGGAAAATTTGGCCGTGATCCGCCGCATGGCCCTGAACGTGCTGCGCCACAATGGCCCGGTGCGGGATAGCCTTCGGCGCCGCAAACTCCGGGCCGCTCTCAACGATGATTACCGGTCGCGCCTGCTCCTTGGTCAACCCAATCCGGCTACCTCATAGCGCGATTGCCCTGGGCTGCCGGCCCGGCGGATCTCGCTCACCTGGGTCGAAACAGCGAGCTAGCAATCCCGCCCGCGCCGATGCGGACCCTAGTGCCACTCCAGTTCAAATTCTCGCCGGTTGCCATCGACCCAAGTGATTTCCACCATGCGGCCGCGGCCGCTGTTGCCCACCATCAACACGGTGGAGGACCGGGTGCCATAACCCGGTGCATCGATGAAAATCGGCGACAGCCAGCGCTCCCATTCCAGCGGTACACCCGTGTTGGGCAGTTCGGCGTCAGGGGCGGGGGTGCGGTCGATGAGCAAGCTCAGCAACGTGTCCGGCATCGGTTCAGGCCCGCGTTCCAGCACCCGCCGCAAGGCGCGGCGCCCCCGCTCCAGCTTTGGCCAAGGCGTATCGAGCAGATGATTACTGAGACCGTATACCCCTGGCGTCAACGCCCGAACTCCACCGGCGCGATTGGAGTAATAGTACAGACCGGTTTCGTCGCCCAGCAGCAGATTGAAGCCGTTATAAGCGGTGGCGCGCGGCATCAGCCGGTCGAGATAATCATGGGCCGGTTCGACGCCCTGCAAATAATCACGAACCAGATAACCGCGTGAGGGCGCATCTAGCAGTACGTGGCCCGGATCACGGTAGTTGGTGAGGGCCGCAAAGCGGCCAGGGCGCGCGAAGCCCATCCAGGCGCCACCTTCCTTCAAATCGCGGCCAGCCAGCACTTGGGGACCATCATCCCAGAATGCCAGCGGCGCGGTGGGGCGGTCGTGGAATTCGTCCCGATTGGCCGCGACTAGCAAGGCATAATCGGGATGCGCGTGATAGGCGATCAACACCAGGCACATGACGGTATCCGCATGGAACTGGAATCCGAAGGTTATACCAGCACCAAATTATCCCGGTGGATCAGTTCCGGGTCATCCACATGATCCAGCAGCGCCTCGATCCGGCGGGTGGTCTTGCCCATCAACATCATTGCCTGCCCAGTGTCGTAGTTGACCAGCCCGCGCGCGATCTCGACGCCATGGGGGTCCAGACACGCCACTAGATCGCCCCGGTTGAATTTGCCCTCGATGGCGGTTACCCCAACCGGCAGCAGGCTTTTCCCCGCCGCGCGCAGCGCTCGCACCGCGCCAGCATCCAGATGCAATCGACCCCGAACCTGCAATTGCACCGCCAACCACTGTTTGCGCGCCGCCAGTGGGTTCTGACTGGGCCGCAGCAGCGTGCCCAGTTCCGCGCCCGCCGCGACTCGCCGCAACACTTCCGGCTCGCGCCCCCAGGCCAGCAGGGTGAACGCCCCGGAGCGCGCCGCCTTGGCCGCCGCGTGCAACTTGGTCATCATCCCGCCGCTGCCCAGGCTGCCCGCGCCGCCTCCCGCCATCGTCTCCAGCACCACGTCGCCGGCCCGACCCTCGCCGATCAGCCGCGCATCGGGAAACTCACGCGGATTCTTGTCGTATAATCCTTGCTGGTCAGTGAGGATCACGTACAACTCGGCTTCGACCAGGTTGGCCACCAACGCGCCGAGCGTGTCGTTGTCGCCGAAGCGGATTTCCTCAAACGCCACCGTGTCGTTTTCATTGATCACCGGCACCACCCGCAGCCGCAGCAGGGTGCGCAAGGTGCTGCGAATGTTGAGATAGCGCTGGCGGTCGGAGGCATCTTCGTGGGTCAGCAAAATCTGCGCGGTCTGGATGCCATGGCGCTCGAAAGCCGATTCCCAAGCCTGCACCAAGCCCATTTGCCCCACCGCCGCCGCCGCCTGCAAATCGGCCAGCGTGGCCGGCCGCCGGTCCCAGCCCAGCCGCCGCATTCCCTCGGCGACCGCGCCGGAAGTCACCAGTAACACTTCGCGCCCAGCCTGGTGCAGCTCCGCCATTTGCGCCACCCAGGCGTCGATGGAAAAGTTATCCAAACCCTGCCCATCGTTGGTGATCATGGCACTGCCAATTTTGATCACCCAGCGCTGGGCCGCGCCCAACTGTTCACGCGTCTTTTTGCCGAACATCATTCGCTGCCGCCTCCGCCCGCCGCCGTTCCTCCAGCCGTTCCATCACCGCGCTCATCAATACCTCGGTCCCTTCGCCGTTGAGGGCGGTGATTCCGAACACTGGCCCGGTCCAGCCCAACGCCGCCGTGATCGCCGCCACCCGCGCCGCGCGTTCCTCCGGCGGTAACAGATCCAGCTTGTTCAATACCAGCCAGCGCTCGCGGCTAGCCAGTTCGGCGTTGTAGCGCGTCAGTTCGCCGAGAATCACCTCAATATCGCGCACCGGGTCGCCGCTGTCGCTGCAAGGCGAAACATCCACCAAATGCAACAGCAAGCGGTTGCGGCTGAGATGACGAAGGAACTGAATGCCCAACCCCGCTCCGTCCGCCGCGCCTTCGATCAGCCCCGGAATATCGGCCATGACGAAGCTTTTCAGCGGCCCGACCCGCACCACGCCCAGGTTGGGATGCAGGGTAGTGAAGGGATAATCGGCCACCTTGGGCCGGGCGGCGGACACGGCGCGGATCAGGGTGGATTTGCCGGCGTTCGGCATTCCCAACAGGCCCACGTCGGCGATGATCTTCAACTCCAGCCGCAGGTCGCGCGCCTCGCCGGGCGTACCCGGTTTGAACTGGCGCGGCGCGCGGTTGGTGCTGCTCTTGTAGCGGGTATTGCCGAGACCGTGAAAACCGCCGCGCGCCACCAGCAGCCGCTGGCCCGGTTCGACCAGGTCGCCGATCAGTTCGCCGGTGTCGGCATCGTAGGCCATGGTGCCGACTGGGACCACCACGGTCAGGTCGGCGCCACTCCGCCCAGTGCAGTTGGCGCCCCTGCCATTCTGGCCGCGCTCGGCGCAAAACCGCCGGGTGAAACGGTAATCAGCTAGCGTGTTCAATTCGGCGTCGGCTTGCAACCAGATGCCGCCACCGTCGCCGCCGTCGCCGCCGTCGGGGCCGCCGAAGGGAATGTATTTCTCGCGCCGGAAACTGACGCAACCGTCACCGCCATCGCCGGCCTCGACCCGAATGGTCACTTCATCGACGAATTTCATGGCGTTTTCCCAGAACCGCAGGCAAAACAAAAGCCCCGGCCGGGGCTTTCGACACGCCCGAACCGGTGGCGGTTCACTGCGTGGGCTGGATGCTCACATATTTGCGGTTGAACGGACCCTTGGTCTCGAACACCACTTGACCATCCACCTTGGCGAACAGGGTGTAGTCCACGCCGCAGCCAACGTTGCGACCCGGATGGAACTGGGTGCCGCGCTGCCGGATGATGATGTTGCCGGCTCGCGCCGCTTGCCCGCCATAGAGCTTGACGCCCAGGCGTTTGGACGCGGAATCGCGGCCATTGCGGCTGCTGCCGCCTGCTTTCTTGTGCGCCATAACTCAGATCTCCGGATTCGGCATCGACGCAACAGCGACTCCCGCGCCGCTGATACCACCGATCTTCAATTCAGTATAAGACTGGCGGTGACCCTGGGTCTTGCGATAGTGCTTGCGGCGGCGGAACTTGACAATCCGCACCTTTGGTCCGCGCCCCTGCGCTTTGACGGTGGCCATCACCCGGGCGCCTTCGACATACGGCGCGCCGATCTGGACCTGCTCGCCGGCGACGATCATCAGCACCCGGTCGAATTCCACAGTGGCGCCTTCCTCGGCGTCGAGCTTTTCGACCTTCAGGGTCTCGCCCTCGGTCACCCGGTATTGCTTGCCCCCGGTTTTGATGACAGCATACATTACAAAATCTCCAAACGGCTGTTTCGCCCCGACTAAAGAGGAATAATTCTAGCGATGCGCCAGGCTCAGGTCAAACCAATTTCCAGCCGCCAGCGCCGCTTAGTCGTTTGCCTTGACCCTGTCGCGGCCAATCCGTAGCATGGCGAGCGTCTTTCGCCAGGCTATGTTTCCCATGGACATCGAACTGATCCGCGCACCCATCGCGGATGACCTGCGCGCTGTCGACGCATTGATCCGCCGACAGCTTCACTCCGATGTAGTGCTGATCAACCAATTGGCCGGTTACATCATCGAGGGTGGCGGCAAGCGGCTGCGACCGATCACCATGCTGCTGGCGGCGCGGGCCTGCGGTTACGGCGGCGAAGATCATGTTGCCGCCGCCGCCATCATCGAATTCATTCATACCGCCACCCTGTTGCACGACGACGTGGTGGACGAATCCAGCCTGCGCCGCGGGCGGGAAACGGCGAATGCGATTTGGGGCAACCAGGCCAGCGTGCTGGTTGGCGATTTCCTCTACTCCCGCTCCTTTCAAATGATGGTCGGCATCGGCCTGATGCGGGTGATGGAAATCCTGGCCGATACCACCAATACCATTGCCGAGGGTGAGGTCATGCAGTTGCTCAACTGTCACGACCCAGACACCACGGAAGAGCGCTACATGGCGGTGATTTACTGCAAGACCGCCAAGCTGTTCGAAGCCGCCGCGCAACTGGGAGCCGTGTTGGCGGGTCGGTCTCGGGATGAAGAATCGGCGCTGGGGCGATATGGGATGCACCTGGGCATGGCGTTCCAGTTGATCGACGACGCGCTGGATTACCGCGCGTCCACTGCGGAGTTGGGCAAGAACATCGGCGATGATCTGGCCGAAGGCAAACCGACTCTGCCGCTGATTCACGCCATGCGCCACGGTACAGCCGAAGAGGCGCGGATGATCCGCGAAGCCATCGAACACGGCGGACTGGATCAGTTCGACAGCGTGATTCAGGCTATTGAATCCACTGGCGCCCTCGACTATACTGCCCAGCTCGCTGCTAGGGAAGCCGAGCGGGCGATTACCGAACTAGCGCTTTTGCCGGATTCACCCGCCAAGGATGCGCTCGTCGGCTTAGCCCGTTTCACGGTAAGCCGCCATTATTGATCCCTTTCCTAAGTCGGGGTGTAGCTCAGCCTGGTAGAGCACTGCCTTCGGGAGGCAGGAGTCGCAGGTTCAAATCCTGTCACCCCGACCATCAATTCAATCAGTTAACCACGTCTTGCTTCCTTTTCATCCTCGTTGGCGTGACCCAGCAGATCGCGCACCACGGCCAGGGCCACGCCGGCGCTGACCAGATGTGCGGTGCGGGTATGGCGCAGGTCGTGGACGTGAAAATCCTTGATACCTGCCCGCCGACAGGCGGTATCGAACGACCGCCGGACACTGGCGGTCCGCGCGCCCTCTTTGGTACAGAACACCCATGGCGACGCCGGACAGTGGGACGCCCGAAACGCCGCGCGACGGATCAATGCCGCTCTCGCGCGGTTTGATTACATTGGGTAAACCCCCGGCTCTGCCGGGGGACCCGACAAGGTTTGACCTTTACGGGAGTCGAGTTTGCCGCGCAGCGCGGCGGATGTTGATGGGAGTCGCGGACCATGATTCATGTCACTGAATCTGAGTGATTTCCCGGTGGAGTAGATTTGGAGTCGCTGAAGAATTAGTTGCGGGACATGATTTTATCCACGCAGCCCTGCCGCCTTGGGCGGCTCACGGTTTTAAGGCGCCTTTGAGGCGCTCCCCAATTAAAGCCCCCGGCTCTGCCGGGGGATACTTACTGAGGGGAATACCGCGCCGCTTGCCGCTCTTGGTATTGATGCCGGCTAAATGGATCAGATTGGCGGAAAAGTCCACCCGTGCCCATTCTAGGTTCAGTATCTCTCCCTGCCGCATTCCGGTATGGAGTGCCAAGCGGATGAAATCCGGCAGATAGATGGCGGACTTTGGTTCGACTTCCGCCGCTTCGATCAACAACTGTGCTTCGCTGGTGTTGATCCAACGTACCCGTCCTTCTGGTTCTGGCAGTGTTCGCTCGCTGCTTCCAGCCCCATTCTCGCGCCGCATGGTTTAAAGCGGATGACAACAAGTGGAGTTCCTTGTTGATGGTTGCCGGCTGAATGTCTTCCGATTTCCGCTGGCGGATATACTGACGAATATCAGCAGGCGTCAGGCTGTCCAGCGTTCTCCCGGTGAAAATTGGATATAGGTTTATGGTCTTAATAATGTTAAAGTTAGAAGAAATTATTGACGCTGCGGAAGGTCGTGAAATAATAAAGAGCGATAGCGGTTAAAATGCACCCGATTACCCATAAATCATCCAGGAGGGATGAAAGCTTGTTTGGC
>JAVMKI010000069.1:0-79330 GCA_031732755.1 Candidatus Contendibacter sp.
GGCGGTGGTGTCGCCGCAGCGCAGCGCCATCCAGCCGTGCGCGACTTCGTGCAGGGTGATCGCCAGCAACAGCGGCGGTGCCATCACGACGAGAAACTGTATGTCATTGAGTTCTTGCATGAGGTGATTATACGCAGCCTGTCCAGGCGTGGAGTAGAACACTCGCGGTGAATTTATCGATCCTGGAACTTTTCCACCGTTATAATAACTCATGTTATAGTTATCGAGGTGATCAATGGCTCTGACCTTCTCCCATTACGAGCGCTGCATCGACACCGTGCGCGCCCGGCATCCGGACATGCCGCGCCAGGCGGTGGTACTGATGCGGCTGGCTCATCACGTATTCCGGGCGCTGCACGAACGGTTGGATGTTTTCTTCGCCGCGCACGAGCTGTCTACCTCGGCTTGGGCGGTGCTGATGATGATCTACAGCACCCCCGACCAGGCGATCACCCCCTCCGAAGCGAGCGCGGCAGTGGTGCAGTCGCGGACCCACATGACCCGGGTCGCCGATGATCTGGTCGCGGCTGGGCTGATCGAACGGGCGCACGATGAAACGGATCGCCGTCGCGTCGTTCTGCGACTCACGACGCGCGGCGTGGAACGGGTTCAACAATTGTTGCCGCTGGCCTGGACGGAGTACGCGGCCGCCCTCGCCGCGTTCTCGACGGAGGAAGCCGCCACCCTTGAAGGGCTGCTGCGCCGCTGGCTGGCGCATCTCGAAAATCATCCACCATCGGGAGACTCCGGGAGATGAGCGCGCAACCCCAGAATATTGCTCCGCCGACCAATGGCGCACCGAATGGCAAGCGCCGCCGCATCCTGCTCCTTCTCACCACGCTGTTCGCAACGGTCGCCACCGCCGTCGGCGTTTACTGGTTTACCTATGGCCGCTGGCACGTCACCACCGACAATGCCTATGTCGGTGGCAACGTGGTCCAAGTCACCCCCCAAGTCGCTGGTACGATTGTCAGCGTGCTGGCCGACGACACCGATCTGGTCGAACAAGGGCAAGCGCTGGCGCGGCTTGACGATGCCGATGCCCAGGTGCAGTTGCAGCTCGCCGAGGCCAATCTGGCCGACGCGGTGCGGGCGGTGCGCGGTCTCTACGCCAACGACAGCCAGTCGCGGGCCGTGGTGGCCCAGCGCGACGCCGATCTCGACCGCGCCCGCTTCGAGGCCGAGCGGGCGGAAACCGCCGCGCGCCAGGCCCGGGACGAGTACGCCCGGCGCGAAGTGCTGTTCCAAAAGAAATTCATCGCCAGCGAAACCCTCCAGACCGCGCGAACCGCGCTCGACGCCGCCATCGCCCAGCGCGACGCCGCGCGGGCCGCGGTCGAGCAAGCCCGGGCCGCGGTCCGCCAGGCGCGCGAGTTGCGCACCGGGGCCGAAGTGCTGGTGGACCGCACGGCGGTCGAAACCCACCCACGGGTGGCGGCCGCCGCCGCGAAAGTCAAGGAAGCCTATCTCGCTTTTGCCCGGACCACGATTGTCGCTCCAGTGAGCGGCTACGTGGCCAAGCGCAGCGTCCAGGCCGGCGCGCGGGTAGCGCCGGGAACGGCGCTGATGGCGATCATCCCGCTGGGCGATCTGTGGGTGGACGCCAATTTCAAGGAAAGCGAATTGGAATATGTCCGTATCGGTCAGCCGACGGTGCTGACCGCCGATCTCTACGGCGGCGATGTGAAATACTCTGGGCGGATCGTGGGACTCGCCCCAGGCACTGGCGGCGCCTTTGCCCTGCTGCCGGCGCAGAATGCGACTGGAAATTGGATCAAGATCGTGCAGCGCGTGCCGGTGCGGATCGCCCTCGACGCCAAAGCGTTGACCCACCATCCGCTGCGGGTCGGTCTGTCGATGCGGGCCACCGTGGACACCCATCAGCGCGAGGGCGCGGCGCTGGCCACCGAACCCAGCCGCCAAGAACGTTACACCACCCCGGTATTCGCTGCCCAGGCGCATGAGGCCGATGCCCTGATCGCGCGGATCATCGCCGCCAACCGGGGCGCGGCGGACAAATCGTGAGCGCGCCCACCGCCGCCGACCACGCCACGCCGCCACCGATGCGCGGCGGCATGCTGGCGCTGGCCACCTTCGCGCTCGGCCTCGGTTCGTTCATGAACATCCTGGACCTGACCATCGCCAACGTGTCGGTGCCGAGCATCGCCGGCGATCTGGGCGTCAGCTTCACCCAAGGCACTTGGGTGATCACCTCCTATGCGGTAGCCGAAGCGATTCTGCTGCCACTGACCGGTTGGCTGGCGTTGCGCTTTGGGGCCGTCCACCTGTTCGTCAGCGCGACGTTGCTGTTCACCCTGGCCTCGGTCTTGTGCGGACTGTCGCCCAGCTTTCCGATCCTACTCACGGCCCGGGTGATGCAAGGCGTGGTGGGCGCCTCGATGATCCCGCTATCGCAGACCTTGCTGACCAGCGTCTATCCCCCCCAGCGGCGGGGGCTGGCGCTCGGCCTGTGGTCGATGACGACCATTCTCGGGCCAATCATTGGCCCATTGTCGGGTGGCTGGTTGACCGAAAATCTGTCTTGGCACTGGATCTTCCTGATCAATCTGCCGACCGGCCTGGTGGTCGCCAGCCTGGTCACCATGCTCTTTCGCGGACGGGAAACGCCGCGTCGCCAATTGCCGGTGGATTACATCGGTCTTGGCCTGCTGATCGTCGGCATCGGCGCGCTGCAGATTCTGCTCGACAAGGGCAACGAACTGGACTGGTTCGGCTCGCCGTTCATCGTCGGGCTGGCCTGCGTCTCGGGGGTCGCCCTGACCTTCTTCGTCGCCTGGGAATTAACCGACGATCATCCCGTGGTCAATCTGCGACTGTTCGGGCGGCGCAACTTCGCGATTGGGGTCACCTGCCTGATGGTGGGCTCGATTGCGTTCTTTGGCACGGTGGTGGTACTGCCGCTTTGGTTGCAAAGCCACCAGGACTATACCCCGCTGTGGGCCGGCAAGGTGGTCGCGTTCGGCGGCGTGCTCTCCCTCGTGCTGGGTCCCATCGTCGGCGCCAATATTCACCGCGTCGACGCCCGCGCGGTCGCCACCTTCGGCTTCACCGTGTTTGCGCTGGTGGCGTTCTGGAGCGCGCGGTTTACTCCGGATGTGGACTACTGGACCCTGGCGCTGACCCGGCTGTTCATGGGCGTGGGCATCGGTTGCTTCTTCCTGCCGCTGGTCACGATCAACCTGTCGGGGCTGGCGCCTAGCCAGATCGCCGCCGCCACCGGCCTGCAAAACTTCATGCGCAACCTCGGTTCCAGCTTCGGCACGGCGATCATGACCTCGCTGTGGGATCACAAGGGCATCGAACACCACGCGCGGCTGGCCGAGTTCGTAACCGCCTACAACCCTCTGGCGACCCAGTATCTCGACCAGTTGGGCGCGGCTGGACTCACCTCCGAACAGGCGTTGGCGCAACTCGACCGTACGCTGACCACGCAAGCCTATCTGCTCTCCACCGACGCCGTGATGTGCATCAGCGGCATGTTGATGATCAGTCTGATCGCCTTGATCTGGTGGGCCAAGCCTCCGTTTACCGTGCGCGTGGTCGCGGATTGAGCGCGCCTCGCCCGCCGGACGCTACAGAAACGGGCTGGCGTCACCCAACCCTTCACGGATCAATCGCGGCGCGTCGTCGGTCAGGTCAAGCACGGTGGTGGGTTCATGCTGGCCAGGCCCGCCATCAATCATCAAATCCACGTCGTGGGACAAGCGTTCCTCAATGTCTTCGGGATCGGACAAGGGCCAGTCATCGCCGGGCAGAGTCAGGGTACAACTCATGATCGGTTCGCCCAGTTCCGCCAGCAGCGCGCGGACGATGGCGTTGTCCGGCACCCGAATGCCGATGGTCTTGCGGCGGGGATGCTGCAAGCGACGCGGGACCTCGTGAGTCGCTTGCAGAATGAAGGTGAACGGTCCCGGCGTGGCCGCCTTGAGCAGCCGAAATCGCTGGTTGTCCACCTTGGCGTAAGTGGCGATCTCCGACAGATCGCGGCACACCAGCGTGAAATTGTGATGGCGGTCGGTCTGGCGAATGTGACGGATGCGCTCCGCCGCCGCTTTGTCGCCGAGTTGACAACCCAGAGCGTAGCTGGAATCGGTGGGATAGACGATCACAGCGCCCGCGCGCAGACGTTCCACCGCCCGCGCGATCAGGCGCGGCTGCGGATTGGTGGGATGAATTTGTAAAACGCGGCTCATGGCCTTATATTCTCAACGTTACGGATACAGTCGGGCCGGCAACTTGCCAGTCCGGCGCGGTCCGGTCAAGACGGCGATTGTGGGGCCGTCTTTCTTTTTTACGCCCGTTCTGCCCTACCGGCACATCCTGGAACCTCCGCCCCAGCATGAAACCGCTGTTTGACTTCCTGCCCATCCTGCTGTTCTTCATCGCCTACAAGCTGGCGGACATCTACGTCGCCACCGGGGTATTGATCGTCGTCACCCTGGCTCAAGTCGGCTGGACCTGGCTGCGCCAGCGACGGGTCGAGAAAATCCCGTTGTTCACCGCTGGGCTGGTGCTGGTGCTGGGCGGCGCGACCCTGCTGCTACACGATCCGGTCTTCGTCAAATGGAAGCCGACCGTGGTGAACTGGCTGTTCGCCGTCGTATTCCTGGGCAGTCGGTTCATTGGCCAGAAAACCCTGTTAGAGCGGATGATGGGCGGACAATTGGAACTTCCCACGCCGGTCTGGGTCAAGCTGACATTCGCTTGGGCTGGATTTTTCCTGGCCATGGGCGCGGCCAACCTCTATGTCGCGTTCACGTTCAGCGAGAACGCCTGGGTCAATTTCAAGCTGTTCGGCTTGCTGGGCCTGACCCTGGTCTTCGTGCTGGCGCAGGCGGCCTACATGAGCCGCCACCTCAAGACCGAAGACGCCGACCCTTCCAAGGAGTCCTAATCATGCTCTACGCCATCATTGGCCGCGACGCGCCGAACAGTCTGGAGCGGCGATTGTCCGCTCGCCCCGCTCACCTGGAGCGGCTGAACGCGCTGCTCGACGAAGGACGGCTGATCCTGGCCGGGCCGCTGCCGGCCATCGACAGTGCTGATCCCGGACCAGCGGGTTTTCAGGGCAGTCTGATGGTGGTCGAATTCCCGTCGCTGGCGGAAGCCACGGCCTGGGCCGAGACTGACCCCTATGTTGCCGCCGGCGTGTTCGCGGCGGTCGAAGTTTATCCATTCCGCAAGACGCTGCCCGCATGAACGACCGGGTAACCCTGATCGAGCAACGACTGCGCGCCGCTCTCGACCCCACGCGCCTAGCCATCACCGACGACAGTGCTGCCCACGCTGGCCATGCTGGCGCGCGCGAAGGCGGCCATTTCACCGTCCACATCGTCTCCACCGTCTTCGCCGGCAAAACCCCAATTCAGCGCCACCGCCTCGTCCACGCGGCGGTGGCGGACCTGATGCGCCGGGAAATCCATGCCCTCGGCATTCGGGCTTGGACCCCGGAAGAAGCACCCACGTCAACCCCGTAATTCAAACTTACCTTTCCGGAACCTCGATCATGCGTAAAACTCGCAAGCTGACCCTTCCGCTTCTGGCGCTATCCTCGACCCTGCTGCTGTCTGGCCTGACGCTAGCGGCGGAAGAGAAGAAAGCCGAACCGACGCCCGCGCCCGCCGCCGCCAAGGCTCCAGTTGCCGTCAAGGCTCCCGCCGCCGCGCCCGCGCCCGCCGCGTTCACCATCCCCGACCCGGTCGCGGTGGTCAACGGCAAGCCGATCACCAAGGCGGCGTTCGACCAATACGCTCAGCAACTGCGCGGTAGAGCCAAGGTGGATTCGGCGGAAGCCAGCAAGTCGCTGGTGGATCAACTGGTCATGGAAGAATTGCTGGTGCAGGAAGCCAACAAGGAAAAACTGGCCGACGATCCACAGGTCAAGCAGCAATTGGAAATGGTCCAGCGCAACCTGCTGGCCAGTACCGTGGTCCGCCGGATGCTGAGCGCGAACGCGCCAAGCGAGGAAGCGATCAAGAAGGAATACGACACTGCCGTCGCGGCGATGAAGGGTAAGGAATACAAGGCCAGCCATATCCTGGTGGACTCCGAGGACAAGGCCAAGGAGATTATCGCCGAACTGAAGAAGGACGGCGGTAAATTCGCCGAGCTGGCCAAAACCAAGTCCAGCGACAGTTCTGCGGCCAACGGCGGCGATCTGGGCTGGTTCAGCCCCAGCATGATGGTGCCTCCCTTCGCCGAGGCGGTCGCCAAGCTGGAGAAGGGCAAGTTCAGCGAGCAGCCGGTGCAAACGCCGTTCGGCTGGCATGTCATCCTATTGGAAGATATCCGCGACGCTACCCCGCCGTCCCTGGATGAGCTGAAGCCGCAAATCACCCAGATGTTGCAAAGCAAGATGGTGAACGACTATCTGGAAAAGCTGAAGGCCGGCGCCAAGATCGAGGTCAAGGAAATCCAGGTCAGCGAAGCTAAGCCTGTCGCCGCTCCGGAAGCCGCGAAGACCCCGGAAGCCGCGAAGAAGGAAGAGAAAAAGTAAATCGCCGTGGGGGAAAGCCGCCAGGCCAACCCCCACTACGCCCCTCTCTGTAGCACGATCAGGCGCAATGCCCATTCAGGCCAGCTTTATAGATGGGTTGCCCGAAATCACGGCAACCTACCTGTACGCTGTTATTTAGGCGGCAGCGGTTGCCGCTCCACGCGCTCAAGCGCCGGGTCTAGACAAGCCCAACCCGGTGCGCTCGCAACCCAAATGTTCGTGCTGGGTTGAATAGAGGAAGGGTTATCCAGGTTGCCCGCACGGACCACGCGGAAATCTGGGCGGTTGGAGGATTTGGCGAACAGATGCGTGCCGCACTTCGGGCAAAATTGACGAATGACCTCATCGCCACTGTCGGCGATCTTCGTATACTCGGAAAGTACCCCGGAAAAGCTGAGCCCGGTTGCGGGAACCAGCAGATTCACCGATCCATTCGCCGCGAGGTGTTGGCAGTCGCGGCACCAGCAAATGCGGGTCGCCAGCGGTTCCGTGACCAGCTTGAAACTCACCGCGCCGCAAAGACAACGACCGGTTCTTTCAGCCATATATTCGCTCCTCTCTTGAGTGGATTGAGCCTAACGGACATGAAGCGCCCGCGATAAACGTTCCGCGCCAACCGTTAGTTTATCGAAGTAGGGCGGTTGGTTGCTCGCGAAAGTAGTGATCTGGCTGGAGCGGGCTGCGAAGCGTCCGCGACAACAAGTGATTATGTGGTTCCCGCCTAATTTCTCGATCCCATGCCGCATCACGCTCAACTGGATCCGGCAGGACCACTCCGTCAAGGCCGGCGGCAAAAACCGCTGACCGCTAAATTGATGCGATTGCCCTACCCCTCCAGCAACGCCCACAATCCCGCCTCGTCCAGCACCGTCACACCCAGTTCCCGCGCCTTGTCCAGCTTGGAACCGGCTTCGTGGCCCGCCACCACGTAATCGGTTTTCCTCGACACGCTGCCGCTCACCCTGGCGCCCAACGCTCGCAGTCGATCCGACGCCTGATCGCGCGTCAGGGACTCCAAAGTTCCCGTCAGCACGAAGGTTTTACCAGCCAGTGGCTGCTCGACCACCCGTTTGACCTCGGTTTCCGGCCAAACCACCCCAGCGGCGCGCAATCGGGCGATCACTTGCTGATTATGCGGTTCCTGGAAAAACGCGCGAATGGCGGCGGCGACGACGGGGCCCACATCCGGCACCTGTCGCAGTTGTCCTTCATCGGCGGTCATCAACACGTCCAGCGCGCCAAAATGGTCAGCCAGGATCAACGCGGTAGCTTCACCCACTTCACGAATCCCCAGTGCGTACAGAAAACGCGCCAGCGTCGTGTGCTTGCCGCGTTCCAGCGCCTCGACCAGCTTGGCGGCGGATCGGGTACCCATCCGTTCCAGTCCAGCCAACGCCGCCACATCCAGGCCATACAAATCGGCGGGGTTACGCACCAATTCCCGCTCCACCAGTTGCTCCACCAGTTTGTCGCCCAGGCCCCCGATATCCAGCGCCCGACGCGAGGCGAAATGGCGGATTGCCTCCTGACGCTGAGCGCGGCAGTACAAGCCGCCGATGCAGCGAGCGACCGCTTCACCCTCGGGCCGGACCACCCGCGAGCCGCACACCGGGCAGCTTGTCGGCATGACAAACGGCTGGGATTCCACCGGGCGGCGATCCAGCACCACGCCGACGACCTCGGGGATGACATCGCCGGCTCGGCGCACGATTACCGTATCGCCCACCCGCACGTCCTTGCGCGCGACCTCGTCGGCGTTGTGCAAAGTGGCGTTGGTGACGGTAACGCCGCCAACGAACACGGGCTTGAGCCGCGCGACGGGCGTGATCGCGCCGGTGCGTCCCACCTGCACCTCGATGGTCTCGACCACGGTTAGTTCTTCCTGGGCGGGGAACTTGTGCGCCACCGCCCAGCGCGGCTCGCGGGTCCGAAAACCCAGTTGCTGTTGCCAGTCCAGGCGGTTGACCTTGTACACCACGCCATCGATGTCAAAGGGCAGCGCCGCGCGCTTTCCCGCAATGGCGCGGTGAAAAGCGATCAGGCCCTCCGCGCCACGCGCCACCGTCCGCTCGCCGCACACCGGCAAACCCAAGGCCACCAGGGCATCAAGCAAGGCGCTCTGCGTGGCGGGCAAGACCCAGCCCTGCCCCTCGCCCAGCCCGTAGGCGAAAAACGACAATGGCCGCCGGGCCGCTAAATGGGGGTCGAGTTGCCGGATGCTGCCGGCGGCACCATTACGAGGATTGACCAGCGTGGGCAATCCGGCAGCGCGCTGGCGGGCGTTATAACGCTCGAAATCCGGGCGGCTCATGTACGCCTCGCCGCGCACTTCCAGCACGACGGGCACAATCCCTTGCAACCGCAACGGTACCGCCTTGATGGTGCGCACGTTCTGGGTGACATCCTCGCCAGTCTCGCCGTCGCCGCGCGTGGCAGCCTGAACGAATACGCCATGCTCATAACGCAAGGTAAGCGCCAGGCCGTCGAATTTCAGTTCGCAAGCGTATTCGACCAGCGGCGCGTCCGCGTTCAAACCCAACTCGCGCCGTATCTGCGCGTCGAAGGCTTGGGCGCCGCCCGGACCAATGTCGGTTTCGGTGCGGATGGACAACATCGGCACCCGGTGCCGCACGGGGGTAAATGCTTCCAGCGGCTGGCCGCCCACCCGCCGGGTTGGGGAATCAAGGGTGATCAGTTCCGGGTGCGCCGCTTCCAACTCCTGGAGTTCCCGAAATAGCCGGTCGTACTCGACATCGGGAATTTCCGGAGCGTCCAGCACGTAATAGCGATAGCCATGCCAGTGCAGTTGTTCGCGCAGCCACGCGGCGCGGGCTCGCGCATCGGTGGAAATCGCCACGATGTTCCCGCGTTCAGTCGAGTAGTCCAAGCCAGCGCCGCTCCAGGTCGGCAACCTGACCGCGCAGCCGCAGCAGCATGGGGTTGGTCAACCGATTCTGGTGCTCGTCGCAAATGGTTCCACCGAGATTGCGCGCCAGATGATCGGCGCTGATCACCAGCAGGTCCAGTGCCTCCGTCCCTTCCAGCGGGCCGGGCAGGCTCATGAAGAGCAACAATCCGGGGGTGGACAAGCTCGGCAGTGTTTGCGGATCGAACGCGCCCGGATTGCGCAGGTGCGCCATGCCGAAGATCGGCGCGGTGCCCGCGGCTTCTCGATCCGGGAATCGCTCGAACACGCCGTCGGCATTCAGCCGAAAAGTCAGTTCCTCGGCCACTGCCTGGATGCGCGACCCCGTGAACGGCTGCCCGCGCGGCGCCATCACGGTCAGGGCCACCGTCATGGCCAACGCCGCTTCACCGGTTTCCTGGTCAGCCACCGACGGTGACTCCAGGCCGAAGGAGCCGGATGAGGGATCGTCCGTCTTGAATCCACACTCGGCGTTCTTCGGTTCAATCGGCCGGATTTCCACATCCACCAACGCCTTGTCCGCCAAATGATGGTCTGGGGTAATTCGGCCCAACTCACCAAAGTCGTATTCATTGAGCAACGGGTCCGGTTGCGGCGGCGGCTCGCCGAACACCACCGGATCCGGTTGCGGCCGGCGGCGGCGTTTGCCAATTTCCTCCTTGATCCGGGACCGGATGACCCAAAAATAGATCAGGGCGCCTACGATGACCGCCCCGATACCCACCAACAGCCACTGCGTTTTGTCCATATTGCTCTGTCACAAAGCCCCGGATCGCGCCGACCGCAATCCTGATTGCGCCAAGGAACGCCAAACCCCTATCGCCGCATGGGCGGGACAGGGGCCAAACGCCACCGTTTATACTGAAATCCGTCCGCTTTCACAAACCTCGCATCCGTCCAAGCGGCGTTCTCCAACCAATCGGATGCGCCAACCGATTGCAAAACAGCCCTCATTCCCGCCCTTCTCTCCAACCCACGGGCGAGAAGATTTTAGACAACGGCTAAGCGACCGCCGCCAACCGCGCCGCCTCGGCGACATCCACCGCCACCAGCCGTGACACGCCCGGCTCCTGCATGGTCACTCCAGCCAGATGCCGGGCGATTTCCATGGTGGCCTTGTTGTGGGTGATGAAGAGGAATTGCACCCGCTCCGCCATTTCTCGAACCAGCGCGCCAAACCGGCCTACGTTGGCCTCGTCCAGCGGGGCGTCCACTTCGTCCAGCAAGCAAAAGGGAGCCGGATTAAGCTGGAAAATGGCGAACACCAAAGCGACGGCGGTCAATGCCTTCTCCCCGCCGGACAGCAGGCTGATCGAACCGATCCGCTTGCCGGGCGGCTTGGCCATGATCGTCACGCCGGCGTCGAGCGCATCCTCGCCGGTCAGTTCCAGATGCGCCTGGCCGCCGCCAAACAGCCGTGGAAACAGTTCACCCAGTCCAACGTTCACTCGCTCGAACGTTTCACGAAAACGAGTCCGGGTTTCACGATCCATCTTGCGCATGGCGTTTTCCAGCGTGGCCAGCGCTTCCAGCAAGTCGGCGTTCTGCGCGTCGAGATACTGCTTGCGCTCCGACCCCTGAGCCAATTCCTCGATAGCCGCCAGATTGACCGCGCCCAACCGCTGGATGCGCCGTTCGATCTGTTCCAGTCGCGCCAGCCAGTCGCTGTCGACCGCTGTCACCGGCAAGGTGGGCAACACGGCTTCCGGCGTGGTCGCCAGTTCGCGCAATTGTTCGAGCAGATTATCCTGGCGAATCCGCGCCTCGCCCACGGCCAGTCGCTGTTCCTCCAGTTCACGGCGCAACACTTCGGCTTGGCGTTCGCAGCGCCCACGCGCCTGCTCGCCGGTTTGCAATTCGGTGTCCTGAGCATCCAGACCCTGGCGCGCATCCCGCAGTTCCGCGGCGAGCGTCAGACTCCGCTCCAAGCTGGCCGCCAGCTCCTGCTCCGCGGCAGCCAGGTTTGCCTCGGTCTCGGCGGCGGATTCCTCTGCCAGCCGCGCGCGCCGCGCCAGAAACTGATCGCGCTGCGCCGCCAGCCGCGCCAACGCCTGGTCGGCGGCCACCGCGCGCGCGCGCGCCGTCTCCAGTTCCACCGTCCAGCGGGCGGCGTCCTGACGGGCAGCCTCCGCCCGCTCCCGGCAAGCGCGCAGTTCCGCGCGCCTCTGCTCCCGCCAGGCGTTCAATTCGTTCTGTTCCGCACCCAGATTTTCCAGAGCCAGCAACGCCTCTTCCAACCGCGCCCGAGCCTGCTCGATCTGGTCGCGCTCCTGCTCGGCCTGTTCCTCCAACTCCGCGATTTCCCTCGCCAACGCCGCGCGGCGGACGCGGGCCTGTTCCGTTCGGGCCAGCACCGCGTTCAGTCGTCCCTGCGCGGCGGCATGATCGCGATGCCCCTGATTCACCGCTTGCTGTGTCGCGCGGCGGTGCTGCTCCAGTTCGCGCCGATGCTCCCGCAAACGTTCCAGTTCCGCTTCCTCCCGCGCTAGCAGCGCTGTCTCTTCGGCCAGCGCCGCCTCCAACTGGCGGATTTCCCGCTCGCGCGCCAGCACGCCCCCATCGCCGCCGCGCGTCAGTCGCAGCCAGCGGCGCCCGCACAGCATTCCCTCGGGCGTCGCGATGGTCTCACCCGCCAGCAGTCCGGCGCGCTGCGCCAGCGCCTCGGTCAAACTAGCGGCGACACGCACGCCGTCCAGCAAACCGGCGAGTGGCTCCGGCGCACGCACCCGGGTCGCCAGCGCGGCGACCTCGATGACCGCGGGCGGCTCATCCGATGGCGCGGGCTCCAGCAAGGTCAGCCGCCCTTGCGACAATTCAGCCAGCGCGGCTGCCGGCGTGTCGAGATTCGCCACGCAAACCGCGTCCAGCCAACTCGCCAGCGCCGCCTCCACCGCCCGTTCCCAGCCCGGTTCGACCTCCAACTGCTCCGCCAGTCGCGGCGCTTCGGTCAACCCCTGGGCACGCAACCACCGTTGCAAGGACGCATCGTGTTGTCCCAGCGCCGCTTCCCGCAACGTGTGCAACGACGCCAGCCGGCCTCGGTCGGTTTGCGCCCGGTCGCGCGCTTCCCGCGCCCGCTGGCCGATGTGGCGCTGGGCGTCCTCGGTTGCGACAATGCCCGCCTCGGCGACCGTCAGCGTTTCATGCGCGCGGCGCAGGGCTTCCGCCGCGTCTTGCTCTGCTGCGTTCAACTCCGCCAGTTCGCTCTCGAATCCATCATCGGCGAGTTGCTCCGCCTCAAGGCGTAGCCGTTCCAAGCGCCGTTCGCTCTGCAATTCGTGCCGCTCGCCCTGCTCGATCCGGGCACGCTCCACCTCGGTCTGACGCCGCGCCTCGGCCTGACGCCGATTCGATTCCTCCCAGGCGGCCTGCGCTTCCCGCAGCGCGGCCTCCGCCGCCGCCAGCGTGGCGCTGGCGTCTACCTCGACCGTCAACGCCCGCGCTTGTTCCGGTTCAGCCGTGGCCAACGCCGCCGCCAGCGCATCCCGCAGGCGCCGATCGGTACCCCACTGCGCCTCGATCTCGGTCAAGGCTGCCTCGATCTGGCGGCCGTCATCCTCACGCCGCCGCCGTAACTCGCGTTGGTGTTGCAAAAACTGTTCGAGCCGACTGACATCAGCGCCAGCCTGGTAATAACGGCCCTGGACCGCGTTGAACCGGTCGTTCGCCTCCAACCGTCGCGCCCGGTCGCTTTCCAGCCTGGCTTCCAGCCGACGCTGTTCGGCCAGCACGGCCTCCAGCGCGGTTTCCCGCTGGCGCAGTTCGCGGTCGCGGTCCTGGAGTTCGGCATGCAGACCACGCCAGCGCAAGGTCAGCAATTCCGCCCGCAGCCGGCGTTCGCTGGCGCGTAGTTCGCGATATTGCTCGGCGGCGCGGGCTTGGCGCTGTAAATGTTGGAGTTGGCGGCCCAATTCCTCGCGCACATCGTTGAGCCGGTCGAGGTTGTCGCGGGCATGGCGGATGCGGGTTTCGGTCTCGCGGCGACGGTCCTTGTACCGGGAAATGCCAGCGGCCTCCTCCAGAAACACCCGCAAGTCCTCCGGGCGGGCTTCGATCACCCGCGAAATCATGCCCTGCTCGATGATGGCGTAGCTGCGCGGCCCCAGGCCAGTGCCCAGAAAAATATCGGCAATGTCGCGGCGACGACAGCGCGCGCCGTTGAGAAAGTAGCTGGATTGGCCATCGCGGCCGACCACCCGCCGGATGGCGATCTCGCCATAACTGGCCCAGGGACCGCCCAGACGCCCCTGACTGTTGTCGAACACCAGTTCGATGGAGGCCTGACCGACCGGCTTGCGGCTGGCCGAACCGTTGAAGATGACATCGCTCATCGTCTCGCCGCGCAGGCTACGGGCCGAGCTTTCACCCATCACCCAGCGCACGGCGTCGATGATGTTGGATTTACCGCAACCGTTGGGACCGACGACGCCGACCAAGTTGCTGGGTAAATGCAGTACCGTCGGGTCCACGAACGACTTGAATCCGGCCAGCCTGATCGTGCTCAACCGCATGAGAGCAAAACGCGCGCGCTACGCCGATCAGGTCCGGCGAACCAGGGGCTGCAATACCGCTTCAATGATCTCCAGATCCGGGATGATGACTGACTGATCCTGATAACGCGCCCAGCTCAGCACGCCCGGTCGGTTCAAATCGGTCACGGCGGGATCCAGGGTGATCTCATGGCGATGCAGATCCAGTGGCCGCGGTACCGAGGTGCTGAGGATGCCAAAATGTGGCAGCCGGGTATCGGAACCCAAGGCATTGATGAAAATAATCCGGGAATTGAGATCGGCCTCGGGCGCCACGCGAAAGATCAGCCGCCCCAGACTGACCAGCGGCGTGGTCAGATTGCGCCATAACATGGCGCCCACCACCCAATGCGGCGCGGCTTCGATCTGCAGCGGGGTGGCGAAGGGGAGCACCTCGACGACGAGGCTGTTGGGCAGGACGACCTGCCCACCTTGCACCGCGATCAACAAACAACGGAGATTGGAGGAAGCTTCCATAATGAGGTCCGGGCAACGGGCGGGGCGGCACCGGCTCCGGCGATCCGGATCCGGTCCGACCGTTTCAGAGGATCAACTCCTGGGCGCGGTCGCCCAGAATCTGGCGAATTGACCGCAACAACTGCTCTTCCTGATAAGGCTTGGTCAAATAGTCGTTAACACCCAGTTTCATGGCCCGATCGCGGTGCTTGTCGCCACCGCGCGAAGTAACCATGATGATCGGCAGATGCGCCGACGTGGCTTGATTGCGAACGTGGGCCAGCACCTCGAAACCGTCCATGCGCGGCATCTCGATATCGAGGATCGCCAAATCGGGTACTTGGGTTTGCAACATCGCCACCGCGTCCAGTCCATCCTTGGCGGTGATCACCCGCATGTTGTGGCGTTCCAGGATCCGGGCCGTCACCTTGCGCATGGTGATCGAATCGTCGATCACCATGACGCTGAGCTTCTCTGGCCGGACTTCCTGGCGCGCCGCGCGCAACGCTCGGCTTTCCTTCTGTTTTTGTGTCTGGGAACCGATGTTGCGCACCAGCGCCGCCAGTTCCAGCACCACCACCACACGGCCATCACCCAATACGGTGGCGCCGGAGATGCCAGACACTCCATCGAACTGGGGTCCAACCGGCTTGACGATGATTTCCTGATTGCCCTGCACTGCCTCCACCTGTAGGGCGGCGCAAGCCTCCGCGCTGCGGAACAACAGGGTAGGCGGGCGACGATCCGCAGTTTCCTCAAAGGGCAAAATCCGCTCGCTGCCGACCAGAATACCGAGGTTATGAATCGGATAACCGCGCCCGCCATGCTGGTAGCGAATCTGCTCGCCGCTCAGATAGGCTTGAAATTCTCTCTCGCTGAGTCGCGTGACCAGCTCGATACTGAGCAGAGGAATGGCGAACAGGCTATCGCCCGCCTGCGCCAACAAAGCTTGGGTCACCGACAGCGAGAACGGCAAGCGGATGATAAAGCGGGTGCTTCGGCCACGCTCGGTCTGGATCAACAAGGCGCCGCGCATGGTGCGAATCGCCTCGTTCACCACATCCATGCCAACCCCGCGTCCAGCGATCTGGTCCACGGTCGCGGCGGTGGAAAACCCAGGGCGCAGCAACAGGGCGATCAATTCTTCCTGGTTGGCCGGTTGGCCGGGCAACAGCAATCCCTTTTCCTCACCCTTGGCCCGGATCGCGTCGAAATTGATGCCGGCGCCATCGTCGCTCAGTTCCAAGACGAGTTCGGCGCCTTCCCGACGTAAACTGAGCGTGATGGTGCCGATCTCGGATTTGCCGGCGGCTCGGCGTCGTTCCGGCGTTTCGATGCCGTGCGCCAATGAGTTGCGCAACATATGCTCCAACGGCGCCACCATGTTCTCCAACACGGTGCGGTCGACTTCCGACTCCTCGCCGCCCACCAGCAATTCCGCCCGCTTGCCCAGTTCCTGAGCCGCCTGCCGCACCACCCGTCGCAACCGCGGAATGATGCTGCCAAATCGCACCATGCCGGTACGCATCAACCCCTGCTGGATTTCCTTGTTGACCTTGCTTTGTTGATCCAGCAACGTGGTGATTTCCCGCGCGTGCTCGCTCAGGGTATTGCCGACGTTGCCCAAGTCGTCGGCGATTTCCATCAGCGACCGGCTCACCTGTTGCAGTTCGGTGAAACGGTCCAACTCCAGGGGGTCGAATTCCAGTTGATGCGCCGCGACGCCCTGATCCTGGCGGGATTGGATGCGGGCCTCGGCCTGGGTGGCGAGATTGCCGACCTGGCGGCGCAGCCGGGAAATGGTCTGCTCCAGTTCGTTGAGATTGAAACTCATGGCGCCCACGCCCTGGTCGATGCGGGCGCGGAAAATACTGCTTTCGCCCATCTGATTGACCAGGGTATTGAGCAACGTGGCGCTGACCCGGATGCTGTCGGCGGGCGCGACCTGCGGCGCGGCGGCGGGCGCGGCTTCCACCGGCCGCACCGGAACGGTGGGCGCGGCTGGCGGCGCCGTGACGGGAAGCGTGGTCGGCTGGAGCAACTCCGCCGCTTCGCCGCCAAGCACGCTGTTCAATTCGTCAATCAGCGCCTGCGGTACCGCCGGCCGCACCCCCTCGAGTACTTCCGCCAACATCCGATGGAGACCGTCCAAGGCGTTTTGCAGCGCATCCAGCACCGACGACGATATCGAAGCCGTGCCCTTGCCCAGCGCATCCAGCACCGATTCGGCGGCATGGGCCAAATCGCCGACCGGCATGATGCCCGCCATGCGCGAACCGCCCTTGAGCGTGTGCATTTCGCGGCGCAGATTATTCAATAATTCAACGTTTTCCGGCTCGCTGCGCAACCGCCGCAGGAGAAGGTCGCTGGAATCGAGCACCTCGGCGGCCTCGGCTTGGAAAACCTGGGCCAACTCCTGATCCAACTCGGTCATGGGCCGCGAGGAGGGCGGTTCGGGAACCGCCACGGCCTCTTCGGACACCACCGAAACGGTCGGCGATACCTCGGTCGGCTGGCTGACCGCCACCGTATCGGCCAGCCGGTGCAAATCGGTGATCAAATCGGTCGCGGCGGGCGGACTCGTCCCGGCGGCGGCTTCCGCCAACATTCGGTTGAACCGATCCAGCACGTTTTGCAAAGCATCCAACACGACCGGTGACGCGGGCTCCCTGCTCTTGCCCAACGCATCCAGCACCGATTCAGCGGCGTGGGCCAGATCGCCGACCGGCATGATGCCCGCCATGCGTGAACTGCCCTTGAGCGTGTGCATGCCCCGGCGCAGATCGTTCAGCAACTCGGGTCGGTCCGGCTTGGCCGTCAGTTGCTGCAAGATAGCGTCGCTGGCGTCGAGAATTTCGGTGGCTTCGTACTGGAAAATCTGCGCCAACTCCAGTTCCGCGGCGGGCGGCGCGAGCGGCTCCGGCGACGTCTGCTCGATTGGCGCGGGGCTGGCCGCGAGCGGAGGAACGGGCGGCGCCAAAACCGGCGCGGCTTCCACCACGCTAGGCGGCGCCACCCCCGTAACCGGCCGGATGGAAGCGGGTGCCCCCTCGACCAGAAATTCCTGCAATAATGCCTCGGCGCGCGCGGCTACCCGGTTCAGCGCCGCCAAGCTCTCCTTGCTCACCGTCGACGCATCGCCAACCAGCGACTCCAGAGGCTCCAGCGCGTCCACCGCCTCGCCGACCAGATTGGCGACTGCGGGCGTGGCCGCCAACGTGCCATTCAAGACATGGTTCAACAGATCTTCGAAACCGGCGGCGAAATCGCCAATCACGGTGGCGCCCACCACGCGCCCGCTGCCCTTGAGGGTATGGAACGCACGACGCAGGACCGTCAGCGCCTGACGATCGGCCAGATTGCGCCGCCAGCCCGCCAGATGTTCCTGAATCGTAGCCAATTCGCCCTGTGCTTCTTCCAGAAACACTTCCACAAATTCCAGATCGACTCCCGCCGGAGGAGTCACTAACCGGGACGACGGCGTCTCGGGTTCGGGTTTCGGCTTGGCGCGTTGCAAGGCGCGCGCGCGCTCGACCAATTCTGGCAACGCCGCCAGTTCGTCCCCACGGGGGGGAACCTCGCCCACTAGCGGCGCCAGAGCCTCGACCGCCGCCGCGATCACTGCGGCGACCGCCGACGTGGGCTCCTGAGCACCGCTGAGCATCTGATTCAGCAGGTTTTCAAACTCCCAGGCAAAATCACCGATCACGACCGCTCCCACCATGCGGCCGCTACCCTTGAGCGTGTGAAAAGATCGTCGCAGGTTGGTCAACGCCTGTTGGTCGTTCGGATGCGCCCGCCAGCGGTCCAGTTGTGCTCGAATGGTGGCCAATTCGCCACGCGCTTCCTCCAGAAATACCTCGACGAACTCTGGATCGCCATCCGCCAGTCCAAGCAACGCGATCAGGTAGTCTGGATCCACGGCGGACGCGGCGCCTTCGGCGGCGGTTGCCCGTTCCGGTGCGCGCGGTTCGATGGCGCTATCTTCGCTATCTTCATTTACCGGGGTCGGGGTCGGCGTCAGCCTTACGGGAGCGGACGTTCCCGACTCGGACCACTCCACCAATTCCAGGGCCGGCGTGGCGCGCGTGGCCTCAACGGTCGGGGCCACAAGGGGAGCGGGGGGAGAAACCGCCGGAGCGGGCGCGGCAATCGGCGAAACGGTGTCCAGGGGCGACATTTGGAGCAGGGTTTCCATCCGCGCCAAATGGTCTTCCGCCGAACGCAGGACCACCTCCATTGGCCCATCGTCGCCCGAGGGGTCCAACTCCAACGCGTGGCTCAACCCCGCCAGAATCTCGGCGCAGACCCCACTCGCCAACATGCCGTAAGACTCGGCGGCGCCCGTGGCCAAGGTCTCCACAACCCGGTCCAGTCGGGCGAACGCCAGCGCGCCGCGCGGCCAGTTCCGCGTGGCCAGCGCACCTTGACAGGCCCGCAGATCACCGCGCAGCGCTTCCCAGGATTTGGGTCGTTCGGGCGCCTCCTCGACCTGAACGGCAAGGGTATGCTGCAATCGTTGCAGAGAATCCAGCAAGATGGACGCGGTGGAAGCGGTACCCTTGGAGGCAGCGGACTCAGCGTCCCGCGCCCGCGTTTGACGCAAGGTTTCTCTCATCACCGCCAACTCGGCATCTGGTCGCTGGTCGCTTGGCGACAGACTCACCTCCAGATAGCTCATCAACTGTTCGGTTGCTTGCCGCGCCAGAGTCGGATCGAAGGTTCGTCCCTGGTTCGCCACCCCATTCTGAATCCATGCGCGCACTTCCTCCAGAAACGCAACGGCCTCCTGGTGACCCAGCGTCGCCAGCGCGCCGCGAATCTGGTCGATGGCTTCGGCAATCGCTTCCAAAAAGGTCGGGTCGCGCGGATCTTCGCTCCAGGCGTCCAGATCGAATTGAATCCGGCGCAAGGCCAGTTGGAGATCCTCCTTGATGGGTTCCAATCGGTTATCGGCGACACGATGCGACATCATCACGCTACCCTCGCACGGAGAATCCGCCTAGCGAACCAGCGCCGTTCAAAACGGGCGGTTCGAGACCATGGCGCATTTCGGATCCAGTGCTCTCGAAAGTTCACTCGGGCAAACGGAAACCCGCCACCGATTGACGCAATTCCTGCGCCAGCCGATGCAGTTTGCCGATGGCGGAGGCGGTCGTCACACTACTCTCGGCGGTCTGACCCGTAATTTCGTTGATGGAAATCATGGCGGTCGACACCCGCGAAGCCATTTCCGAGACCTGACCGGCCGATTTGGAAATTTCGTCGATCAGTTCGGCCAGCTTGGCGGAGACTTTCTCAATCTCTTCCAGCGCCTCGCCTGCCTTTTCCGCCAGTCCCGCGCCGCCAACCACCTCGGCGGTGCTTTTTTCCATCGAGATGACCGCTTCGTTGGTGTCGGCCTGAATAGTCTTGACCAAGGTTTCGATCCGTTTGGTGGCGTTGCCGGACCGTTCCGCCAATCGTTGCACCTCGTCGGCGACCACGGCGAATCCACGACCGGCCTCGCCCGCCGCCGAGGCTTGAATCGCGGCGTTCAGCGCCAGGATATTGGTTTGATCGGCGATGTCGTTGATCAGCGCCACGATGTCGCCGATTTCCTGCGAGGATTCTCCCAGCCGCTTGATGCGCTTGGAGGTGTCCTGAATATGTTCGCGAATGGTGTTCATGCCATGAATGGTGCGCCGCACCCGGTCGCCGCCTTCGTGGGCGATACCCACCGACTTCTCGGCCACCTCGGCCGAGGAAGCGGTCTTGGCCGAAACTTCATCCATGGAATGCGCCATCTGCATCACGGTGGCGCTGGCGTTCTCGATTTGCCGAGCCTGGATTTCGCTGGATTTGGCCAGGCCATCGGCGATGGCGCTGGTCTCCTGGACGGCGGCGGCGACCAATCCCGACGTGTTGTTGATGGTCGACACCAAGTCACGCAGCGCTTCAATGGCATAGTTGACCGAATCGGCGATGGCGCCGGTGATGTCCTCGGTCACGCTGGCCTGAACGGTCAGGTCGCCCTCGGCCAGATTACCCAGTTCGTCGAGCAGGCGCAGGATGGCGTCCTGGTTGCGGCGGTTTTGCTCCTCGGTTTCCTGCTTGCGCTGCTCCGCCTCGATCAAGCGCTGCCGGCTTTCACGGTTTTGCAAATAAAACAAGGCGACCAACAGGACCAGTGCGAGCGCGCCCAGCACATAGGCCACTTGATAGCTCAGTGGAATGCCCAGTACGTAAAACAAACGGCCGCTTTCGGCGTATTGGTTCAGCAACCGGGTCGTCGCCTCCAACAAGGTATCGCCCTTGGTGGCAATGCCTTGGGCGGCGTTCTGCACCTTGACCAGATCCGGTGATTTTTCGACGATGCGCGCGGTTTCAGCCTCCAGCGACTTGAACGATTCGGCCAATTCGGCCAGCTTGCTGGCGCTGTCAGGGATATTCACGCGATCGATCCCGGTTCCACCATCGCGCATGCCCTTGAGCACCTGGCCGAACAGGTTGACGTTGCGGCTGAACCGGTCGGCGGCGGCCACGGCGCTGGCGCCGCCTTCGCTCAACATCCGTTTGAGGTCGCTGGCCACCTGCTCTCCCAATTGCAACTGTTTGGTGGCCAGGTAGACCTGCCGGGCGTCAGCCCGATTGTTGGCCAGGCTTTTGGCGATCCCGTCGGACAGGTTGTTCATGTTGTTCAGGGAGCTTTCGAGCAGAGGCACGAAATTGCTCACTGAAATCACCGGATCGCGGCCAGCCAGAATCGTGTCGATATCGTTCTTGATCGGCTTCCAGCGGTTTTCCAGCTCGCTCAGAATCGGCCGCACCGTGTCCGGCGCCGGCGACAGCCCCTGCGCGGGATTACCGTTCTTTTGATCATTCAGCGCCTGCTCGAAGCGGTTGCGGCTGTTCTTGAGTTTGTCGAACGCTGGTTCCTTGCCGCGCGCGGCCTCAAGCGCTTCGGTCACGATCGCGCTCGACAGAAGGCGCTGCTCGCTGGCCAGCTTAAAGTAGGTTTCACTCTGCGCGGCCTGCTGTCCAACAGTTACAAAAATGACGCCCATCAGCAAGATGAACAACACGAGGGCGCCCAGCACTGCCAGATAGGTGGCGGAAAACCCTTTCAAAATTGAACTATCGTTTGCGTCACGCATTTCCATTTCTCATGAGAAATTCTGAACATTCAGATCGGTCCCGGCGGTGGGCTCCATGTGGACATCCTCGAAACTTCACTGGGATGCGCGCCGAAATCCGGGGTCCGTCAACAACTTGCTGGTTTGAAAGGCCAACCAGTATTGACCGTCATTCCGGAACATATCGGAAAGGTAGGGACGCAGGCCCTCCTCTACCTCCTCCAACGTGGTCAGTCGGTGCTGGGGCCCAAAGTGTCGCATCCCGATCACCTCATCCACCAGTAAGCCATAATCCCACTGGCCCGCGCGCACCACGACCACCTGGCTGCCAGGCAGTTGCGGCGTGGGCCGGCCCGTTAGAAAATCCCGCAGATCGGAGACCGCGATCACCCTGCCGCGCAAATTGGCGATGCCCAGCAACCAACGCTTCACCCCTGGCACCCGGGTGATGCGAGGCACCGGGATAATTTCGACCACCTCATCCATGGCAAACAGCAGATTCCAGGAACCAAGCCGCAGCGCCAACCGCCCACGAATCTCCGACAATGGCGCGCCTGCCGCCGCGACTGGAACCCGCCGACGGATGCGCTGGTCCAGTTGCGCCAGAATATCAAAGGGATGCAGCGGGAGAGGCGCCGCGGAAGTAGAAGGTGCCGCATCTGCCACAGAATTATCCTCTAGGCGGGATTTGGAGCGGAACGTTCGATGCGCTGGGCTGAAACAGCGCGTTGGTGTTTTTTATGTAATTTTTAGCATACTAGCGGTCAGGATGCCATGATGGAAATCGTTTCTTTCCCCTTATCAATCCCCCAACCATGCCCCATGCCGCCTATCGATGGTTCGGCGCGGGGCCGCGCAACCGCACGGACCGACCGACCATGACGCTCAAACTCGGCGTGGTGATGGATCCCATCGCCACCATCACCATCAAAAAAGACACGACCTTCGCCATGCTGCTGGCCGCTCAGGCGCGCGGCTGGGAACTGCATTACCTGGAGCAAGCCGACCTCTACGCGCGCGGCAACGAGGCTTTCGGCCGGACGCGCTCGTTGCGCGTCCGGGACGACCCACACGGCTGGTTCACTTTCCACGGCGAGCAGGAACTACCGCTGGCGGAACTGGACGTGATCTTGATGCGCAAGGATCCGCCGTTCGACATGGAATACATCTATTCCACCTATCTGCTGGAATTGGCCGAACGGGCGGGCGCGTTGGTGGTGAACCAACCCCGCGCGCTGCGCGACGCCAACGAAAAATTCTTTGCGCTGAACTTCCCGCAGTGCTGTCCGCCGACTCTGGTCAGCCGGGAACCGGCGCGGATCAAGGCGTTTCTGAGCCAACATGCCGACATCGTGGTCAAGCCGCTGGATGGCATGGGTGGCGCATCGGTATTCCGGCTGCGCCAGAACGATCCCAATCTTAACGTGATTCTGGAAACGCTGACCGCTCACGGACGACGCCTGACCATGGCGCAGCGTTACCTTGCGGAGGTGACCGCCGGTGACAAGCGCATCTTACTCATCGACGGCGAGCCGGTTCCCTATGCGTTGGCGCGAATTCCGCAGGCTGGCGAGACCCGGGCCAATCTAGCGGCGGGCGGGCGCGGCGAGGGCGTGCCGCTCAACGCCCGCGACCGCTGGATTTGCGCGCAGGTCGCGCCGACCCTGCGCGATCGGGGCCTGCTGTTCGTCGGGCTGGACGTGATCGGAGATTACTTGACCGAAATCAACGTCACCAGCCCTACCTGCGCGCGGGAATTGGACGCCCAGTTCGGGCTGGACATCGGCGGCGACCTGATGAACGTCATCGAACAGCGCGCGCGCCGATGATCACCACCACCGGATGAACGACATCGGTCACGACGCGGCGGAGACCCAGCGGCTGACGCTGGCGCTACTGTTGGCGCTCGGTCTGCACGCCGCGCTGCTGTTGGGCATTCCAACCAATGACTGGTCGTTCCACCACGCCCGGCCGTCACGCCTCAACGTGGCGATCCTGCCGCCGATGGAGCGGCCGATTCCCCCCGCCGCCGCGCCGGTGCCGGCGGAATCCGCGATCCAGTCCGGCCCCACCGCGACCGCCCCTGTTTCGGAACCCACGCCGCCACTACCGGAACCCCCATCGCCCCCATCGTCTCTCCCGATTCCCGTACCCACGCCCTTGCCTTCGCCAGCTTTGCCGCCGCACCCCGTGATCGCCACCAAGCCGGCGCCAAAAGCCGCCGCGCCGGTGCCCAAACCCGCGCCAGCCGCGCCACCAAAACCGACCAAGGCGTCAGTACCGCCAGTCAAGCCGGCCAAACCAGCGGTATCATCGGTCAAGCCGGCCAGTCCTCCCCCACGAACCGCAATGGCGACGCCATCCGATAAATCACCCTTGATCAAACCGCCACCCGCGCCGCGACTTCCACCGCTGGAGCGACTTCCATCGCCGGAGACACCGCGCCCACCCCGGATTGGGCGTTCCGAACGCGGTACTGGAGTGGGAACCAGCGCTCCCAGTCGCCGATTGGACAGCACCGCCCTGCTGGGCCAGATCGCTGGCCTGGATGCGGAAAACCAACGGCGAATCAGCAACAACGCCCGCGAACAGCGAGTCAATCTCGCCGATACATACTCACTGGCCGGATTCTACGCCGCAGACTGGGCCCGCAAGGTCACGCGGGTCGGTGAAATGAATTTTCCCGATGCGGCCCGGCGCTCCAGCCCCGGCACCGGCCCCCTGCTGGAAGTGGCCATTCAGGCGGATGGCCGGTTGCGAGGCGTGCGCGTTCTCCGTTCGTCCGGCAATGCCGAACTTGACCAGGCGGCGCGGCGGATCGTCGAGTTGGCCGCTCCCTATCCTTCTTTTCCAGCCGAGTTACGCCGTCAAATCGAAGTGTTGCGCATCGAAGCACCGTGGCGCTTCGATCCAGGGGGACGGGTTCGCGTGCGCTGAACTTGACGGCTGATCTTGGGGCGAATATCCATTTTCAAGTCTCCAGAAGCTGGACGCCTATAAAATCAGGATCAGGATCATGTCCATGCTGTCCAATTGGAAAAGCGCGTTCACCCGACGGGCACCGTTATACTGTTCGTTAGCAGTCGAAGAGGAAACCGCCAATGACTATCGAACACCATCTGCCGCGTTATACGCTGGGTGAGGAAATCGCCAACAGCATCATCCATGGTGTGGGCGTCGTCTTCGGCATTGCCGGTCTCGGCGTATTGACCGCCTTCGCCAGCTTGCGCGGCGACGCCTGGCACATCGTGGGATGCAGCATCTTTGGCGCGGCGCTGATTCTGCTCTACACCACCTCGACCCTGTACCACAGCATTCCCCTGCCCCGCGTCAAACAGGTGCTGCGGACGCTCGATCACTCGGCGATTTTTATCCTGATCGCCGGCACCTACACGCCATTTCTGCTGGTGAATCTGCGCGGTCCCTGGGGCTGGTCGCTGTTCGGCGTCATCTGGGGACTGGCGTTGATCGGCATCGTGTTGCGCATCGTGCGTGGGCGGCGCTCGACCCTGGTTTCCGTGGCGCTATACGTGGGTATGGGCTGGGCGGTGGTGATTGCCGCCAAGCCGATGTTGACCAGCGTCGCGCCAGGCGGCCTGTGGTTGCTGCTGCTGGGCGGGCTGGCGTACACGCTGGGCGTTATTTTCTATGTCTGGAAGCGTCTGCCCTACCATCACGCCATCTGGCATGTTTTTGTGTTAGCCGGCAGCGTTCTCCATTTCTTCGCCATTCTGTTTTACGTCATCCCACTGGCCACACCGGGACCGGGCTAGCAGCCAGCGACCCGCGCGCCCTCTCTAATTTTACCCATCTAATCCCCTGTTAATCTTGCGGCATAAGTTTACCAAGAGTATACATTTCAAGGGACTGTTTCCTGTTCTCGAAGGAGTGCCGTCATGATCGGGTTTCAACTCACCGCCACCTCCCCAACCCATCCCGGATTTCGCTTTTGTCGCTCCTGCTGGTCCGAAGGCGAAATCTGGCTCAGCCACGCCTTGGGGGCGGTCGCCCCCGATGGCGCCGACGCCATCACCAGCATGCAGGAAGCCGCGATTGGGGGTATCGAAAAGGGTTTCGATAACCTGAAGAAGATTTTTCTCGATCAATTGGGTGGAATCGTGTGGTGCCCGATTTTGGTGGAGGTCGTCATCGACGAAACCAAGAAATTTTCGGCCCATTTGCTTCCCAACGAAGACAGAGGCGTCGCTGAGCTGGCGGCTGGCATGGAGCGCTTTAAGCTGGGCCGATTCGTTTGCCTGATGATCCTGGCGGCCATCCGAGCCTATCTGATGGAAGAGCTGATCCCAAACGATAGCAAGAGCGGCCAACTGAGCATCGTTATCAATCTGTAAGGCGCGCCCTTCGCCAGCGGTCTCCGCCGCCGTTTCACCATTTTGTTAGGCGCTTTGGAGTCACCGATCTCTCCATGCCACCCGACTTCCCCAGAATCTTCGGCGCGGTGCTGTTGGCCACGCTGGCGATGCTTTCGCTGCTGGTCGGGGTGGGCATCGGCCTGTTCGCCAACCCCTCGCGGCGGATCAACGCCATCATCATGGCCTTCGGCACCGGCGCCCTGATCCAGGCGCTGGCGCTGGAGCTGGCGTTCGAGGGGGCGGAGCGGCTGATCAAGGAAGAGCACCTGAGTGGCCTGGTCAGTTGGCTATGGGTGGCGGTGGGCTTCACCGCCGGTGGGATATTGTATTACCTGGGTGATCGCCGATTGGAACGATACGGCGCCGCTCTACGCCATCCCGCGCTCGCCAAGCTTTACCTATTGCGCCAGCGGCGGCAATGCTCGGCGCCGCTGCTGGCCCGGCTGGCGCAAGTGGACTTGTTACGCGCGTTGCCGCCCGAGGATATGCAAGATGTGCTGTTGTGCATCCAGCCCATCCAATTCGCCGCCGGGGCCACCATCTTTCACCGAGGCGACACCGGTGACGCACTGTACTTGATCGTCTCCGGCCAAGTCGCTGTGCTCGCCAATGCCCATGCCGGCACAGTCGAATCCGCCCTGCTCGCCCGGCTGACCGAGGGGCAGTCGTTCGGCGAAATGGCCCTGTTGACCGGCGAACCCCGCACCGCCACGGTGACGGCCCTCACCGAGGTCGAACTGCTCAAGATCGCCAAGGAACATTTCGATGAACTGCTCGACCGCTCGCCTCGCCTGCGCCAGGCGGTCGAAATTCTGAGCTCGCAACGGATCTTGCAAAATGTGGCCACCCTGCGCGAGCCAGCCGACGCGGCGGACTGGGAAAAGCGGGCGCTGGCCAATATTCAGCGCCTGAGCCATCACGAGGAAGCGGCGCTGCTGGAAAAACACGCGGTGACCAGCGCGCCGTTGGCGCTGTTTCTCGGCGCGCTGCTCGATGGCATCCCCGAATCACTGGTGATCGGCTCCAGTTTCGCGGGGCTCGACTCGTTCCGTTTCACCTTCCTAGCGGCGGTGTTCTTGTCCAACCTGCCGGAAGCCATCGGCAGCGCGGTGGGCATGCGGCGGGCGGGGTTCAGCATGAAACGCATCTTCACCCTGTGGGGACTGCTGGTACTGACCGGCGCGCTGGCGGCGGCGCTGGGCAATGCTTTCCTCGCCGACGCCCCGCCAACGCTGCTCACCCTGGTGGGGGCCATCGCTGGCGGTGGTATCCTAGCAATGGTGTCCTCGGTCATGATGCCCGAGGCCTATGAGGACGGTGGCCCAGCGGTCGGGCTGGCCACTATCGCCGGCTTTCTCGCCGCCTTTCTGTTCACCTTCGTGTAGTCCAGCCTTGAGCTTTTGGAACCGCTATGCGCAGCAGTGGGGATTGTGGCGCTCGGTGCTGATGTACCATGGTGTCCCACTGCGCCGGCGTCAATTGACCCGGTTTTACGCGACTTTCATTCAACCCGGCGATCTTTGCTTCGACATCGGCGCGCACGTTGGCAGCCGGCTGCGGGCGTGGTTGCCATTGGGCGCGCGGATCGTGGCGGTGGAGCCGCAGCCGGCGTGCATGACGCTGCTGCGCCGCTGGTTCGGCCAGAACCCCCACATCACCTTGATCGCCCAGGCGGTCGGCGCCGCGCCCGGCGTCGCCGAACTGTGGGTCAGTCCGCGCACTCCCACGGTAAGCAGCCTGTCGCCAGCCTGGATCACGGCGGTGCGCCAGGAGCGCGGGTTCGCGGCGGTACGTTGGAACGAGCGCATTCCGGTCGCGGTCACGACCCTGGATGCGCTGATCGCGCGCCATGGCGTGCCCGCGTTCTGCAAAATTGACGTGGAGGGATACGAGTTGGAAGTTCTGAAAGGGTTGTCCCAGCCGATTCCCGCCTTGTCCTTTGAGTATCTACCGACCTGTCTGGACGCGGCGCGGGCCTGCGTGGCGCATCTGGCGGCGCTGGGACCCTACGAATTCAACGGATCGGTGGGTGAAGCGCAACGCTTGCGTTCTCCGGTCTGGCTCGATGCCGACGCTTGCCTGGCCTGGCTTGACACGCTCGCCGGGCTGGGCGATTCCGGCGACCTCTACGCCCGGTTGCGGACGGCATGACTCCGCCCGCCCTGGCGTCCGATTCGGTCTGGTCATGGCTGCTGGCGCTGCGCCGCCATCTCCGAGAACTGCCCACCGTTCCACCACATCCTGGCCTGCGACTGAACCCGGACGGTCAGCCGACGGTGACGCTCGCCGCCGATCCCACCGCGCTGTTGACCATTGCCGCCGACGGGACTTGGACCTCCCAAATTCCGCTACCGCCCGCCACCGCGGAACTGCTGGATTTATACCTGCCGCTGGCGCTGGCCCGCCCAGATCGGCCACTGACAGTAGCGCATCTTGGGCAAAGCCTGGACGGACGCATCGCCACCGTCAACGGAGCCTCCACCTACGTGACTGGCCCCGAGAACCTGACCCATTTACATCGGATGCGCGCATTGTGCGACGCCATCGTGGTCGGCGCGGGCACGGTGGAATGCGACGATCCGCAACTGACGACGCGGCGGGTTGCCGGTCCGCATCCGGTGCGAGTCGTTCTCGATCCCCGTCGCCGGCTGGCCGCCGACCATGGGCTGTTCCACGACCGGGCCGCGCCGACGCTGCTGGTTTGCGCCGAGGAACGGGCCGATTGGCCCGCGCCCGGCCATGCGGAACTCATCGGCGTACCGGCGCAAGGTTCCGGGCTGAACTTGCGGGCGTTGGTACAGCGGTTGCGCGCGCGTGGACTGTTCGGGATTTTCATCGAGGGTGGTGGTTTGACCGTGTCGATCTTTCTGGAACAGGGCTTGTTGGACCGGCTGCAAATCACCATCGCGCCGCTGATCATCGGCTCCGGTCGGCCCGGCGTCACGCTGCCGACCATCACGGATTTGTCCCAGAGCTTGCGTCCCCGCTACCGCCGCCATGTCATGGGCGAGGACGTGCTGTTCGATTGCCAGTTACGGGAATGAAAATCGGGCAAAGTCCGTCAAACCTTGGCGAGGAAACCGCATGGCGGGGTCACGGGCGTATCGTCCCCACCGATCGGCGCAACTTCCAGGCCCGCCGCTGGAAAAGCCATCAGCCGTTTCACCAGTTGTCGGCAGGATGATCATCCCGCCACGCAAACAAATCCCAATGCCCGACTCGCAAGCGCGATTCACCCCGATCAATCCAATGGCGACGTTGCGCCAGCCAATCCACCCAATCCTCCTCCGCGGGCGCGATTTGCCGGGCGGCTTCCACACAGCCCTCCAGTAACGTCCTCTGCATTTCAGCCTGTTTCGGTTCCAGCACCCAGGGACTGGGTCGCAACATCACCCAATAACCCACCTTCCGCAGCAGAATCGCCAACGTGGCGGCGGCATCGGGACCGAGCGCCGGGCCAAATCCCTTGTCGGTGCGCTGATGACGATTCACCCGTTCGCGCACCGACTCGTCGCCGGCCAGCGCCGGTTCCCAGACGATGGAACCGTCATAACTCAGGGCCATGAACACCGCCGCCCGCGCATCGCGACAACGCTGGGCCAACTGCTCCAACCAATCCGCCGAGACCAGATCGAGCAGAGCGGACGCCGTTACCAGGTGCACGCCGCGACAATCCAACCGCTCCCAGTCATGGACCAGATCGAGCCGACGCCAGTCCAGCATTGGATTCATTCCCCGTTCCGCCACCCACGGACCGCTCAGTTCCTCGCCCCGCGCCAGCAACGCCGGATCGTGATCCACCAACCGCCAGTGCTGCTCGCCACCGAGCACCGGCGCCAGAAACCGGAAGTTGGCGCCTGTACCGCTGGCCAAATCCAGCACGGTCAGCGTTTCCCTCCCCCGCCGCCAGGTCAGCAATTCGGCGGTCAATTCCACATTGCGCGCCATCGCGTCCACCGGTTCGCGGCGCGCCAGCCAATCGGCGGAAAATCCGCTCATGCTGGAATAGCCTCCAGCGCGGCGGCGAACCGGGCGCACGTCGTCGACCAGTCCGGCAATGCGTGTCGGGCCGCTCGCGCCCCCGCCGCCAACCGCTCGCGCAAACCCGATTCCGTCATGACGCGCGCCAGCGCCTCGGCCAATGCCACCTCGTCACCAGGCGGAACCAGTAAGCCCGCGTCCACCGGCACGGTATCGGGAATCGCGCCAGCGGTCGTGCTGACCATCGGCAAACCGCGCGCCAGCGCCTCGGCCAGCGCCATACCATAACCCTCGTGATACGACGGCAACACGAACAAATCCGCCCGCTGGTACGCGACCGCCAAAGCCGCTGCTTCCAATTGCCCCAGAAACTCGATGCGCCCGGCCAGTCCCCGTTCCGCCGTCAGGGCTCGCAAGTTCGCGGCGGTCATGGGATCAAGGTCGAGGCTACCCGCGCACCGCAACCGCCACGGCAGCGATGCCAACCGCGCCAGCGCCCGGAACAGCACGGCGTGGCCCTTGCGCGGCGTCAGCGACGCCACGCACAGCAACGCCCATGTCTCCCCGCCCGATCCCACGGCCAGCGGCGCGGGGTCCGTTCCTGGCAACACCACCGCGCACTGTTCCGGCGCGATGGCGTAATCGGCCAACGCGCGCGCGGTGCTGGGACTGGTGACGATCACTCCTTGAACCTGTTGCAGCGCCGCGCGCTCGCTGGCGTACAAGCACTGACGCGTGGCGTCATCCCATCCGGTTTCCAGCGCCAGCGGATGGTGCACCAGCGCTACCAGTCGCAAGCGATTCCGGTGGACGGTGGCAGCCTCGGGCAGCGCGCCCAGCGCCAACCCGTCCACCACGACCAGCGCCCGTTCCGGCAGCGCGGCCAAGACCGTGTCGGCCTCGGCCAGCGCCGCCGGAGTAGGCAACGGAAAACTGGCGTCGAGACGATGCAGGTCTACTTGCCAACCCAGCGCCGCCAGCCCCGCCATGATCCGGCGGTCGTAGAGATAGCCGCCGGTGCGAGTCTCCAGATCACCGGGAATCAGAAAATGCACGGAATTCACGGCAGCGGCCCCTCATAGGCGGCCCAAGCGACATGGGATTCGCGCAGGGTAACGCGCATCGCACTCAAACCGGCGGCGTGCGCCCCCAGTTGACCGTCCTCGATGCGAACGGCGATGTGATTGAAAATGGCCTGGGCCAGGAATTCGGTGGTGGTGTTATGGCCCGCGAATTCCGCGACATCGTCCAGATTGCGGTAATTCCATTCGTTCAACACCTCCCGCAGACACGCGCCGGCCTTGTCGATGTCCACCACCATCCCATCGGGGTCCAGATCGGGACGACGCAACTCCAAATCAACGACATAGGTCGCGCCGTGCAGGCGCTGGGCGGGGCCGAAAGCCTCGCCCCGGAAGCGGTGAGCAATCATGAAATGGTCACGGACGCAAACAGTGTACATGGCTGAACCTTGGGTTACGGGAAGACCGGGCGGGTGATTACAGCTTTGACCGCATATGGTATTAGACTAGCGCGCCGGAACACCCGGTTATTTTTCTTCCGCTAACTCGTCCCGTCGGGCATTTTCCTCTCAACCCCGCTATGAATTCCGAAACTTTCGTGCACTGGTTTCGCCAGGCCGGCCCTTATGTCAACGCCCATCGCAATCGGACCTTCGTCGTTCAGTTCAGCGGCGCCGCCGTGGAAGCCGAAACCTTCCCCAGCCTAATGGACGACCTCGCCTTGCTGCACAGCCTGGGCATTCGCTTGGTGCTGACGCACGGCGCGCGGCCCCAAATCGAACAACGGTTGCGCGAAGCCGGACGCGAGTGGCGTTACGTCAATGGCCTGCGGCTCACCGAGACCGAAGACTTGCGCTATGTCAAGCAAGCCATCGGTCGGGCGCGAATTCGCATCGAAGCGCGGCTCTCCATGGGGCTAGCCAACGCACCGCTGCACGGCGCCCGTCCGCGGGTCGCCTCGGGCAACCTGGTCACCGCCCGACCGCTGGGGGTGCGCGATGGGGTGGATTATGGTTTCACTGGCGAAGTGCGCCGGATCGACGACCGCGCCATCCGCTTGTGGCTGGAGCAAGACGCCATCGTGCTGCTGTCGCCGCTGGGTTACTCGCCAACGGGGGAAATCTTCAACCTGAGCGCCGAGGAGGTGGCCGCCGCCGCCGCTCGCGCGCTGCGCGCCGACAAACTGCTCATTCTGAGCGAGAATCTGGAATTGCGCGCCCCCACCGGAGGGCCAATCCGCGAACTCAGTCCCAGTGACGCCGAACGGCGACTGATCGAGTCGCCCGCTCTGAACGAGGAAACCGCTCACCATCTACGACTGGCGCTGCGGGCCTGCCAAGCCGGCGTGCGGCGGGTGCATCTGCTCGACCGACAGATGGATGGGGCGTTGCCGCTGGAACTGTTCACTCGCGACGGCGTCGGCGTCATGATCACCGCCGACATCTACGAAGGACTGCGCCCCGCCACCATCGACGATGTGGGCGGACTGTTGGAACTGATCCAACCGTTGGAGGAAGAAGGCACGCTGGTGCGGCGTTCGCGGCAGCGGCTGGAAATGGAAATCGACCGCTTCTCCGTACTGGAGCGCGATGGCGCCATCATCGGTTGCGCCGCGCTGTATCCCTTCGCCGAGGAGCGGCTGGGCGAACTGGCCTGCGTCGCGGTGCATCCCGCCTACCGCAACAGCGGTCGAGCCGGGATTCTACTGCGCGGCATCGAGCGCCAGGCCCACGCCCAAGGTTTGTCAACGCTGTTCGTGCTGACGACTCGCACCGCTCACTGGTTCCGCGAACATGGCTTCGAACCCGCCGAGGTCGCCGACCTCCCCATGGGCAAGCAGGCGTTGTACAACTGGCAACGGCGCTCGAAAGTGTTCGTCAAAACCCTGTAAGCTGTTCCCCTCATCCCTTACCGAGGACTCCACGTTATGCCAACCGCCGCCGTCCCAATCCGGGTCGTTCAGATCACCGACCTCCATCTTAAAACCCAGCCCGGCAGCCGCCTGTGGGGCGCGGACGTGGACGGTGGTCTGAACGCGGTGCTGGCGCACATCCAGGCGCGCGATCCCGCGCCCGATTTCATCCTCGCGACCGGCGATCTGGTCGGCGACGAACCAGCGGCCTACGACCGCCTGATCGCCCTGCTGGAACCCTTGGCCCTGCCGGTCTACTGTCTGCCGGGCAATCACGACTTTCCCGCGATCATGAGCCGAACCTTGCGCGACAGCATGGTGCAATGGAAGCGTTACTTCGTCGCCGGTGACTGGCAGTTCGTGCTGCTCGATTCCAGCTTCCCCGGCACGCCCGACGGCCACCTGGCCTCGGGCGAACTGGCGCTGCTGGATACCGTGCTGGCGACGGACTCCGCGCGGCATACCTTGGTCTGCCTGCACCACAATCCATTACCCGTCGGCACGGCCTGGCTCGACACCATGACGGTGAGCAACGGCGCGGCGTTGTTCACCGTGCTGGAGCGTTACTCGCAGGTTCGGGCGGTGGTGTGGGGACATATCCACGGCGAATTCACCGCCCAGCGCGGTTCCATGCGCCTGCTGGCCGCCCCCGCCACGTCGGTGCAATTCAAACCCGACGCCCCGGAGCCGCAAGTGGATTCGCTGCCGCCGGGTTATCGCTGGTTTGAGTTGTATCCCGATGGAACGCTGGAAACCGGCGTGGAGCGGGTCCGAGCGCCGGCGCGTCCGCACGGTCTGACCCGACGGGTTCCGGCCTGATCACCCTTCCGATGGAGCTGAATGGCATGAACCTGAAAGACGATTTGGTCCGACATTACCACTGGCTGCGTCAGTATGGCCTCAACGATTCCCACAGCGGCAACGCCTCGGTGCGGGACGACGACGCCCTCTGGATCACGCCCACCGGCTGTTGCGCCGACACGCTCAGCAGTGGCGATCTCGTCGAGTGCCACCTCGATGGCATGGTCGGCAAGGGCGCTTCGATGGACGCCCGCCTGCATCTGGCGGTGTACCAGGCCAATCCCGAGGTTCGCGCCCTGCTGCACAGCCATGGCCCCTACTCGGTGGCGATGACCATGGATAACGAGGAGTTCTTCCCCGCCGATTTCGAGGGACAGTTGTATTTCAGTCGGGTGCCGGTGCTGACGATTCCCTACGATCAATACGCGACCCGCTCGCCGCGCCTGGTCGCCGAAATCCTGGCGGACTATCCCATCGCCGTGGTGCGTGGCCATGGCGTCTATGCCTGCGCCGACAGCCTCAACCTTGCCTACAAATGGACCTGTTCGCTGGAACTGTCGGCCAAAACCGCCTTCATCGCCCAGCAGGCGGGCAAAATCTGACGGCGATGCTCAAACCGCTCCTCCCCGAAGGCGAGGCGCTGCGCCACGCCTTCCAGTGGCTCGCCGAACAGGGACATTGCACGTCGAAAACGGTCGAGCAGGCCAGCCTGCGCTTTGACCTGACACCGCGCGACGAGGAATTTCTGTTACGACAGTTCGTCCACCACCAGGGCGCGACCAGCGCCGCGCCAAATTCAGGGCGACCGGGAATCGCCCGTTAGCCGCCGGGCGAAATTGACCAGCATGGCGGCGGTCGCGCCCCAAATGAACCGGTTTTCGTAGGGAATGACATAGTAACGGCGCGGCTGGCCCTGGTAAAACACGCTGCGCTGTTCGTGATGGCGCGGATCAAGGACAAAATCCAGCGGGACTTCGAACGCCTCGGCGACTTCAAAGGCGTCCAGCGTCAACGCAAACGGCGGCGTCACGAAACCCACCACCGGCGTCACCAGAAAGCCGGTGATGGTCTGATACAGATCGAGAAAGCCGGCGACTTCCACCACATGTCGGCGGTGCAGGCCGATTTCTTCCTCCGCCTCGCGCAGCGCGGTTTCCACGGGACCCGCGTCCTCTTCCTCGGCCCGGCCACCGGGAAAGCTGATCTGGCCGGCATGATGTTCCAGATGGGCGGTGCGCTGGGTCAACAACACCGTGTAACCCTCGGCCCGCTCGACCAGCGGCACCAGCACCGCCGCCGGCGTCAGGGGCCGCTCCTCGCGCTCCATCCCGGCCACCGCGTGATCGCCGGTGAAAATCTCCACCTGATGGGTCGAATGCAAACAGCGGCGAACCCGGTCGCGCATTTCCGCGTGATTCACGCCGCCTCCGCGGGCAGGCCGAACAGCCGCCGATAATTGGCGGTGGTGACCGTCGCGATTTGCTCCAGCGTCTCGCCGCGCAACTGGGCGACGAACTCCGCCACCCGCCGCACCCAGGCGGGATGGTTGGGCTTACCCCGGTACGGGACCGGCGCCAGATAGGGGGCGTCCGTTTCCACCAACAGGCGCTCGGCGGGCACGCGCCGCGCGGTGTCCTGAATGGCCTTGGCGTTCTTGAAGGTCAAGATCCCGGAAAACGAAATGTGGAAATTCAATTCCAGCGCCTGCTCCGCCATCACCCAATCCTCGGTAAAGCAATGCAATACCCCGCCGACTTCGGCGGCGCCCTCCTCCGCCAGAATCCGCAAGGTATCCGCGCGGGCGTTGCGGTTGTGGACGATCAGCGGCTTGCCGAGTTCGCGCGCGGCGGCGATGTGGATACGGAACCAGTCCTGCTGGCGGGCGACGCTGTCACCGTCATGGTGATAGTCCAGTCCGGTCTCACCTATGGCGACCACCCGCGGCTCGCGGCCTAGCGCGACCAGTTCCGCCACGGTCGGCGCGCGACCACTGTCCTCGCTGGGATGCACCCCCACCGACAACGCGATTTGGGGATGCGGCTCGGTCATCCGGGCCAGGGCCGACCAGCTTTCCAGGTCCACCGCCACGCTCAGCAGGCGCGTCACGCCACTCGCCGCCGCCGCCGCCAGAACCCCTCCCAGACTGCCGCCGAAAGGCGTTAGATCAATCCGGTCCAGATGACAATGGGAATCGGCCAACATGATCCGCCCGCGCCTACATCGTGTTGGTCGGCTGATCGGCGCGGAGATAACCAACCAGTTGCGCCTCAATCTTCTTCTGGAGGTTGGCGCCCTCCACGCCGCTAAACTGAATGCCGACGCCCATCTGCCGACCGCCGGGCGTGGTCCGGTAGTTGATCCAAACCACCTTGCCCGTGATGGCGAACCGTTCCGGGTCATCCAGAATCGTCAGCAGCAGAAACACCTCATCATCCAGTTCAAAGGTTTTTTCGGTCGGAATGAAAATCCCCCCGCCCTTGACAAAAGGCATGTAGCTGGAATGCAGCATCGCCTTGTCCTTGATGGCGAGGGAAATGACGCCTTGTCGTGGAACCGCCATGGTGCTCAACCTTCTAAAAACGGATTCAGGAACTAGGGAAACGCATCGCCGAGAAATGTTTCCAGCAACAGGGGCGCATTGACCTGAGTGGTCGCGCAGAGCGCACGGAGCCGAACCACGGCGTCCAGGCGCTCGAACAGCGCGCGCGGCGTCTGTCGCTCGGCCCAGTGCCCCAGCGCGGCACGCAGATCAGGATTGCCCAGGCGCGGGGGGTTGACACTCATCTTAAGCCGAATCAGATCGGTATGCCAACCGATGAGCCAGCGCAGGTTCTCGATCAAGTCACCTTGCGCCCAACGTTCCGCTGCCCGAATCGGGTCCATCCGCCCGGCCAGCGTTTGTTCGTAGCACTCGAACAGTTCCCGGCGCCGCCGCCAGCGCTCGCCATCGGCCTGAGCCAGCGCGGCGAGCGGAGCGCCACCCGCGATGTCCAGCAATACCGCTGGTTCCAGCCCGTCCGCAACGCGCGCCGCCAACCACGGAATCGCAACCGCCGGAGCCGGCGGCTCGAACCCGAGTTTCTGACAGCGGCTGCGCACCGTGGCCGGCAGCCGCGCCGGCTGGGCGGTGACCAGCAGCAACAAACAGTTGCCCGGCGGCTCTTCCAGCGTTTTCAACAGGCAGTTGGCGGCATGGACATTCAACCGGTCGGCGGGTTCCAGCAAGGCGATCTTGTAACCGCCGTATTGGGTGGTATAGCCCAGGAAGGCGCACAACTCGCGGATTTGGTCCACCTTGATGACCTTGCCATCCTCGGCGGGCTGCACGACGTTATAGTCGGGATGACTGCCGGCTCGGAACAATCGACAACTCCGGCACTGGCCGCAAGCCTCGCCTTCCGTATCGGGATGGTCGCACAGCCCTGCTCGCGCCAGCCGGCGGGCGAACAATCCCTTGCCCAAACCAGCGGGACCAGCCAGCAGCAAAGCGTGCGGCAGGCGCCCGGCAACCCGACGCTGTTGTAATCGCCACCAAAGGTCACGATGCCAGGGCAAGCGTTCCTCATCCATCAGTGACAATCTAACCATTCGGCAAGAATGGTTTGCAGCTCGGCGCGCACCGTTTCCACCGGCCGGTTCGCATCCACGATCCGGTAACGGTCGGGATTACGGGACGCGCGTTCCAGATAGGTCAATTTGACGCGTTCCAAGAAAGCCCACCCTTCCCGCTCGAAGCGATCCGCCGCGCCACGCCGACCCGCCCGTTCCAGACCGACCGCAACCGGTATATCCAACACCAGCGTTAAATCAGGCTGCAAGGAACCCTGCGTCCAGTCCTCCAAAACCGCAATCCGTTCTGGCGGCAATCCTCGTCCGCCACCCTGATAGGCATAAGTGGCGTCGGTGAACCGGTCGCACAACACCCAGTGGCCGGCGACCAGCGCGGGCCGGATCACCCGTTCCAGATGCTCGGCGCGGGCGGCGAACATCAGCAGCGTCTCGGTGGCCAACGCCATGCCGTCGTGGCGCTGCCCAAGCAGTAGGGCGCGAATATCCTCTCCCAGTAGCGTCCCACCCGGTTCACGGGTCAAGACCACCCGGCGACCCCGTTGCTCCAAGTACGCCCCCATGAAGGCCAATTGGGTCGTCTTGCCAGCACCCTCGCCACCCTCGACCGTGATGAATCGACCGGACATGTCATTTCTCCTTCAACTGATACCGCCTGACCGCCCGATTGTGCTCATCCAGCGTGGTGGAGAACACGTGGCCGCCTTGACCCGTCGCCACGAAATACAGCGCATCGCCGGCCGCCGGATTGACGGCGGCGGCCAGCGCGCCCGCGCTCGGCAGGGCAATGGGCGTCGGCGGCAAACCTTTGCGCGTGTAGGTGTTATAGGGACTGTCGTGGGCCAAATCGGCGCGGCGCAGGTTGCCGTCGAATGCCTCGCCCAAGCCATAGATCACGGTCGGATCGGTCTGCAACAACATTCCCCGCCGCAGTCGCCGCGCGAACACGCCAGCCACCTCTGGTCGTTCCGCTGGCAGCGCCGTTTCCCTTTCCACGATGGAGGCAAGAATCAGCGCCTGGTAGGGATCGGTCAGCGGCAAATCCGGGGCGCGACGGTTCCAAGCCTCGCGCAACCGACGGTCCATCGCCGCCAACGCCCGTTGCAGGAATGCCTCATCGGTGAAGCCGGTGGGGAAATGGTAGGTGTCTGGCAAAAACCAACCTTCGGGAAGTTCACCCGGACGCCCCAGCCGCGCCATGATTTCGGCGTCGGTCGCGTCCCGCAAGGTCTGTTTGATCTTGGGATGCTCAGCCAGCGCCCGCCGCAACTGCCGGAAGGTCCAACCTTCCACGACGGTCAGCGAATACTGGATGACCCGGCCCGCCACGATCTGGTCCAGCAAACCACGCGGCGTGACACCCGGCGCAATGGCGTATTCGCCGGCCTGGAGCCGGAACGCCAGCCGATTCAGCCGGGCGTAGGCTTGCAGATAGAGCGCCGACCGTAACAAGCCCGGCTGCCGCTGTAACGCCCGGGCGAAGTCCGCCACCCCCATGCCGGGTTTCAATTCCAGCGTCAGACCGTCGGCTGGAACCCCGAGGGGGGTATCGAGGAATGCGTGATAATCGGCGCGGATGATATACAGCGGCGGGCCCAGGACCAGCGCCAGCGCCGCCCAAGCCAACGCCAAGCGTCGTGGCCAGCGTGGAGAAGCCATGATTTCACCCGCGCTCCCATCGGCGGACGAAGACGGCGCACGACAACCCTACGCTCAATCCAGCGCGCGGAAAATCACCGAACCGTTGGTGCCGCCGAAGCCGAAGGAATTGGACAGTACAACCCGAATGCGCCGTTCCTGGGCGGTGTGCGGTACGTAATTCAGATCGCACCCCGGTTCTGGATGGTCGAGGTTGATGGTGGGCGGCGCAACCTGATCGCGGATCGCCAGTACCGAGAAAATCGCCTCGACGCCACCGGCGGCGCCCAGCAGATGGCCAGTCATGGATTTGGTCGAACTCATCGCCAGCCGGTAAGCGTGATCGCCAAACACCGCTTTGGCCGCATCGCTCTCGATCTTGTCGCCCGCTGGCGTGGAGGTGCCGTGGGCGTTGATGTAATCCACCACCTCGGGCGCGATGGCCGCGTCGCGCAGGGCGTTGGCCATCGCCCGCCGCGCGCCGTCGCCATCCGGCGGCGGCAGGGTCATGTGATAAGCGTCGCCGCTCATGCCAAAGCCGATCAGCTCGGCATAAATCCGCGCGCCGCGCCGCCGGGCGTGTTCGTATTCCTCCAGCACCATCACCCCGGCGCCATCGCTGAGCACGAAACCATCGCGATCCCGATCCCACGGCCGGCTGGCTTTCTCCGGCTCGTCGTTGCGCGTGGACAACGCCCGCGCCGCCGCGAACCCGCACAGTCCGGTGGGCGTCGTCGCCATTTCCGCGCCGCCGGCGATCATCACATCGGCGTCGCCATACATGATCAGTCGGCCCGCCAAGCCGATGCTGTGGGTGCCGGAGGTGCAGGCGGTAACCACCGCCAGGTTCGGCCCCTTGATGCCGTACAGAACAGACAGGTTGCCCGATACCATGTTGATGATGCTGCGCGGCACGAAGAACGGCGTCAGCCGGCGCGGCCCACCCTTCAAAAACGCCGCGTGGCCTTCCTCAATGCCCGGCAGACCGCCGATGCCGGAGCCAATGAAGGTTCCGATCCGCTCGGCGTTCGCTTCGGTAATCTCCAGTTCCGCGTCCCGGATCGCCTGCGCCGCCGCGCCGATACCGTAATGGATGAAGGTGTCCATCTTCTTGGCTTCCTTGGGATTCAGGTACCGTTCGACCTGAAAATCCTTCACCGCGCCACCGATGCGCACCGGCAAATCGCCGGCGTCGAAGGCGGTGACTAGCCCGATCCCGCTGCGGCCCGCCAGGATATTGGTCCAGGCGGTCTCCACGGCGCTACCGACCGGGGACACAATACCCATGCCTGTCACTACCACTCGCCGCTTGGTCACGGAACTCCCCTCACTGTTCCAGGCTCAACAAAGAAAGCCGCGACCACGGGCGCGTGGTCGCGGCGGGTTCAGAATCGCGCGGGATGGCGCCTTCAACTGAGATGCGTGGCGATGTAGTCAATCGCCTGCTGCACCGTGGTGATCTTCTCCGCGTCCTCGTCGGGGATTTCCAACTCGAATTCCTCTTCCAGGGCCATCACCAGTTCGACGGTGTCCAGCGAGTCGGCGCCCAGATCCTCGACGAACGAGGCCTCGTTGGTCACCTGCTCCTCTTTCACCCCCAACTGTTCGATGATGATTTTCCTGACGCGGGCTTCAATGTTGCTGATGTCGGTCATGTGGTTTGCTTCCTCGTCGTGCTGTCTATCTGTTTTTCAATCCGCACCCGCGTGTTACGACGGGTGAAATCCGGTGACGGCGTCATACACCCAGTGTGGTTTCCGACCCCGCGCCGACCACCGGCATGCCAGCGCGGATTTCCTTTCTTCCAGTCTCCAGCGAACGTTCAGGCCATGTACATTCCACCGTTGACGTGCAGGGTTTCACCTGTGATGTAGGCTGCCTCCGGCGAAGCCAGAAACGCCACGGCGGCGGCGACATCCCATGGCTCGCCTGGCCGTTGCAACGGGATGGTCTCGATGACCGCCCGCCGCTGCGCATCCGGCAACGACCGGGTCATGTCGGTGTCGATCAATCCCGGCGCGATCGCGTTGACGGTGATGTTCCGCGAGCCGACCTCGCGCGCCAGCGACTTGGTGAAGCCGATGACGCCCGCCTTGGCCGCCGCATAGTTGGCCTGTCCGGCGCTGCCGGTGACACCGACCACCGAGGTAATGTTGATGATGCGCCCGCGCTGGGCTTTCATCATTCCCCGCAACACCGCCTTGCTCAGCCGATAGACCGAGGACAGATCGGTATCAAGGATCGCCGCCCACTCGTCTTCCTTCATCCGCAGCAGGAGATTGTCGCGGGTAATGCCGGCGTTGTTGACCAGAATGCCCGGTGGGCCGAATTCCTGCGTCACCGCTTTCAGCACGGCCTCCACCGCCATGGGATCGGTCACGTCCAACCGCCAGCCACGCCCCTGGATCCCGTGCTCGCGCAAATCCTGGGTAATCGCCTCCGCGCCCGCCGCCGTGGTTGCGGTGCCGATCACGGTCGCGCCACGCCGACCCAGTTCGCGGGCGATGGCCTGGCCGATACCGCGACTGGCCCCCGTGACCAGGGCGATCTCGCCGTCCAGCGTCGTCATCGTCAAATCCCCTTCGCACTCAATAATTCAGCAACACGGCGCCCCAGGTGAAACCACCGCCGAAGCCTTCCAGCAACAGGGTATCGCCCCGCTGGATGCGGCCATCGCGCACCGCCGTATCCAGGGCCAGCGGCACCGAAGCCGCCGAAGTGTTGCCATGAACCCGCACGCAGTCCACCATCCGCTCTTCCGGCAAACCGAGCCGTTTAGCGGTGGCGGACAGAATGCGCCGGTTGGCCTGATGCGGGATCAGCCAATCCACATCGGCGACCGTCATCCGATTGGCGGTCAAAATCTGTTCGGCGATGTCCTTGAGGGTGGTGACCGCCACCTTGAATACTTCGCTGCCACGCATTTCCACGAAGGCGGCATTCTGGCGCGTCTGATCATAACCGCTGGACACGCCCGCCGGCACCCATAACAGTTCCTTGTAACGGCCGTCGGCGCCCAGCCGACTGTCGATGATACCGGGTTCATCCGCTGCTTCCAGCACCACCGCCCCGGCGCCATCGCCGAACAGGATGCAGGTGCCGCGATCCGTCCAGTCGATGATGCGGGTGAAGGTATCCGCCCCCACCACCAGCGCTCGCCGCGCCGCGCCGGTGCGGATGAAGCGATGCGCGATATCCAAAGCGTAGACGAACCCGGTGCAGACTGCCTGCACGTCGAAAGCGGGGCCGCCATAACACCCCAGGCGGTGTTGCAACTGGGTAGCGACGCTGGGAAACACATGATCGGGCGTGGTGGTGCCCAGGATGATCAGGTCGATGTCGCCCGGCTCGAGGCCGGCCGCGGCCAGCGCCCGGCGAGACGCCCGCTCGGCCAGATCGCAGGTGGTTTCCCCCGGCGCGGCGATGTGGCGTTCCTCGACGCCCGTGCGGGCGACGATCCACTCCGCCGTGGTCTCGATCTTCTGTTCGAGATCGGCATTGGTCAGCACTTGCTCCGGCAGATAGCCACCGGTTCCAGCGATTCGGGCATGGTTCAAAGCGCGTGTCTCTCGGCGTGAAGGGCGGCCAGGTGGGTAGCGATGCGTCGAGGCACCGCCTGCTCGACTTCCAGCATCGCCACCTGGATGGCGTTGGCGAAGGCCAAGGCGTCGGCGCCGCCATGGCTTTTGATCACGATGCCTTGCAACCCCAGCAGGCTGGCACCGTTGTAGCGGCGGGGATCGATCCGGCGACCGAACGCGCGCAGCACCGGCAGCGCGATTAGACCGGCCAGCCGGGTCAACAGACTCTGCTTGAATTCCTGGGTCATGAAATGGCGGATGAGCTTGGCCACGCCCTCGCTGCTCTTGAGCGCCACGTTACCGACGAAGCCATCGCAAACCACCACGTCCACCTCGTCCAGATAAATGCCGTCGCCTTCCACGAACCCGATATAGTTCAGATCGCTGGATGCCAACAATCGGGCAGCGTCCTTGACCTGCTCGTTGCCCTTGATGTCTTCTTCGCCGATGTTGAGCAAGCCCACGCGTGGGCGCCGGATGCCGTTGACCTCGGCCAACACGGACCCCATGATGGCGAATTGCAGCAAGTGTTCGGCCTTGCTGTCCACGTTGGCACCCAAATCCAGTACCCGGGTGTGGCCACGCACGGTGGGCAAGGTGGTGCAAATGGCGGGGCGGTCGATGCCTGGCAGGGTTTTCAGCACGAAGCGGGCGGTCGCCATGAGCGCGCCGGTGTTGCCGGCACTGACGCAGGCGTCGGCCTCGCCCTGCTTGACCAGGTTGATCGCCACCCGCATCGAGGAATCCTTCTTGACCCGCAGCGCCTGCGCGGGCGACTCGTCCATTTTCACCAGTTGCGAGGCATGACGAATGACGATACCGGGATGGCCGTTCGCTTTGAGTTGAGTCAGCCGGGCTGACAGGATGTCCTCTTGACCCACCAGGATCAGACGTACCGAGCCACTGGCGGTCTTGAGCACACGGAGAGCGGCGGGTACAACCACATCGGGGCCAATGTCGCCGCCCATGCCATCCAGGGCGATGGTGAGCGGCCTGGTCATATGGGCAGGATGGCCATCATGGGAGATTCGGAAAAACCGGGCGGGTCGGAGCGCGGTGGCTACTCTTCTTCACTCTCGTCGACCACCGGCTGGGTAATGACCTGACGGCCCCGATAATAACCGTTCGGGGTGACATGGTGGCGGCGGTGCAATTCGCCGGAGGTGCGATCCGTGGACAGCGTGGGCGCGGTCAACGCATCGTGAGCACGGCGCATGCCACGCTTGGAAGGGCTTTTACGGCTTTTTTGTACAGCCATGATTCAATGACTCCTCGGAGAATCTCGTAACAGGGACGCCAGAGCGGCGAAAGGTTGATTCCGCTCCATTCCATCCAGCGTCCGATAACCATTGGCCTCGCAGTCGCGCTCATCCTCGTGCCGGGGAATTCGCGGCAAGGCCAGCAACAATTCGTCTTCCACCAGATCGGCGACGCTGATGGTGCCTTCGGCAACCAACAACGGTTCGTAATCCTCGGGCAACCGGTCGGCTTCGGCCTCGCCATGCACCAGACCCAGGCTGACCGTCACGTCCAGCGCGAACTGGAACAGCCCCAGGCAACGCTGGCAAACCAGTTCGACCCCGGCCCGCACGACGCCCTTGATGCACCGGACGCCGTGGGGGTCGATACCCGCCACCAGCGCGACGTTGACCACGCCCTCGGTCCGATTCAACTCGGCAACCAAGCGCGGCAACGCGGCCAGCGCCAGCGCGCCTTCCAACCGCCCACCCTCGGTGGCCAACCGCCAAGGATCAATCTTGCTGGGAAACGACGGGGTCTGCATAAGACGCGGGATGATATAGACGCGCCGGATTGCTGTCAAAACAAAGCCGGATTTCGCACAATTACCGTCATTTCCCACGATTCATCGAGAGTTGCCATGATCGATCTCCTTCCCGATGGCCGCCGCTTGATCCTGGCCTCCACATCGCTGTTTCGCCGCGAGTTGCTGGCGCGACTGGGACTGCCCTTTGCCGTGCGAGCGCCCAATGCCGACGAATCCCGCCGGATCGGCGAGGATGCATTGACGCTCACGGCGCGGCTGGCGGAATCGAAGGCCCAGGCGGTCGCCCGCCATGAACCGGCGGCGCTGATCATCGGTTCGGATCAAGCGGCGGTGCTGGATGGCGAAATCCTCGGCAAGCCGGGCGATCACGAACGGGCGACGGCGCAGTTGCGGCGCGCCTCGGGCCAAACGATGGTCTTTTACACCGGTCTGTGTCTGCTCGACAGCGCCAGCGGCCAATGTCAGGTCATGGTAGAACCCTTCCGGGTGACATTCCGGCCACTGACGCCAGCCATGATCGAACGCTATCTGCGGCGGGAACAACCCTATCACTGCGCGGGCAGCTTCAAATCCGAGGGGCTGGGCATCGCGTTGTTCGAACGGCTGGAAGGCGATGATCCCACCAGTCTGATCGGCCTGCCGCTGATCCGATTGACCCGGATGCTGGAAGCGGTGGGAGTGGCGGTGTTGTGAAGGGCAGCCCTACGGTTATTCACGACGGAGATGGAAGACGAGAACAAGCCTTGCCAGGTCTTCCATGTTTGCCGTGGACCCCGAATGAACACGCCTTCACCGCATGACCTTGTCCGCCATGCCCACTTCCGCCAGGTATCGCGGGTACAGAGCGTAGGCCGGCTTGAGGATCGGCAACAGTTTCAACGTTTTGGGCATATTGCCCTTGGCGACCACCTGTCGGCGGGTCAGGGCCGACACCAAGTTGACCTGGCCGTGCCAGAACGCGTGGGCAAAATCGGCGCTCATGCGCATGGTCACTTCCGGCTGGCCGCCGAATTCCGCGCCCCGGTAAATCTTCACCTCGTCGCCCCGCGCGTCAATGGTCATCACCGCCGCTGGCGGATCGAAGGCGAACTGCACGCACAACCCGGAAGCCTTCAGTGGTCCGCCGATGTGCGGGTCCACCTTCAGTCGTTCGAAGAAACCGCCGAACACCTGATAGAGCGTGTCGGCGTCCGGGAAGACATCACGCAGCTCCCGCGTCTCCGTAGTCGCTCCCGCCGGGCGCAAATCCGCTGGCGATACCGGCAGGGGCGTCACGGTCGTGTCGTGCAAGCGGCGGACGATGCGCGCCACCGCTGCCCGCTCCGGCTCGCGCGGGTTGTACAGCATCGAACCATCGGTCATCGCGGTATCCGTCACCTGATCCAGCTTCGCCAGCCCGTCCTTGACGCCCGCATCGCGCAGGTTCAGCGGCATCCCGGTCAGATGGGCCAGTTGCCGGTTCAGGGTGCGGATGTAGATAATGCCCGCTTTCGCCGCCCGGCGCCGGAACCAGCGATCCAGACCGGCCAACGGCTTGGCCAGTGGCGCGGCGAATCCTAATCCGCCGTAGCGTAGTACGTTGCCTAGCGCCGCGCCGGGACGCGGAAATACGATCCCCAACGCCTCGGCGATATCGGCGTAGCGGTCCAGCCGTGACTCCAGGTTGTAGTCCATCACCTCCGGCAACACCAGTGCGTTCGCCAAACCGTGGGGGATGTGGTAAACCCCGCCCAGGGCGTGGGAGATGCCATGCACCATCCCGACCATCGAATGCGAAAAAGCGATGCCAGCTAAACAACTAGCCGTCAGCATCGCGCCGCGCGCCGACAGATTTTCCGGTTGGGCGCAGGCCAGCGGCAGATGATCGCGGATCAGCCGGATGGCTTGCAGCGCCAGCCCATCCGCCGCCGGCGACCATTCCTTGTCCACATAGGCTTCGATGGCGTGGGTCAGCGCGTCCATGCCGGTCATGGCGGTCAATTTGGGTGGCATGGTGCGCGTCAGTTCGGGATCGAGGATCGCCAGATCGGGTAGGAACTGGTTCTCCGCGAATGGCAGCTTCACCTCGTGGTCGGGATCGGCGATGACCGCTACCTTGGTCACTTCCGAACCCGTGCCGGCGGTGGTCGGAATCAGGAACAGCGGAAGCAATTTGGCCGCGCCGAGCAGATACGCACCCATGTGTTCCCGCACCCGCCCACCTTTGACCATTAGAATATTGGCGACCTTGGCGGTATCCAACACGCTGCCGCCGCCCAAACCGACGATCAGATCGCAGCCATGTTCCCGGCCCAAGGCCGCGCACGCCTCGACCGTTTTGATCGTGGAATTGGGCGGCACCTGGTCGAACGTCGCGACAATCTCGATGGCGGTGTTCTGGAAACCGGCTCTGACCCGTTCCGCCAACCCGGCCTGAACCAGAATCGCATCGGTTACCAGCAGCGCCCGCCGGGAACCGTAGGACGCCACGGCATCGTTCAGTTGGTGGATGACGCCAATCCCGTAGATCACGCGAGTGGGTAGGGAAAACTCGAAATAGTCGGGCAACATGGGACGGACCTTTCTCGGGCATAACCGGGTATCGTTAATGAATCCAGCATAGCCACCCCACCCTTCCGCCGGCTTGCCCGAAAGGGTCGGCACTGCCCAAATCCCCATGCCTTCGCTAAGCTTTACGCCAATCGATCCCGCCTGAATGGAAATGCCATGGTCATTCAACTGCTGATTGGATTATTCCTGTTGTTCTGGGCCAGCATCGCGCCGGCCTGGGCCGATAATGGTTGGAGCACGGTCGGGTATCCGCTGGCCGGACCGCCACAGGTCATCGGCTCCTATGCCGCTGGCTGCATTGCCGGCGCGGTGGTGCTGCCGCTGGCGGGCGACGGCTATCAGGTCATGCGTCCCAGCCGCAACCGTTATTACGGGCACCCGGCCCTGATCGCCTTCGTGGAGCGGTTGGGCCGGCAGACGGCGGCGAACGGCAGCCGGCTGTTGATCGGTGATCTGGGACAACCGCGCGGCGGGCCGATGCCGAACGGTCATCGCAGCCATCAAAGTGGTTTGGACGTGGATGTCTGGTTCTTGCAGCAACCGCGCGACCGGTTGTTGTCGCAGGCCGATACCGAGCGGATCGACATGCCGTCGATGATCCGGCCCCGTGAGGGCGCGCTCGATGATTCCCGCTGGTCGCTGCGTTATCGGGATGCGCTGAAACGGGCGTCGTCGGCGCCGGAAGTGGAGCGTATTTTTGTCAACCCAATCATCAAACAGGTGTTGTGTGGCAGTGAAACCGACCGACGCTGGTTGGAGAAAATACGGCCGTGGTGGGGCCACGACGCCCATTTTCATGTCCGCCTGGCCTGCCCGCCCGGTGACGATCAATGCAAGCCGCAGAAACCGTTTCCGCCCGGCGACGGCTGCGATGTCGATCTAGCGCGCTGGGTGCGGGAGATCGTGCAGGCAACGCTATCGCCCAAGCCCTACCGAAGGCCCGAACCTCCCTCGGCGGATCGGCTGCCGGTGGCCTGTACCGCAGTGCTTTACGGTTCAACGGCATGGCGCGCGGAACGTCCATGAAAAGCGACTCGCTTTTCTGGAGGATGCTTGCTTGATGATCGCCAGGGTTGAGGTACCCGCGGACAAGCTACCCATTCAATCGCCGATCTTGTCCAGCTTCAACGCCGCCGAGTTGATGCAGTAGCGCAACCCGGTCGGCTGCGGGCCATCGTCGAACACATGGCCCAGATGCGCCCCGCAGTCGGCGCACAACGCCTCGGTGCGCCGCATGAACAGGCTGCGATCCTCAGCGGTAGCGACTTGATCCGCCGCCACCGGTTGCCAGAAACTTGGCCAGCCACTACCGGAATCGAACTTGGCCGCCGCGTCAAACAGCGGCGCGCCGCAGCACGCGCAATGGTAGACGCCCGGTTCGTGGCAGTCGTAATACGCGCCGGTGAACGCCGGTTCGGTCCCTTTCCGCCGACAAATTCGATATTGCTCCGAAGTGAGTTGCGCGCGCCATTCGGCGTCGGTCTTGTTGATCTTGGGATTCATGGGATTTCCTCGTCGATGGCGGGCCTGTCGCCATAGACCGCGCCGACGTGGAATAGTGTCAGTTCACCACGCTTTCGGCCCGAACGCCGGCCCGCTTCTCCAGGGCTTCCCAGACGTGCTCGGCCAACCCGACGCCCACCTCGTTAAACGCCAGGAAGGTCATGTTGGCCCCAGCCGCCTTCAAGGCTTCTTCCTCTTCTGGATAGCTGCTGACCGCGCCGATCAGACCTTGGAAGCCGTGCCACCGTAACTGCCGGGCGGCGATTCGCTTGGCTTCGGGGTCCGGCATCGCCAAAATCACCGCCTTGAGACCTTCCAGCCGCAGCCGATGCCAGAAACCGGGGTCTTCGGCATCCGCGTACACCACGCGCCGCCCTTCATGGACATGCCGTTCGACCTTGCTCAGGTCCGAGTCGATGCCGGACACCATCAAGACCTTATGCGGATGTTCGGGCACGTTCTGGCGCTTCTTCAGAAAATCGTAGGCGGCGGCGCCCGCGTGGCCCATGCCAAGAATGAGAATCTGGGTGCTGCCCAGCGACACCGGCTGCTCGTCGGGGTGGTGTTCTGGCCGCTCGAAACGCGCCAACCGCCCCTCGTTCCGCTCGTACAGGGCATGGGCGAAACGGTTGAGCGGCGCGGCGATCACGAAGGACAACGCCACCGCGAGCGCCAGCAATACCAGCCAGTCGCCAGGCAATTGGCCGTTTTTCACCATGAATTGCGCCACGATCAACGCGAATTCGCTATAGCTGGCCAGCGCCAAGGCGGTTAAAAACGCGGTGCGCGCCCGCAAGCGGAACGCGACCAGGATGAAGAAGAACAACGCCACCTTCAGGGGCAACAGCAGCGTCAGCAGCACCGCTCCACCCAGCAGGGTCCAACTGGGCCAGCCCAGCAGGCCAATCTGCAAGAAGAAGCCCACCAGCAACACTTCCTTCAGCGACCATAACGATTCGGACAGTTCCATCGCTTTGGGATGACCCACCAGCAGCACGCCCAGCAGCAGCGCGCCGAGTTCCGAACTCAAGCCAAGATGTTCGAAACCCAATCCGCCGACCACCAGCGCCATGGCTAGTCCGTACAACACCAGCAACTCATCATGACCGCTCCAGTCCAATAGCCGGGTCACCAGTGGCCGGAGCAGCGGCAAACCCAGCGCCAGCCATGCCCACGGCGTCGGCGCCGCCGCGCCGGCGGCCGCCATCAAGGCCAGCGCCGCCAGATCCTGAATGATCAAGACGCCAATCGCCAGCCGGCCATGAAAAGCGCGCAGCTCGGCTTTCTCCTCCAGCACCTTGGCCGCCAGCACCGTACTGGAGAATCCCAGCGTGGTCGCCAGCAACACCGCCCGCCACCCCGGCAACTCCAAAAGCGCGAGAAACCCCAATCCCAGCGTCGCCCCACTCGCCGCCAGGTGCAGCAATCCTCCCCCCCAGACCTCCGGGCGGATCAGGCTTTTCAACCGCAGCTTGAGACCAACGCCAAACAACAACAGCAATACACCGGCATGGGCGATCTGTTCGAGCAACGCGTTGCCATGCTGACCGAGCGCGTTCAGCACGAACCCCGCCGCCAGATAGCCGACCAACGCCGGCAACCCCAGATGCCGAACCAACAGGCCCAGGGAAAAAGCGAGCGCCAACCAAAGAGCATCCATACGGCGAGAAGATCTACGCTTTCTTCAATACTCGCACCACGTACAGCAACACCATCGCGCCCACCGTGGCGGTGATGAGCTTGCCAATCAGGCCAACCGCGGCGAAACCGACCAACCGAAACAGAAAGCCGCCCACGAACGCGCCAATCACGCCGATTACCAGATTGCCCCCCAACCCCATGCTACCGCCGCGCATGAACTGGGTAGCGATCCAGCCCGCGACCAAACCAATCAACAGAAAACCAATCAGATCCATAATATTGTCACCTGTTCGTTGCTTAGCGCCATGAAGATGATCATACTGAATACTGGCTCCCAGCGGAAACCGCCGCTGACCGCTCAGTCTTCCAACAGCTTACCCGCCTGGCGATGGCTCAGCGGCTCCCGCCCCGCCACCTTGCAAAATTTTTGCCCTGGTCGGGCCAGCCGCTCGGTCATCCGAGCGAACAGCCGGCCGCTGGCGGTGCTGCGGACGGGCGTTCGGGTCACGCCCCGTGGATCGCCCAACGGGTCCACCAGTTCCGCCACCACTTCGCCCGCCGTGACCGCCTCCCCCAACTGCTTGCGGTAGACCAACACCCCAGCGGCGGGCGCGGTTAACACGTCCACGCCGTCTAGTGGCGTTGGCTCGCACCGGGGTTGCGGCAACGGTCCTGGCTCACCCGCGATCACACCGCGTCGTTGCAAAAAGCGGAGTAGCGCCGCCGCATCGGCCGCCGCGCATTCATCGTGGACATCCGCCTGCCCGCGCAATTCCACCGTGGTCGCGAAGCAGGCCAGCGGCACTGGACCCTCCGCCGCCAACGCCGCGCGCAGTTTCCACCACGGCCCAGCGCAAGCTTCGTCGAACGGATTGCCGCCAGGCTCCTCCTCCAGCAGGATCGCCGCTGCCCCCAAGTCCGCGCCCAGTTTGATGGCGTCATCCCGCTGCCACTGGGAGGCGTAGAGATGCAATAATGCCTCGCCATCGCAATGCAAATCAAAGACCCAATCCGCATCCACGGCCAGACGCAGCAGTTCCAGCTTGAGCGCGTCCGTTTCCCGCGCCGCCGCTTGCTCCGCGACCACGGCTTGCAACACCTCCCGAATCCGGGCTATGTTCGCCATCAGGTCGGCGCTCAACCGTCCCCGCACCCGTTCCAACGCCGTCGCCGCCAGATCGGGAAAGGCGCGATTGAAATTGCCGGTGCTGTCAAAATCGAACCGCCCCAGCAACCGACCGTTGAGATGTTGACTCAAACCGATGGGGTTGGCGACCGGAACCACGACCACCTCCCCGAGAATCCGCCCTTGCGCCTGGGCCTGTTCCAACCCGCGCAGCAGATGGTGCGCCGCCAGCAACCCCGGTGTTTCGTCGGCGTGAAGAGCCGCCTGAAAATACGCCTTGGGTCGCGCGCCGGGCGCACCGTAACGGTACACCCGCAACGTGCGCTCGGTGCCAGGCGCGGGCGACGGCAAAACCAGGGTGACGATGGACGTGGGCATGACGGATTCCCCTTAGTTCGTTCAGCGGTGACAGGATAACGCGCGAATGCCTATCCTAACGCGCCCGGCTCCAGACCGGACCTTCGGTCGGCGATCCAACGTCCAGCGCCATCCCTCAACTCTCGTCTGCGGAGAATGCCCATGACCACCATGCAAGCGGTGCGCATCCATGCTTACGGCGGCCCCGAACTGCTGCATTACGAAGAGGTGCCCCGACCCTGGTTAAAGCCTGACGATCTCCTGATCCAAGTAGCGGCGGCGGCGGTCAACCCGGTGGACTGGAAAATTCGCGAGGGCTATCTGCAAGGTTTTCTCAACCACCAGCTACCACTGATCCTGGGGTGGGATGTAGCGGGGACCGTGATCGAGGTCGGTCCCGAAGTGACCGGCGTCAAGGTCGGCGACGAGGTTTATGCCCGACCTGATATTGAGCGCAACGGCAGTTATGCCGAATTCATCGCGGTCAAGGCCAACGAGGTTGCCTTGAAACCGACCACGCTGGATTTCGTCCATGCCGCCGCCGTACCGCTCGCCGCTCTGACTGCCTGGCAATCGCTGGTGGACGCCGCCCAATTGCAGGCCGGTCAGACTGTACTGATCCATGCCGCCGCTGGCGGCGTGGGCCACCTCGCGGTGCAACTGGCCAAGGCGCGCGGCGCGCGGGTGATCGCCACCGCCTCGACGGTCAACATCGGGTTGGCGGCGGATTTAGGCGTTGACCAGTTTATCGACTACACCCGAACCCGGTTCGAGCAAGCCGCCAAGGAGGTGGATGTCGTGCTCGACACCATCGGTGGCGATATCCAGGAACGTTCCTGGTCCGTGTTAAAACCAGGCGGCATCCTGGTTTCGGTGATCAGTCCGCCGCCGGAGGCGACCGCCGCCGCGCACAACGCTCGCGGCGCCTTTGTGTTCATTCAGCCCAGTGGCCCGCAACTCACTCAGATCGCCCGGTTGATCGACCAAGGCCAGATGAAACCGATCATCCATACCGTATTACCGCTCAGCGAAGCGCGTCAGGCCCAGGTGATCAGCCAGGGCGGTCACGCGCGCGGCAAGATCGTACTACACGTTGGCGAATAACAGATGACTGGACCCGATGGACAGCAGAATTGGACCCTCCACATCCGCAAGGACAATCTCAAATTCTCGGCGGCGCACATGACCGTCTTCCCCGACGGCAGCAAGGAACGCCTACACGGCCATAACTATCAGGTTCAACTCGATGTGGAACTCGCCGAACCGCCGACGCTGGCGCGGTTGCTCAACTACGAGGTCGTCAAGCGGGCGCTGCGCGCGGTCTGCGATGACTGGGACGAAAGGGTGTTGATCGCCAGGGACAACCCTTGGCTGGAATGGCTACCTAGCGCGGAATGCGAATGCGCGTTCCGCTTGTGTGGCAAGCGTTACGTGCTGCCCGCCGACGAGGTCGTCGTGCTGGCGGACGACAACATCACCACCGAAAATCTGGCTCGGCTATTATTCGAACGGTTCTGGGCGGAACTAACCCGCGATCCAACCCTGCCCTGGCGGGAATGCATCAAGAAGGTCGAACTGCGCATCGACGAGTCCCGTGGCCAGGGCGCCACCTATGGCATTGCTTTCGAATGAATCCAGTATGCGGCTGGGGGGCGCTACCCGAAGGCCGGATAGGAACCGCGTCCCTGGCATTCGCCTCGACCGAGCCGAACTGGCCCGGCGGACCACGGTCACCGCGTGGCCGAACCGTGGCGTGTTGTGGAAACCCGGGTCGGCGCGCGGCCATAAAAAAACCGCCAGCAAATCCGGCTGGCGGTCAAGTACAGGATATTGAGCTTAAAACACGCTTCGCTGAGGAAACCAGCTTAAGCGGTGCTTAGTTAACGACAATCCGGCTTGGAGGTAAATCAGGTAATTTGACAAGCGCATCATGGTTTCTACCTACTGGCCCCCTGGCGTTTCTTCGCCGATACGCACGAACGCCCTCCCGCCGCATATCGGACAGGGCGCGATGGCGGCGGGCGCATGGAAGACCATCGGCTCGCCGCATCCTTCGCATTGCAAGGTGCCAGGACCGGTAATTTCACCCCCGCGATATTTGACCAGCTCCGCGCTGCTCGCCTCGGCGGCTTCAAACGCCAGGAATTCCAGCCGCGACTGATCCACGCCGCGTTGGAAAAAATCCAGCATCCGGTCTTCCAGCAACTCTACATCGAAGCGCAGCCAGTCTCGCAGATCCCGGCCAGTGGTGGTCAGATACTGGCCCGCATCCTCCAGATCGCGTCGCAGATAACCACCGATCAGCCGCGCCTCCTCGCGGGTCAGTTCCCCCAGTTCCACCGCCTTTTCCGCCGCGTGTTCGATGCTGGCGCGCAACTGGGGCAACGCCTCCCGCTCGGCCTGTTCCAAGGCCTCCAGACGAAGCTTCACCCGTTCCAGCATCCGGTGATACGCCAACGCCAAGGATTTGCCGTGAGTCGATTCGGTCATCTTGATGTACTCCAGTCAGCGCCGCCCCGCGCGGCGCGCGGTTCGCCCGGCCACGCCATTTTAACCAGACTTTTTTGCGTCAGGGTCCACCGCCATCGAAGCGACGCCGCTAGGAGCAACCGGCGAGACCACGTCCGCCAGGCCGCTGTAAATCATCGGCGTCCCAGCCGCGAGCGAGCGTCGCCCAGCCCGCCACCCATGCGTGGTGAAGATAACTATCCGGGACATAAGGATTATGCTCCTCGCCCCGAGCCGCTGCGTCAACGCCCTGTCGGAAAGCCTGGCGCAACAGCGGCGCCAGTTTTTTATAAGCATTCATGTTACCGTACATCATCTCCACATGCTTGGATCGGGACCATATTCCCAATCCGCCAACCAGAAATGTTGTACATTTGAAACCAAATTTATTTTGAAAGCAACTTTGTTGTTTGATTACCATCCCCCTGCATTCGATACAGGCTAGCGTACAGCCCATTTCGAGCGAGCAATTCGCCGTGCGTACCGCTCTCGACCAGGCGTCCCCGTTCCAGCACCACGATACGGTCGGCGCTCTCGATGGTGGACAGCCGGTGAGCGATCACGAAGGCGGTACGGCCCTGGCGCAGCGTATCCAGCGCCTGCTGGACCTTGCGTTCCGATTGGGTATCCAGCGCCGAGGTCGCCTCGTCCAGGATCAAGATCGGAGCGTTCTTGAGCAGGGCGCGGGCGATGGCCAGCCGCTGGCGCTGGCCGCCCGACAACCGCGCGCCGTTCTCGCCGATCAGGGTATTCATACCCTGCGGCAGTTCGCGGATAAACTCCAGGGCATGGGCGCTTTCGGCGGCTTCAAGCAATTCGGCCTCGCTGGCTTGAAAGCCGGCGCCATAAGCGATGTTGGCCGCCACGGTATCGTTGAACAACACGATATCCTGGCTGACACAGGCGATGTTGGCCCGCAGATCGGCCAGGCGCAGCTCCCGAATGGGGATGCCATCCAACCGGATTTCACCGGATTCCAGTTCGTAAAAGCGTGGCAACAAACTCATCAAGGTGGTCTTGCCACCGCCCGATGGACCGACCAAGGCGATGGTTTCGCCCGGCCGCACGTCGAGGTCGAATTGCTGGATCACCTCGGCGCCATTGACCCGATAGCGGTAACCGACTTGCTGGAAACGGACCTCGCCCCGAGCACGGCCAAGCGTTCGCGCTCCCAGATCCGGCTCCGGTGGCTCGTCCAGCAGCGCGAAGAGAGCTTCCGCCGCCGCCAGCCCGCGTTGCAATTGCTCGTTCACCTTGGTCAACCGCTTGATTGGCGACAACAGCATCGCCATCGCTCCGAACAACGACACGAACCCACCGACGGTGATCTGATCGGCGGCCGACTCCAAGGCGGCCAGGTAAATCATCGCGCCCAAGGCGATGACCGCCAGCAGTTGCACCAGCGGCCCACTGCCCTCGGACATGGCGGTCAGCTTCAGGTTGAACTGGCGAACCCGGTTATTCACCCGATGAAACCGTTTCCGTTCGTAGTCCTGGTTACCAAAAATCTTGATGACCTTATGACCTTGCAGGATTTCGTCGATCACGTGGGTCAGGTCGCCCATCAACTCCTGCAACTCCCGGCTCAAGCGCCGCAGCCGCCGACTGATCAACCGCATGATCACGGCAATGCCAGGCGCGATCAGAAACGCCAGCAGCGACAACTTCCAGTTCAGATACAACATCCACCCCAGCAGACCGATCACCGCCAGTCCATCCTTGACCAGCGTCACCAACGCCTGGGTGGTGGCGGTCATCACCTGAGTGACGTCATAGGTCAGGCGAGACAGCAAACTGCCTGCGGAATGGTCGTCGAAATAGCGGGTCGGCAGGATCAACAACCGGGCGAACAGGGCGCCGCGCAGATCCATCACCACCCGGTGGGCAACCCACGCCATCGCCAGACTGCCGACGAAGTCGGCCACCCCGCGGATCACGAACACCGCCACCAGCAGCAGCGGTATCAACCGGATGGAATGCGGATCCTTGGCCACGAAGCTGCCATCCAACAAGGGTTGGATTAGGGCTGGAATCAGCGGTTCGGTGGCCGCCGCCGCCACGGTGCCGAGCAGCGAGAGCGCGAATATCCGGGTGTACGGTCGGACGTAACCCAACAGCCGCAGATACAAATCCTTGCTATTCATGGTGTGGATAGAAAAGTGAGCATTGACTACCAGGCGTCTGCACGCCATCGACCTTAGGGTTTTCCATCCCATGCTATCATGATGCTTACGCGAAACATTCTTGCAAAGAATCCATGAAACCGCATATCCCCTCTTTCGAACCGGCCCGCGTGCTGATCGTCGGCGACGTGATGCTAGACCGGTACTGGCATGGTTCCACCGCCCGCATTTCACCGGAAGCGCCGGTACCAATCGTCAAGATCGAAAAAGTCGAGGAACGGCCCGGCGGCGCAGCCAACGTGGCGGTCAACATCGCCACCCTCGGCGGCCGGGTTTGCGTGCTGGGCGTCGCTGGCGACGACGAAGCGGCGACGACGCTGGACATCAAGCTGCGCCGACTGGGCGTGGCTTGCGAACTGATTCGCCAAGCTGACCAGGCGACGATCACCAAGCTGCGGGTGTTGAGCCGCAATCAACAATTGCTGCGGCTAGACTTCGAGGACGGCTTCCCCGGCTTCGACCCGTCCGCTTTGCGGGAACGCTTTGCCACCCGCCTGCCCGACAGCGACGTTGTCGTGTTGTCCGATTATCAAAAGGGCGCGTTGCGCGAAGTCGAGGCATTGATCCGCACCGCCCGCGCCGCCGGCAAACCGGTGCTGGTGGACCCCAAAGGCCACAATTTTGACCGCTACCGGGGCGCGACCCTGCTGACGCCCAACCTGGCTGAATTCGAAAGGGTGACCGGCCCCTGCCGCAACGAGGAAATGTTGACGGAGCGGGGCCAGGCGCTGCGCGAGCGGCTGGAACTGGAAGCCCTGCTGATCACCCGAGGCGAACAGGGCATGACCTTGCTGCGCGCTGGAGCCGAGCCATTGCACCTGGCGGCTCGCGCCCGCGAAGTTTACGACGTGACCGGGGCCGGCGACACCGTGATCGCCACGCTGGCCGTCGGCCTGGCCGCTAGGCTGGATTTGCCGGCGGCGACGCTGCTGGCCAATCTGGCGGCGGGCATCGTGGTGGGCAAGCTGGGCGCGGCCAGCGTTACCGTGTCCGAACTGCGCCGGACGTTGTACGAACACGAAGAACCGCCACGTGGGGTGCTGGACGAGGCGCAACTGCTGCGAACGGTGGCTGACGCTAAAGCTCACGGGGAAACCATTGTCATGACCAACGGTTGCTTCGACATTCTGCACGCCGGGCACGTGACCTATTTGGAACAGGCCAAACGATTGGGTCACCGATTGATCGTGGCGGTCAACGCCGACGCCACGGTGCGCCGGCTCAAGGGTCCCGACCGGCCGGTCAACCTCCTAACGCAACGGATGCGGGTACTGGCCGGACTGGCGGCGGTGGACTGGGTCGTTCCCTTCGACGAGGACACACCGGAGCGGTTAATCCGCGCGGTCCAGCCGGATTACCTGGTCAAGGGCGGCGACAACGACCCTGCTCATATTCCCGGCAATCGCGCCGTCTGGGACGCCGGCGGCCAGGTGGTGGTCATGGATTACATCGAGGGCTGCTCGACCACCAGCACCATCGCCCGAATCCTGCGCCGACCATGAAATCATTGCATCCCGTCCTGAACGTGGACATCGCCATCATCGGTGGCGGCATCGCTGGACTATGGTTGCTGGACCGGCTGCGCCAGCGCGGTTACGGCGCCCTGCTGATCGAAAATCAACAGTTGGGAACCGGACAGACATTATGCGCGCAAGGCATCATTCACGGCGGCGTCAAATATAGCCTGGGCGGTCAGCTCACCGCCGCCACCGCAACCATCGCCGAGATGCCGGAAACGTGGCGGCGCTGCCTGCGTGGCGAGGGCGACCTGGATCTGCGCACCGCGCAACTGCTGGCCGATCATCAATATTTGTGGACGACCCGCGCGCCAACCTCGCGGTTGGCGGCGTTCTTCGCCAGCAAGCTGATGCGAGGCCGCATGGAGAAGCTCGCCGAAACGGCGGTGGGCGACTATCCACCGGTGCTGCGCCATCCCCATTTCCGGGGCACGGTGTACCGGCTGGACGAACCAATCGTGGATGTAACCTCGGTATTGATGGTGCTGGCCGAACGTCATCGCGAGGCGATCATCCTCCATCAGGGGCCAGCGGCGCCGACGGCGGATGGCACATTCACCTTGTGCTACGCGGGCCGGCGCACGTGGGCCATCCGGCCCGCCTATACCGTGTTCGCCGCCGGCGCGGGCAACGCGGTGCTGCCGTGGGCGACGCTGCAACTGCGGCCCCTGCACATGGTCATGGCGCGCGGGCCGGCCCTACCCGATTTGTTCTACGCGCACTGTCTGGGCGCCAGCGACATCCCGCGCTTGACCGTCACCAGCCACTACGACGCCAGTGGACGGTTGATCTGGTATCTCGGCGGCGGCCTGGCTGAGGAAGGCGTCGAGCGCAACCGCCACGACCAAATCCAGGCGGCGCGGCAGGAGTTGAAAGCGCTGCTGCCATGGGTGGACTGGTCGCTGGCGGAGTTCGCCACGCTCACCGTCCGGCGAGCCGAGGCCCACCAACCACAAGGCACTCGGCCAACCGAGCCGAGCATTTTCCGCAACGAACGCGTGCTCGCCGTCTGGCCCACCAAGCTGGCGTTTGCGCCACTGCTGGCCGAACGCGTCGAGGCGATGTTGCATACGCTGGGCGCGCGGCCTCGACCGATGGATTTATGGCCACTGGCGGACTGGCCGCGTCCGATGGTGGCGGTTCCGCCCTGGGACCGCGAGGATCTGGAATGGAGCTGAGGCCGTTGGGCAAAACCGGTCTCAGGGTCAGCCCACTGGGGCTGGGCACGGTGAAATTTGGCCGCAACCAGGGCGTCAAGTATCCCCAAGCGTTCGCGTTACCGTCGGATCGGGAAGCGCTGGCGCTGCTCGAACTGGCCTGGGATTTGGGAATCAACTTGCTGGATACCGCGCCGGCGTATGGCGAGAGCGAGGGGCGGCTGGGCCAGTTGCTGCGGCGTTGTCGGCGGGACTGGGTCATCGTCACCAAGGTCGGTGAGGAATTTCACGCTGGCGAATCCCGGTTCGACTTTTCCGCCGCCGCCACGCGCGCCAGCGTGGAACGCAGCCTGCGCCGGTTGGGTGTGGAAACGCTGGACGTGGTGCTGATCCATTCCAGCGGCGCCGATCTGGAAATTCTGGAACGGGGGGAGGTATTACCGACCCTGCTTGATCTCAAGCGAGCCGGGCTGGTTCGCGCCGTCGGAATGTCCAGCAAAACCGTCGCTGGTGGATTAATAGCGGTGGAATACGGCGATCTGGTGATGATCACCTACAACCTGTCCCAGCAAGACGAACTGCCGGTGATTCGCGCCGCCCACGCCGCTGGCCGGGGTGTGCTGATCAAGAAAGGCCTGCTCAGTGGTCATTTGGATCAGGTCTCGACAGTTGATCCGGTGCGGGTCTCATTGGAATTGATCTACACCGAGCCGGGAGTCAGCAGCGTGGTGGTCGGCACCCTGAATCCGGCGCATCTGCGCGCGAACGTGGCGGCGGCGGAAAGCTGCCGCCCGTAACCAGAAAAGCCTCGCCAGAGGCGCGCGCTCCAGATGTTTCAACCGGCGCGGGTAACTGACGCATCGCCGGCGGCCCAGACCATCTGGTTTGATCGCGCGCGATTTTCCCCTCCTCGGACAAAGAGGGGAAATCCGGGAGCCCCGCTCAACCGGCGAACGGATCGCGCAAGACGATGGTGTCGACCCGATCCGGGCCGGTGGAAACGATGTCGATGGGCGCGCCGGTCAATTCCTCAACCCGCCGCAGATAAGCGCGGGCATTGGCCGGCAACTTCTCGTAGGATCTCACTCCCGCGGTGGAATCCCGCCAGCCCGGCATCTCTTCGTAGACCGGTTCGCAGGCGGCCAGGGCTTCCGCGCCCAGTGGCGCGTCATCCAGCCGTTCCGTCCCGCACCGATAGCCCACGCACATCCGGACGCGATCCAGACCATCCAGCACGTCCAGCTTGGTCACGCACAGCCCCGAAATGCTGTTATTCACCATGGAACGGCGCAACGCCACGGCGTCGAACCAGCCGCAGCGCCGTCGCCGACCCGTGGTCGCGCCAAATTCATGGCCGCACTCGGTCAGATAGTCGCCGGTCGCATCGAATAGCTCCGTGGGGAACGGCCCGCCGCCAACGCGGGTGGTGTAAGCCTTGGTGATACCCAATACGTAGTCCAGATAGCGCGGCCCCAATCCGGTCCCGGTGACCGCGCCACCGGCAGTGGTGTTGGAGGAAGTCACATAGGGATAGGTACCGTGATCGATATCCAGCATCGCACCCTGCGCGCCTTCGAACAGCATGTGGTCACCGCGCTGTCGGTGCGCATCCAACAACGCGGTGACATCCGCCGCCAAGGGCCGCAGGCGCTCGCCCATCGCCAGCGTTTCGTCGAAGACCCGCTGGAAATCCACCGGCTCGGTTCGAAAATAATGCCGCAAGACGAAGTTGTGAAAATCCAGCACTTCGGCCAGCTTGGCGGCGAAGCGTTCTCGGTCAAGCAGATCGGCCAGCCGCACCGCCCGCCGCGCCACCTTGTCCTCGTAAGCGGGTCCGATGCCGCGCCCGGTGGTGCCGATGGCGCGTTCGCCACGCGCGCTCTCACGGGCCTGATCCAGGGCGACATGATAGGGCAGGATGAGCGGGCAGGCTTCGCTGATCCGTAACCGCGCCATCACGTCCACACCCCGCGCTTCCAGTCGGTCGATCTCGGTCAACAGCGCCGTCGGCGACAGCACCACCCCATTGCCGATCAGGCACGCCACCCCCTGATGCAGAATGCCGGAGGGGATCAGATGCAGCACGGTTTTTTGACCGCCGATCACCAGCGTATGCCCGGCATTGTGCCCGCCCTGGAACCGCACGACCGCCGCCACTTTCTCGGTCAGCAGGTCCACCACCTTGCCCTTGCCTTCATCGCCCCACTGCGCGCCAATGACGACTACGTTCTTGCCCATGTCCGCTTCCTGTTCACTCCACTCCAACCCCTCTCCCACCAGGGACGAGGGGCGCTTTGAATGACAACGGGACCATGATCCACTCCCCTCCCCGTTGCGCCAGAATCCGATCACAACCCAACTCCGCCGGCACCGTCGGCGCGCCAGGCAACTCCCGAATCACCCGTTCGCCCTGACCGCGCAACTCCGCCACGCGCTGGTCCAACCGGATATCCGCGACCGCCGGCGCATACACGCCCGCGCGCGCGGGTTCCGACGCCGCGCCCAGAAACAGCAGGGTCGCCAGGTCCGTGCTGAAACCCGTTGCGGGCCGGGCGCGACCGAACACCTGGCCAATCTCGTCGTAACGCCCGCCCTGCGCCACTGCCTGTCCCTGCCCCGGCACGTAGGCAGCGAACACCACGCCGGTGTGGTAGTGGTAGCCGCGCAGCTCGGCCAGATCCACATGAAACGACAGGTCCGGCCACCGTCGTTGCAGGGCGTCGATCAACCATCGCAGCGTCGCCAGCGCCGCGCGGACGCTCTCGCCGGCGGACGCCAGCCGAATTTCGGCCTCATCCAGCGTCTCCGGCCCACCGTGCAGTTCGGCCAGAGCCAGCAGTTGTGCGCCATACGGCACCGGCGGCGCCCAAGCCGCCAGTTGTTGGCGAATCTCCGGCAGCGCCTTGCGTTGCAGCGCCTCGAACAGCAGCGCCTCCCGTTCCGGGTTCAGTCCGGCCAGCCGCGCCAGTTCACGGAAAATCGTCACATGCGCCAAATCCAGATGCGCCCCGTCCACGCCCGCCGCCGCCAAGGTTTCCAGCATCAGGGTTAGCACTTCCAGGTCGCTCTCGTGGCCGCGATGACCGTACAGTTCCACCCCGGCCTGATACGGACTGCGGGAACCGCCGAAGCCGTCGGCGCGCGTACGCAGCACCGTACCCATGTAGCACAGCCGAACCGGCCCGTCGCGCTTGAGTAGATGGGCATCGATACGCGCCACCTGTGGGGTCATGTCGGCGCGCACTCCCATCATCCGACCGCTGAGCTGATCGGTCAGCTTGAAGGTCTGCAACTCCAGATCGTTGCCGGTGCCGGTCAACAGCGATTCCAGAAACTCGATCAGCGGCGGAACCACCAGTTCGTAACCCCAACTGGCGTACAGGTCCAGCAACCGGCGGCGTAGTTGTTCCAGTCGACCAGCGGCGGGGGGCAGGATTTCCTCGATACCTTCGGGCAACAGCCAGCGGTCTTCGACGGTCATGGGGATCGCTTGCGAGTCAAGAATGGGGGTGAACGAATCCAGGGGCAGGGCTTCAACGGAACCAGTACAGCACCAGCAAACCCAACCCCATGCTGGCCAAACCGACGAACCGCAACACGCGATCCTCCAGTTGGGCCATGCGCAGCAGAGTCTGACGCAAGGCACCTGGATTGAGGAACGGCAGGATGCCTTCCAACACCAGCATCAGCCCAAACGCCGCCAGCAGTTCATCCCACATGGCGGCATCCAGCAACCAGCGCGGCGTGGTCCCGCGGCGTCTGGCGGGCCGCGCTCATTGCGGCTTGTTGAAATAGCGGAAAAACTGGGAATCCGGCTGTAACACCAACACGTCATCCTTGGCGCCAAAACTTTGCCGATAGGCCGCTAAGCTGCGATGGAAACTGTAGAAATCCCGATTCCTGCCATAAGCCTGGGCGTAGATGTCAGTGGCTTGGGCATCACCCTCACCGCGCTGGCGCTCGGCGTCGCGATAGGCTTCGGCCAACTCCACCGTACTCTTGCGGTCGGCTTCGGCGCGAATGCCCTCGGCCGCCTGGGCACCCTTGGAACGGAATTCCTTGGCGACCCGCAACCGCTCGGCCTTCATCCGATTGAACACCGAACTGCTGACTTCCGGGGGTAAATCGATGCGCTTGATCCGCACATCCACCGCCGCGATGCCCAGTTGCGTGGCCTGCTCCCGCAGCAGCCGGCTCAGGGTTTCCATGATCTGGTCACGATCACCCGACACCACTTCCTGAATGGTGCGCTTGCTGAACTCGCTGCGCAGACCATCCTTGATAATCTGATCGAGCCGCACGTTGGCCTGATTGGGATCACCGCCGACCCGCGTGTAGAACTGCCGCACATCCTCGATCCGCCACATGGCGAAGGAATCCACGATCACGTTCTTCTTCTCGGCGGTCAGGAACCGCTCCGGCTCGGTATCCAGGGTTTGCAATCGCCGGTCGAACTTGCGGACGTTGTTGATCAGCGGCCATTTCCAGTGCAGGCCGGGCTGGTAGTTGGCTTGGACGATCTCGCCCAACTGAAAGCGGATGGCGGTTTGGGTTTCATCCACCGTGAACAGGGACATCGCCAGCAGCGCCACGCCGCCGCCGAGCACGCCCACGATCAAATTACGCGACGGGGTCATCAGCGCACCTCCCGGCTGCGATTCAGATCGCGTAAGCGGCTGATCGCGGCGCTGTCATCGGCCGTGGTCGAAACCGCTGGCGTCGGTTCGGCCGCCGCGCCGCCGTTGGGCCGCGCGCTGCTGGTTTCCGGCGCTTCCCCTGACTTGAGCAAACGATCCAGCGGCAAGTAAAGTAGATTGTTAGTTCCCTGTACGTCCACCAACACCTTGCTGGAACGCGCCAGCACGGTCTCCAAGGTCTCCAGGTACAACCGTTCGCGGGTCACTTCCGGCGCCTTTTCATAGGCCGCCAGCAATTGCTCGAAGCGGCTGGCCTCGCCCTGGGCCTGAGCGATGGCTTGTTCCTTGTAGGCCGCGGCTTCTTGCAACCGCCGCGCCGCCTGACCGCGCGCCCGGGGAATCACCTCGTTGGCGTAGGCTTCAGCCTCGTTCTTCAGCCGCTGTTCGTCCTCGCGCGCCTTGATGGCGTCGGCGAAGGCGTCCTGCACCTCTTCGGGCGGTTGGGCGTCCTGGAGCACGACCGTCACGATTTGCAAGCCGGCGCCCTTGTCGGGAACCAGCGATCCTTCCTTAGAGGCCTTGGCCGGTTCATCAGGACCATAATTATCCAGAATGCGCTGCGTTAGGGTTTTGATGTCGGCCACGACGTTGCTGCGACCCTCGGTCAATACGAAGTCCATGGTGCTCTTGCCAATGGCCTCGCGAGCGGCGCTCTCCACCACATGCACCAGCACACCTTCCGGATCGAGCACGTTGAACAGATAGGCGCGCGGATCACTGATCTGGTATTGCACCGCCAGCCGCACGTCCACGATATTCTCGTCCTGGGTCAGCATCAGCGCTTCCTTCGGCACCGTGCGCGTCGCCGGCTGGCGCGCGCCGCCCGCGCCGGAACGGTAACCGATTTCCTTGAACCGGCGCTGTTCGAGATTCACGATCTCCACCTGGTCAATCGGAAACAGTCGCAGATGCGGACCGGGCATGGTGGTTTCCAGATAGCGCCCGAACCGCAGCACCACGCCACGCTCGCCTTCGTTCACGATGTAGATGCTGGCGATCAGCCAGCCGATCACCGCGATGATGCCGACGATCAGCCCAATGCCGGCGAAACCGGAACTGGCGCCGCCCGCGCCGCCGCCGCTGTTCCCACCGCGCCGCCCGCCCAGCAGGCCGCTGAACTTGTCCGACAACTTGCGGACCACTTCATCCAGATCGGGCGGCCCCTGGTTGCGTCCCCCGCCACTCCAGGGATCGCGATTACCGCCACCGGGTTCATTCCAGGCCATGTCATACCCCAACATCATCAGCACTCATCGATACCTCCGGGATTGCAAAACCCGAACGCACCCACTCCGCCCGCAACCCTTCCCGGCGGCGCAACCACTCCACGTTCCCGCGCGACGTACGCACCTCGATCAGGCATTCGCCCTCTGCTCCAGTGCTTTCGGCCACCACCGCGCCCAGATCGAACAGCCGGGCCCGCAACCGAGCGGCCTCCGGCGGCAGACACAGCCAGCCATGCACGGCGTCGCCCCGCAGCCGTTCGGTCAGCGCCGCCAGCAGCAGATCAATACCCACGCCAGTTGCCGCCGACGCCCATACGGCCCGCAGCCGACCCGCGGCATCGCGTTCCAGCCGAGGCGGTTCGCCGCTCAGATCAATCTTGTTATACACCCGCAGTTGCGGCACTGCATCCGCGCCGATTTCCGCCAGCACCGTTTCCACCTGTTCGATCATCGCATCCCGCTCGGGATGGTTGGCGTCAATCACGTGTAATAGCAGGCTGGCCTCCACGGTTTCCCGCAAGGTCGAGCGAAACGCCGCCACCAATTCGTGCGGCAAGCGGTTGATGAAGCCCACCGTGTCCGCCAACACCGCCGGCTCCGCGCCCGGCAAGTCCAGCCGGCGCAGGGTCGGGTCCAGCGTGGCGAACAACTGATCGGCCGCATACACGCCTGCCTGAGTCAGAGTGTTGAACAGTGTGGATTTTCCGGCATTGGTGTAACCGACCAGCGAGACGGTCGGCAAATCGGCCTTGCGCCGCGCTCGACGCCCCTGCTCGCGTTGGCGCTCGACCCGGTCCAGCCGCAGGCGAATTTGGCGGATGCGGTCGGCCAGCAAGCGCCGGTCAGTTTCCAATTGGGTTTCGCCGGGACCGCGCAGGCCGATGCCACCGCGCTGCCGCTCCAGGTGAGTCCAGCCGCGCACCAACCGGGTGGACAGATGGCGCAATTGCGCCAACTCCACCTGGAGCTTGCCCTCGAAGCTGCGCGCCCGTTGCGCGAAGATGTCCAGAATCAAGCCGGTGCGATCCACCACGTGGCATTTCAGGAAGGCTTCCAGATTGCGCTCCTGGCTCGGCGACAGCGCGTGGTCGAACAGGACCAGTTCCGCCCCGTGTTCCTCGACCGCCGCGCGGATTTCCTCGGCCTTGCCGCTGCCAACGAACAGCCGCGAATCCGGGGCTGGACGACGACCGGTAATGAAAGCCACGCATTCGGCGCCCGCCGAGGCGGCCAGCTCTTGGAATTCGACGACATCCCGCGCCGCTTCGCCGCCATCCAGCCACAGCCGCACCAGAACGGCGCGCTCGCCACCACGCGGACGCTCAAACAACTCGCTTTTCCCGCTGCCGAACACAGCGGTCAGGATGACTCGCCGCCGATGCCGCTGTCGTCCATCGCCAGATTCAACCGCACGTTGCGCACCGGCACGACCGTGGAAATGGCGTGCTTGTAGATCATCTGACTGACGCTGTTCTTGAGCAACACCACGAACTGATCGAAGGATTCAATCTGGCCCTGCAGCTTGATGCCGTTGACCAGATAGACCGAAACCGGAATCCGCTCCTTGCGCAAGGCGTTCAAGAACGGCTCTTGGAGGGAATGACCTTTTGCCATCATGACTCTCCCCTATTTTTATGAGACTGAAAAACCCACCGAGAATGAGCGCGAAAGGCTCACGAAAAATTCAAAAAACAGATGACGCATTGCAAAATGCGTGCCTGCTCCTGGGGCGCTCCGCCGGAGGACCAGCGCATCACTTCCCATGATGTGTGACCCGCAGGATGATCAAAAATTGCAAGATCGCGTGGCGCGGCGCCCAATACATGGAAGGTGGCACCGTGCCAAGAGGTTCATATTTTAACATAAGCCCTCTGGCATGTTTGGAAAAAAAACCTGCTCGCGCCAGCGGGCGACCGCTTGATCCAGGTGACGGCCCTCATCGCCGTCCAGCCAGACAGCCTCGGACTCCGCGCGTAACCAGGTCAGTTGGCGCTTGGCGTACTGGCGGGTGGCGACGATGCCGCGCTCCACCATCGCCGCGTAATCCAGCCGGCCGTCCAGATAAGCCCACACTTGCCGGTAACCGACCGCCCGCATGGAGGGCAGATCGGGATCAAGGTCGCCACGGGAGCGCAGGCGCTCCACCTCGGCGACAAACCCCCGTTCCAGCATCTCCCTGAACCGGCGTTCGATCCGCGCGTGCAACACTTGGCGATTGGTTGGCATCAAGACCCACTTGACGATGCGAAACGGCAGGGATTCGTCGCGTGAAGCGGCGCAAAGTTCCGTCCAGGGTCGGCCCGTGAGTTCGTACACTTCGAGCGCCCGCTGGACGCGTTGCGAATCGGCGGGATGAATGCGCGCCGCCGCCACTGGATCGATTCGCGCCAGCCGTGCATGCAGGGCCGCGCCGCCCTGTTCGGCCCATTCCATCGCCAGCCGGGCGCGAAGCGCGGAATCGGCGGTCGGCAACTCCGCTAGCCCCCGTTCCAGCGCCCGGAAATAGAGCATCGTGCCGCCCACCAGCAGCGGCACACGCCCCGCGGATTGAATCGCGGCGATTTCGCGCAAGGCATCGGCGCGAAACCGACCGGCGGAATAGCTTTCGACCGGGTCGAGGATGTCCACCAGGCGATGAGGCGCGATGCGACGAGTTTCCGCATCGGGCTTGGCGGTGCCGATATTCATCTCCCGATAGACCAGCGCCGAATCCACGCTGACGATTTCGAACGGCAACCGTTGCGCCAACGCTACCGCCAGCGCGGTCTTGCCAGACGCGGTTGGCCCCATCAGGCATAGCACGGGCGCGCGGAGATCGGTGGCGATCATCATCGATGAGTGGCGAATAGACAGTGAGATACCCGGATACCGATCCCTTTACCGGCCACGTCGGAACAGCCGGTCCAGTTCGGCCAACGTCAGTTGCGCCCAAGTCGGTCGACCGTGATTGCACTGGCCACCGTGGTCGGTGCGCTCCATGTCGCGCAGCAGGGCGTTCATTTCCAACAGATTGAGCGACCGGTTGGCGCGCACCGCGCCGTGACAGGCCAGACTGGCCAGCATGTCCAGAATGGCCCGTTCCGAACGGTCGCTGGCCTCGTGCGCCGCCAGATCCGCCAACAGGTCGCGCACCAGTCCGGCAATGTCCAGGCCGGCCAGCAGCGCCGGAATCTGTCGCACCACCACGGTTTCTGGCCCCAGCGCCGCGACCTCCAGACCGGCCTGGGCGAACAGCGCGTCGTGACCTTCGACCCATTGACGCTCGCGTGGCCCAACCGTGACCGCCACTGGAACCAGCAAGGCCTGGGTCTGGACACCACCCTGCGTCAGCGCTGTTTTCAACCGTTCGTACAAGATGCGCTCGTGGGCGGCGTGCAGATCCACCATCACCAGCCCAGCGGGGTTTTCAGCCAGCACATAGCAACCATGCAGTTGCGCCAGTGCGTAGCCCAGCGGCGGCGGTTCGGCGACCGCATCCGGCGAGACGGCGGCGGGTGTGGATTCCGCCGCTGGCAAGGACGCATGAAGCTGGCCATAAGTCGCCAACCGTTCGCCCACCGCCAGCGGTAAACTGGACTGCCGGGCTTCCGCGCCGACCGATCCGCTGGCAAGCCATGACGGCGCGCTAAGCTGAACGACCGGTGCCGGCGCGGCGCCAGGGCGCGCCTGCGCCAAGGCCGCCTGCAGGTTCTGGCGGATGAAGGCATGAATCAACGCCGGCTCCCGAAACCGCACTTCGTGTTTGGCGGGATGGACGTTGACATCCAGCGCCGTCGATTCGATCTCCAGATGGAGCACGAGCGCTGGATGACGGCCCTGAGGCAGCACGTCCTGAAAGGCCAGCCGCACAGCATGAGCGAGCGTTCGGTCTCGTACTGGCCGACCGTTGACGAAGAAATACTGTTGATCCGGCTGAGCGCGGGCGACCGCCGGCAACCCGAGCCAGCCCCACAGCCGCAGTCTAGCATCCTCATGGTCCAACGGCACGCAAGCGGCCGCAAACTCGCCGCCGAGCAACTCCGCCACCCGCCGGGCGCGGGCTTCCGCGCTGGTGGCGGGTTCCAGATCCAACACCGCTCGCTGATGGTGCCACAGCCCAAAACCGACCGCGAACCGGCTCAGCGCCAACCGAACCAGATTGTCCTCGATATGGCCGAATTCGGTGCGCTCGCCGCGCAGGAATTTGCGGCGGGCCGGGACATTGAAGAACAGGTCGCGCGCTTCCACCGTGGTTCCGACCGGATGCGAGGCTGGCGCGGGTTCAGCAATCGTATCGCCGCCATCGCCGACGATGCGCCAGCCGGTCTCCTGGCCAGCGACGCGGGAGACCAGAGTCAGTCGCGCGACCGAGGCAACGCTGGGCAGAGCCTCGCCGCGAAAGCCAAGGCTGGCGATATGTTGGAGATCATCAAAACGGACGATTTTGCTGGTGGCGTGGCGGCTCAGCGCCAACACCAGATCGTCGGGGTGGATGCCGACGCCGTTATCGCGCACTCGGATCAACCGAACGCCACCCTGCTCCACCTCGACCGTGATGCGGGTCGCGCCAGCATCCAGGCTGTTTTCCAGTAATTCCTTGACTACGGAGGCTGGACGCTCGACCACCTCGCCGGCGGCGATTTGGCTGACCAGTTGCGGCGGCAGCCGCTGGATGCGCGCGCTCACCGTAAGGGGAAATTCCACGAGGTAAGGAAAGAGAAACCATGCGTGCTGGGAGCGCCAACCGGATGTCGGCGCTCCCAGTCCAGCTTATTTGATCACCTTTTGCAAAGCTTCCAGTACCTGCTTGGCGCCTGGTGAGTGATCCGGCTGATCGCTGGCATCGCGCATGACGACTACCGTCTGCTGTCCCTGACCCGACAACCGAACTCGATAACGGGTTCCCGGCGGTGGCGCATCCGATTTACCACGCCAGAACGCCAGCTTGGACAACCATCCTTCGTCGCCCGGTTTCTGGTTTTCCTTTTCAGGATCGCGATACTCAACCACATAGAGGCCCTGGCCGCGGTTCTGCTCCTCGACCGCGTAATTGCTGCTGTCCAGCGCCAGTCCCACCAAGCGCCAGGCACGAGAATAATCCTCGTTGATCACCAACTGGCTTTCGCCACCTTGCTCGACCAGACTCACGCGCGGTCCCGCTGGGGCGGCGCTCGCCTTGGCCTTCTGGGCTTCCGCGCGCTTCTCCGACGCGCCCAGATAGACCGTCAACCGATTGAGCATCTCGACTTCCAGTTCCGGATCCGAGGGCCGCCGCTGCCAGATATAAGTATTGCTGGCGCTGGCGCTGGCGCCGCCCGCCGCGACCTCCTCCACTCCGGAGTGGGTCAGGTAGACTTCGGTGTTCTTGCCATCGGCGCTCCGCTCCAACCGGGTACGAAACCGGTCGCGGGTGGGCGCCGAATACAGGATGTCCAGATATTTCTTCAGGATAGCGCGCACGCCGTCCTGGGGAATATCCGCGCGATTCTCCACCCAATCGGTTTCCATAATGCCGATGGTGGGATCGTCACGCTTCAGGACGAACCCGTTGCTGGTCCAGAACTCCCGCACCTTCGGCCAGACTTGATCGGCCGGGGCGGCAACGCGCAACCAGCGCTGGTTGCCGTCTTGCTCCAAGGCGATGCCCGGTTGTGGCGGCAGCACCGCCTCGGCTTTCTTGGCCTGTGTTTGCGACTGCTGGCCGCCGCGCTCGCTGGCGTAAGCCGACAGACTGGCCGATCCGGCTGGATTGATCTCTGGCACCACCAAGGTGTCGTCGATGGTGGACGAAGTGAGGTCCGGCGGCACTTCGAGCCTCTGCGCCGGCTTGCTCTGGCGATAATCCGGCCGCCGGTCGGGCAGCAGGGTGTCGAAGCTGGTGGAACAGGCCGCCAGCACCGCCAACGCCACCGCCAGCGGCACGACGCGCCACGAGGAAGAGGAAAAGCGTATCGTCATGGTGGGTCAGATCACTCCAGCCTGTTGCATCGCTTCGCGCACCGCCGGCTGGCAGAATTCGGACAATGGCGTCAGCGGCAAGCGAATGCCCGGTGGAATCAGGCCCAACTGGTGGACCGCCCACTTCACCGGGATCGGATTGGATTCGAGAAACAGCGCCTGGTGCAAACCGACCAGCCGGCCGTTGATCGCATCGGCTTGGGCGCGGTCGCCAGCCAGCGCGGCAGCGGCCATCTCGTGCATCCAGCGCGGGGCGACATTGGCCGTCACCGAGATCACGCCCCTGGCGCCACCAAGCATGGCCTCGGCGGCGATGCCGTCGTCACCACTGTAGACATCCATGCGGTCGCCCAAACGGCGCGTCAGGTCCTGAATGCGTTCGAGGGTGCTGGCTTCCTTGATGCCGACAATGTTGGGAATATCAGCCAGCCGCTCGACCGTTTCCGGCTTCAGATCGCAGGCGGTGCGACTCGGCACGTTGTAGAGAATCTGCGGAATCGGCACGCTGTCGGCGATCAGTTTGTAATGCCGGTACAATCCTTCCTGAGTCGGCTTGTTGTAATACGGGGTCACCAGCAAACAAGCGTCGGCGCCAACTTCCATGGCGCGCTGAGTCAGATGCAGCGCCTCGGTGGTCGAATTGGCGCCAGTGCCGGCAATCACTGGAATTCGGCTCTTGACCAGTTCCACCACCCGGCGCACCACCCGGATGTGTTCCTCGAAATCCATGGTCGACGACTCGCCGGTGGTGCCGACGGCAATGATGGCGTCGGTACCATTTTCGATATGAAACTCCACGAGCCGGGCCAGCGCCTCGAAATCCAGCGCGCCGTCCGCCGTCATCGGCGTCACCACCGCCACCATACTGCCACGAAACATGATCTTATGCTCCAAGTCCACCCACAATCGCCGCATGGTACGGTGACCGGGCGGGCTTGACAAGCGCCCGCCCGAGCGGTTTTCACCCCGACTGGATGCCTGTACACTGGCGTCGTGCGATTCCCGTTCCCTGGCCTGTCTTAGGAAACCCCGTCCATGAAAAATTATCTGGTCGTCTCCGCCCTCGGTGAAGACCGTCCCGGTCTGGTCAACGAGATTTCCCGCGTCATTCTGGACTGTGATTGCGGCATCGTGGACAGCCGCATGACCGTGCTGGGCGGCGAATTCGCCATTTTGCTGCTGGTGCAAGGCAACTGGAATACGCTGACCAAGCTGGAAATGCAGCTCAAGCGACTGGAGCAGGCGTTGAATCTGACCATCGTCGCCAAGCGCACCGAGAGTCGCGCGCCGACCGGCGACGCGCTGCCCTACGCGGTGGAGGTGGTGGCGGTCAATCAGTCGGGCATCGTCCATCACCTGGCTAGTTTCTTCGCCAGTCGCTCGATCAACATCGAGGACATGGTCACCAAGAGTTACAGCGCGCCGCACACCGGCACGCCGATGTTTTCGGTCAATCTGGCCATCGGCATCCCGGCCAATACCCATATCGCGCTGCTGCGCGAGGAGTTCCTGGACTTCTGCGACGATCTGAACCTGGACGCGGTGATGGAGCCAATCAAGGGGTGAGCGAATCGGTCGCCAATATATGTTGAGAAGCGTTGAACAGCCCTGGGAGGTCACCCAGGTCAACGAGCTGTTGACCCAGATGGAAGCATTCGACGGAATCTTCATCGCTACCACCAACCTGATGGAGAGCTTAGACGCCGCCAGCCTGCGCCGCTTCCCGTGGAAGATTCGCTTCGATTTCCTCAAACCCGGCCAGCGCTGGGGATTGTTCGTCCAGGAGTTCGCCCGGCTGGGCGGCGACTTGGCCGAGGCGGCGGCCTGGAAGGAATCCGTGCCGTAGCTCGACCGCCTGACGCCGGGCGACGTGGCCGCCGTGGTCCGCCAGTACGAACTATGGGACGAAACTCCCAGCGCTGGCGAATTCTATCGCCGGCTGACCGCCGAGGTGGCGACCAAACGGGAGGAAACGGCGTTCGAACCGGCAGCGTCGACGGCTATTTCCCGGCGAGGAAGCGCGACGCCATACTGTTGATCCAACGAGCCTTTCCCGGTCACGAAATCCTCATTCCTGAAAATTTCAAGGAGGGGGTGAGATCCGCCCTCAATCCAGATATAAATTGTCGCGCGCGCGCTTGGCCCGCTGGAAAACAGCGAGAATCGCGGCGTGGTCGTCGGTGCGGATCGCTTCGGCCAGCCGCGCCAGATCGGCGTTGAACAGCGCGATCATCTCCAGCAACTGCTCGCGGTTGGCGACGCAGATGTCGCGCCACATCGTCGGATCGCTGGAAGCGATGCGGGTGAAGTCGCGAAATCCACCGGCGGCGTAACGGAAAATTTCCGCCCGGTCATCCAGCCGCGCCAGAGTATCCACCAAGGTGTAGGCCAACATATGCGGCAGATGGCTAGTCGCCGCCAACACCGCGTCGTGATGGTGCACGCCCATATCCACTACCTCGGCGCCGGTCAGCTCCCACATGCGTTGAATCAGCCGGTGCGCGACGGCGGCGGTTTCCATCAGCGGGGTCAAAATCACCCGTCGGCGCTGAAACAGGGTGGCGAAGGAAGCCTCCACTCCGCTTTGCTCGGTGCCGGCGATGGGATGACCCGGTACGAAGTTAGGAGGAATAAAGCCGTAGACCCGTTCCACGTTCGCCACCACGCTGCTCTTGGCGCTACCGACGTCGGTCACCACGGCATCGGACGCCAGATGAGGGACGATGACGCGCAGTACGGGTTCAATGGCACCCAATGGCACGGCGATCACCACCACATCCGCGCCGACCACCGCGCGGGCCGGATCGGTGTCGTAACGGTCCACCACGCCCAGGCGCGCGGCGGCGCGCAGATTGTCCTCGCCTCGCCCACAACCAACCACCTCGCCTACCGCGCCCGCCTGCTTGAGCGCGCGGGCCAGTGAGCCGCCGATCAGGCCAACGCCGATGATGCAAAGACGTCGAATCAAGGGATGCGCCGTAGTCATGTCAACCCTTCAGCACGTCGCGCAGCGCTGCCACCAAGCGGGCGTTTTCCGTTTCGGAACCGATGCTGATTCGCAGAAAGCGCGGTAAACCGTAATTGTCCACTGGCCGGGTAATCACGCCGCGCTTGAGCAATTCCGCAAAGACCTCGCGGCCGGGCCGGCCCACATCCACGCACAAAAAGTTGCCGACCGACGGTAGCCAACTCAGTCCCAGTTGGCGGCAAGCATCCTGCAACTGCTGCATGCCAGCGCGGTTGAGCGCCCTACCCCGGTCCAGATAGTCGACATCGTCCAGCGCCGCTGCCGCCGCGACCAAGGCTAAGCTATTGACATTGAACGGTTCACGCACCCGGTTCAACAGATCAGCGACCTGGGGATGGGAGATCGCATAGCCGACCCGCAACCCCGCCAGCCCGTAGGCTTTGGAAAAGGTGCGAGTTACGATGAGATTGGGGAAACGGTCGAGCCAGCGCAGGGCGGTGGGACAGTCGGCTTCGGCATCGACATACTCGCCATAGGCCTCGTCCACCACAACGAGGACCGATTCGGGAACCGCTGTCAGAAAGGCTTCCAGTTCCGCCGTTTTCAGCCAGGTGCCCGTGGGATTATTGGGGTTGGCGATGAACACGAGCCGGGTGCGGTCGTTGATCAGCGCCAACAGCGCCGCTGGATCGTGACCATAAGGCATGGGGTGATCGGGCGGATTGGCCTTGGCGACGCGGGCGGTCGCGCTGATGGCCTGGGTGACGATGGGATAAACGGCGAACGCATGTTCGGAAAATACGGCTTCGTGTTCCGGGGTCAGGAAGGCCCGCGCCGCCAGTTCCAGCACATCGTTGGAACCATTGCCCAAAGTCAGCGTCGCCATCGAAATACCGAGTTTCGCCGACAGCGCGGCCTTGAGTTCGAAACCGTTGCCGTCGGGATAGCGGGCCAACCCGCTCAGGGCGTCGTGGATGGCGGTCAGCGCTCGGGGGCTGAGGCCGAGTGGATTTTCGTTGGAGGCCAGCTTGACGATGTCGCTCAAACCGTATTCCCGACGCAGTTCGCTTTCCGGCTTGCCGGGCTGATAGGGTTGCAGGGTGCGCACGCCGGGGGCGGCCAGGGAAAGGAAATCACAAGTCATGGGAAAGGAGACTCCATCGGAAAGAACGGGGTTTCGATAACCCTATCAGAAAGTTCGATGGTCACATAGCGGGCCGTGGCTGGCACCGTCGTCATTTCCGGCACGGATGGGGAATGCGCGCGATATCTCCCGCGTCGCTGGTCAGTTTGCGAAGCACGCTTCTTTTGAGATAAAGCGATGGTGCCTTACGGCTTTCGTCGATAGCTGTACCGCTTTCAAGACCTATCCCCGCTAAAGCCGCGCATCGTGTTGGTTGATGGACACCAGGCCGACGATAAACTGGTTTCACTCCGACAATCTTTTGAGTACCGCCCGCGTTGGTGCGCCCTCGGCGCCGGCCAGTTTGAGCGGCAAGCAAATCAGCTCATAGCTTCCCGGCGCGATTTCGGCCAGATTCAAACCTTCCACGATCACGATGCCGGCCTGTAGCAGAACAAGATGAGTTGCCGGATCGCCACGAAAAATCTGCACCGACAGATAATCGACGCCGATCAACTGAATACCGCGTGCTGCGACCCAACGCGCGGCATCAGCGGTCAAGGCCACGAAATCGGTGCGAAAATCCCGGTCACCCCGCCGCCAACCCTCGGAGTTGCGGGTACGCAGTAGTAGACGTCGGGTATCAACCGGCAGATTCAGCGTTTCCAGATCGTCAGCGGTCACGGTGTCCACGCTGGGCAGCGCGGCCACGACCGCTGGGCCAATCAGTGTGTCCAACGGGAGCTGAGTCACGTCAGCGCCGTCCGCCAGAAAGTGCAGGGGCGCATCAACATGCGTGCCGACATGAACGCCACAAACCAGGATGCTGTCGTTGACGGGATCGCCCCGCGCCATGTCGCGGCGGCGACTGAGTTCGGTACGCGGGCTGCCGGGCCAGTGCGGCAGGTCCGGCGAGATCGTCAGCGAAATATCGAGGTAGTTGGCCACGGACCTTCCATGAAGATTAAAGACCGCAGGATTTACAGAGTTCTAACTGAGTAATTCAGTCTAGCCGCTGATCTCCATCAACAACCCCTCCACTTCCTTCGCTCGCGCTTCGGCATCCGGTAACTCCTTGATGAAGCGTAGCTTGTCCTTGCCGTCCAGCTTATAAACCTTGTGCCGCTGTTGAATCAAGCGAACCAGCTTGACCGGGTCCACTTTCGGCGTCGGGCCAAACACGATTCGCCCGCCTTTCGGTCCCGCTTCGATCTTCTTCACCCCAACGGGCATGGCGTGCAGCTTCAACTCCGTCACCCGGAACAGGGTCTTGACCGGAACCGGCAATAACCCGAAGCGGTCGATCATTTCCACTTGCAACTCCCGCAACTCCTCAGCGTCATGGGCGCTGGCGATGCGCTTGTACAGGATCAGTCGGCTGTGAACATCCGGGAGATAGTCGTCGGGAATCAGCGCCGGGCTTTGCAGATCGATTTCGGGGCCGTGATCCAGCGGTCGGTCCAATTCCGGGACTTTTCCCGCCTTCAGCGCCGCTACCGCCCGCTCCAGCAGATCCATGTACAACGTGAAGCCAACCTCGTGAATCTGGCCGCTCTGCGCCTCGCCCAGCAACTCGCCAGCGCCGCGGATTTCCAAATCGTGACTGGCCAACAGGAACCCCGCGCCCAAGTCCTCCAACGACTCAATCGCTTCGATCCGCTTGATCGCATCCGCCGTCATTACCTGACGCGGCGGAACGATGAGATAGGCGTAAGCGCGATGATGAGAACGCCCGACCCGCCCGCGCAATTGGTGCAATTGCGCTAGCCCCAGCTTATCGGCGCGGTTGATGAGGATGGTGTTGGCGCTGGGCACGTCGATGCCGGATTCGATGATGGTGGTGCAAACCAACAGGTTGCAGCGGCGGTGATAGAAATCCAGCATCACCTGTTCCAGTTCGCGTTCGCGCATCTGCCCATGCGCCACCGCGATGCGCGCGCCTGGCGCTAGCTCCGCCACTTGCGCCGCCACGCGCTGGATCGTCTCCACTTCGTTGTGCAGAAAATAGATCTGGCCGCCACGCTTCAGCTCGCGCTGGCAGGCTTCTCGAATGGTGGCCGGATTCCACTCACCGACGAAGGTTTTGACCGCCAGCCGCCCCGCCGGCGGCGTGGCGATGATGGACAGATTGCGCAGCCCGGCCATCGCCAGATTCAGGGTGCGGGGAATCGGGGTGGCGGTCAGCGTCAACACATCTACCTCGGTCCGCAGCGCCTTGAGCCGTTCCTTGTGCCGCACCCCGAAACGGTGCTCCTCGTCCACTACCACGAGGCCCAACTGTTTGAAGCGCACGCCGTCCTGCAACAACTTGTGCGTGCCGATCAGAATGTCCACCTGTCCGTTGGCCAGCGCCGCGAGCGACTCGGACTGTTGCTTAGCCGAACGGAACCGCGATAACAGTTCGATTCGCACCGGCCAATCGGCGAAGCGGTCGAGAAAGTTTTGATAGTGCTGCTGGGCCAATAGCGTCGTCGGCGTCAGCACCGCGACTTGCCGCCCGTCCTGCACCGCCACGAACGCGGCGCGCATCGCCACTTCGGTCTTACCGAAACCGACATCGCCGCACACCACTCGGTCCATCGGCTGGCCGGAACGCAGGTCGGCGATCACCGCCTCGATGGTCGCCTGCTGGTCGGCGGTTTCCTCGAAGGGGAAAGCGGCGGCAAACATGGCATAGTCCGCCTCGCTCAAGCCGAAGGCGTGACCGGGCCGGGCCGCGCGGCGGGCGTATAGATCCAGCAGTTCCGCCGCCGCGTCGCTGGCCTGTTCGGCGGCCTTGCGCCGGGCTTTTTCCCACTGACCGCTGCCTAACTTGTGCAGCGGCGCGACCTCCGGCGCGGCCCCGGTATAGCGGCTCAGCAAATGCAGGGACGCCACCGGGACATACAGCCGGTCGCCGCCAGCGTATTCGATGACCACAAACTCGCCATCGATGCCGGCGACGCTCAGCCGCTCCAATCCGGCGTAGCGGCCGATCCCATGTTCCTCGTGGACGATGGGCGCGCCCAGGCTGAGATCGGCCAGATTGCGGATGATGGTGCTGGGGTCACGGCTGGGCGCGCGGCGGCGTGCCTGCCGCGCCCGCTCGCCGTATAACTGTGGTTCGGCGATGATGGCCAGCGGCGGCGTGGTCAGCAACAAACCCTGCTCCAGTGGCGCGACCGTCAATGCCAGCCGCACGTCCCCCCGCGCCAGAAATTCCGCCCAGTTCTCGCATACCACCGGTCGCAAGCTGTGGCCGCGCAATGTTTCCAGCAACGCTTCCCGTCGCCCCGTCGATTCGGCGGCGAACAGGACCCGTCCCGGAAATTCCGCCAGAAACCGTTCCAGCGCGGCGGCCGGCCGTTCGGCGCGCGGTTCGAGTGGCAGGACTGGCGGCGGCGCGGTGGGAAAATCGACATCGCCGCCGCTTGCCTCCTGGATCTCGACCCGGAGATAACGGGCCAGCGCCCGCTCCACTTGAGCCGCCTCCAGAAACAGCAGCGGCGGCGGCAACAGAGGCCGCTCCGCGTCGTATCGGCGCTGCTCGTAACGATCCATGATTTGTTCCTGAAACGCTGTCATAGCGGCGTCCACGCCCCCCAGCCGAATCGCCAGCACGCTGTCGGGCAGATGATCGAACAGGGTTGCGGTCCGCTCGAAAAACAGCGGCAGGTAATACTCGATTCCGCTGGGCGCGTGGCCGGCGCTGACCTCGCGATAGACCAGGCTACGCTGGGGATCGCCTTCGAACTGACGACGCCACGCTTGGCGGAAACGGGCGACGGTATCCTTGTCCAGTCCGAACTCGCGCGCCGGAAGCAGTTCGATGCATTCCACTTTCGCCACCGACAATTGCGTGTCGGGATCGAAGTCGCGGATGCTCTCGACCTCGTCGTCGAACAGTTCGATGCGATACGGCCGTTCGGCGCCCATCGGGAACAGGTCGAGGATGGAACCGCGGACCGCGAATTCGCCACGCTCGACCACTTGCGAGACGCAGGCATAGCCGGCTGCTTCCAGTCGCTGACGGAAACGGTCCAGTTCCAGCCGCTCGCCGACCGTCAGCAGCAGCGCGTGGCGGTCCAGATAGTCGCGTGGCGCCAGCCGCTGCATCAGCGTCGCCACCGGCGCCACCAGCACGCCGCGCCGTCGCCGCGGCAGTTGGTACAGAGTCACCAATCGCTGCGACACGATATCCTGGTGCGGCGAAAACCCGTCGTAGGGCAACGTTTCCCAGTCGGGGAACGGCAGAATTTCCAGATCCGGGCCACCGAGCACCCGCAGTTCCGTCTCCAGCCGCAGCGCGGTTTGACTGTCCGGCGCGACGACCAACACCAGACCGCGATAACGGGTCGCGGCGGCGGCGATCAGCAGGGCGACGCTAGTACCGTGCAAACAACCCCAGCGCACCGGTCGACGGGTGTCGGGTGGCAGCGGAGGTTGCGGCAGCGTGGGCAAAACCGGGGGCGATGCGACAAACGCGGACATGGATGGTGACGAATCCGGGTTGCGGAACAGGCCGGACATTGTCCCACAGCGATGACCAGGATTGCACGGCAGGCAGGGGGTTACAGCCTTCCTTACGGCTGAAACGCGGCAGTAAGTATCCCCCGGCAGAGCCGGGGGCTTTAGTTCGTGAGCCGCTCGAAGC
>JAVMKI010000070.1:0-77637 GCA_031732755.1 Candidatus Contendibacter sp.
GTATCAGTAGGTCATGCAATATTATGGGGGTCGCATCACTTTGAATCACACCCGGTATGTATGCTCATGGTTGCTTGATTCAGGGGTTTCGACGGTGTCGGTGCAAAGCCCGGGATTAGCGTTCGCGACGAGAGCTTCATTGATGAGGCTTACGGTTTTGAACTGGCCGCCGCGCTGGTGTGGTGTGAGGGTAAGAAACGTTACGTCACTTGGGCGCAAGCCACGACTATGCTACAGTTACTGGAACTGTTACGGTGCTGGCGGGAGGTCGGCTTGAGCAGCGTGTTCGTCGGCTTGAATTTCCGCCCGAGGCGGGTTTCGGACCAGCGGCCCGTGGCCCGTGTAGCGAGGCGGTCGTGATGAAGAATCCGCGTATCCTGGAAAAAATCGGCGCGATCCTTTCCGTGATCTGCTGGCTAATCGCTGGGTCGCCAAACGGACCAGCGGTGGCCGCCGGATCGGCGGAACCCAAAAAAACGATTGCGGTGGTCGAATTCGCGGTTCGTGGCAGCGATCTGGACCCACAGGCTGGCGCCATCATCGCCGACTCCATGACTTCGGCCATCGCCAGCCTGGGCTACTTTGCCCTCAAGGATCGCTTGTCCCTGAGCGCCATCGCCAGAATCGCCAAAAACAATCCTTTCGGTTCCATCGGCCCCATCGACGCCGAAACGGCCATGCAATTGGGAAAATTGTATGGCATTCATGGCATCGTGACCGGTACGGTCAGCCGGTTGGGGGATCGGGTCCGGGTTACGGCGCGTTTGATCGACACCCGCACCGGCACCGTCCTGCGCAGCGGCGAGATCGAGGACCGGGATATCGACGCGGTCCAGGTCAAATTGAACAAGCTGGTGATGGCGGTCACGACCATGCCGGTTTCCTCGTCGCAATCCTGGCGGGCCTTGACGGTCAAGACCGAACCCGTCAACGCCATGGTCAGACTGCTGAATGTCGGCCAGCCCTATCAACCGGGGATACGGCTGCCGACGGGCGTTTATGATGTCGAGGTGAGCCATCCTGGGTACGTCACCCGCAAAGTCAGCGCGAGAATCGCCGAAAATGACGTGACTCTGCTGATCAATCTGGAAAAAGCCCTCTATGCGCTCACGATTGACATCGAGCCGCCCCAATCCCAAATCCATCTGGTCAACACGCTGAACCTCCGAAGACCCTATCGACCGGGGATGAAACTGGAAGCCGGCGTCTACCAACTGGAGATGGCCTGCTCGGGCTACCGAACCCAACACAGCACGATCACGATCACGGACGCGGACGTCAACATGGTGCTAAAGCTGGAGCCGCAACCGAATGGCTTGGCCGCTCCTGGCGGTTCGTCCCACGCTCAAGCCCCGCAAGCCAGCCAGGCCGCTCAACCGCCGACGCAAAAAACCACGCCGCGCGCCACCCAAACCGTGGTGACCCATCACCGGACCAGCAAACCCGCGCCGAGAGGCACCAGCGAGAATCGGCCCCCCTGGCCCAACCCGCCGACGCCGGAAGGCGGCGCCTTCAAGCAGGGATTGCGAAGACTGAAGGAGGACTTCAGAAGAGCTTTTTGGTAATTCGCGCGTCCCCACCGCCGAACGGCGCGACGAACCGGCATTCCGCGCCGACGAGCGCGGGTGTGGTGTCAAGAAGCCGCCAATTATCCCTATAATGCCGTTTCTCATCGATGATCCTCCTTCATTCTCGAAAACCGGCATGGAACTCATTCGCGGCCAACACAACCTCCAACCTCGCCATCGGGGTTGCGTCGCCACCATTGGCAATTTCGATGGCGTGCATCTCGGCCATCAGGTCATCCTCGCCCAACTGGCCGAGCAGGCCGCAGGCCTGCGCCTGCCCCGATTGGTGATCACCTTCGAGCCCCAGCCACAGGAATTTTTCGCCGGCCCCAAAGCGCCGCCGGCCCGGCTGATGCGCTTGCGGGAAAAGCTACTCGCGCTGACTGGCTTTGGCATCGAGCGGGTGCTGTGCCTGGAATTCGACCATCGGTTGGCGGCGTTGCCGGCGCAGGCCTTCATTGACGAGTTGCTGGTCAATCGCCTGGGCATCCGTTATCTGGTGATCGGCGACGATTTTCGCTTCGGTCATCGCCGCGCCGGCGATTTCGCGATGCTGGTCGAAGCCGGCCAGCGCCACGGTTTCGCGGTGGCGGACAATCACAGCTATATCCTGGATGGCGAGCGGGTGAGCAGTACTCGCGTCCGTCAGGCGCTGGCCCATGGCGATCTGGAACTAGCGGCGCGGTTATTGGGCCGACCCTACGACATGTGCGGGCGGGTGGCGCACGGCGACCGTCGCGGGCGCACCCTCGGGTTTCCGACCGCCAATATCCATCTACATCGCCGCGTCACTCCGGTCTACGGCGTCTACGCCGTGCTGATGCGCGGTCCCGGCCTGGAATCCTGGCCCGGCATCGCCAACGTTGGTCGCCGCCCCACGGTCGAAGGCGAGCGCGAACGCCTGGAGGTGCATCTGCTCGACTTTCAGGGCGATCTCTATGGCCGGCACGTCCAGGTGGATTTCCTGCATTACCTCCGCCCCGAGCAACGCTTCGCATCCCTGGCGGCCTTGCAAGCGCAAATCCAACAGGACGAACGGACCGCCCGCGCCTGGTTCGCCGCGCGGGGCATGCAACCCCCTCACCTCCCACTCCTCTCTCAGCCGGGGAAAGAGGAGCCATCTCCCCTCCCCTCTCCCTTGACGAGATGAGGAGTTTTCGAGCACCGGTTTTTCAGAGGTTTATCGTGGCCGATTACAAAGACACCCTCAACCTTCCCCAGACCGCCTTTCCGATGAAGGCCGATCTTGCCAAACGCGAGCCGGAATTGCTGCGTTATTGGCGGGAACTGGATTTGTACCAGCGGCAGCGCGTCGAATTCGCCGGGCGGCCCAAGTTCGTGCTGCACGACGGTCCACCCTACGCCAACGGGACGATTCATATCGGTCACGCCGTCAACAAGGTGCTCAAGGACATCATCGTCAAGTCCCGAACCCTGAGTGGCTTCGACGCGCCCTACGTGCCGGGCTGGGACTGCCACGGTCTGCCCATTGAGCAGGTGGTGGAAAAGAAGTTGGGCAAGGTTGGGGTCCGGGTGGACGCCCGCCAATTCCGCACCGCTTGTCGCGCGTTCGCCGCCGAGCAAATCGCCAGCCAAAGCGCCGATTTTCAGCGGCTGGGGGTATTGGGCGACTGGGCGAAGCCGTATCTGACCATGGATTTTCGCGCCGAGGCCGACATCGTGCGGTCGCTGGCGCGAATCGTCGCCAATGGCCACCTGTATCGTGGTTCCAAGCCGGTGTACTGGTGCATCGACTGCGGGTCGGCGCTGGCCGAGGCCGAGGTCGAGTACGAGGACCGCGATGCGCTGGCGATTGACGTGCGCTTTTCGGTGGTGGACCCCGAGGCGCTGATGACTCGACTGCACCATGTCGAAGGCCACGAGGGCAAGGGTCCGCTGGCCGTGGTGATCTGGACCACCACCCCGTGGACGCTGCCGGCCAACCAGGCGGTGGCGATCAATCCGGGGTTGGAATACGTGGTGGCGCAAGTCGAAACCGACCGGGGCCAGGAGCGACTGCTCGTCGCCGAACCATTGCTGAAGGATTCGCTAGCGCGTTGGCAGGTCGAGAATTATCAGGTGATCGCCTATGGGCTGGGCGCCGAACTGGAAGGGCTGGCCCTGCGCCATCCATTCCACGACCGGGAAGTGCCGGTCATCCTTGGCGATCACGTCACCACCGACGCCGGCACCGGCGCGGTCCACACCGCGCCTGCCCACGGCCAGGAAGATTACGTGGTCGGTTCGCGCTACGGCTTGCCGGTGAACAACCCAGTCGGGCCGGACGGTCGTTTCCTGCCCGATACGCCGCTGTTCGCTGGCCTGCACGTGTTCGCCGCCAATGAACGGGTGATCGACACGCTGAAGATCCATGGCAAGCTACTGCGGGTCGCCAGTCTGAAGCATAGTTATCCGCACTGCTGGCGGCACAAGACCCCGGTGATTTTCCGCGCCACCGCGCAATGGTTCATCGGTATGGATCACCCACACACCTTGCGCGCTCAGGCCCTGACGGAGATCAAGAAGCTTCACTTCACTCCCGACTGGGGCGAGGCGCGGATTCAGGGCATGGTGGCCAACCGCCCCGACTGGTGCGTATCCCGGCAACGCTACTGGGGTGTACCCATCGCCTTGTTCACCCACCAGCAGACCGGCGAGCTGCATCCGAACACGCTGGAACTGATGGAACAGGCGGCGCAACGCATCGAACAGGGCGGCATCGACGCCTGGTTCGAACTCGACCCAGCGGAACTGCTGGGCGCGGACGCGGCGCACTACGACAAGGTGACCGACACGCTGGATGTGTGGTTCGACTCCGGCACGACACATCTTTCGGTGCTGGATCGCCGACCGGAACTGCATTTCCCGGCGGAACTGTATCTGGAAGGTTCCGACCAGCACCGCGGTTGGTTCCAGTCTTCCCTGTTGGCCTCGGTGGCGATGCGCGGCGTCGCACCGTACAAGGGTCTGCTGACCCACGGCTTCACCGTGGACGCCCAAGGCCGCAAGATGTCGAAATCGCTGGGCAACGTGGTCGCGCCGCAAAAAGTGGTCAGTTCGCTGGGCGCCGACGTGCTGCGGCTGTGGGTGGCGGCGACTGATTATCGCGGCGAGATGGGCGTCTCCGACGAAATCCTCAAGCGCATGGCCGACTCCTACCGGCGGATGCGCAATACCGCCCGCTTCCTGCTGGCCAATCTCAACGGCTTCGATCCCGCCCACGACCGGCTGCCACCGGAACGAATGCTGGCGCTGGATCGCTGGGCGGTGGATCGAACCCGCCGCTTGCAGGAGGAAATCCTGGAGGCTTACGATCAGTACCAGTTCCATCTGATCTACCAGAAGATCCACAACTTCTGCTCGGTGGACCTGGGCAGCTTGTATCTGGACATCCTCAAGGACCGCCAGTACACCACCGGGCGCGATAGCGTCGCCCGCCGCTCGGCGCAGACCGCGATGCACCACATCCTGGAAGCGATGACGCGCTGGCTGGCGCCGATCCTGAGCTTCACCGCCGAGGAAATCTGGCGGAACTTGCCCGGCGAGCGTGGTCCATCGATCTTCTTGACCACCTGGCATACCGGACTGTTCGCGGTCGGCGACGACGAGCCGTTGAACGCCGCCTACTGGGATCGGCTGATCGCCGTCCGCGAGGTAGTCAGCAAGGAACTGGAGAAACTGCGGGTTGCGGGTGGCATCGGCTCGGGGTTGGACGCGGAAGTGAACTTGTATTGCGCTGGGAGTTTGGCCGAGGATTTGAGCCGGATCGGCGACGAGTTGCGTTTCTTCCTGATCACCTCCTACGCACGGGTTCAGCCTTTGACCGCCAAGCCGGAAGACGCGGTGGAAGTTCAGATCAACGGTCAACCGCTGGCGATCCGGGTAACCCCCAGCGTCCACGCCAAATGCGTCCGCTGCTGGCATCACCGCGAGGACGTAGGCCAGAACACCGAGCACCCGGAACTCTGCGGGCGTTGCGTGGACAATGCGTTTGGGACTGGCGAAGAGCGCCGGTTCGCCTGACGTGGAGAACAGTCGGTCGTGAGTCCTTCCCTCAACCAGAGTTCCCTGTACCGCAAAACGCAACTGGCCGGTGTGGCGGAAAACGAGGGCATTCGCGTGGATTTCGCCAGCATCTTCGGTGGTGGGCTTTGAGATGTTGAAAAAATGGATCTGGCTCAGCGTCTTGGTGATTGCGCTTGATCAGGCCACTAAACTCCTCGCCGAGACTTTTCTGGCCATGCACCAGCCGGTGCCGGTGCTGCCCTCGTTCAACCTCATGCTGACCTACAACACTGGCGCCGCCTTCAGCTTTCTGGCCGGCGCGGGTGGCTGGCAACGGTGGTTCTTCCTGGGACTGGGCGCGGCGGTCAGCATCGGGTTGATCGTCTGGCTGGGACGGCTCAAGCCGGGAGAAAAATGGCTGGCAACCGCCCTGGCATTGATCCTCGGCGGGGCGGTCGGCAACCTGATCGATCGGGCCTGGCTTGGACAAGTCATTGACTTCATCCAGCTTTATTATGACCGCTGGTACTGGCCGGCCTTCAACATCGCTGATTCGGCCATCACCGTCGGCGCGGTGCTGCTGGTGCTAGAAAGCCTATGGTCCCGCAATACGAGCGACTTGCGGGATCCCACCGTCTAATCGTCCACCGTCCACGACGAGGCCCGCATGAGCATACATATTCATCTGGCTAACCCACGCGGTTTTTGCGCCGGGGTGGACCGGGCCATCGGCATCGTCGAACGTGCGCTGGACCTGTTCGGCGCGCCGATCTACGTGCGCCACGAAGTTGTGCATAACCGCTTTGTGGTGGACAACCTGCGGCAACGGGGCGCGGTGTTTGTTGAGGAGCTGGACGAAGTACCGAACGGCGCGACCGTGATCTTCAGCGCTCATGGCGTGTCGCGCACGGTACGGGAAGACGCCGAGCGACGAGGTCTCAAGGTCTTCGACGCCACCTGCCCACTGGTCACCAAGGTCCACCTGGAGGTGAGTCGCCACGCCCGCGCGGGTCGCGAGGTGATCCTGATCGGCCATGCGGGTCACCCGGAGGTCGAAGGCACCATGGGCCAGTACGACGAGAGCCAGGGTGGGCGGATGTATCTGGTGGAAACGGTCGAAGACGTAGCGGCGCTGCCGGTGCGCGATCCCGCCGAGCTGGCCTATGTCACCCAGACAACCCTGTCGGTGGACGACACCGCGCGGATTGTCGCTGCCCTGCGCGAGCGGTTTCCAGCGATCCAGGGACCTCGCAAGGACGATATCTGTTACGCCACGCAGAACCGGCAGGACGCGGTCAAGGACTTGTCGCGGCGCTGCCAGTTACTGCTGGTGGTCGGCTCGCGCAACAGTTCCAACTCCAACCGGCTACGGGAACTGGCCGGGAAGGAAAGCACACCGGCCTGGCTGATCGACGGACCGGGGGATATCGACCCGGACTGGCTGGTTGGAAAAACAGCCATTGGCGTGACCGCCGGCGCTTCGGCCCCTGAAGTGCTGGTGCGGCAGGTCATTGCCCGCCTGCGGGAACTGGGCGCCACGGCGGTGACGGAAAGCGTGGGATGCGAGGAGAACGTGGTGTTCGCGCTACCCAGGGAACTGCGGTAATTCCTCTCGAAAACAATTCCCATCATGCTCACATCGCATCTCACACGATCACAGCTTCGTTCGTGTCGCCAAGCGAAGAGGATTTTGTATCGCCATGATTCCCCATCTGTACGTCGCTCTGTCCGGGCATGGTTTCGGTCATCTGGCGCAGATCGCGCCGGTGTTGAATCAATGGCGTCGCCGCTGGCCAGACGCACAATTGACCCTGCAAAGCGTCTTGCCGGAGGAGGTATTGCGCGAGCGCATCGGTGGCCCCTTTACCGTGGTGTTTGGCGCGGCCGATTTTGGCATGGTGATGGTGGATGCCCTGGACGCCAACATCGCCGAAAGTCTGGCCGCGTATCGAACCTTTCACGCTGAATGGGACACGCGGCTGGCCTGGCAGGAGCACATGCTGCGCGACGCGGCGCCGGATTTGCTGCTCGCGGACGTACCCTACCTGACTCTGGCGGCGGCGGCTCGGCTGGACATCCCGGCACTGGCGCTGTGTTCGCTGAACTGGGCGGACATTCTGGCCGGCTATTACCCGAACGCATCCGATCTGCAAACACTCCGCGCGCCGATGCTGACGGCTTACAACAGTGCTGTCGCTTTCCTGCAACCAGCGCCATCCATGCCGATGCCGGACTTGCGGAATGCCCGCGCCATCGGTCCCATTGCCGCCTTGGGCCAGGATCGGCGGATGGCGATTAACCGCCGGCTCGGTTTGGATGCGAGCGAAACGCTGGTGTTGATGGGACTGGGTGGCGTGGCCATGCGTCCGCCGCTGGAAGCCTGGCCGGAATTGCCGGGAGTGCGCTGGCTGACCCCGCCGAATTGGAATGTGGCGCGGCCGGACATGGCGAGTTGGGCCGGGCTGGACGATTACGGAATGCTGGATTTGATCCGTTCGTGCGACGTGCTGTTCACCAAACCCGGTTATGGCGCGTTTACCGAGGCGGCTTGCAACGGGACGCGGGTACTCTACGTCGAACGCGACGATTGGCCGGAAGAGCCTTGGCTGAGCGACTGGCTGCTGAAATGCGGGAGCGGCGTGAAAATCAACCGCCGGCAACTGGCAAGCGGTGCATTGGCGGAACCGCTGCGGGAGTTGCTGGCGCTACCCGCCAAGCCGCCGGTGGCGCCAACCGGCGCGGGCGAGGCCGCCGATTGGCTGGACCGGCTACTGGGATTGTAAGACGGTTGGCCGATGCTCAGGTTTGAGCGGTTCCAGCCGCTCCATGGCGGAAGGCCACGAGCGGCTATGGACCCTGCGGAGGGTTGGCAATTTAATGGTGCGCAACCGCCCGGCGGACTTCCTCCAGCGAATTCGGATCGTCCAAAGTCGACAGATCACCCGGATCACGACCTTCGGCCAGCGCCTGAATCGACCGCCGCAGCAGCTTGCCGGAGCGGGTCTTGGGCAACGCGTTGACGAAGTGGACCGCGTGCGGCTTGGCGACCGCGCCGAGCAGTTCCTGCACCTTGCCGATGACTTCCTTCTCCAGTCGCTCGGCGGCGCCCGGCGCATCGAGCTGGGTCGGATCCTTCAGCCGGGCGAAGCCGACCGGCACCTGACCCTTGAGTTTATCGGCCACGCCGATCACCGCCACCTCGGCGACGCCCGGATGGGACTGGATCGCTTCTTCGATTTCGCGGGTACCGAGGCGGTGGCCGGCCACGTTGATCACGTCGTCGGTGCGGCCCAGGATGAAGAAATAGCCGTCGTCGTCGCGCACTGCCCAGTCGAAGGAGTTGTACACTGCCTCCTTGAAAGTGGTGAAGTAGCTCTTGACGAAGCGCGCATCGTCACCCCACACCGTGGACAGGTTGCCCGGCGGCAGCGGCGGCACCACCACCAGCACGCCCTTCTCGTTGTTGCCGACTTCCTCGCCGGTGGCTTCGCTGATGACCTTGATGTTGTAGCCGAAGTTGGGAAAGCCGGGCGACCCAAAGCGGTTGGGCTTCAGATCCACGCCGGGCAGATAGGTCAGCATCGCCCAGCCGGTTTCGGTCTGCCAGTAGTGATCCAGCACCGGGCGACTCAGCCCCTCGGTGATCCAACGCGAGGTCGGCTCGTCCAGGGGCTCGCCCGCCAGGAACAGAGTGCGCAGCGAGGACAGATCGTACATCTTCATGTACTTGGGATCCTGCGACTTCAGCACCCGTACCGCGGTCGGCGAGGAGAACATGGCGGTGCATTTGTAATCCTGCACGATCTTCCACCAGATGCCCGGATCGGGATTGGTCGGCAAACCTTCGTACATGATCGTCGTCACCCCGTAAATCAACGGGCCGTAGACGATGTACGAGTGCCCCACCACCCAGCCGATGTCGGAGGTGGTGAACATCGCCTCGCCGGGGTTGGTGTTGTACAGATACTTCATGGTCGCGGCCAGCGCCACCGTGTAGCCGCCGGTGTCGCGCTGCACGCCCTTGGGAATGCCGGTGGTGCCGGAGGTATAGAGAATGTAGCTGGGCTCACTGGATTCCAGCCAGACCACGGGCACCTGGGCATCCATATGCTGGGCGCGCAGGGTGGCGTAGTCCAAATCGCGGCCTTCGGTGATCGCCATCGCCTTGTCCAGGCCACGATTGACGATGAGCACCTTTTCCGGTGGGAACTTGGCCAGACGAATGGACTCGTCCACCAGATGCTTGTAGGGCACCGCCTTGCCACCGCGCATGCCGGCGTCGGCGGTGATCATCAGCTTGGGTTTGGCATCGTCGATGCGCACCGCCAGGTTGGCGGACGCGAACCCACCGAATACCACCGAGTGAATCGCCCCCAACCGGACGCAGGCCAACATGGCGACGGCGGCCTCGGCGATCATCGGCATGTAGATGATCACCCGATCACCCTTCTGGATACCTAGCGATTGCAGCACACCGGCGCAGCGGTTGACTTCCTGGTACAGTTCCGCATAGCTGTAGGACTTGGTCTCGTTGACCTCGGTGGAGATGTAGACGAGCGCGGGCTGATCGGCGCGGGTGGCTAAGTGCCGGTCCACGGCGTTGTAACAAAGGTTGGTCTCGCCGCCGACGAACCACTTGCTGAACGGCGGTTTGGAGTAATCCAGAGCCTTCTGTGGCGGCTTGTGCCAATCGATCATCTTGGCCTGTTCGCCCCAGAAGCCTTCGGGATTTTCGATGGACCAGCGATGGAATTCTTCATACGTCATGGGTGGATGCCTTCCTATTCAGTGGTTTTGAGACGCGACGTTATGGTTATCGTCAGCAGTAGTGTAGTCGCTTGCTCGGAAAATTCCTGTCCGCCGCCCTCGAAGGCAACCGGGGACGGCGGGCGGGTCCTTACTTGGCCTTCAACAGCTCTTCAATGCTGGCGCGTTCCTCGCGCAGTTCCTGCTCGGTGGCCAGCATCTTCCCACGGCTGAACTCATCGACCGGCAGGCCCTGCACGATCTGGTAGTCGCCGTTCTTGCAAACGCATGGATACGAGTAGATCACGCCTTCGCCGATGCCGTAGGAGCCGTCGGACGGGACGGACATGCTGACCCAATCGCCATCCGGGGTGCCCAGCGCCCAATCACGCATGTGATCGATGGCTGAGGAAGCGGCGGAAGCGGCGGAGGACGCGCCGCGCGCCTTGATAATCGCCGCGCCGCGTTGCTGCACATCGGGAATGAAGGTGCCGCGATACCATTCCTGATCCACCAGGGAGGTCGCGGCCTTGCCCTTGACGGTGCATTGGCCGATGTCAGGATACTGAGTCGAAGAGTGGTTGCCCCAGATCGTCATCTTCTTGATGTCGTTGACGTGGGCGCCGGTCTTCTCGGCCAACTGGCTCAGGGCGCGGTTGTGGTCCAGCCGGGTCATGGCATGGAACCGGCGGCGGTCACGATCCGGGGCGCTGCTGGCCGCGATCAGCGAGTTGGTGTTGGCGGGGTTACCGACCACCAGCACCCGGATGTCATCGGCGGCGTAATCGTTGATCGCCCGGCCCTGCGGCCCAAAGATGGCGCCGTTGGCGGTCAGCAGATCCTTGCGCTCCATACCGGGGCCGCGCGGCCGGGCGCCGACCAACATGGCAAAGTTGGCGTCCTTGAACGCCACTTCCAGCTTGTCGGTGGCGACCACGCCCGCCAGCAACGGAAACGCGCAATCGTTGAGTTCCATCACCACGCCCTGCAGCGCCTGGAGCGCCGGGGTGATTTCCAGCAGTTGCAAGATCACCGGCTGGTCGGGACCCAACATACTTCCCGAGGCGATCCGGAAAGCCATGGCATAGCCGATGTTGCCGGCGGCGCCGGTGATAACGACGCGAACGGGTGCTTTCATGCGTGTGCTCCTTGGTTGTTAGTAATGAAGCCAGAGTGGCTGAGGATGTTCCAGAGCCGTGATCGAAATCCGACCCCGGAACTGGGGATGACAATGGTGGCCATATGGTGGTCAAAACCTGCCAGCTTGGCGGCCAAGGCCGCGGCGAGGGTTCTTCGTTAAGACGTCGTCCGGCTTCGGTGGCGTCCGGCTTTAAAGTCCAAAAATAGTAACGTAGATTGCCGTGTTTTGAAACGAATGCCGATTTTCTCCCAGAGGGATATCCTGAGTCATGCGTAATTCCTTCACCCGAGGCGCGGGCTATGTGCTGACCGGTTTGCACTGGTTGCCCAAGGCCGGCCTACGCGGTTTCGTGGCGATTCCGCTGTTGATCAACGCCCTGTTGTTCGGCGGCGGGATCTGGCTGGGCGCGAACCAGTTGCAGCACTTCGATCGGGCGTTGCAAGGCTGGTTGCCGGACTGGCTGGCCTGGCTGCACTGGTTGCTGTGGCCGCTCTTCATTCTGACCGTGCTGGTGGTGGTGTTTTACACCTTTTCCCTGGTCGCCAACGTCATTGCCGCGCCCTTCAACGGCTTGCTGGCCGAGCGGGTCGAAAGAATGGTTCGTCCCGATGGCCGCGCGCCGCCACCCACCGAACTGTCCTGGCGGGAATTGTTGTGCGCTCCGCTGGCGGAACTGCGCAAGCTGCTGTACTTCGTGGCTTGGGCGATTCCACCATTGGTGCTTTCGTTCGTGCCGGTCGTCAACGTGGTCGCGCCGGTGGTGTGGGCGGTCTTCACGGCCTGGATGCTGGCGCTGGAGTACGCCGACTATCCGCTGGGCAACCGTGGGCTGAACTTCAAGGCGCAGCGCCGGCTATTGCGCCAGCATTGGCCGCTGACCCTTGGCTTCGGCGGCACGGCGCTGCTGTTGACGTTGATCCCACTGCTGAATTTTCTGGCCATGCCAGCGGCGGTCATCGGCGCGACGTTGCTATGGAACAAGGAGTTGCCGGATTCGACATGAACGACCGCATGGATTGGCGAGGTCGAATCCCGCGCCTGCTGTATACCACCCTCCTGTACCTGCTGCTGCCGCTGGTGTTGCTGCGCGTGTACTGGCGTGGTCGACGGGACGTGGGACATCGCCAACGCTGGCGCGAGCGGCTTGGATTTATCCCGCCCCTGCCTTCCGGCGGCCTGTGGGTTCACGCCGTGTCGGTGGGCGAAACCCGCGCCGCCCTGCCACTCATCCGCGCTCTGCTGAACCGTTATCCTGATCTACCGCTGCTAGTGACGACCACCACCCTGACCGGCTCCCGCCAGGTGCGCGCGGCGCTGGGCGAGCAGGTGCATCACGTCTACGCGCCTTACGACTTGCCGGGCGCGGTGGCGCGGTTTCTGCGCCAAACCCGGCCCAGGCTGGCCATCATCATGGAAACCGAGTTGTGGCCCAATCTGCTGCGCCAATGCGCGGTGGCCGATATTCCGACGCTGATCGCCAATGCCCGGCTGTCGGAACGCTCGGCGCGCGGCTATGCGCGGATTCGCTGGCTGACCGCTACGCTGTTGCGCGATATCACCCTGATCGCCGCTCAGGCCGAGGCCGACGCCGAGCGGTTTCGCGCGCTGGGCGCGCCACGGGTGGTCATCGCGGGCAATCTCAAGTACGACCTGACCCTGCCGGATGATCTGTCAGCGTGGGGCCGGCGGTTCCGCCGGGACACATTGGGCGCCAATCGTCCAGTCTGGATCGCGGCCAGCACCCACGCCGGCGAGGATGCGCATGTCCTGAATGCCTTGGCTCGCCTCCGCGCCCGCTGGCCCGAACTGCTGTTGCTTCTCGTGCCGCGTCACCCCGAACGTTTCGACAACGTGGCGGCGCTATGCCAACAACGGGGCTTCAGCGTGGTCCGACGTAGCGAGCAGCGGCCCTGCGCGCCGGATATCGCTGTTTTTCTCGGCGACAGCATGGGCGAGTTGCTGCGGTTCTACGCCGCCGCCGATCTGGCCTTCGTTGGCGGCAGTCTGGTGCCCACCGGCGGCCATAACGTCCTGGAGCCGGCATTGCTGGGTTTGCCGGTGCTATTTGGCCCGCACCTGTTCAACTTCACCGAATCCAGCGAGCGGTTACTGGCCGTGAAAGCGGCTTGGCGGGTCGCCGACGCGGCGGAACTCGCGGCGGCGGTGGACCGCCTGCTCGCCAATCCCACGTTGCGTCAAGATGCCGGTCAGCGTGGCCGGGCGGTGGTGGAACAACATCGCGGGGCGTTGATGGCGCTGTTGGGCCATATCGAAACCCTGCTTTAGACAAAACCCGTTTCAGTTGCACCAGAGTTGTCGAACATTGAAACCCCAAAATATGAGCATCGTCGCCTGGCCGCGTTATCTCGGGCTGCTGGTTTCTCTCCTATTGATCGTGTGGATGGCCGATGCCGCTCCTCAGCCCAACCCCAGTCCGGCGCCGCCCACCGCCTCCACCACACCCACGTTGGAAGAGGTACAGGCCAAGCTGGCCGCGCTCGCCACCCTCCGCGATTTGCCAGAGAGCGAACGCACCCAAGCGCAAGGGCTTTATCAGCAAGCGATCAGCCAACTACAGGCAGCGAAAAACTTCGCCGATAGCGCCGCCGCCTATCAAAAACTCCAGCAGTCGGCTCCACTGGAAACCGCCCGCTTGCAGCAAACCCCGACGAGCGAACCCCAGCCCGCGCCATCGTCGACGCTGTCCATCGAAAAATTGTCCCAACAACTGGCGCAAACGCAAGTCAGCCTAAGCGATGCTCAAAAACGCCTGGCCGACCTGGACCAACAGCTAACGGTGCAGCAGACCCGCCCCAAAAATGTCCTGACCGAACTGAACGGCCTCAAGCAGCAAGCCGCCGACTTGGAGAGCAAACTTCAGGCCGCCGTTCCACCCAACACGACTTTGCTATTGGCGCAGGCGCGACAGTTGGCGTTGACCACGCAGCGGCAGGCGTTGAACCAACAGATGGCCATGCTGGAGCAGGAGCGGCTGAGCTACGATGTCCGTTACACCCTGTTGAATGCCCAGCGGGCGGCGGCGGTGCGGGAAGTCGAGCAAGCCCAGACGCAAGTGCAGCAACTGCAAAACCTCTTGAGCACCCGGCGGCGCGATGAAGCGACCGCGGTGGTGCAGCAAACCGATCAGGCCAAGCAAGAGGCCGCCGCCAAGCCGACGGTGGTCCAGACCGCCGCCGCCGAAAACGCCGCCATCAGTCGCCGCTTGGCCCAACTGGTCCGAAACAGCGATGAAATCGACGACCGCCAAGCGCAAGCCAACGAATATTTGGCGCAATTGATGGAACGCATGCGGGGAATCCGACAGCAACTGGGTATTGCCGGGTTCAGCGATGCCATCGGACCGATTCTATTGGAGGAACGACGCAATCTGCCGGATATCCGCCAATACCAGCGCAGCGCCAGCGAGCGTCAACAAAGCATCATCCAGGCCCGTCTGGAGCAATTCCAGACCGAGGAACAGATGCGTCGCGTTCGGGCCATCGAGGAGAATCTCCAGGAACTGGCGACCCAATTCGACCCGCAATGGTCGGATGCGCAACGGCGAGCGGTGCTCGCGGAGCTGCGATCCCTACTGGTCGAACGTCAACAACTGCTGGAGAAACTGAGCGGTGGCTACTCGAACCTCACCACCGAACTGGTCGCCCTGGACGAAGCCCAGCGCAAGTTGATCGACCAGGCGGAACTGTACGGGACCTTGCTGGACCGGCATCTGCTGTGGATTCGCAGCAGTCCGCGGCTTGGCGCCGAGTGGCTCGGGATACAGGGACAGGCATTGACTTGGCTGGCGAAACCGGCCCACTGGATCGAGGTCTGGCAAAACCTGGAGCGTGGCGCGCAAAATCAACCGGAACTGGCGACACTCGGCGCGCTGATCTTTTTGGGGTTACTGATTTATCGCCGGTCGCTGATCAGATACCTGGGCGAAGGAGTGGACGCCATCGGCGACGTGGGCCACGACCGCTTTGGGCTGACCGGTCGCGCCTTGGCCATGACGGTGCTGCTGGCGCTGCCCTGGCCCTGGTTGCTGGCTTGGCTGGCTTGGCTACTGCACGTCTCCGGCAATGCCGCCGATTTTTCGCGAGGACTCAGTTTCGGCCTCGTTACCGGCGCGTTCCTAACGGTGAATGTTACCTTCGTGCGCCAGCTCTGCCGTCCGCAAGGGTTGGCCATCGCGCATTTTGGCTGGAGCGAAGCCGGCTGTCAGTTGCTGCGCCGCTACCTCCACTGGTTTCTGTGGATCGGCCCCTTGGGATTGATCCTCGTCGGCCTTTGCGAAAGCCAGCCCGATCCACTGTATAGCGATACCCTGGGACGGATGGCGTTCTCCGCCAGTACCCTGGCGCTGACCGTGGTGCTCTGGCGGGTGCTGGATCCGCGCCAAGCGTTGCTCGCCGGTCTGGCGGCGGGGCGCATCGGCGCAACCTGGCGGTTTCGCTACCTGTGGTATCCCCTAATCGTGGGGACGCAAATGCTGATCGTCTTGCTGGCATTGTCCGGTTACTACTACACCGCGATGCAGTTGCGCGGCCGCATGGTGCTGACGGCTTGGTTGCTGCTAGGCGCGGTTCTGTCGGTCAATCTGTTTCTACGCTGGCTCAACATCAGCCAGCGCCGCCTGGCGCTGCAACAGGCTCTCGCCAAGCGCGAAGCGCGGTTGGCCGCCCGCGCCAGCAAGGATACCGGGCCGGCCTCCGGCGAGGGCTTTCCGGAAATTCCCAAGCTGCCGGACCTGGACCTGACCACCGTCAGCGAACAGACCCGGAGCCTGATGAACCTGACTGTTCTGCTGGGATTGGGTTTCGGGTTATGGCAAATCTGGGGCGGACTGATTCCGGCCTTTTCCATCCTCAACGAAATTACCCTTTGGCATCAAACGGTACAGACCGCCACGGGCGCGCAGGTTGCCGACATCACTTTGGGAAGCATCGTCATCGCTGGGGCATTGCTGGTGTTGGTCGGTTTTCTGGCGCGCAATTTGCCTGGCGTGCTGGAATTGGTGGTGCTGCAACGATTGGCGGTGGACCCTGGCAACCGCAACGCCATCATCACCATCAGCCGCTACCTGATTACCGCCATTGGGCTGGCGGCGGCGCTGGATACCGTCGGCATCGGTTGGGATCAGGTGCAGTGGCTGGTCGCCGCCCTCGGTCTGGGCTTGGGCTTCGGACTGAAGGAAATTTTCAGCAATTTCTTTTCCGGCCTGATCTTGCTGCTGGAGCGACCGATTCGGGTGGGGGACACCGTGACCCTCGACAGCTTGAGCGGCACGGTGTCGCGCATCAACATCCGCGCCACCACCATCACCGATTGGGATCGCAAGGAAATCATCGTCCCCAACAACACTTTCATCACCAGTTCGCTGATCAATTGGGCCCGGAGCGATCCCCTCACCCGGGTCGTGATTCCGGTGGGAGTCGGTTATGACAGCGATCCTCTGCTGGTTTACCAAGTATTGCTGGAGGTGGCGACCACACACCCACTGGTGGTGAAAGAGCCGGCTCCCGCAGTGTTGTTTCTGAAGTTCGGCGAGAGCGCGCTGGAGTTCGAGGTGCGGGTGTTCGTGCGGGAAGTGGCCAACCGTCTGCCGGCGACCCACGAGCTGCATAACGGCATCCTGCTGGCGCTGCGCGCGAACCAAATCGAGATTCCCTTCCCACAGCGAGATGTGCATTGGCGCGGCTTACCGGCTAGGCAGGATTTGCTGGATAAGGATTTGGATATTTCGTCTTGATCGGCTGTCGTATCATTCGACCCTTGAGTTGTATTTTCGGGGCGATTTAATGGGAGGATGAGCCATGCCAACGCCATTGGTGGAACAGAAATCGCCGAATCTTCGGCCGCGCCATCGCTGGACCGTGGCGGAATACCATCGTATGGGGGAAGTCGGTTTGCTGAACGAAGATTCGTGGGTGGAGTTGATTGATGGGGAGATCGTTGAAATGGCGCCAATAGGTAGTCAACACGGCGGCAAGGTCAATCGTTTCATCCACATGTTTTACAAAACGTTTGGCAATCAAGCGATTATTGCGGCACAAAACCCTGTGGTGCTGGGTGGCTATGAGGAGCCTCAGCCGGATATCGCTATTCTGCGCTGGCGCGAGGATTATTATGAACAGGCTCACCCCCATGTTGAAGATGTATTACTGCTCATTGAAATCTCCGACAGCACTCTCCGCTACGACCGCGATGTCAAGATTCCGCTCTACGCCAAAAACGGTATTCCCGAAGTTTGGTTACTGGATATCCCGAATCGGCAACTGGAAATCTACCATGAACCGATAAACGGTGAATACCGGCAACGGGATTGCCGTCTGACCGGTAAAATTGCACCGACTCTTTTTCCGGACGCGGTGATCGATTTGGCCGATGTGTTTCCTAATCCATGAATCAATTCAAAATCAAGTTTTTCATGAAAATTATACAATAATTTTATAATAAAAACAACAGCTTAGTTTTATTACAGGCTCTAAGTCTTCTAAACTCATCAGAATGGCCCTCGGTGGAATCGGCGTGGTAACCAGGAACCTTAACAGGTTCCACCGAGGGCCACCTCTCCAGCTTTTTCCAGAATTGACGTTCCATTACGTCTGGGAGTCGATTACGGCAGCGATCTAGCGGCGGGTCCACGAAGTTCTGTTGGCCGTGGCGGTCCGCCTGAGCCCGGTAATAGTGAGAGTCGACAAACCGGACAGTGCCTAATACCGATGCTGGGCGAAGGCGATTTTGTCGATCGCCGCCAACAACAGCGCCGAAACCACCAAGGTCGGGTGGACGATCACCAACCAGAGAATCTCTTTGTCATTGATGCCGTCGGCGTTCATAAACACCCTGAGCAGGTGAATGGAGGAAATATGTCAGTTCAGTAACGAAACTTCCTTTACTCCCCCGACTGCAACAGCGAACCCCGTTCGCGCGCCTGGTGGACGGTGGCCAGAAACACCTGGATGCCCAAACCCAGATAGCCAGCATCAAGCAATAGCGCGTAGAGCAGGAAATCCAGCCGAACCACATGCTCCAGCAACACCACCCGCATTCCCTCGAACACGTAGCTGGCTGGCAGCGCCCAGGCCAACGGTTGCAGCCAACCGGGCAGCGTGGCGATGGGATAATAAATTCCGCAGAGTGGCGCCAACGCGAAAATCGCCGCCCAGGCGATGCTTTCCGCCCCCATGCCGTAGCGCAGCACCAGCGCCGACACCAACAGGCCGATGGCCCAGCCCATCAACAGCAGGTTGAGGAAAAAACCCGCCAGCGGCAGGCCGAGACTGAACAGGTTGAAGCCGTAGAACGGAATCGCCAGCAGGACCGCAATGCCCACGCCGATCAGGGTACGCACCAGGCTAATGGACATCAGCGCGACGATCAGCTCCATGGGTTGCAGCGGGCTGATGAGCAATTGCGCCAGATTGCGAGCGTGCAGTTCCTCGAAAAATACCACCGACAGACCCAGTTGGCTGCGAAACAGAATGTCCCACAGCAACACGCCGGCCAGCAGCAGCCCCGTTGCCTGACTCAGCACGTCGCTATGGCCGGCCAAATACCGGGTGATGAAGCCCCACAGGATCATCTGCACCGTGGGCCAGTAGGCCAGTTCGACGATGCGAACCCGCGAACTCCGCAGCAGGTAGAGATAGCGCAAGGCCAGCGCGCCGATCCGGCGTGGGGAAATACCACTCATTCCACTACCTCGCCGCGCTGAATGCCTCGGGCGATGTCGAGAAAGACTTCCTCCATATCCTTGCGACCGTAGCGGTGAATCAACTCGCGCGGCGCGCCGGTGGCGACCACACGGCCCGCCCGCAGCATGATGACCTGGTCGCACAGCCGCTCGACTTCACTCATGTTGTGCGAAGCCAGCAGCAAGGTGGCGCCGCTTTGCCGCTGATAGTTGGTCAGAATGTGGCGCATCCGGTCGGCGGTGTCGGGATCGAGCGAAGCGGTCGGTTCATCCAGCAGCAGGATTTCCGGTGCGTTCAACAGCGCCTTGGCCAACGCCACGCGGGTTTTTTGGCCAGCGGACAGACTGCCATGGGGACGCTGGAAAAAGGCGTCAATGTCCAACTCCCGCCCTAGCGTCGCCAACCGTTCCCGCACGCGGCGCACGCCATACAATCGGGCGTAAACGGTCAGGTTTTCAGCGACGGTCAACCGTTGCGGCAAGTCGATGTAGGGCGAGGAAAAATTCATGCGCGACAACACACGCTGGCGATGGCGCGGCATGTCCTCGCCCAGGATGCGAATCTGGCCGCTGGTCGGCAACAACAACCCCAACAGCATGGCGATGGTCGTGGTCTTGCCCGCGCCGTTGCCGCCCAGCAGGGCGCAGGTCGTCCCCCGGCCGATGGCGAAGTCGATGGCGTCCACCGCCCGCACCGAACCGTAGTGTTTACTGAGGTTCTCGACTTGAATGACGAGTGGTTCAGCCACTTCAAATCGCGTCCCGCGCCAGTCGCGGCAAATCGCCGTCCAGCCCCATCGCCCGGCGGGCGATTCGATGCTTGAGCGGTCCGGCGGCGTCGGTCAGATTGAGGCCGAGGTTGCGCAACAGTCGCACCGGCGGCGGCGTGGCGCCAAACAATCGCTTGAAGCCGTCCATCACCCCCATCATCAGCAGATTGTCGCCCTTGCGCCAGCGTTCGTAGCGACGCAGCACCTTGAGCGCGCCAAGGTCGTGGCCGGCGGCGACCGCGTCCAGAATGACCTCGGCCAGCGCCGCCGCGTCCAGCAACCCCAGATTCACGCCCTGGCCGGCTAGCGGATGGATGACGTGGGCGGCATCGCCGATGAGGGCGAGGCCGGGTTTGACATAGGCATGGGCGTGTTGCCGCCGCAGCGGGAACGCCAGCCGTGGCCCCACTTCAAGGATCGCTCCCAGCCGCCAGTCGAACGCCTCGGCCAGCGCCTGGGCAAAGTCGGATTCGTCCAAGGCCAGCAATGCCCCGGCCCATTCCGGCGTGGTCGCCCAAACGATGGAGCAGCGACCATCGGCCAGCGGCAAGAACGCCAATGGCCCGGTCGGCAGAAAGCGTTGCCAGGCGGTTGCCTGATGCGGCTCGGCGGTGCGCACGTTGGCGACGACCGCGTGCTGGCCGTAATTCCAGCCGCTGGTTTTGATCCCCGCCATTTCCCGGACCTTCGATTCCGCGCCGTCCGCGCCAACCAACAACCGGGTGGTCAATTCACGCCCGTCGCGCAAACGCGCCCGCCAGCGACCGTTCTCCAATGCTTCGACGGTATCCAGCGCCGCCGGACAGAGCAACTCCACAGTCGGTAGTTGCCGCGCCCGTTCCAGCAGAGCGGATTGAATCACCCGGTTTTCGATGATCCAGCCGAGTGATGATTCACCCATGGCGGCGCTGTCGAAATGAATACCGCCAAAACCGGCCGCATCCCATACCCGCATGTCGCGAAAGGGGCTGACCCGCCAGGCGGCGATGCCGTCCCACGCGCCCACCGCCGCGAAAATGCGCCGCGAGGCATGGCTGATGGCGGACACCCGCGAATCCAGATTCACGCCCGGTCGGATGCGGTCCAGCGGCATTCCTTCAAGCAGGGCGATCTTCAAGTCGGCGACACCCAGCGCGCAGGCCAGCGTCGAACCAACCATGCCGCCACCAACGATCAGCAGGTCGTAGTCGCTGGCCGTCATCGTCTTTCCCGCATCAGCGCCTCGATCTCATCCACTTCCTTGGGGGCGGCGGCGGTCAGCACCGCATTGCCATCATCCGTAACCAGCACGTCGTCTTCAATGCGCACGCCGATGCGCTGCCAGCACTCGTCCAGTTCGGTTTCCAGATGAACCCCCAGCCGCGCCCAATGGGCATCCAGAATCTTGCCACCAGCGGGGATATACAAACCAGGTTCGATGGTGGTAACCATGCCCGGCTCAAAGACCCGCCAGTCGTCGCCAGTTTTGTAATCGCCCACGTCATGTACGTCCATGCCCAGCCAGTGACCGGTACGGTGCATGTAGAACGCTTTGTGTTGCTCCGTCTGGATCAACTCCTCCACGTCGCCCCGCAATAAACCCAACGCCACCAGCCCCTCGGTCAGCGTTCGCACCGCCGCATCGTGCGGTTCGCTGAAGTGGCGGCCCGGTCGAACCTGGTCAATCGCCGCTTTCTGCGCGGCCAACACCAACTCGTAGATGGCGCGCTGCTCGCCGGAAAAGCGGCCGTTCACCGGAAAGCTGCGGGTGATGTCGGACGCATAGCCGTCCAATTCCGCGCCGGCATCGATCAAAACGAGGTCACCATCGCGCAATGGGGCGTTGTTTTCGGTGTAGTGCAGGATGCAACCGTTGTCGCCGCCGCCGACGATGGACGGATAAGCCCAGCCAGCGCCGTGGCGAATGAAGGTGTACAGAATTTCCGCTTCGAGTTCGTACTCCATCCGGCCCGGATGACAGGCGCGCATCGCCCGTTGATGCGCCTCGGCGGCGATCCGGGCGGATTCGCGCATCACCGCGATTTCCTCTGGCTCCTTGCGCAACCGCATGGCGTGCAGCAAGTGTTCCAGGGCCACGAACACTGCGGGCGTTCGCACCCCGATCCGCGCCTTGCCGCGCACCTGATTGAGCCAACCCATCATCCGTCGGTCGAATTCGGGATTGCCGCCAATGGCGTAAAACACCCGCTCGCGGTTTTCCAGCAGCGACGGCAACCGCTGATCGATCTCGGCAATAGGATGGGCGTTGTCCACCCCGTAGCGCTCCATGGCGCCCCGTGGCCCCGCGCGGCGGCCATGCCAGATTTCCATGTGCGGATCACGCTCGCGGCAGAACAGCAAAAATTCGTGCTCGCCGCCGGGCGCGAGCACGGCGATGGCTTCGGGTTCGGGAAAGCCGGTCAGATAATAGAAATCACTGTCTTGGCGAAACGGGTGATGCACATCGCGGTTGCGTGGTGTTTCGAAAGCGGCGGGCAACAAGGCGATGGAACCCGGCCCCATGCGCTCAAGCAGGGCGCGGCGACGACGGGCAAATACAGCGGCGGGAATGGCGCGGGCGAACATCGGTGGCTTCCGGTTTAGTGCAGACGGCGTGGAGTGGCGGGGCGGCGCAGATCCTCCAGGATCATCAACAATCCAATCCGCAGGTACTCGACCACTTCGGCGTAGGCGGTTTCATCGGCTTCATTGGCCGCATCGGTCTCGAAGCCCACTTGGGCGATCTCGGCCGCGTCGCGCAGAAATTCCCGGCTGTCCGCAGACAGCGCGCCGTCCCGATCCGCCCGGCCTAGCCCCAACCCGTACAACAACCCCTGGCACCAGGCGCCGAGCGCATCGGCCCGCCGATTCAAGGGAGCGTCATCGTCGGGTAATAATGGAGCCACGGATCCGTCGGCGGAATCCAGTTGAGCGGCGCCGAACTCCAGCAGTTTGGCGAGTAGATCGCAAACCGGCTCGGTCAGTTCCACGCCATCGGCCAACTCCCCGCGCGCTAGCGCAAGCCAACGGTCGCGGTCGAGCGTGGGATCGGCGCAAAGGAAACCGCACAATAGACCGTGCAACTCCGCAGGATCGAACGGATCGAGCAGGCGGGCCAGGCGCTCGAACAGGGGGATAGAGGCGGTGGACATGCGATGGACTCCAGCGCTGAGGAGCGGTGTTAGGTTCAATCATCCTAACATCCCACGCCAGAACTCTGAAATTTTGGTAGGGGGCGACAATTGAAATTGACCGAATCGGAAGCGCCGCTCTATAGTAATCGTTATGGAAAATAATCGTTTTGTTGAAAGCGAACCGCTCGCTGAGGTGGATGATGGCGCCCCGCTGCCAGAGGCGGTGGAAACGGCCGAAACCTATCTGGCGATTTTGGCCGAACGGGTCGAGCGCCTGGCCGAGTGGTGCGAGCGCCTGGCGCGGGAAAATCAGTCCTTGCGCGAAGAAATGACCACGCTGCAAGGCGAACGCGATGCGCTGCGCGAGAAGAACGACCAATTGCGCGCGCGCATCGACGCGATGATTGTCCGGTTGAAAGGATTGGGGCAAACCTTGTGAGCCAGAACACCATCAGCGTAGCCGTGCATCTGGCCGGCAACGACTATCGCTTCGCCTGTTTACCCGCCGAGCGGGAGGAGTTGCTGGAAGCCGCGCATCACCTCGACCGGAAAATGCGGGAAATTCGCGACCACAGTGGCAAGAATCTGTCGCTGGAGTCCATCGTCATGATGGCCGCGCTCAACCTCAGTTACGAGTTGCTGCGACAGCAACGCCAGGCGGCTGAAACCGATGTGCTGTTGAACAACCACCTCCGGGATTTATTGCAAAAAGTTGACGTGACCCTAAGCCAGGTCACGGCAATGGAGTTATAATAAGCTCCGTCGATTTCAGTTCGGGCGCTCCCTGCGGTGTTCGAGTAGTGGGCTGGGTAACCCCTTGATCCTAATTAATCTGACCCAGGGTGAGCGGTTGTCGGCGTAAGTGTGCAAGTCCGCCGCGTCGCGGAAAGCCTGATACGCCGCGCTGTTCCCCCACTTGAACCTTGCGGTTCAAGGGTAACAGCTCAAAACGACACAGGCGGAGAGCGCCCTCCTCTTGCCACTCTGGCGACGTTATAACGCGTCGCCTTTGTTTTTCCGCTTCGCATTCCCATGATGGATGACCCCGGCGCATTGCGCCAGCGACTGCGTCAATTGCGCCGTGCCTTGTCCCCCGCCGCGCGACGCCAAGCGGCATTGGCCATTGCCCACCGGCTCGAAACCTGGCCAGGCTGGATCAGCGCGAACCGAGTGGCGGGTTATTGGGCCTGTGACGGCGAATTGGACCCGGCGCTATTGCTAGAGCGCGTCTGGGCCACCGGTCGGTCGGTGTATCTACCGGTGCTGGCGGGCGAAAACGCCCTCCGCTTCGCGCCGTATTCACCCGGAATGCCGATGCGCCGTAACCGGTTCAATATCCCCGAACCCGAAGTTGCACCAGAAAGATGGCTGGAACCCCATCAGTTGGACCTGGTGCTGACGCCGCTGGTGGCCTTCGATCCGACGGGAACCCGCCTTGGCATGGGCGGCGGGTTTTACGACCGCGCCTTCGCGTTCCTGGGTAACCCCAATTATCGTGGCCATTGCCCTGTGTTGCTGGGCCTGGGTTACGAGTTCCAAGGTGTTGCGGCACTGGTTCGACAAGTTTGGGATGTGCCGCTGGATGCGGTGGTCACGGACGCGGCGTTGCGCCAGTTTTCCAGCGATGATTCGTCCGATGCGCCCGACTTGCCCACAGATTGAAAACGCGGCGGTGGTACACGAAGCTTGATCGAAATTCGGGGGAAACAGACGATGTCCACTGATGACATGAAACAGCGCGCCGCCGAAGCGGCTTTGGAATACATCGAGGATCATGTCGTCCTGGGTGTCGGCACCGGTTCGACGGTCAACCATTTCATTGATGCCTTGGCCCGTATCAAGCACCGACTGGACGGGGTAGTGTCCAGTTCCGAGGCGACCACGCAACGACTAAAAGCGCACCGGATTCCAGTGCTGGATTTGAACGCTGTTGGGCCGTTGCCGCTGTACGTGGATGGCGCTGACGAAGTGAATCGTCAGTTGCACATGATCAAGGGCGGCGGTGGAGCGCTGACCCGCGAAAAGATTGTCGCCGCCGCCAGCGAACGGTTCGTTTGCATCGCCGATCAGACCAAACTAGTGGATGTGCTGGGAACCTTTCCGTTGCCGGTCGAGGTGATTCCGATGGCGCGCAGCCATGTAGGTCGGGAACTGCTGAAGCGCGGCGGTCAGCCCGTGTTACGCGAAAACGTCGTCACGGATAACGGCAATCTGATTATTGATGTCTATAACCTACAGATTCTGGCACCGGCCCACTTGGAGGCGGAACTGAACAACATCGCCGGCATCGTCGCCGTGGGGCTGTTTGCCCTGCGACCAGCGGATGTGCTGTTGTTAGGAACAGAGCAGGGTGTTCGGAAAATCAGCGGCGATAGCAACTAGAGAACTCGCAACCTCCGACGCTTCGATCATCGGGCGCAATAAAAACGGGCGCTGTCGCCAGCGCCCGTCGCTGCCCTTACGCCTGATGTCAGGCTTTGGTCTTAGAAGTCTACCCGCGTGCCGATGGAAACGGCGTTTTGGTCGCCGTAGGGATCCACTCGGTACACGCCCTGAGTTGGCGATACCATCTCCGCTGTAACTTGCGGGTCGGCATTGCGCCCAATGTACTCCACCCAGAGTCGAGTACGCTTGCTCAGATTATACTGATAGCCCAGGATGTAATTTTGGATCTCGTTGGCTCCTTGGGTGCCTGGATCCAAGTAGCCATAGGCCGCGCTGATCATATTGTTGCCGAACGTGTAGGAGCCAGTCAGATAGTAGTTGGTGGCATCGTCGCCGCCCCAGTGAACGCCATTGAAACTCATGTTGCTCGCAAACCCGAATTCGTTGAGGGTGCCTTGCTCATAAATGAAGCCCAGGCTGAAAGCCCCCGCGCTATACCCCAAGCCCACGACCCACTGATCGAGATCGTAATCCAGCGTCCGAACGATGGAAGGGTTGCTACCGATCGTATCCACGTAGTCGTTGCCGCCATTGAGCTTGATGTAGCTGACGCCGGCAAAGAAAGGACCGTTACTGTATTTGGCGGCGATATTCCAGAGGTCGACGCCATCCGATGCGTTGTTGTCAACCACGAGCTTGCCGCCATCGACCCCGCTCACACTGCGCTTGGCGCCATTCATGACCAGCATGGCCTCGGCGCTGAACCCACTGAACTCAGGGGTCGCATAGTAGATGCTGTTATCTAACCGAACTAGGGAACCTTCGCCACGGCTCGTGTTTTCGGCAAAGTCGATAAACCGCCCGTTGAACGAGCCACCCAACCAAGCGGTCCCCGTAAACGTCTTGCCACTGTTGAAGATGTCGGTAATGCCCGCGATATGGTAGTAAGGAGTTTCCTGGGTACCAAGGGTCAAGGTGCCAAACCCACCCTTAAGACCAACCCATTTGGGGCGGTTACTCTCGAAATTGCCACCCTCGGTCACGTCCACGCCGAATTCATATTGGTAGACCGCGCTCAGCCCACCACCCAAATCCTCATTACCCATGACACCAAGGCGCGAGTCATTGTTGACCACATCCCAGTAACTGACACCCTTGGTATAGAGCTTTAAGGGCGTAACGCTCGTATCAACGTAATCAGGAACCGTTTCGTCGTTATAATCCACCGACACCCGCGCGGAACCATACAGGATCGTGTCAGCCTGCGCGGCCAAGGGAGCGGCAAGGGCGGCAGCAACCGCTAAGGCAAGAACGGACTTTTTCATGGTAAGATTCCTAAGTTGTGGTGTACATACAACAAATTTCAAAATCATCTTTCCAATCAAACAGATGGGTTGATTGGAAAGCAATCTTGAAACACGACTGGGATAATTTATAAACGCATCACAGCAAAAAAGCAACTATTTTTTTATAAAAAATACCACATTTGGCGCTAGCACAACGGATTGCCAAAAACGAAAACGGACGCCCGAGGGCGTCCGCTTTTTCAGGCAGATTCAGGACTGGGATCAGAAATCCACACGGGTGCCGATGGACACCGTCTGCTTGTTGCCCACCAAATCGGAGTCCATATCCTGGCCGACGTACTCAATCCAAGCCCGGGTGCGCTTGCTGAAGTTATACTGGTAGCCCAAAGCCCAGTTGTTAACGTCGCTTTGCGAGACGCGCACCGCAGCGCCGTCTATGATGGCGTCGAACTGGCCCTTGTCGGGAGTAAGGTAACCATAGGAACCCCGGATGACGTTGTTGCCGAAAGTGTACTGGCCAGTCACATAGATGTTGTCGCTATTGCCAAAATACACAGTATTGACGTCACCACTCTCATAGGTGATGGAGGCGGCGAAAGGCCCCGAGTTATACCCGAACGCTAGGGCCCATTGATCGCCATCCCAAGTGGGGCGGGTGTAGTAATCATCGTAACTATTACCCTCCAACGCCATGTAGGTGGCGCCGGCGAAGAATGGCCCGTTCTTGTAGGACATCCCGATGTTCCACATGTCGACGCCATCGCTCAGATTGGCGGGCACCAGATTCGTCGTGCCCTGCACCCGCGTACTGGTACAGGCCGGGCCATAGCTGAGCTCCGTGGGAATCTGCGGATCGTTGGGCGAGCACTGACCGTTCATGACCAGCATCGCCTGGGCGCTGAATCCGCTCCAATTAGGCGTGGAGTAGATCAAGCTGTTGTCCATGCGCTTGCCAAAGGTATTGCCCAGGAAAGTGTAATTATTAAACACTTTATCACTGTTGAAGATATCACCCACACCGACCACGTTGTAATACGGCGTCCACTGGGTGCCGACCGTCACCGAACCCCAGCTCGACCCTTTCAGACCGACCCACTTCGGACGATTGCTGTTGAAGTTGCCGCCTTCGGTCACATCCACGCCGAATTCGTACTGGTAGATTGCCGCCAGACCGCCGCCCAGGTCTTCCTCGCCCCGCACGCCCAGGCGGGAAGAGTTGTTGTAAACATCCCAGGCATCGGACCCAATGCGGGTCCGCACTAATTCACCATTTACTTCCGCGTAGTCGGAATTCCATTCATCGTAATCGACCGACACCCGCGCGGAACCGTACAGGGTGGTATCGGCGTAGGCGGCCGAGCCAAAACCAACCAGCGCCGCAGCGACAGCGAGCGCAAGAGCAGACTTTTTCATGACTGAACTCCTAGGTTTGTGTTGTATTCACACAACAAAAGGGCATTCGAAACTCTTAGAGTGGATTTATACGCATTCTGAAGCAGAAACGCAACTGATATTTTCAAAAAAAACACAAATTTTTCGTTTTGTTTTAAATAAGCAACAAGTTGTTGTTTTTATAACCATGACAACAAGCCCGGTGCGTTTCCAGGGCAAAATCGCCCAACCCCATGTTCCAACCGGTGTTTCCACCGGACGGAATCGACGAATGATCAGGCGGACGAGCACCGCGAAATCCACCTGCGGCGGGAGATTACGGCAAGTGGATTGCGCTTCGCTATCCACCCGACATCATTCCACTTGCCGTCAACTCCGTCGGTGAAAACACGCGCTCCACAATTCACTCCAGCTTGGGCGCCGCTGGTTTCAGCACCAACCCACCAAGCGGCGGCAGGTCGAGAACGATGGAGAAGGGGAAGCCATGGCTGGAATACTCTTCAGCGCTGGCCTTGCCCCCCGGCTGGGTGAGGCCGGAACCACCGTACCCCTGGGCATCGCTATTCAATAACTCCCGATAGTCCACCGGATACGGCACGCCGATTCGGTAATGGGGACGCGGCGCATCGGAGAAGTTTAGTACCAGCACCAAGGCGTCGCGCGGGTCGCGGGCCTTGCGCACGAAAGCCAGCACACCGGTCTCGGCCGCGCCGGCGTCCAACCAATCGAAGCCGGCGCCGTGAAAATCCATCTGATGCAACGCCGGCTCCCGCGCGTACAGCTTGTTGAGGTCGCTGACGAAGCGCTGCAAACCCTGGTGCCCCGGCTGACGCAGTTGCGCCCAGTCCAGATCGGAATCGTGGTTCCACTCGCCCGGCTGACCGAACTCACCCCCCATGAATAGCAGCTTCTTGCCGGGATGGCCGTACATGAACGCATACAGCAACCGCAGATTGGCGAGCTGCCGCTTTTCGTTTCCCGGCATCTTGCCGAGCAGCGATTTCTTCAGATGCACCACTTCGTCGTGCGACAACGACAGGATAAAGTTTTCGTTGAAGGCGTAGACGATGCCGAAGGTCAGCTTGTCGTGGTGGTAGCGGCGATGCACCGGCTCTTTTTGCAGGTAGAACAACACATCGTGCATCCAGCCCATGTTCCACTTGAAACCGAATCCCAGCCCGCCCACATCGGTGGGACGCGAGACGTTCGGCCAGGCGGTGGATTCCTCGGCGATCATCATCACGCCGGGGAAGCGCGCATGGACCACGGCGTTGGTGTGGCGGAGAAATTCGATGGCTTCCAAATTCTCGTTACCGCCATACTTGTTGGGAATCCAATCCTTCTTGGAATAGTCTAGGTACAGCATCGAAGCCACCGCATCCACTCGCAACCCGTCGAAATGGAAAGTGTCCAGCCAGTACAGCGCGTTGGCGATCAGGAAATTCTCCACTTCGTGGCGGCCGTAGTTGAAGATCAACGTACCCCAGTCGGGGTGTTCGCCCTGGCGCGGATCAGCATGTTCGTACACGCAGGTACCATCGAACCAGGCCATGGCGTGGGCGTCCTTGGGAAAGTGCGCCGGCACCCAGTCGAGAATGACGCCGATGCCGTTCTGGTGGCAACGGTCGATCAACTCCATCAGATCGTCGGGCCGACCATAGCGAGCGGTTGGGGCGTAGAAGTTGGAAATCTGATAGCCCCAGGACGGACCATAGGGATGCTCGGCCAGCGGCAGAAATTCGATGTGGGTGAAGCCCATCTCCAGCACGTAGGGAACCAATTGGTCGGCCAGTTCCCGATAGGACAGGAATTGACCATCCGGCCTGCGCCGCCAGGAACCGGCATGGACCTCGTAAATGGCCACCGGCTGTTGCCAGGTGTTGGCGCGCGTGCGCCGCCGCATCCATTCGCCATCGCGCCACTGATGCTTGCCGGCCCGGTCGTAGACCACGCTGGCGGTGCCGGGCGGCACCTCGGTGTGAAAGGCGAACGGATCGGTTTTCAAGAAAACATTGCCGTTGCGGGCCAGGATTTCGAACTTGTACAGCTCGCCCTCGCCCAGGCCGGGCACGAACAGTTCCCAAATCCCCGAGCCCGGCCGCAACCGCATCGGGTGGCGGCGGCCATCCCAGCGGTTGAAGGCGCCGACGACGCTGACCCGCTGGGCGTTCGGTGCCCATACCGCGAAATTGATGCCGGTCAAACCGGCCACCTGACAGGGATGCGCTCCCAGCTTTTCGAAAATCTGGTAGTGGTTGCCCTCGGCGAACAGATGACAATCCTGATCACCCAAGATCGAGAAGGGAACCGCGTAGGGATCGGCGAAGACCTGGGGCTGACCCTGCTCGATTGCACCAAGCCGGTAGCGCAGCGCGTCCGGCCTGGCGGCGACCACCGCCTCGAACAGCCCTCCCTCGGACACCGGTTGCAGGGGATACAGCAGATCAGGCCGGTCCTCGCGCCGCAGGCACGGCGATTCCGCGCCGGGCAGCAGGGCGCGGACCACGGTCATAGCGGCCTCGCCCGCCAGAGGGTGCGGTCCTAGCAAGGCGTGGGGGTCGGAATGCCGCCCCTGAATGAGAACGGCGCTTTCCGCCGCCGCCAAGGTCGGCGCGGCGGTAGCGTCGCGCAATAGGAACCGTAATCCCGGCGGTGTCTCCCGCCCTTCCAACCGGGCGGCATGCGTGCGGACATCGGTGCGCAGTGCATCCACGTGGTAAATCTGCCGCCAGAACCGGGCGTTGGCTACCAGGAAGTTGCCCACCTCCGGGCGTTCCAGATCGAAGACCAGCCTCCCGGACGCGTCCGGCGCATCGCGGTCGTAGATGCGCGCGCCGTCGAACCAGCTCAGTTCCTGCCCCTCGCGGGGGATCAGCGGCGGAATCCAATCGAGAATGACCCCGATGTCGCGCTGGTGGCAAAGATCGACGAACGCCATCAGTTCCTCGGGCCGGCCATAACGCGGATTGGGCGCATAGTAACTCGCCACCGTCTCGCCCTCGGCCCAGAACGCCAGCTCGACATGGGTTGCCTTCCGCTCCAGAAGATACGGCAGGACAACGTCGCGCAATTGACCATAGCTGGCGACGCGCTCGGGGCCACCGCTGGCGGTTTCGCCGAAAGTAACCCGGTGCGGGGCGACCGGCAGCTCCCAGGCGGTCGCCTCCATGGCGCGCGCCATCCAGGGACCATCGTTCCAGTCGTGGCGGCGCTGGAGGTCACAGGTGAACGCGGCGGTCTTGGGATAAACCTCGGTCTGGAAGGCCAACGGGTCAGTTTTGAGAAACACCGCGCCTTCCGCGTTGCGAATTTCGTATTTGTACAGTTCGCCCAAGCCGAGATCGGGGATAAACAATTCCCACACCCCGGATTCATGGCGCTCCATCGGGTGCCGGCGGCCATCCCATTGGTTGAAGGTTCCGACCACGCTGACCCGACTGGCGTGGGGCGCCCAGAGGGTGAAATTAATACCGACGACGCCCGCCTTCACCCGGGGATGCGCGCCCAGCTTGGTAAACAGTCGTTCCAGGATTCCTCGCCGCAGCGCCTGGCCATCGGCGGCGCTAAAGGACGGTTCGCGAATGGCGTAGGGGTCGTGGAAGGTGACGGACTGGCCGCTGGCATCGACCGCGACGAGTTGATAGTCCAGTTCCGTGATTCCGGGAATCCGAATGGCGAACAGGCCGTCCGGGTGCAATCGCTGCAACTCGCGCTTGCCGGTGCCGTTGGTCGGCAACACGTAGGCGCGTTCGGCCTGCGGTAAAAAAGCGCGGATCGTCAACGCCCGCTCCGCCGCGCCGTAGTGAGGCCCCAGGATCGTGTAAGGCGCATCATGGCGCAATTCGATGATTTTCCGAATCTGTTCTTCCAGCATCGCCTTTCCCTTCATTGGTTGTGCCGCTGCCGGGATAACATAACAAATTTGCGGGTTTATTTAGAACAGATTAACGCGAGACTGGCAAGGCAGGGGGAAAAGAGGGTGAGGCGCCGTGCGGGGTCGTGTGTAAACGATTCGGGAGCGACGCCTGGTGGACTTCGCTCCCGATCCCGCAACCGTCACGGATTACTCAATCATTGCGCTGGTGGGGCCGATGGAGGCGGTGGAACATCCGCATCGCGCTGCATCCGGCGCATGGGGCGGTCGGTAAAGAACTTGTCCATGACCTGCTTCTGCTCGGGGTCGAGCGCGGCGTACAGATTGCCCACGGCCTTGACCATGGTCTTCAGGCTGGCCAGCCGTTGCTCCATGGCCTGCACCCGCTCTTCGAAATGGGCCATGACGGTCGTCTCCCGATCCCGCATCTCTTGTCGGATCTTCAGCATCTCGGCATGATGAGCGTCCTGGGCGGCGAGGAAGGCTTTCCAGGCATTCTGCTGGTCCGGTTTGAGCTTGAGCCGCGCCTCCAACAACTCCATGCGCTCGGCGTGGAATTGCTGCATCATCGCCATCCGCTGGCCAGGTTCACCACCCATGGGACCACGCCCCATCCCCGGACCACCGCCGTCCCGCATGGGGCAATCCTCCGGGTCACCGCCCATCGGACCATGGCCGCCCCATTGACCGGCGAACGCCAGGGTGGTCAGCCCCAGACCCGCGACCATGGCGGTGGCCAGTAGCTTGTTACGTAACATTTTCATCTTTAGGATTCCTCATGTTGGTCGTTTCGAGGCTTATTGGACACCGCGCGTGTAACCGGGGTTTTGCCGGGAGCCGCGTTTTGTAACGATTTGTAAATCAATGCTTCGGCCATCGTCGTTCAGTCTCTTCCCATCGGCTGGGAGGTGGGGAGACTGTGATGATTACATCAAACCTGTTCTCTGTGGATATCGTCATGTGTGGAATCGTGGGCGCCATCGCCGAACGCAACGTCACTCCCATTTTGCTCGAAGGTTTAAGGCGGCTGGAATACCGCGGCTACGATTCCGCGGGCATCGTCACCCTGGACCACCGCGATGGACAACTGCACCGGGTACGCACGGTCGGCAAGGTTCAAGCACTGGCGGAACGCCTGCGACAGGAACCAGTGCGTGGCCCTCTCGGCATTGCCCATACACGCTGGGCTACCCACGGCGAGCCCTGCGAGCGTAACGCGCACCCGCATGTCAGCGGCGACTCGGTGGCGGTGGTGCATAACGGCATCATCGAAAACTACCAGGAACTCAAGGCCGAATTGATCGCCGCTGGCTATCGCTTCGAGTCCGATACCGACACCGAAGTGATCGCCCACCTGATCGACCAGCAAATGCGGGTGACCCATGACCTGCTGGCGGCGGTGCGGCAGACCGTGGCGCGGCTGATTGGGGCCTACAGTCTTGGCGTGATTTGCCGCGAAGACCCGGAGCGCCTGATCGCGGCGCGGGCCGGCAGTCCGCTGGTGCTGGGCATCGGCATTGGCGAGCACTTCATCGCGTCGGACGTGTTCGCGCTGGCGCCGGTAACCCAGACCTTCGTGTTCCTGGAGGAAGGAGATATCGCTGAGATTCAGCGCGAAGGCTTCACGATTTACGACCAGAGCGGTCAGGTGGTGGAACGACCGCTGACTTACGCGGGGCAAACCAGCACGGTGGCGGGCAAGAGCGGCTACCGCCATTTCATGCTCAAGGAAATCTTCGAGCAGCCGGCGGTAGTGGCCGAGACCTTGGAAGGACGCCTCCATCAGGGTCGCCTGCTGGAAGACAGCTTCGGGCCGGAAGCCAACGCGGTGTTCGACCAAGTCCAAGGCGTGCACATCGTCGCTTGTGGCACCAGCTATCACGCTGGCCTGGTGGCGCGCTACTGGCTGGAAAATCTGGGCGTGCCCTGCACGGTTGAAGTCGCCAGCGAATACCGTTACCGCCGTGGCGTCACGCCGCCGGAAACACTGTTCGTCAGCATCTCCCAGTCTGGCGAGACCGCCGATACGCTGGCGGCGCTGCGCGCCGCGAAAGAGCGCGATTATTTGTCCACCCTCGCCATCTGCAATGTCGCCGAAAGCTCGCTGGTGCGCGAATCGGCCCTGACCCTGCTCACCCGCGCGGGCCGGGAAATCGGCGTGGCCTCCACCAAGGCGTTCACGACGCAACTGGTGGCGCTGCGGCTACTAGCGCTGGCGTTGGGCCGGCGGCATGGCCTGAGCGCGAGCGACGAAGCGACGCTGGCGCGAGATTTGGAACGGTTGCCCAAGGCGCTGGAAGAAGCCTTGTTGTTGGATGGCGCCATCGAACGGCTAGCCGAGCATTTCGCGGAGAAGAACCACGCTTTATTCCTGGGGCGCGGACCACAATATCCAATTGCGATGGAAGGCGCCCTCAAGCTGAAGGAGATTTCCTACATCCACGCCGAGGCCTATCCCGCCGGCGAACTCAAGCATGGCCCGCTGGCGCTGGTGGATGGCGACATGCCGGTGGTCTGCATCCTGCCCAAGGATGGCCTGTTGGAGAAAGTGCGGTCCAATCTCCAGGAAGTACGGGCGCGTGGCGGCGTGCTGTTCCTGTTTGCCGACCGTGAGGTGGACGCCCATCTGAGCGGGGTCGATACCCATGTGCTGGCGCTGGGCGCGGTGCCCGAATCCATTGCGCCCATCGTGTTCACCGTGCCGCTGCAACTGCTGGCCTATCATGTCGCGATTCTCAAGGGCACCGACGTGGATCAGCCGCGCAATCTGGCCAAGTCGGTGACAGTGGAGTAAGGTATTCCACCGTTTTCCATCTCTTCCACCACGGTTCAGGAAACGAATGGCCTACAAGGGTATCATTCTCGCCGGTGGTTCCGGCACCCGGCTGCACCCGCTGACGCTGACGGTGAGCAAGCAGCTCATGCCGGTCTACGACAAGCCGATGATCTACTACCCGATTGCTACCCTGCTGCTGGCGGCGATCCAGGACATCCTCATCATCACCACCCCGCGCGACCAGGAGGCATACCAAACCCTACTGGGCGATGGAGCGCAGTGGGGTGTGAACTTTCAGTACGCCGCTCAGCCCAGTCCCGACGGGCTGGCGCAAGCCTTCCTGATTGGCGAGGCGTTCCTTGGTGGCGATCCGGCCTGTCTGATCCTTGGTGACAACATCTATTATGGCCAGGGGCTGTCGGCGGTATTACGTCGGGCCACCGCCCGCGAGCGCGGCGCGACGGTGTTCGGCTACTACGTGCGCGATCCGGAGCGTTACGGCGTGGTCAGCTTCGATGCCACCGGCCGGGCGATGGATATCGAGGAAAAGCCGAAGGCGCCCAAATCCAACTACGCGGTGACGGGCCTGTATTTTTACGACAATGACGTGGTGAACGTCGCCAAGAACATCCGCCCCTCGCCGCGCGGCGAACTGGAAATCACCGATGTCAACAAGGTTTATCTGGAGCGCGGCCAGCTTAACGTCGAACTGATGGGGCGCGGCTACGCCTGGCTGGATACCGGCACCCACGAGTCGCTGTTGGCGGCGGCCCATTTCGTGCAGGTCGTGGAGCAACGGCAAGGCCTGAAAGTCGCCTGCCCCGAGGAAGTTGCCTGGCGAATGGGATTGATCGACGATGCACAATTGATACGCCTGGCCGGACCGCTGGCCAAGAGCGGCTACGGTCAATACCTGTTGGAATTGCTGGATCGGAGAATCGCACCGTGAAGGTCCTCGAAACCGGCCTGCCCGGCGTTTTGTTGCTGGAACCGAAAGTATTCGGCGATCCGCGCGGCTTCTTCATGGAGATCTGGCAGGCGGCGCGCTATCACGAAGCCGGCATGCCAGAACGCTTCGTCCAAGACAATCGTTCCCGTTCACGCCGGGGGGTGTTGCGCGGCCTGCACTATCAATTGACGCAACCGCAGGGCAAACTGGTCTGGGTCACGCGCGGTGCGGTGTTCGATGTGGCGGTCGACATTCGGCAAGGGTCACCGAATTTCGGGCGCTGGTACGGTTGCCTGCTGGACGACGTCAATCACCGACAACTGTATATTCCGCCGGGCTTCGCGCACGGATTCTGCGTGGTGTCGGACGAAGCGGACTTTTTCTACAAATGCACCGACTACTACCATCCCTCATCGGAGCGGGGTATCGCCTGGGATGACCCGGAGATCGCCATCGACTGGCCGTTGCGCGAGGTTTCGTTGTCGGCCAAGGATCGGCAAAATCCCCGCCTGAGCGCGCAGCCTCCCGAAAACCTGCCAGTCTACGAGGAGCGCCCTTTAGACCCCAGCCCTCTCCCCCTCCAGGAATGACGGAGGAATTTAAGAAGGACTGCGTCATGCGGATTCTTGTGATCGGAGCCAGGGGCCAAGTCGGCTGGGAGCTGACCCAGCGCGCGCCTCTGCTTGGCCATGAAGTGCTAGCGTGGGATGTGGCTGAACTGGACATCACCGATGCCGCCGCCGTGGATCGGGCGCTGGCCGTCAGTGGCGCAGAGGTCGTCATCAACGCCGCCGCCTACACCGCCGTGGACAAAGCGGAGCAGGAGCCGACGCTCGCGTTCGCCGTCAATCGCGACGGTCCCGCGCATTTGGCCGCCGCCTGCGCCCGGTTGCAAATCCCGTTGCTGCATATTTCCACTGATTACGTGTACGACGGCACCAAGGTTGAACCTTATGTCGAGGACGATCCGACCAGGCCGCTGGGCGTGTACGGCGCGAGCAAGCTGGCGGGCGACGAAGCGGTGCATCAACTGTTGCCCCGCCACCTGATCCTGCGGGTGAGTTGGGTGTTCGGTGTTCACGGCCACAACTTTGCCAAGACCATTCTGCGGTTGGCTCGGGAACGCGAGGAATTACGGGTGGTGGCTGATCAATATGGCTGCCCCACCTTTGCCGGTGACATCGCCGATACCCTACTGGAACTGGCGGGGCGCATCGCCGAAATCGACACCCGCAATGCCTGGGGCGTCTATCACTATTGCGGCCAGCCGGCCACCACTTGGCACGGCTTTGCCAGCGCCATCGTCGAAATGGCCCGCGCCCGCGAGTCACTGCCCGTCCGCGCCGTTACCGCGATTACCACCGCCGAGTACCCATTGCCCGCTGCCCGACCCATCAACTCGGTATTGGACTGTATCCGGCTACAAAAAAGTTTTGACATTATCTCTCGCCCTTGGCGCCAGGGGTTGGTTGCGCTCTTGGATACGTTTTGACAGATAAAATGATGGGTTTTTCAGCCTGTTCCGCAGAAATTAGACGAGGACGGGGTATTCTTGAAACCCACCGATTTTGTCACAGTGCAATTCATTGATTTGATCGATTCAATAAGTTGGTGTCAATTATTGGTTTATGCGAACTAACCGTCAGCCCTTACAATCACTGCCGGACGAGCCAAATTTTATGGTTCGGCAATCAGTTTTAAGGATGCGGTGAGCATAATTTCTGATATCCACAAAATTGAAAGCGCTAGGGTCTGCTCTGGTGGTTTCATAGATGCCTTGACTGGTCTGCGTGGTCTGGCGGCGTTGTGGGTGATGACGTTTCATTTATGGCTTGTCATTTCCAATGCACCCTCCATTCTTATAAAGTTCAATCAATGGTCTATTGATTTGACCCCTTTATTTAGCTGTGGTTGGATAGGAGTTAACATTTTTTTCGGATTATCAGGGTTCTTGTTATTTTTACCCTTCGCCCAAATCATGCTAGGTTTAAGGGAGCGAATTTATTTAGGAGAATATTTCAAGAGGAGATTTTTAAGATTATTCCCCGCTTATTATCTGCAAATTGCGATATTGCTTCTTCTGTCTTTTGTTGGAATGTATCCATCAATTAGCGCCAAGACGCTGATTTATCATTTGTTTATGCTACAAGACCTTCTCCCTAATCAATTGATCAATGGCGTCTACTGGACCTTGCCTGTCGAATTTAGTTTTTACATTGTATTACCGATCCTGTTCGTTTTTTTGCAGCGGACAGGTTGGCTCTATTTCATATTATCAACCCTTGTGCTGGTTTTCTCCTACAGAATTATTTTGTTTTTTCTGATGCAAACAGTAGATACTAGGAACATTAAAGCTATAGCTATGGGGCAATTACCAGGAAGACTTGACGATTTCGTTTTCGGGATGTGGAGCGCCTTCCTTTATACCAAATATAGCATATCCACCAATGGCAATAGTAGCAAAGTGGAGCTTATTAGCCTGCTGGGGATGTTCGTAGGTTTTTTTGGCATTATCGTAATGATATACTGGTTTTATTTCAATGGCATTAATAACTATTGGTCTGGAGAAGGAAACTTAGTGTTTTTCTGGAATACGATTACAGCAATTTTCACCAGCATATTGATCTTTTCAATAGCTCTCAACGGTAAGTTGGCACAAAGGCTTCTTTCCAACAAACTGATGTTCCTATTAGGAATAATTAGTTATAGTCTATACTTATGGCACTTGGTGGCTATCGCGTGGTTAATAGCATATTTTCAAGCTAGTCCTGAATACAAATCTTTATTATTACCGTGCGGGATAGTGATATCGGTTTTACTGTCCGTTTTCTCTTACCGGTGCATTGAACATCCATTCTTGAAAATCCGCCACGCAATATCCGGTCCGCCAGCAGACTAATCAGTGAGGAGAAGCCGCCATTGAGCATGGATTTAGGTAACCTGCTAGTCCAGCAAAACAAGCTGGCCGATGCCGACCTGCAACGTGCCCGGCGGGTGCAGGAAGGCACTGGCGAAGGGCTGGACGCCTTGCTGGTCAAGCTGGGGCTGGTATCGGAACGTGATCTTGCCGAGGCGCTGGCCGCGCACCTGAATCTGCCGCTGGTCCGACCCAACGACTACCCCGAAACACCAGCAACCAACGGCGGCGTCTCGCCACGCTTTCTCAAGGAGTCGCGGATCATCCCGCTGTTCGAGGACGAACAAGGGCTGACGGTGGCGATGTCCAATCCGACCGACGAGTACGCGCTGTCGGCGCTGCGGCTGGCGACCGGCAAGACCATCACCCCGCGCGTGGGCATTCCTTCGGAACTCGAGGCAGCGTTCGAGCGACTGTACGGCAGTGGCCGCTCGGCGATGGGTCAGATCGTCGATGCCATCGGCCTAGCCGACAATCTAACCGACGAGGAACAGATCCAGCACCTCAAGGACTTGGCCAGCGAGGCGCCGGTCATTCGTCTGGTCAATCTGATGATCGCCCGGGCGGTGGAATCACGCGCTTCGGACATCCACATCGAACCGTTCGAAAACCGGCTTAAGGTCCGCTATCGGGTGGACGGCGTGTTGCGCGAGGTGGAGTCGCCACCGTCGCGGCTATCGGCAGCGGTGATTTCTCGCATCAAGATCATGGCCAAGCTGAATATCGCCGAGCGGCGCTTGCCGCAGGACGGACGCATCCAACTACGGGCGCAGGGTAAGGAAATCGATTTGCGCGTGTCCACCGTGCCGACCCTGTGGGGCGAAAGCGTGGTGATGCGCATTCTCGACAAAGCCAGCGTGGTGCTGAATTTCGAAGTGCTGGGCTTCAGCCCGCGCACCCTCGCGCGCTTTCTGGAGGTGCTGCATTTGCCACACGGGATCATCCTGGTCACCGGCCCAACCGGCAGCGGCAAAACCACCACCCTGTATACCGCCCTGCAAACGCTCAATACACCGGAGCGAAAAATCCTCACCGTCGAAGACCCGGTGGAATACCAGTTGGAGGGCATCAATCAGATCCAGGTGAAACCACAGATCAATCTAAATTTCGCCAACGCCCTGCGCGCCATCGTCCGTCAAGACCCGGACGTCATCATGATCGGCGAAATGCGCGACCTGGAAACCGCTGGTATCGCCGTGCAGTCGGCATTGACCGGCCATCTGGTGTTGTCCACCCTGCACACCAACGACGCCGCCGGCAGCGTGACTCGCCTGCTCGACATGGGCGTGGAAGATTATCTGCTGACCTCGACCATCAACGGCATCCTGGCGCAGCGGTTGGTGCGCCTGCTCTGCACCCATTGTCGCCAACCCTACGCCGCATTGCCGGAACTGGTCGAAGAAATGCGGTTGCACCGTTTTACCGAAGCGCGCGCGCGGTCTTCCCTCCCCTCCTCGCCTTCTCCCGTCGCGGGCGAGGACAGCGGGATTACCTTATATAAAGCGGTTGGCTGCGAACAGTGCGGCGGAACCGGCTATCGAGGGCGGGCGGCCATCATGGAATTTCTGATCATGAGCGATCCGCTGCGGCGCATGGTGCTCAAGCACGCCGATGCCACCGAGTTACAGACCGAAGCCCAGAAAGAGGGCATGGACACCATGTACGAGGACGGTTTGCGCAAGGCGGTCGCGGGCCTGACGACGATTGAGGAAGTACTGCGGGTGACCACCCAGCAGGAGCAGGAGGCGTAAATGCCGCGCTATCGCTACGAGGCGGTGGATGCCGCCGGTGAAACGCTGCGCGATGAACTGGACGCCGCGTCGCCGGAAGCAGCCATCGAACGCCTGCGCGACCAGGGTTTGTTGCCCTTGGTGATCGCTGAAGCCAGAAATGGCTGGCTGCGCGGTGGTTTTGGTCAGCCGCTGTTCAGCAAGCGCCGGGCACTATCGCCAAAAGCTCTCATGTTGCTGACCCAGCAACTGTCCAGCCTGCTCAACGCCGGCATGCCGCTGGATCGGGCGCTGACCATTCTGCTCGGCGTGACTGACGATGAGCGAAACAAGGCTTTGTTGGAGCGCATTCAGGAGAAAGTGCGCGGTGGCGCATCGCTGGCCGATGCCTTGGAAGCCCAGGGCGTCTTCTCGCGTTTCTACTTGAACATGATCCGCGCCGGCGAGGCCGGCGGCGCGCTGGAAGCGGTGCTGAGCCGGCTGACCGAATTTCTGGAGCGGTCGCGGGCGCTGCGCGAATCGGTGACCTCGGCGTTGATCTACCCGATCATCCTGCTGTCGGTGGCGGCGCTGTCGGTCATCATCCTGTTGACCTTCGTGGTGCCGCAATTCCAGCGCCTGTTCGCTGACGCGGGCAAGACGCTGCCACTGGCGACCCAGATTGTCATCGCCGTTGGTGACGGATTCCGGCATTACTGGTGGGTCGGAGTCATCGTGATCGCCTTGCTGGCGGCGATGCTGCGCCAGCAGTTGCGCGCGCCGGCGAGCCGCGCCCGTTGGGATCGCTGGCTCCTGCATGTGCCGCTGTTCGGTGACCTGATCGCCAAAGTGGAAACCGCGCGGCTGGCGCGCACGCTGGGAACCCTGCTCGGCAACGGTGTGTCCCTGTTGAACGCGTTGACCATCGTCCGCGAGACCTTGAGCAACCAGGTGTTGGCGACGGCGCTGGGCGAGGTGGCCGAACACGTCAAAACTGGACGGGGTTTAGCCGATCCACTGCTCGAAGCCGGCGACTTTCCCAAGTTGGCGGTGCAGATGATCCGGGTCGGCGAAGAAACCGGCCAGTTGCAAGAGATGCTGCTGCAAGTGGCCGATACCTACGACGGCGAGGTGCAAACCGCTGTCAAGCGAATGCTGACCCTGCTGGAGCCGGCTCTGATTTTGGGACTGGGCGTGATCATCGCGGCCATCATCATGTCCATTCTGGTGGCGATTCTTAGCCTGAACGAATTGGCTTTTTGAAAGCGGCGAGTGGTTAGTAACCGCTGTCCGCTGTTTCTTGCGAGAGCGAGTCGATGAAACGAAATAATCCCCACCGCGCGCGCGGTTTCACCCTGATCGAACTGCTGGTGGTGTTGGTCATTCTGGGTCTGTTGGCCGGCTTGGTCGGGCCGCAGGTGATGAAGTATCTGGGCGGTGCCAACACCAAAGCCGCCAAGTTGCAAATCGAAGACTTCAGCACCGCGCTGGACGCCTTTCGGCTCGACATGGGTCGCTACCCCACCAGCGCCGAGGGTTTGGCGGCGCTGGTCGTGCAACCCTCCGGCGCGACGCGCTGGAATGGGCCCTACCTACGCAAGAATGTCATCCCCAAGGATCCTTGGGGCAACGAGTATCAATACCGTTCGCCTGGCCAACATGGCGCATTCGATCTTTATTCGCTGGGGGCTGACAACGCCGAGGGCGGCGACGGCGAAAATCAGGATGTGGTGAGCTGGCTATAGGTAGGTCATGGATCCGGCGGTGATGACGCCAGGTCTTGCCCCCTCATTTCGCGCTGTTCCCATTCCGTCCATGGAGAGGGAGTAGGCGGTGAGAGAGCAACGCGGCTTTACCCTGCTGGAAATTCTGGTCGTGTTGGTCATCGGCGTGCTGTTGGTGGCGCTGGTTCCACCGTTACTGTCGGGCTTGGGCGACGCCACCGAACTGCGCGGCGCGGCGCGGCAATTGGCCGCTGGCCTGCGCAATGCTCGCAACGACGCGATCACCCATCAGCGTGAGGCGGTGCTGACGCTCGATCTCGAGCAACATCGCTTCGGCGTGACTGGCAATCCACAAGTGATCCATCTTCCAGACGGGTTGGCTCTCCAGATCCATACCGCCCAGTCGGAATTGATCAACGGCGCGATGGGTAACATTCGCTTCTTCCCCGATGGCAGTTCCACCGGCGGCCATATCACCGTCAGTGGTCCCAAGCTGGCCTACCAAGTCAACGTGGATTGGTTGACCGGTGCCATTGCCATCGTCGAGCGGGAAACGCGGCCGTGAGCAACCAAATCGGTCAACGCGGCTTTTCCCTGCTGGAAGTGTTGGTGGCTTTCGCCATTCTCAGCGTTTCGCTCGGTGTGCTGTTGCAAGTCTTCGCCACGGGTTTGCGTAATGCCAGCCTGGCGGATGACTATACCCAGGCAACGCTGTACGCCGAATCGATCCTGGCCGCCTATGGCCGTGAAACGCCGCTCGGCGAAGGCGTGCACGAGGGTTCGATCAACGACCGGTTTTCCTGGCGCGGCGCGGTGAGCGCCTACGCGGAGGGAATGCCAGACCCCGAGAAAACCCGGATGCGGGCCTGGCGCGTCAGTGTTGAAGTGTTCTGGCGCGGCCTGTTGCAAACCCGCTCGGTGCGGTTGGAAACCGTGCGACTGGCGCCGCTCGAACCACCAGCCATGCACCGATGATCACCGTGTGCGGCCCGCACCGTGGGCAAGCCGGTTTTACTTTGCTGGAGCTCGTGGTCGCCATTACCCTGATGGGGTTGGTGTTGGTGGTGCTGTATAGCGGTCTGCAACTGGGACTGAACGGTTGGGACAGTGGCGAAGCGCGCGCCGAGACCACGAACCGCTTGCGCCTGGTGGAAGAATTCCTGCGACGCCAGTTGGCGCAGTCCATGACCGTTTACTGGTCCAACGCACGGCAGGAAAAAATCGTGGTGTTCGCCGGCCAGGCGAATCGAATCGAATTCGTGGCTCCAATGCTGGTTCAGTTGGGCCAGGGCGGTTTATACCGGGTACGGATCGAGAGCGGGGATGGCCGGTTATGGATGCGCTGGCGGCCGTATTTGCCTGCGGATCCGAACGCCGGTGAGGAACGGGAGACCGTATTGTTGGAAGGAGTCTCCAACGTTGAATGGGCTTACTTCGGTCCCGAACGCGACGATGATCCCCACCCGCAATGGCGTTCCAACTGGACCAGCCCGGCGCGGCGGCCACTGCTGGCGCGCTTGAACTTGACCGTGCAAGGCCAACCCTGGCCCGATCTGGTGGTGGCCCTAAGCGAGGGACCGCTACCATGAGCGGCGTTGACTCCCGAAGGCGCCTAGTGGATCAGCGCGGCATGGTCTTGGTCATCGTGTTGTGGATCACGACGCTGCTGGCGGTGATGGCGGGTGGTTTCGCCTACTCGATGCGGGTCGAGAGCCGGTTGGCGACCGGCACGGTCGAGCGGGCGCAGGCCCGGGCCTTGGCCGAGGCGGGAGTAGCGTATGCCCTAGCTTGGCAACTGGACCCGGACGCCCAGAAGCAGTGGCCGCCGAACGGCGATCCACACGAATGGACGTTCGATGGCGGGCGATTGCGGATCGAGGTGGTCGACGCGAGCGGATTGGTCAACCTGAATGATCCCAATCCAGACCTGTTGAAGGGACTGCTGGCGGGAGTGGGAGTCGCGGTCGGCGATCAGGAGCAGCTAGTGGCGGCCATCCAGGACTGGCGGGATGTGGACGACCAACCCCTGCCCCAGGGCGCGGAAAGCGCCGAATATCGTGCCGCTGGTCGGGCTGGGCCCAAAGACGCCCCGTTTGAAAGCACCGAGGAACTGGGGCAGGTTCTGGGCGTGACCCGGGAGCTATACGAGCGATTGGCCAACGTGACTACTGCATTTTCGCACCAATCCGGCGTCAATCCAGAGCTGGCGCCCGCCCGCGTGTTGCACGCCTTGGGGTTGGACGAACGCACGGTCGCAGACTACGTCGAAGCCCGCGCGCGCGCCGCCGCCGCCGATGGATCGTCCACGCCATCCTTGCCATCGAATGGAGGGACATTCCTTTTTTCCTCAGGACGGTCGAGCGTTTATCATATCGTGGTCACGGCGGAAACGGAGACGGGAACAACCGTGGTCCTGGAAGCCGTTTTCGATGCGCGGGGCGGTGGCGAGGTTGCGGTGCAGGGCGGTGGGATTGCGATGCAGGGCGGTGGGATTGCGACGCAGGGCGCCGCCGCTGGACAAGGTCCACGGTTGCTGGCTTGGCGCGAGGGGCGATAGGACCAAAGTGGGGAAGCATCTCGCGGTGACATGGGTTTAACCTGGAGTATCAATCGCTGGTGTTATCGTTTTCACCGATCTTGCAAAACAACCCGCGCCTGAACTGGCGCGCGGCCTGGCGCTGGTGGCAAGAGGGCCTGCTGGCCTGGTTGCCCATGGGTATCCGCCGCTGGTTGGCCGGTTCAGCGCGGCGGCTGGTCCTTGTGGTGGAGGACGACGCCTACGTGCTAGCGCGCGAGGAAAACGGGCACGTCCAGGAACTGGATCGGCTGGATCGGTCAGCGCCCGCGTGGGACGCGCTAACAAGATGGTTTCGCGCGGAGAAGCCCCAGGAATGGGTGCTGCGCTTTCCCGCTGGCCAGGCGTTGGTCCGCGTACTCACCCTGCCCTTGGCGGCCGAAAAGAACTTGCGCCAAGTGGCGGGATTCGAAATGGATCGGTTGACGCCCTTTACCGCCGCTCAGGTCTATTACGATGTGGCTGCCCTGGAGCGCCAACCCGAACAGCGCCGCTTGCGGATCGAACTGATCGCCGTGCCGCGCGCCGCCGTGGAACCGGTGTTGACGCATTTACGGCAACAGGGTTTGCCGCCGGACGCGTTGGAGATCGCGGGCGCTCGTCCCGGACTCAATTTGTTGCCGCTGGAACAGCGCCCCCGTCGCGGTCTCTGGAGCCAGCGCTGGCGATCAGCCGCGATCATCGTCAGTTTCCTGCTGGTCGCCGCCGCCGTGTTGTTGCCGATCTGGCAGCAACGCTCCCTGGTGCTTGGCGCGCTCACCCGAATTGACCAGGCTCAGAAGGCGGCGCATCAGGCCATGGCCTTGCGTGATCAACTCGACCGGAATCTGGCAACCTCTCGGATGCTGGCGCAAAAGAAGCAGTCCATTCCCGCCCGGATAGACCTGCTGCGGGAGTTGACCGCGATTCTGCCAGACGACACTTGGGTGGAGCGCCTGCAAATCAAGGGCGATACCGTGCAGATCATTGGCCAGTCCAGCAAAGCGTCGGCGCTGATCGGCATTGTCGAATCGTCGAAACTGTTCAACGGCGCGGCGTTCACCTCACCAGTGACCACCGATCCGCGCACTGGTAAGGAGCGCTTTATGCTGAACGCCCGAATTGGGAAGGAGCCATGATGAATGCGGTATCCGCGCCGGGTAAGGGTCATCGACTGGCGGCCTTGTCATTATTGCTGCTCATCGGCGGCGCGCTGGTTCTGACGGTGGATCAGGGATTGCTCGGTCGCTATCGCTATTATCACGGTGTGCTGGAACAGCATCAGGAACTTCTGGCGCGGCTGGATCGCACGGCCGCGACCTTGGAACCCGTACAGCAGTTGATCGCGAAAATCCAGCAAGACCGCAGCGTAACCGCCCAGTATTTGCCGCAATCCACCCCGGCGCTGGCGGCGGCCGAATTGCAACAACGGCTCAAGACCATGGTCGAGGCCGCGGGTGGAACTCTGCAAAGCATCCAGGCGTTGCCGCCTGGCGAGGAATCCGACGCGGTGAAAGTCACGATCAGCGCGGTGATGAATGGCGATACCAGCAGCTTGCAAAAGGTCTTGTACAGTCTCGAATCGCAAACTCCGTTGCTATTTGTGGATAATCTGGAAGTGTCCGCGCGAATGACCCGACCGCGCTTGCCCAACGGCCGCTACGCCACCTATACCCGGATGCAATTGAACACGCAATTTGAGGTTTCGGGCTATCTGCGCAAGGAAGGTGGCTAGGATGTCCGCCAGGACGGTTGGCTTGCTGCTGTGGCTGGCGCTGGGCGGGCTGGCGGCCATGGCCTTGGCCTGGCAACTCAAGCACCCCCCTCAGCCACCGGCCGTTCGCGCGGCGCCGCCTTTGGAATTGCCGGTAGCGGCGCCGCTGGAACCCTTTCGCCTGCCGCCTCCAGGGCAATACAGCGCAGTGGGAATTCGCCCGCTGTTTCTCGCCGAGCGTCGGCCCGAGCCGCCGCCCCCACCCGATGAAGCGCCGCCCGAGAAGCCGGCTCCCGGCCCGGAACAGAAATTCACGCTGTTTGGCGTGATGATTGCGCCTGGAGCGCAAGCTGCCCTGCTGCGACTGGAAGAGCCAGGCGCGCGAACAGCGCGGGTCAAGGTCGGCGAGAAAATCGGCGAATGGAATCTGGACGCGGTTTTGCCCGATCACGTGGTGCTGCGCAAGGGAGAAACCACCCAGGAGCTACCGCTGACGCGGCCCCGCAAGCCAGGCAAGCCGCACGCGAAACGCACGGGCGACCAACCAGGACAAAATGCGGCTCCCCAGCCCCACCAGCCCCAGCCCCAGGTACCGCCGATGGCGCCGTCCATCAACGTTCCGGTCGGACCGACGGGCATGCCAGCCGCGCCACCCACGGACGCGCTGATCGCGCCGATTGCTCCCGGACCAATGCAATAATGACGCAGAAGGCTGATTGAATGAGCAAAGTTTGTTTTTCTCCGACATCCGGCGCATTGCTGGCCCTGTTGCTGAGCGCGTGCGCGACCGCGCCGTCCGAGCAGGGCGTTCCGAATGTCCCGTCTCCTGGTGAAGCACCGCGCTTGACCGCGAAATCGCAGTCCTCGCCGGAAACGGCGGGGACCGGCATGGACATGACTCCAGCGCCCAAGGCGCCCATGATCTTGCCAGGCACCGGCACTTTTATCGACAAGAAAGCCGCCGCCAAGCCGGTGACCGCGACCCGTACCGCGCCCGGCGAGGTGACCCTCAATTTCGACGGCGCCGACATCCGCGATGTCATCAAGGTCATTTTCGACACGCTCAAGGAGAGTTATACGGTCGATCCTCAGGTGCAGGGCGAGGTCACGGTGCAAACCAGCCGACCGCTGGCGAAGGATCAACTGCTGCCCACACTGGAAACCTTGCTGCGGATGAACCAGGCGGCGCTGGTGCGCGAAGGCGGTCTCTACCGGATCACGCCAGCGGCCAACGTGGTGCGGCAGGCTGGCTTGCGGCCACGGCTCGGCGGCGGTGGGGTGGGATATGGCGTGCGAATCATCTCCCTGAACTACATCAGCGCCACCGAGATGCAGGCGATCATCGCGCCCTTTTTGCCCGAAGGCGGTGTGCTCCGGGCCGATGTCGCCCGTAACCTGCTGATCATCGCGGGTACGGCGCAGGAACTGGCCAGCGTCCAGAGTACAATTGATACTTTTGACGTCAACTGGCTCAAGGGCATGTCCATCGGCATGTTCCGGCTGCGCAATGTGGACAGCCAGTCCGTGGCTTCCGAATTGAACCAGTTGCTGGGCGAAGGCTCCAACACACCGATTGCCGGTCTGCTTCGATTCGTGCCGCTCAGCAAGCTGAACGCCGTGCTGGTGATCACGCCACAGGTGGAATACCTCAAGCAGGTGGCGACCTGGATCGAGCGGCTGGACGGCATCGGCGGCGAGCGGTTGTATGTGTACGCGGTGCAGCATAGCCGCGCCGACTACATGGCCGAACTGCTCAACGGCCTGTTCAACCTGGGCGGCGGGAGCGCGGCGCGCGGCGGCGAGGTAGCGCCGGGCCTGAAGGCGGGGCAGTTGTCCGGGGGCACGGCGACAACCAGTGGATTGTCGGGCACCAGCAGCTCGGGATTGGGTGGCAGTAGTTCAGGGCTGGGTGGCAGCAGTTCGGGGTTGGGTGGCGGTAGCTCGGGATCGTCTTCCCTGTCGGGCGGGTCGACGGGATCGGGCTTGGGGTCTTCCCGCGGAACGCTTACCGGTGGTTCCACATCTTCCACGGGTGGTCGCGCTGGTGGTCGTTCCGGCAGCGTTGGCGGCGTGATCGGCGCCTTGGGTTCCGGCGGACCCAGCGCGGGGATGGAGGAAGTTCGCATCGTGGCGGATCCCGATAACAACTCGCTGCTGATCTGGGCCACCAGCCAGAACTACGAACGTATCCTCAACACCCTGGAAAAAATGGATGTCCCACCCCGGCAGGTGCTGATTGAAGCCACCATCGCCGAGGTGACCTTGAGCGGCGAGTTGAAGTATGGAGTGCAGTGGTTTTTCAACAACCGGGTCGGTAACGGCTACACCGGTAATGGCTCCCTGGGCCTTTCCAATGACTTGACACTGACGGACGCGCTTTCAGGTATCGCGAACGCCGGCCAGTTCAACTACGCCATCACCGACAGCGCTGGAGTGGTCAAGGCGCTACTCAACGCGCTGGCCACCGATTCCAAGGTCAAAGTGCTCTCCTCGCCACAAGTGATGGTGCTGGACAACCAGCAGGCATCGATTCGGGTCGGTACCCAAACGCCGGTTCCCTCTCCGCAAACCATCTATGGGGGCACCACCATCACCACTGGCGGCGCGGATTACAAGGACACCGGCGTGTTGCTGGAGGTATTGCCGCGGGTCAATGCCGGCGGCATGGTGAACATGGAGATCAAGCAGGAGGTCGTCGAGCCAGGCCAGTTGGTCGACGTGAGCCAGACGGGATCGGTGGCCAACAAGCAGCGGGCGTTCTTGCAGCGCAACGTCTCCAGCAAGGTGGTGGTCAAGAGTGGCCAAACCTTGGTGCTGGGTGGCTTGATCCGCGAAAACCGCACCGATGGGCAGAGCGGCTTCCCGATTCTCTACAAGATTCCGGTGCTGGGCGCACTATTCGGAAACACCGACCAGCAGGTGGATCGTACCGAACTGATCGTACTGCTGACCCCGCGCGTGGTCCAGGGCAGCGAGGAAGCCAGCCAGGTGACCGAGGAAATCAAGCGCAAGATGCAGGAAGTCGCGCCGCTGGTGACGCCGGCGGGTTGAATCGCGGTGATTTAGGAGAACAGAGGAATGCAACCACACGCGCAAGCCGCGCTGCGCCAACTGTGGCTGAAACAGGAACAGGCGCGCTGTCGACAACTCAGTCAAAACCGTCCTAACGATCTCGGCGTCTGGCGGCGACTGGCGCGCGCCTGCTGGGAACTGGGCGAAGCGGAACCATCGCTGGCCGCGCTCGACCGGGCGCTGGCCTTGCAACCGGACGATGGCGAGTGCCTGCTGGGCCGGATCGTGGCTTGCTTGGCGCTTGGCCGCGCCGAGGAGGCGCTGGCGGCGTCGGTTCGGCTGCTGGAACTATTCCCCGATCACACCGATGCGAGGTTGCAACAGATCGAGGCACTGCGCCGACTGGGACGGCCAGCAGAGGCGCTGCAAGCGTGCGAGCAGTTGCTGGCGCTGCCAAGGCTGGTACCAACGGGGCGGTTGGCGGCGCTGTCGGCGAAAATGGCAACGCTCGACAACTTCAACCGGCTTGAGGATGCCCTGGCAGTTGCCGAGGATGCTTTGGCACTGGCGCCAACTGACCCCGTCCTGGGTCTGCATCGTGCTACGCTGCGTGTGCGTGTGCGGCGCTTCGTCGAAGCGTTGACAGGAATTGAGACCGCGTTAGCGACGCCGGAAACCCGGTTTGGCGCATTGTGCGTGCAGGCCCAGGCCTTGGCGGCGCTGCGACGGTTTGATGAAGCCGATGCGATCCTCAATGCTTTGCAAGCGCACTATCCGCACCGGCAACTGGAAGTCATGTTCGAACCCTGGCGGCTACCCGGCGAAACCCTATCCGATAGCTTGCCCAAACGCTACACGGCGCGTGGTTTGTACCTGATCGACTTTTTCAACGCGCAGGCTTGCTGCGACTGGACTAACCACACAGCGGTGCTAGCCGAAATCGAAGATTTGGCGGCTGATGCCTTGCGTCATGGCTTCGTCGCTGGCCTCGAACCGTTCAGTTTGCTGAGTCTGCCTATTACACCAGCCTTGCAGGCGTCGGTGGCACGCGCCCAGGCGACTGCGGTTGCGGCGCGCATGGCACCGATCCGGGAGATGCTGCGAATTGAATGGCCATCGGCCCCCAGCGCGGGTCGGCTGCGCATCGGTTATGTATCGGGTGATTTTCGCCATCATGCGACCGCGCACCTAACCCGCAAGCTATTTCGGGTTCACGACCGAACGCGGTTCGAAATCGTCGGTTTCAGTCTACATCCCGACGACGGTAGTTTTTATCGACGCGACATCGTCGCTGGCTGCGACCGGTTCGTGGAGTTGTCTGGGCTGAGCAACGCTGAAGCGGCGACGCGCATTGCCCAGGAGGGGATTCACATATTGGTGGATCTGCACGGCTACACGCGCTACGCGCGGCCGGAAATCTTCGCCTTGCGGCCCGCGCCGGTACAGATTAGTTTTCTTGGTTATCCCGGCACGTCGGGTGCGAATTACATCTCCTACATCATTGCGGATCGGGTGGTGCTACCCGACACATTGCGGCCTTGGTTTAGTGAACAACCGGTCTATTTGCCTGATTGCTATCAGGTGAACGATGACGAACAACCGATCGCCTCGACTGGAATCACGCGGCTGGCTGCCAGTCTGCCGGAGGATGGTTTCGTTTATTGTTGTTTCAATATCGCTTACAAGATCGAACCGAACGTGTTTGGCGCGTGGATGCGAATTTTGCGGCAAACACCCAACAGTGTGTTATGGTTATTAATGGATACGCCGCGCGGCGTCGATTCCTTGCGGGCAGCGGCGCGCGCGCGGGGCGTGGACCCGGCGCGGTTGGTCTTCGCGCCGCGCTTGTCCAAAGCTGAGCATTTGGAACGACATCGCTTGGCGGATTTGTTTTTGGATACGTTTATCGTCAATGCCCATACAACCGCTAGCGATGCGTTGTGGGCGGGGTTGCCGGTTGTAACCCTCCGTGGGGAGGCTTTTCAGTCACGGGTTTGCGCAAGTCTGCTGACCGCGCTAGGATTATCCGAGCTGATCGTGGATTGTGAAGCGAATTATGAGGCGCTGGCCGTAGAGTTGGCGCACGCGTCGGCGCGGTTGGGGGAATTGCGGGCGCGGTTGGAGGAACAACGATTGACGAGGCCGCTTTTCGATACGGATGGTTTTGCACGGAATTTGGAGCGGGCATTTCAGGCCATGTGGTCCGATCACGAGGCGGGTGGGAACCCCAAGATGATTGATCTTCAACAAGGATAAGGTCGCCGAACCCATCGGTTGACGATGGCGGTTGCAGTAGCGGTTTCGCATAATGATGTTGTGCTCTCGCAACAAACCTACTGTTGCCTGACACGGCAAACCGACCGATAGGCATGTTTGCTAACTTTCGGAATTGCCGTAATTTATTGAGCTTGACTTTTGATCTGAACACCGGTTTATCCGGAAAAATACGTTGATTTGTTCAGTTGCTGTATTGACAGCAACACTTTGTTGTGTAGAATCCACAGACAGTGAGGCGTGTCTACCATAACCGTACAGACAAGCGTGTGCGTAACCGCTGAACTGTTTGTTGGGGTGGTCCGAAACCTTCTTACAGGTTCGTTTTTTGCCAACGCTAGGAGTTGACGCTATGAAGTTTAAGGTAAACAAAATTGCCGCCGCCGTGGCCATGGGTCTGGGGACCTCGGTTGTTGGCATGAACGTCGCGCAAGCGGACGAGTTGCTCTTCCCGAATTTGGTGGCCAGCGATGCGGTGACCACGATCCTGAGCGTCATCAACAATGATGACAGGACGACAGTCAAGAGTTTGCATTATCGGTACTATTACAAGACCGATGACGTGAACAAGAACTCCCTGTGCGAGGAAGTCAACTACAGCCAGCCCACCAGCCCGAATGACATCGTGACGTTTGACATCGGCGGCGTGTTTGGCGACAGCAAGGGCGTGCTGTTCGAACCGAGCCGCTCCAAGGCTGTTTACGATAAAGACTTTGCGGTTTTCCGCAACTTCAAGCCGGTGCGCGCGTTTGGCATGGTGGATAACACCAGCCAAGGTTTTGTCCCTGGCGCCAACATCGAAGGTGAAGTGTTCCTCATCGAGTTCTCGCAGGGTTCGGTCTGGGGTTATGAGGGCTATAACTCGGCTGATATCCTGGGTTCGAATGCCGGCGTGATCGTGAAGGCCAATCCGTTTGACTTCTCCGACCGCGTTGAAAACAACGGCGAAGTGATGGTGACGCCAGGGTCCGGCAGTTCTCTGGTTGCGGATAGCTACTGGGCGCCGATCGCGGTGATGCCGTGGTCTGGAAATGTGAAGACCGCGCTGTTCGTGACGCCGGTTTCGACCGACCAGCGGTCTGGCTTTTTGAGTGCGACCGTTGCGTTGGCCGTCATCGACCCCGCCAATACCGGTCTTGATGTAATGTATGACCGTGATGAGAATCCGTACTCTGGCAGGGTGAGCAGGACCGTAACCTGCGTGGCCCGAGTTGAGGTCAGTAGTTTGATCAGTACGGCGACCCAGCAGTTCCTAAAGGATAGCGGCGGGTGGAGTAATGTGATTGTCAGTGGGGCCAATGCCGTGCAAGCTCCTGCTCCCAGGGTCTCGACTGGCCAGGCGGTGGTGATGAAGTTGGAGTACAACGACACGGCTCCGGCGGAGCTGGATGGTACGTCCACCGGCAGCGGCAGTTGGAACAATGGGATTTGGCTGCGGAAAGGCTATCGTGAGTCGGTGGCTCGTATCGCCTTCCCAGGTGCGCCTGCTAGCGTCACCTATCTGCCGACCTTCGATGTGCCGTCTGGTGAAGAGTTGAACAGTCCGTATCCTTTGACCGACGTTGCGGCGGCGCAGAAGGCTGGGCTGCAGTGGCCTCCGGCCTATGGAGCGAGCGCGGCTTCGTACGCCCCGTACGCGTGCGGCAAGCAGTAATCGCTTTTGCCACAGTTTGATCTGTGGCAAGTAAGAAAGGGCCACTTTGAGTGGCCCTTTTTCTTTTCTGACGCATTGAACTGGAAAAGGGTTCCCATGATCGGAAGCCTAGTGGCGTATCCGCAAAGGTAATCAACAATGAAACTGGTTTTTGCGCTGGTGGGAGCATTGCTAGCCGCCTCGACGGCGGTGGCCGATACCCTCAATACCAAAGTTTTGAACGGACATATCCCTGACCCATACACCGGTTGGGATTTTACCCTGACTGGCAAGGGGAATCCCTGGTTCGCCTATTACGATACTGACAACATGTTGTATGTACGGCGGCCTGATGGCTCGGAAATTGGGTTGGGCGCCACCGACCGGCCGCGCCAGCAATCCGGCCTAGCTATGACCCCCGTCGGCGATAGCGTGGCGCTGTTATGGCGGGATAAATTGCCGCGCAAGCAGTTGTATCTGATCCCCAAGCTCGATCCCATCGGTGCGGCGCCGACGCCGGTCGTAGTGGCCGATGAAGAATCAGAATCGCTGACCCGGCTCAAGCTAGAGCGGGATGGGGATGTCGAATACCTCTTGTGGCTGGGCGAGAAAGACGATCCGGCCACCAAAGAAAAATATCACATCTACTTTCGCCAGATCGAGCAGGACGGCAAAGTGCTGTCACCTGTGGAACGGGTAATGCCAGGCCGCTATCCAGCCTGGATCATTGACCGGAACGTCATCCCCGTGTTTTCCTGGATGAAGTACGAAGGCAAATTGGCGATGACTCTGCGCGTGTTCGACCGCGCCAAGAAAAGCTTTGGGCCGCTGACCAAAATCACCGATGCGCCGCCGATCGCCCCGATCTTCGAAGCTTTCAAATCAGGAAATCGCTGGTTCCTGCTCTGGCTGGGGCTGTATGAAGATGGCAACAAAATGCTGCTGGAAGGCGTCTACTCCGAAGATCAAGGCCAGACATGGAAGCGGTTTGCTTTCGAAGATCTGCGCGATCTGAATATCGGAGGGCTGAGCATCGCCACCGATCACCAAGGCCACATTCTGATCGCGTTGGATGGCGACCGAACGCTGCTGGACCCCGAAGATCAAAAAAGCAAGGTCTATCTGGTACGCTCCACCGATAATGGAACGACTTGGCAAAAGCCGCAACCGATGCGCCCTGACGACCTGAAATTAACGCGGGCGCAATACCCGGTGATCGCCATGGGCGCATCGCCTGGAACGGTGATGCTAGCTTGGGAAGATTGGCGCGATATTCGGCCCAACGTCTACGTGAGTTATTCCAAGGACTATGGAATTACCTGGGAACCAGCGCTGCCGTTGGCGCGGCCAGGGATCTGGAATCTGGGATTAAGTCCGCGGCCTCGCCTGATGCTGAACCAGGATGATCGTTTCTGGTTGGTCGCCAGGCAGTACAAGGATGATACCCTCTCGTCGGATCAGAAGGACTACGTGCTCTATCCTTTCACGTGGGATGAAGTGCGCCAGAACGCGGAAAGCTTCAAAATCGCTGAAATTCAAGCACTGGCCACCGAAGCCCGATTACGCGAACGGGTAACGCAATACTGGCAGTCTTTGCAAGACGGTCAATACGAGACGGCCTATGCACTCATGGATCCATTCTTCCGTAGAAAACGCAATCTCAAAACCTACCTGGGCACCACGGGCCGGATCAAGTATGATCGTTATCAAATTGGAGCGATCGTGCGGAAAGGTAATCTCGCTAGAGTGCAGATGGAATTCGAAGCCTCGGTCCCCGAATTTCAGCTCCCTAGTGGCAAAACCATCAGCCAGTCGGCCAAGACCATGTCGCTCTGGGAAACGTGGGTGTTCGTAAACGATAACTGGTATCATGAATACTACGATGCCATGGCCGAACAGAGTTCCACCAGTTACTGAGCAAACCTGCGGCCCTCGCTCTCAATGAAGCTGATCCAGCGATTGCCGGGCGCGCTGTGGCTGTTCCCGCCCTTCGTCGGGCGGGAACTACGCGAGCAATACGCCGGTTCCTTGTTGGGCGCGGTGTGGAGTCTATTGCAGCCGTTGCTGTTTATCCTGCTGTACTGGTGGGTCTTCGCCGCAGTCATGCGGGTTCGATTTCCAGCCAATTCCAGCCTGGCGGATACGCCCTTCATTGTGTTCTTGCTGTCGGCGCTATTGCCCTGGTTTGCCTTGCAGGAAGGCTTGAGCCGCGCGGCCGGCGCGATCCTCAACCGCCGAGATGTTGTCCGCAAGGTCCATTTTCCAGTACGGGTCTTTCCACTGGCTGCCGTTGCCGCCGCGTTTGTGGTTCACGCGGGCAGCTATCTGCTGTTTATGGCCGCGCTCGCGCTGTGGCGAGGCAACCTGTCGGCGAGCGGATGGTTGGCGGTAGTGGTCTTGCTGAGTCTTCAGTTCGCCATCACCGCTGGGCTGGGATTGCTGCTGGCAGCCCTAACCGTGTATTTGCGCGACATCCAGCAGGTGTTGGGTCTGCTGCTGGCGGTCGTCTTCTACACCGCACCGGTGCTCTACCCGCTGGCGCAAACACCAGTGGAGTTTCACCGTCTGATTTATCTCAATCCATTCACCGCCTTCGCGGAAGCCTACCATGGCGCGGTCCTAGTCGGCGTTTGGCCTGAACCACTAGTGTTGGCGGGGTTGAGCTTGTTCGCCGTGGGCGCGCTCGTTGCGGGCGTCCATGTCTTTCGACGGCTGGAGCCTGGTTTTGCCGATGTGCTCTAACCGCCATTATGCGCTGATGAACGCTGGATGATCGATGACTGAAGCCAGGCCGGCTCTTCGGGTCAATGGGCTTACTAAAATCTATCGTTTGTACGATCAGCCCATCGACCGCCTAAAGGAACTGCTGTTCCGGCAACCGCGCCACAGCGATTTCGTAGCGTTGCAAGATATCAGTTTTTCACTGCCGCACGGTCGAACCCTGGGTGTAGTGGGCGACAATGGCGCGGGCAAGAGTACGCTGCTACAACTGATCGCCGGCACGATGACACCGAGCTGTGGCGCCATCGAACGCGACGGCGTGGTGCTGGGGTTGTTGGAGTTGGGCATCGGCTTTCATGCTGAATTCACCGGCCGACAAAACATTTTTCTGTATGGCGATGTACTGGGCCTGTCGCGCCGACGGGTGCAGACCCGCATGGACGACATCATTGCTTTCGCCGAGTTGGAAGCTTTCATTGACCGCCCCCTAAAGACCTATTCGACCGGAATGCGAATGCGGCTGGCCTTTTCCTTGATTGCCGCCTTGGATCCGGACATTTTGATCGTGGATGAAGCCTTGTCCGTAGGTGACGTGTACTTTCAGAAGAAATGCATCGACCGGATGATGGAATTCAAAAATCGCGGACGCACGATCATTTTCTGTTCCCACAGTCTTTATCAGGTCAGTATCTTTTGCGACGAGACGATCTGGTTGCAGGCAGGCCAGATTCGGATGCACGGCGAAACCCTGGATGTTCTGCCTGCCTACGAGGCCTGGCAGGCCCAGCGTAGTGTCCGACACGACCAAGCGGACACTGGCGCTGATCCCGAAATTCCAGCGCGCATCGTCACTCTTGAACTGCTAAATGAACTACCCTGCCGGCGCGGCGACGATTTGCGCTTTCGGTTGTGCACTGAGAGCGCCAACCCTGAATTACCTTTTCATGTTGCCCTGTCGCTCAAAATGCAGACTGGCTATGGCGTGTTTGCGACCGGCACCCATTTGATCGGTTACCCTCCATTGCAGGGCCGAGAACGTGAGATTGTGATCACCTATCCCCGGTCGCCTCTGCTGGGTGGTCTGTATAGCGCGCATGCCCGGATTTTGGATGACCGAGGTCTATTGGTCTATCACGAAAAAATCCTGAGCGAATTCGAGGTACGAAAGGATTCGCCGGAACTGGGGGTTTGCTATCTTGAAAACCATTGGCAAATTCGATAAGTGCGACCGATCCGGTTGTTGATGGTAACCCGCGAGCGTTCGGCGGACCGGCGCTATGGCTTGGGCAAGAGTCTGGAACCCGTGTTGGCGGCGCTAGAGCGGCAGGGAGTGGAATACCGTTATCTAACGCAAGATGACGCCGGTCCGCGCGGCTGGAATTGGTTACGGCGCGCGCATCAGTGGATCACCTGGGGGTTGAAGCCGGTGTTACGGGGCACGGAGGTGACCGGCATCGTCTGGGGGGTGCTGGAACGCGCTAACATGGGGCGACTCGCCGCCAAGATCACTCTGGCGGAAGGCTGGACCCACGTGCATTGCCACGATCCGCTGATTGCCTGGGGCTTGCGTTGGTCCCTGCGCTGGAGAGGCCACTCCAGGCGGATTCGCTGGGGGGTGACCGAGCATGGCTTTGGCTGCTACGCCCAAGCCATCCACGAAGATGGCGCACGCTTGGGCCAACGGGTGATGAATGGAATGCGGCGGCTGGAAAGCCGGGTGTTGCTGGCCGCGGATTGGGTGATCTGTCCAACCCGTCTCGCCCAGGCGCAATTGCGGCGTGATCTCGCGTTGCCGCAAATTCCCGCTAGTTTTCATGTCGTTCCGCACCCTGCACCCATTCCTGATCGGCCTGACCGATCCACTGCGAGAAAAGAATTCGGCTGGACTGATCAGGAATGGGTCTGGCTGGCGGTAGGACGTCTGGCGCCATTAAAAGCTTTTGACCTGTTGATTCGCGCCTTCGCACAGTTGGTGAACCAAGCGTCAACCCCACAGCGCCTACACATCGCTGGCGGCGGCAACGCGACATCCTTGCTGGCGCTAGCCCAGGCGCTCGGCGTGGCGAACCGGGTCAGCATCGGCGAAACCGACCAGATTGAGCACTATTACGCCGCTGTAGATGCCTACATCAGCACCTCCCGTACAGAATCCTTTGGCATGGCCAATCTCGAAGCACTGGCGGCGGGTTTGCCTACCTTGGCGACGGCGGCGGGTGGCGTGCCTGAAGTCATGGGCGATGCGGCGGTGCTCATGCCGGTCGACGCGCCCGAAGTATGGGCCGCCCTGATGCAGCGTCTGGTGGAGAACCCGAACGAGCGCCGGAGGTGGTCACTGAGCGCCCTGGACCGGGCGCGGCGGTGGCCAGAGGCTGCGGAAGTAGCACGCGCCTATCTAGCTATTTATGCAGGCGAGCCGATTCCTGAAGTGCGCCCGCCGTACCCTCAACCAGTTCCTACGTCGCGCCCGCCCCTCTTCCGAACCATCAAACTGCTCCAGTTGGACGACGTAAGCCGGGTTCTGGTCTTCGCGCCCCACGCTGATGACGAAACCATGGGGTGTGGAGGACTGATTGCCCTTCTCGCCCGCCGTGACATCCCCGTTCAAGTCTGCTTTATCAGCGATGGTTGTCTGGGTGATCCGGAAGGTCGGATGTCTGGTGATACTGTCGTCCGCCGCGCGGCGGAAGCGTGTAAAGCCACCACTGTTTTGGGCTGTCTGCCACCACGCTTCATGGGACTACCGGATGGCAAGTTAAGCGAGGTCAGTGATTTGCCCGAACGGATGGTAGCGGAAATTGCAGCTTTCAAGCCTGATTGCATTGTACTGCCCGACGAAAGCGATGCCCATGCCGACCATGTGGCGGTGGCGCGCGCCGGTCAGCGTATGATGCGGCAAGCCGCGTTGCGGGCGCGGGTGTTGTGTTACGAGCTATGGACTCCCCTGCCGGTCAACCGCCTGCTCGATGTTTCGGAAGTTTTCAACCAGAAAATCGAAGCGCTGACTTGCTACGAGCTGCCCTTGTCCTATGTAGATTATCTGGCCGCCGCCAAAGGATTGGCGCAATATCGAGGAATCCATCTGCCAGTGGGGCATGGGTTAGCCGAGGGGTATCTGGAACTGCCGCGCGGCTCGCTTCGTTGAACCTGCCCCGGACCGGGATAGCTCCATTCCCGGAAACTACCAGGAACGCTTCATGCAAATTGAATTTGTTGGCGCAAGCGACCAGGAAGAATTATTCAAGCTTTTCGAGCGTTGTTTCGATGTTGCGCCACAGCGGGAGACCTGGCAATGGAAATACGCGGGCGGCGCGGGCCTCGGCGTCGTGGCGCGCGCGGGCGACCAGTTGGTTGCCCACTATGGCGCTCTGATTCGCCGCGTGCGGTTTGAGGGAGAAGACGGGCAGGCACTGGCGCCCGCGGATGTGATGGTCGCGCCCGAAAAACGCGGCTTACTGAGCAAGCAACACGGATTGATGGCGCAAACCGCCCGCCATCTCTTCGCGCGACAGTTTGGAGATGGCAAACCCTGCCGACTGGCGATGGGCTTTCCCACCCGGCGTGCTCGGACGCTGGGAGCGAAGCTAGGGCTTTACATAGATAGTCCTGTGGTGGTGGACGAGTTGTCTTGGCTGCCACGACTGTTCAACTGGCGCGAACACCTACGATATCGAACGACACCGTTGAGCGGCGCTGATCTGGACGCCTGGGTCACTCCAGCATGGCAGGCCATGCGGGCCGATTTTCATGATCTGGTAATCGGTGTGCGCGACGCCGCCTGGGTTCATTACCGTTACCTTCAGCATCCAGCGCGGAGTTACCGAATATTAGGGATTGGAGAGCGTCTGGGAAAACACCAACGAGGGGTTGCAATCGTCCAGGAAGATGAGGAAGGCGCGTTGGAATGCATGGACTTGATCGCGCCGCGCGCCATCATGCCGCTGCTGGTGCGGGCGTTGCGTCACGACTGTGGTGTCTCTGGACACAGCCGGCTGTATGTATGGGTCAACCGGTTGCTGCGAGAGTGTTTGATGACCCCCGAAGCGGCGGTACTCGACCGCGACATGCGCCTGACGGTTACCACTGGTCCCAAGAGCGAGTACTATGCCCGTAAATGGTGGATCACTAACGGCGACGCCGATTTTCGGTGACCATAGCCCGGTTCCATGCACGCTTCCCAACGTCCTCGGGTACTTTTCGTCCTGCCGGCCACTGCCATGGGTGGGGCGGAGATCCGCCTGTTGAATATGCTGGATCAGTTTGAGCGAGTCGAACCGGTGTTGCTAGCGCATCGGGTGTTGCTGGAGCGCTGCCCTGACTCAATTTTGGCGCTCCCATTCGAAGATTATCCTGGCTGTGTCAACCCCTACCCATTTCACTGGTCCAATGCCTGTACGTACGCCAAAACCATCGCGCGGGTGGGAAACCGGTTGGGAGTAGAACTGGTTTTTGGCTGGATGCACAATGGCTCAATCTTCACCGCACTGGCGGGAACGCTGTTTGGCCTGAAAAGCCGGCTGGCCGGTAATGTACTGGGGCCGGTTTCGGCGCACTATCGCTTTCAGGGGCGCGTTCCCACATGGTACGAACGCGCTATTCTCACGTTCGCCTTCCGCCGTTTACACGGGTTGGTCGCCCCCTCTGATGGGACGCGACGCGACCTGATCGAATATTGTCACGCTCCCGCACAGCGGGTGCGGCGGATTTACAATGGAATTGACTTAGCCAAGGTGCTCGCCATGGCAAGGCAGGAATCGCCGGAAGCGGATTGGAATGCGCCGGTGGTACTGGCGGCTTCCCGTCTCAGTCTAGAGAAAGGGTTCGATGTGCAACTACGAGCCTTTGCCCGGTTGCGTCAACTTGTCAAGGCACGGTTTTTCATCTTGGGCGAGGGGCCGATGCGCGCCCGGATCGAAGCCTGGATTACCGAACTGGGATTGGCGGATGCCGTAAAGTTGTTCGGGTTTCAACGCAACCCCTTTGGCTGGATGAAACGCGCTTCGGTATTTCTAATGGCGTCCCGACTGGAGGGGTTCGGTAACGCGCTGGTCGAAGCCATGTCGCTGGGTCTTCCAGTTATCAGCACCGCGTGCCCGTATGGTCCTGGTGAAATTATCGAGCACGATCAAAGTGGCTTGCTGTCGCCGGTGGATGATGACGTGGCCCTAGCCAGTCATCTGGCGCGCGTCCTGCAAAACGCGGAATACGCCAGACGGCTGGGTGAAGGCGCGCGCTTGCGGGCCAGGGCGTTCGCGATGTCCGCGATGATTGATGGCTATGAACAGTTTATGTTAGCCTGCCTCAAGTTTTAGTATCCATTTGACCCATCTCGATATTTCCCTCATCACTCACGCCCCGGACCTGGCCCTGTTGGCGCGGGTGCTGGAACATCTGGGGCGGACCTTGCGCCATGCCAGCCAGCATGGTGGATTGCGCGGAGCACGGCTGATACTGGTGGACAATGGTCCAGGAACCGGGTGGCGAGAACCGTTGCAATGCACGCTGGACACCGCAGCGTTGCCCGCTGTCGTCGAGTTGCTGAGCGGCCATGGCAACATCGGCTACGGCGCTGGCCATAACCTCGCCTTTCAAGCGGGTGGCGGCGACATGCACCTGATTCTCAATCCCGACGTGCTGCTGGCGGAAGATGCCCTGAGCGAAGGATTGGCGTTCCTGACCGCTCATCCCGAAACTGGCTTGTTGACGCCGGCGGCCTGGGGGAGCGATGGTCAACGGCAATATCTGTGCAAACGTTATCCAACCGTATTGGATCTGGCGTTGCGCGGCTTCGCGCCCGAGGGGATGCGACAACGGTTCCAGGCTCGGTTGGATCGATACGAGCTGCGCGATCAAACCAGGGACGCCGTGCTGTGGGATCCGCCCATCGTGAGTGGCTGCTTCATGCTGTGCCGGCGGGCGGTCCTGGACCAGGTCGGCGGATTCCGACCGGAGTATTTTCTGTATTTCGAGGATTTTGATCTCAGTTTACGGCTGGCGCGGGTGACCCGACTGGCGTACGTACCGACGGTGCGCATTGTCCATCTGGGGGGAAACGCCGCTCGCAAGGGCATCCGGCATATCGGCTTGTTTCTGCGGGCAGCGACGCTGTTTTTCCAGCGGCACGGGTGGCAATGGTGGTAACGGCGGGCTTTTTCCAGAACCGGCCCGTGCTGGTGACCGGCGCAACCGGTTTCATCGGTCGCCGGCTGACGACAGCGTTGCGGGAACACGGCGCGCGGCTACGGCTGCTGGTTCGCCGCCGCCGCATGCCACCGCTAACCGAAGGAGGCGTGGAATCCGTCGTTGGCGATCTGTCCGACAACGCTAGTCTGGCCCGCGCCTGCGCTGGCATGGATACCGTGATCCACGCCGCTGGTTTCGCCCATGCCGACGCGAATGTGCCAGCGTTCGCCGCCCGACACTGGGCGGTCAACGCCGAGGGAACCTTCCACCTGATCGAAGCGGCGGTTGCGGCGGGAGTGGACCGCTTCGTCTATCTCAGCAGCGTCAAGGCGGTCGGCGATCCCGGTCCGCGCGGCGTGGACGAGCGCTGGAACGCACCACCAGAGACGCCTTACGGGCGAGCCAAACGCGCCGCCGAAGAACGGGTCCTCGCGGCAAGCCGCGACGCGGGGTTACACGCCGTCAATCTGCGGCTGGCGCTGGTCTATGGACCAGGGATGCGGGCAAATCTGGCGCGATTGATCGAAGCAGTGCGCCGTGGCTGGCTGCCATCATTGCCGGAAACCGGCAATCGCCGCTCGCTGGTGCACGTGGACGACGTGGTTCAGGCCGTATTGCTGGCTGCCGCGCATCCCGCCGCGCGGGGCCAAACCTACCTGGTCACCGATGGTCGGCCGTATTCGGGGCGGGAACTATACCTCATCATCCGCCGGGCGCTGGGATACTCCACGCCGCGCTGGACGGTTCCCGCCAGCGTACTTTACGGAGCGGCGGCGCTAGTGGATGGTGCACTGTGGCTGACCGGTCGCCGGGATTGGCCCGTCCACGTCACCTTGGACAAGCTGCTGGGCTGGGCCTGCTACGATTCCACGCGAATCGGCGAGGAGTTGGGCTATCGACCCGCCTGGACCCTGGAGCAGGGCTTATCCGCATGGTTGAGAGCTGACGAATGAATCGGACGGCAACCCGGACTGACTCACCGTGGCCGCTGACGTGGGCGGCGTTGGGTGGCGCTGTGCTAACCGTGCTGGGGTTTTTGCTGTATTACCTGCAGGGTGGTTTGACCGCTGTCTGTCCGCCTTTGCTTTGGCAGGGCGAGCAAATGACGGTGTTGCGCGGCAACGGACAACCCGTGGCCGACGGTCTGGAAATTCGTCCCGATAGACCGGATAGACCGGATAGACCGGATGGCGTTATTTTTCTTCAACTCGCCAACAAGTCCCTGCTGGCCGGTCCTTACGGCGAACTGGTTTGGAAGATCGAAGGACTTCAACCCTCTCAAGAGATTCGTCTGATCTGGCGGGCGCAGGCTCAGCCCAACCAAGCCTTGCAAGCGCCGCTGCATCCGACGGACATCGCGCGCGCGCGATTCGATTTGCGCGATCAGCCGCAATGGCAAGGTTATATCGTCAGCTTCGGGTTGATGGTGCGTGGCGTCTTCCCCCAACCGCTACGCGTCCAGCAGGTGGAATTACTGCCACGGGCGATGCGCGCCGGAGACCTGTTGCGACAGGCCTGGGAGGAATGGCGCACGTCCGAGTATTGGAGCCAGCGCTCCGCCCACTACATCAGCGGAGCGCCGTACAAGGCGCTGTTCCATCCGATCCGCGTGGTGGCGGTCTGGATAGGTCTGAGCGCACTATTGTACGGCCTGTGGCTGTTGACGACGGGGCGGCGCCTGAAGTTACCCGCGTTCGCTTTGTTGTTTCTGGCCGGTTGGGGAATCCTCGATCTGCGCTGGCAAATGGACCTGGTCCAGCGTTCCTTGAGAACCCAAGAACGCTTCACTGGCAAGAACGATCTCGACAAGCGGCTTGCGGCGGACGATGGCGAGTGGTTCCAATTTCTTTTGGCGGTTCGCGCTTATTTGCCCAAGCAACCGGCGCGTATCTTTATCATCAACGACGACGCGGTGAACAGGGCGATGGCTCGAAACTACCTGGTGGCCAGAGCCCGCTATCATCTGCTGCCCCATAACAGTTTCGCTGATGTGACCGATGCGTCCCAGTTCGGCAAGGCCCGAACAAACGATTACATCCTGGTATTACGGCCCGACCAGGGGCTCCACGCCCAGCAGGCCAACCTGCGGTTGGATCCAAGCCGGCGCTGGTTATCGTGGGACTCGAATCAGTTACCCGTGCGACTTCTGTACAGCGCGGCCATGGGCGCGTTGTTTCAGGTGGGGGAATGACCATGACGGTAGTGCTTGGCGGACTGGCGTTGCTGGTGCCCCTGCTCTGCGGAGCGCTCTGGCTGCGCGCCGGCTGGGGTCGCGGGGCGCCGTCGGGGTTTTGGGCGATGGCGCTGGGCTATGGCTACATACTGGGCGTGCTGGCGGCAACCGTGCTGCTGCGGCTGCTGGACGCCCTGACCCTTCCGCTGAATTTCGCCATTCCCGCCCTGCTCATGGCCGGAACAGCGATGGGGAGCGCCTGGTGGGCTTGGCGGACGGCGCGAGACTCCACCGGCACGGGGCGTATCGACGACGAAGCGCCGCCGCCTTGGCAACGCTGGCTCTGGATCGCGCTGTTGGCCTGGTTGACGATCAGGATGATCACGTTAGCGCTTGAGGTGATTTGGCTGCCGCTGTTCCCCTGGGATGCGTGGAGCACCTGGATGGTGCGCCCCCAAGCGTGGTTGGCGGCTAGACAACTGCTGGCCTTTCAGGACGCGCGGACCTGGTTGAATGATGCCAGTGGCCAGGTTTACCACATCGAAGCGTGGCGCTATCCGCTCACGGTATCGTTGATCGCGCTCTGGTCGGCATTGGCGAGCGGCCAATGGCAGGAGAATTTGGTCAACTTATCGTGGTGGGTGTGCGGACTGGCGTTGGGGCTGGGTTTTTATGGACAGGCGCGACTCTGGGGCGCGAAGCCGTTGCAAGCCATGACCTTCGCGTGGCTGTTGTTGACCCTGCCGCTGCTGGATGTCCACATGGCGCTGGCGGGCTATGCGGATTTGTGGTTGACCGCCGTGTTTGGGTTGGCGGCGATGGCTTTCATGCAGTGGATACGATTCCGGGACCGCCGGCAGGGAGTGCTGGCCCTCTTGTTGGCGCTGTTCTGCCCATCCATCAAACAAGAAGGATGGGTGTGGGTAGCGTTGTTCGTTCCGGCGCTGCTGGCGGCGGTATTGCCGAAACGGTATGGGCTGGGGCTAGTCGGGCTATTGGCGCTGCTGCTGTGTGGCGGCCTGATCTTGGGCCTTGGCGGTTTTGATCATGCCAGCTCCGGTGTATCGCCAACCATCGCCGATATTCTCCAGACCCTGGGAATCAGCCATTTTCGCCTGGTTTACTGGGACAGCGGACAGCCGGTCATCGAAAGCCTGCTGATTCTCGACAACTGGCATTTACTGGGCTATCTGATCCTGGTCGCGCTGTTGGGAGTTGGAGGCCTGCTCGCGCGCCAAGCCACCCACGCCGGAGGTAGCGAGGGACAGCGGCGGGATTTATGGACGACGACGCTGTTCGTTCTCAGCCTGGCCACGGCGTTCTTCGGGTTATTCTTCTTGACCGAGGCGGGGCGCTGGGCCGAGGATTTCACCAGCATCAACCGTATCATCCTGCACTTCGTGCCGGCCCTGCTGTTCTGGACGCTGACCGTGTTCGTCGCGCCGCGCGGGTTGACACGGGAAACCCGCGCCGATTAGCAGGCGGCGAGCACTCGCCGGTACAATTCCGCCACCGCCGCCGCCACGGGTTCGACGCCAAACCGTTCCCGCAACGCGATTGCGCCTGCCTGCCCGAGGGATTGACGCCAGGCGGAATCCCGTTGCAGCTCCCGCAACGCCGCCGCCAACTTGACTGGGTCGTTCGGCGGAACCTGGAGGCCATGCCCCGCTTGTTGCACGACCCAGCCGGCGCCGGACCCAGGTATGTCGCTAACCACCACCGGCTTGCCAAAGCGCATCGCTTCCAGCAGCACCAAACCGAACGCTTCGGTACGTTCCAGCGAAGGCAAACATAGCACGTCGCAACTGGCCAACAGGGCGTTGAGATCGGCTTCCGGCTGAAAACCGGGCAGGCGCACCCGCTCGCCAAGTCCCAGCGCCTGAATCAGCGTCTCTAATCGCGCCCGCTGTTCGCCGGTTCCCACGATCAAGACCTGACTGTCCGGCAGCGCGGCGGCGGCCCGAATCAGTACGTCGTGACCCTTGTAATAGGTCAACCGGCCAATGGCCAGCACCCGAAAGCGCGCATCGCCCCACAACGATTCCGACCGCGCGCGCGCCGCCGGGTCGGGAGCGGAAATTCGGCCCGGGTCGAGGCCAAGCGGAATGGTATGGCAACGCTCCCGCCACGGCGCCAAGGCGGCGCTGGCGTTCAGATAAGGTGGCGAGGTGGCGATCACCGCCCGGCTGGCGGCGAGCAAGCGTTGTTCCAGGGGTCGATACCATCGGTAGGCCAACGCCAACCGGCGGTCGAGCAGAGACGCGACGACATCCGCATGCCAGTGGACAATCCAGGGCAACCGGCGCGCGGCGGGAACCGCCAGCGCCCAGAACGCCGAGGTATTGGGGAGATGCAAGTGCAGCAAATCCGGCTGGAACTCGCGGATTGCCCGTCGCAGCCACCCTGGAAACGCCGGGCTGATCGGAGCATAGAGCAATTGCCCATGACAGGGGGCGCGATAAATCGGGATGGCCACGTCCGGAGCGGGCCATGGGCTACGGTGGCGCCGCCGTTCATCGTGCACCAGCGCCGCCGCCACGACACCTTGCGCTTGCAGCGCTGGCAGCAGATCCGCCAAAAAATGTTCGATGCCACCCGCGAAGGGGGGGTAATATTTGCCGATATGGAGAACGCGCATGGTTCATGGTCTCATCTGGCGCGGGTAAACATCTTGAACTCGCTCATTCAAAGCCTTTTCAATACCTTATCCATGGGCTTACCATGATGACTCTCGAGTTGCCTGGTTTCGTCACGACCTTTCTGGCCGCGATGGCGGCGTTGTTCGTCTTCGCCGTTGGCGTCGGCGTCCTGCTGCTCATCATTCTCTACCTGATTGACATCACCCAGACCCAGCACGCCATTCGGCGCAACTTCCCGGTGATCGGGCGGTTGCGCTATCGGATGGAGCATCTGGGCGTATTTTTCCGGCAGTATTTCTATGCAATGGATCGGGAAGAGATGCCATTCAACCGGGCGCAACGGGCCTGGGTCTACCAGGCGGCGAAGAACTTGGACACCACCCAGCCGTTCGGTTCCACCCGCGACTTGCGGCCACCCGGCACGCTGCTGTTCGCCAACGCCGCCTTTCCAGCACTCGACGCCGAAGCGGTCGCGGCCAAACCGCTGGTGATCGGCCCGGACAACGCCCAGCCGTATCTGGCGCCCAGTTTCTTCAACATCTCGGCCATGAGTTACGGCGCGATTTCCAAGCCCGCCGTGCTGGCGCTGTCGAACGGCGCGCGGTTGGCCGGGTGCTGGATGAATACCGGCGAGGGCGGCTTGTCACCCTACCACTTGGAAGGCGGCGCGGATCTGATTTTCCAAATCGGCACCGCCAAGTACGGGGTATGCGACACCCAGGGCGGCCTGGACGAAACCAAGCTGCGGACAGTGGCCGCGCATCCCCAAGTCAAGATGTTCGAAATCAAGCTGAGCCAGGGCGCCAAACCCGGCAAGGGCGGCATTCTGCCGGCCGCCAAGGTGACGCCGGAGATTGCGGCGATTCGCGGCATTCCAGTCGGCCAGGATTCCCGCAGTCCCAACCGCCATCCTGAAATCGCTAGCGTGGCGGGACTGCTGAATTTCGTTGGTCGGGTTCGCGCCATCACCGGTAAACCCACCGGCTTCAAGCTGGTGATCGGCGATCCGGCCTGGTTCGACGAAGTGTGCCAGGAAATCGTGCGCCGAGGAGCGGCCAGCGCGCCCGATTTCATCACGGTGGACAGCGCCGACGGCGGTACCGGCGCGGCTCCGATGAGCTTGCTGGACTACGTGGGGCTGCCGATTCAGGAAAGCCTGCCACGAGTGGTGGATGCGCTAAATGCGTACGGTTTGCGCGAACGCATCCGGGTCATCGCCTCCGGCAAACTGGTCAACCCCGGCGAAGTGGCCTGGGCGCTGTGCGTGGGCGCCGATTTCGTCAACTCGGCGCGCGGTTTCCTCTTCGCGCTCGGCTGTATCCAATCCATGCAGTGCGACAAGAACACCTGTCCAGCGGGCATCACCACCCACAATCCCCATTTGCAGCGCGGCCTGGACCCGACGGACAAGGCTGAGCGGGTGCGGCATTACGTGGAGAACATGCGCCACGAGGTCGAAATCATCGCCCACGCTTGCGGCGCGGCGGAGCCTCGGCAACTGCGCCGCGAACACTGCCGGGTCGTGATCGGGCCAGGCCGTTCGTTGCCACTGAACGAGTTCTATCAGCGAGAGCCGCCAGCGCCGCCGCGCCGACTGGAGACCGCCTGAACGCCCTCCGTCCCCAACCCTCGCCTTCTGTTCGGATGGCAAGGGGAATGGACCTGTTCGGACAACCTCACATTATCTAATTTTCAGGGAGCGAACGGTTGTTGCGACGACGGTCCATCCGTGTCCGCACCTTCCGTTTCTTCCATGACGCCGGATGACCGGCGCGGCGTCCGCCGCGCCGCCAGAGCAGCGCGAATCGCTTCCGTTTCCGTCTCGTCCAGTTGGCGCATCAACTTGCCGATGTACTGCAACTGGCGCTTATGCCCGCCGCGTTGCGTAATGGTCTGGGCCAGCCGCACCGCAGTCAGCAATGCATCGGTCAACGGCACATGGCTCAGTTGCGCCGGGGTCAGTTTGACCAATTGCTCGCCCAGATCCTGCAACGCGGTTGCATCCCGCTTGCGCTGACTTTTGCTGAGCGGTGGGGGCATTGCCGGGCGTCGGTCTTCGCCTTCAAGGCTGTTATCGTCACGCATGGTGGAATTCTCCAAGCGTCAGGGCTACCGGGCGCGGTTCGCAGCGGTTCAGTTGCGCGCGGTAGCGGTCGGCTTGCCGACGCACTTGCCGCGCCCGCTGCATCAACCACGGTTTTTGCCGATACGTGCCCTTGGCGAAACCCTCCTGTCCTTCGTGATAGGCCAGATACTGGTTGTAGGCGTCACTTTTGGCGATGTGGTTACGTTGGGCGGTTTCGTCCACGTACCAGCCAATGAAGTCCACGGCGTCGCCAAAATCGTCGCGATCCGCATCCCGGTTGCCGGTGGCGGCGACATACCGTTTCCAGGTACCGTCCACAGCCTGACTATAACCATAGGCGGACGAGGGGCGCGGACCGGGAATGAAGCCAAGATACCAACGGCGCGGCGGCTGGGCATCGGCTTGAAAGGCCGATTCCTGGTGGACGATGGCCAGCAGCACCGGCAGCGGCACGCCCCAGCGGCGGCTGGCGGCCTTGGCGTCGGTTAACCAGTTGCCATATTCGGCAAAAATGGCGCAGGCGTCGTTGACATTGCGGGGCGGCGCGGTGGTGCAGGAGACCAGCAGCAACAAACAGCCGCCCAACAAGCCGATCCATCCGGGCCAGTGACAATTCCAGGCGCGCGTCAGGTTGGAAAATCCGCCGGAATCCGCGCAGTGGTTCCAGGCGTGTGAAGGAGGAACAGGGGATGGGATCGGGTCTCGGTTCATGCCGTGGTCATTTGGGTGCGTCGGCGCCAAAACAGCCCCAGGATGGATAACCCTATCACCATCCCCACCACCGGCCAATCCCCAAATCGGCCATAGGGCGTCAGCCCGCGCAAGGGTTGGACCTCACCGCGAACGACCTCGGCCTGAAATTGTGGGCCGCGCGCCCGAATCTGGCCGCGTTCGTCAACAATCGCCGAAATACCGGTGTTGGTGGCGCGAGCCAGATACCGCCCGACCTCCAAAGCGCGCATCCGAGCGATTTGCAGATGTTGATGCGGGGCGGTGGAATCCTTGAACCAGGCGTCGTTACTGAGGTTGATCAGCCAAGTCGCCTCGGGCAACGCCCGCCGTATCTCACTACCGAACACCGCCTCGAAGCAGATGGACAGTCCGACCGGCTGGCCGCCAGCGCGAAACAGCGGTTGCTCCAGGGTGCCTGGCGTAAAGTCGGCCATTGGAATGTCCACCCAGTCGCGGAAGAACAGGAACAATCCGCGCAACGGCAAGTATTCACCAAACGGCAACAAGCGGCGTTTGTGATACAACCCCGGCGAGCGGCCAAGACCGATGATGCTGTTGTGAAAGATGTTGGTCTCCCACGAACCGGTTGGAATACCGGTGACATAATCCACCCCGGCTTGCTGGGCCGCGCCGGCCAGCGCGGCGACGAAGGGGCGAACCTCGTCCAGCAGGGCGGGGATCGCCGTCTCTGGCCAGATGATCACATCGCTTTGGGTCTGCTCGGGCAGGCTCAACCGCACATAGTGAGCCAGCGTTTCGTCCAGCGCGTCCGGGTTCCATTTTCGGTCCTGCGTGATGTTGCCCTGCACGATGCTGACCCGCAGTGACGAACCCGCCGGTTCGACCCAAGTCAGCCGTCCCAGACCCCATGCGCCCAACCACAGGGCCGTCAGCAGCCCCAGCCAACCCAGCCGCCCTCGCCAGCGCGCACTGTGCAGCGAGGTCCAAAGCAGGCCGGCGCTGAACACCACCGCCCCGCCAACTCCGAACACGCCCACGTAAGGAGCGAGTTGGCCGAGCGGCGCATCGGTCTGGCTATAACCGATGGCCAGCCAGGGAAAACCGGTGAACAGCCAGCTTCGCACCCAGTCCAGCAGCGTCCACCATACCGGAAAGACCAGCAGCCAGCGCGCCGGTCCCGGCGGCGGTCCCCAGCGGGCCATCAGTCCGCCGAGCGCGGCGAGATACAACGCCATCACCAACACCACGATGAAAGTCGCCAGCGCGGCGAATGGAGCGGGGGCGTTGCCGTAATCGTGCAGGCTGATGAAGACCCAGTAGATGCCGAAACCGTACAAGCCCAGCCCGAACAGGCCACCGCGCAGCATGGCGCGACCCGGCGTGGCGCCGTCCCAGCTCCACAGCAGAACCATCGGTAGCAGAATCGCCAGCGGCCATAGGTCAAACGGCGCAAAGGCGAGCGGTAACAGCGCGCCCGCGCTGAAGGCCAACAGCGCGGTGACGAGGGGGCGGTGTTCCTTCAAGGCGTGCATGGGGTTGATCATGATGGAGAGATTTTGGCAACGTCACCGTAATCGGAATTTCTTCCCTGTCGAACCTTCAGTCTCGCGGATAGACGGGATATATCCCGCCAAATTCCTTATCCGAAAGACCGCTTTCGCGTGGATCGAAAACGGCAAGCGCTCATTATATCTTTTCCATTTTGTCATATTACGGACAACTATTTGATTTATAAAATTTTACAAATCTTCACCCGTTTAGCATGGGTCATTGAAAATCAATGTGTTGCATTTTAATCTGACAAAATCAGATTACGGTATGGGACAAATGGCATTATGCATATTCTAGTCAGTAACGATGACGGTTATCAGGCGCCTGGTCTGTTGCGGTTGGCGGCCGCTCTGCGCGAGCTGGCGGAGGTTACGGTGGTCGCTCCCGACCGCGACCGCAGCGGCGCCAGCAACTCGTTGAGTCTCAAGAACCCGCTCTATGTCACCCAGCACGACAACGGTTTTTACAGCGTCGAGGGCACTCCCACCGACTGCGTCCACGTCGCCATCACTGGCCTACTGCACCGGGAGCCGGACATGGTCGTGTCCGGCATCAACAACGGCGCCAATCTGGGCGACGACGTGATCTATTCCGGCACCGTCGCGGCGGCGATGGAAGGCCGCTTCCTGGGTCTACCCGCGATCGCCGTCTCGCAGAATTCGTTTCGGCCCAATCACTTCGATACGGCCGCTCGCGTCGCCGCGTGGCTGGTGCAACGGTTGCGCGACCGACCGCTACCGCCGGATATCATTCTCAACGTCAACGTCCCTGACCTGCCATGGGAACAACTGGCCGGACTACAGGTCACCCGGCTCGGTCATCGCCACAAATCCGAGCCAGTCATCAAAAGCACCGACCCACGCGGTCGGCCGATTTACTGGGTGGGCCCTTCCGGTCCCGAACAAGATGCCGGCCCTGGCACTGACTTTCATGCGGTGCGCGCCGGTCAGGTGTCCATCACCCCATTGCAGGTGGACCTGACTCGCCACGGAGCGCTGGGTTCCCTGACGGAATGGTTGCGCGCCGAGTGACCATGGCGGTTTTACCAGAGTGGTTTTCTGCTCCACTGGATAGACACAACATTGGTAGACGAAGGGGGTAGAAAAAGTTTATCATCATCAAATGCTTGGAGTAGGAAGCAAGGAGAAGGCAATTCCGTGGCTCCAAGCGTCGGCGTCCAGGCTGGGTCGGTATCCGTAAATCCCCCCCGAAATCAGCGCCGATCCCCGACAAAACCAATAATAAAGACGCAAAACCGGCATTAGACCGAGCGTCAAAACGACGATCCACCAAGCGAAACCATGATTGAGGAGGTCATCAATGTCCCGACGGGTTGCCGTCTGTCTGGAAGTGATGGTGTGCGAGGACGAATTGCGCATGGACGACCCTCTGCTGGATGAGGACAAGCAGGAGGACACCGAGGACGAAGCGGTTGTGGAAGAGGATTTGGAATCGCTGGGAGCCTCTTGGCCAGCGCCGGTGGCAACCAACCGGGAATTTACCCCGGAGGAATTGGACGCCACCCGCATGTACCTGAGCGAAATTGGTTTTTCCCCACTGCTCAGCGCCCAGGAAGAAATCTACTATGCGCGGCGAACCCTTCAGGGTGATGCTAGCGCCCGCAACCGCATGGTGGAAAGCAATCTGCGTTTGGTGGTGAAAATCGCCAGGCGCTACATGAATCGGGGCCTGAGCCTGCTTGACCTGATCGAGGAGGGCAATCTGGGACTGATTCACGCGGTCGAGAAATTCGACCCGGAGCGCGGTTTTCGGTTTTCCACCTATGCGACCTGGTGGATTCGGCAGACTATCGAGCGGGCGCTGATGAACCAGACCCGCATTATCCGGTTGCCCATCCACATTATCAAGGAAATCAACGGCTACCTGCGAACCGCTCGCCAACTGGCGCAGACACTGGACCGTGAGCCAACCGCCGAGGACATCGCGCAGGCCATGGGCAAATCAGTGGCCGAGGTAAAACGGATGTTGCAGCTCAACGAACGAGTGGCCTCGGTGGACACGCCAATCGGCAAGGACGAGGATCGGTCGCTGCTCGACGCCATTCCCGACGACAACAATCACGATCCAGCGCAATGGTTGCAGGAAGCCGATCTCAACGACAAGCTCGAACAGTGGCTCGGTCAGTTGAACGACAAGCAGCGTATCGTGGTGGAGCGGCGGTTTGGCCTGGGCGGCCAGGACAAGGCCACCCTGGAACAGGTCGGCAATGAAATCGGCGTGACCCGCGAGCGGGTGCGCCAGATTCAGATCGACGCCTTGCGCCGATTGCGCCATATCCTGGAAAGCGAAGGCTTTCGCCGAGATTATCTATAAGCGTAAGTACGCCCAGCCCCCTCTCCCCAACTCGCGGCGTGGGGGCGGCTCAATCTCCCAGCAGCAACAGCGCCGCCGCAACCCGGCGGCCTTCCAGCATGATGATGTTGTAGGTGCGGCAGGCAGCGGCCGTATCCATGACCTCCACTCCCACCCCGCGCTCCAGCAAGGAACGCAGCAAGGGCGGACGCGGAAACCGCTGGCGGGCGCCCGTGCCCAGCAGTACGATTTCCGGTTCCAGGCCGGCGATGACCTCAAAATGACTTTCCACCAGATCGCCAAAAGTCTGCGGCGGCCAGTCGTTCACCAACCGATCGGGAGCGACGATCACGCTCCGCCGGAACTCCTGCTGGTTGATCTGGACCCAATCTGGGCCATAGCGGGTGATGGAATAACGGTTCATGGCGCTGTCAAGACTGAAACGCATGGTAATCCCTCGAAACGCACGGTGGTGTCGCGGACCAACGAATTCATCCAGTATGCTGTCCCCCCTCAGAGTCGGCAACGCTCGCAATGTTCCCAGCCATTGCGAATCGTTTCTGCCCCCGCCCTATTGTCGTGATCGGAAAAACGCGCGATGACCGAAGCCGCCCCCCACACCATTCATGCCCTGGAACTTGGGCGCATGGGTAATTTCATCTATGTGATCCACGACCATGCCACCGACCGCGCGGCGATCGTGGACCCAGCTTGGGACGTACCCAGCATCCTGGCCCTGACCGAGCGGCACGGGTTGCGCATCACCGATATTCTGCTGACCCATAGCCACTTCGATCACATCAACGGGGTCGAGGCGCTGTTGCGCGCCAGCGATGCCCAACTGCACTTGCTACGAGCCGAGGCGGCGTTCTGGAATCGTTATACCGACATGCCGACCCTGCACGATGGTGGCGACCGCATCGCGCTGGGCGCGACCGAAATCGAGGTTTTGCACACACCTGGCCACACGCCCGGTTCGGCCTGCTATCGGCTGGGCAACCAGGTGCTGACCGGCGACACCCTGTTCGTGTTCGGCTGCGGGCGCTGCGACTTGCGCGGCGGCGACCCGGAGCAGATGTATCACAGTTTGCGTCGGCTGGGCGAACGGTTGCCAGGCGGCACATTGATCCGCCCTGGCCACAACTACGGCATTACCCCAACCTCGACCCTGATCGAACAACTCGCGGGCAATCCTTTCCTGCATTTCGACGACTGCCCTGATTTCGTCGAGTATCGGATGCACTTGCACGACCGGGAAGAACCGTACCGACCCGAACCCCGTCCGATTCGTCACTCTCGTTGAAAGGCGACTAAAACCATGCCGAACCGCTCAAGGCATGGTCACCGCGAGCGCCTGCAAGCGGGTGATGCTGACCGACCATCGCCGCCGCGCCGGTTCCCGCTATCCATAACGTGGTTTTTGCACAACTCCTCGAAGCGGTCCTGATCGCTGAGTCAATCCATGCTCGTCAATTGCACCACTTACGCTGACGGTCGCAAGTTGCCCAACACGGCGCTGGAAGACGTACCCATGCTGCGCGACCGGCCGGATGTCTTCGTCTGGCTGGGATTGCGCGAACCGGACGAGGATTTGATGGCGCGGGTGCAAGACTTGTTCGGCCTACACGAACTGGCCGCCGAAGACGCCCACCATGCGCACCAGCGACCCAAGGTGGAGCTGTACGGCGATTGCCTGTTCGTGGCGCTGAAGACCGCGCAAATGAACGCGGGCAAGGTGGATTTTGGAGAAACCCACCTATTCGTCGGACCGCGTTATCTGGTGACGGTGCGCCATGGCGCCTCGTTGCCTTATGCGGCGGTGCGCGCCCGCTGCGAGAGCAACCCGCGCCTGCTGCGCAAGGGGCCAGGCTTCGTGCTGTACGCCATCCTCGACTTTGTGGTGGACAACTATTTTCCGATCCTCCACGCCGTGGAAGATGCGGTGGAGGACCTGGAAGAGCGGCTTTTCAAGGGCGATTTCGCGCAGGACGACCTCGGCCGGCTGTATCAATTCAAACGCGACCTGGTGGAACTGCGCCGCGCCGCCGCGCCGTTGGTCGAGGTCTGCGGTTATCTGTTGACCGATGTCTTCACGGACCACCTTCCCGATGACATCCGGCCTTATTTTCGCGATGTCCACGATCACGCCCTGCGCATCAACGAAGCGTTGGACACCATCCGGGAAACGCTGGCGCTAGCTCTGCAAATCAGCCTGTCGTTGGGCGCGGCCCGCCAGAACGAGGCGACCAAACGCCTGGCGGGCTGGGGCGCGTTGCTGGCGATTCCCACCATGGTGTTCAGCATCTATGGCATGAACTTCAAGGGCTGGTTTCCCGAGCTGGAATGGACCTATGGCTATCCGGTCGTCATGGGGAGCGTAACGGTAGCGTGTCTGCTGCTGTATCGCAACCTGAAGAAATCCGGGTGGTTATAGTGTTCCCGTTCGCGCCCATCGGGGTGATTCACTCCTGCTTTCGCGAGAAATTCGGCATTCCGCGTCAGTCGGGGCTGGCGCCCGCCGCGCGGGCCACGCTGGAACTGTTGCCGCCGTACGGTCAACCGGCGGCGGTGCGCGGGCTAGAGGATTTCTCGCATCTATGGCTGGTGTTCGTCTTCCATGGCATCCCGGCGGGGCGTTGGCAACCGACAGTACGCCCGCCGCGCCTGGGTGGCAATCGGCGACTGGGCGTGTTCGCCACCCGTTCCCCGTTCCGGCCCAACGCCATCGGCCTGTCGGCGGTCAAACTGGATCGCCTGACGATTCGTCAGGGTCAGGTCGTGTTGCATCTGGCGGGCGTGGATTTGCTGGATGGCACACCGGTGCTGGACATCAAACCCTACCTGCCCTACGCCGACCGAATCGCGGAAGCCAGCGGTGGTTTCGCGCCTGAAACGCCACCGACGGAATCCACCGTGGAGTTCAGCCCGGCGGCCAGCGCCTTCTGCGCGGCTTGGCCCGAGGGTGACTTGCGGGAACTGATCAACCAGCTTCTGCGCCAGGATCCGCGCCCGGCCTACGCGCGCGCCGACCCCACTCCGCAAGTACATGGCATGAAGCTGTATAACCTGGATGTGCGTTGGGAAACGCGGGGCGGGACCGCGTATGTGATGGAGATCGCGAAGATATAGTGGACCTTGTCGACCCGACGAGGATTTGGGCTCGAAAAAGGCACCGAACGCGCGGGTTCCGCAAGAGGCGCAACACCCCACCGCGCAATGCCCACGGCGCCGAATCAGACTGCGGCGGCGTGGAAGGCAATCCGCGAAACGAAACGATTCGGAGATCGGAACATGGTGGAATTCTTAAGCGAATACGGAATGTTTCTGGCCAAGGCGGCGACGATCGTGGCGGCGGTGCTGGTGATCGCGGGTGGGATCGTGGCATTGGCGGCGCGCGGTGGCGAAGCGGCGGAGAGCCGGGGAAAGCTGGACATTCGCCATTTGAACGATGACTACGACGGCATGGCCCTGGCCCTCAAGGCCGCGACCCTGCCGAAAAAGGCGCTCAAACAAGCGCGCAAGGAGCAAAAGGCGCGCGATAAGCAACAGGATAAGACCGCGCGACGCCGGGTGTTCGTGCTGAATTTTCATGGCGACCTGCGCGCGGCGGCGGTGGCGTCCTTGCGCGAGGAAGTGACGGCGGTGCTGACTGTCGCCCAGCCCGAAGACGAAGTGATGGTGCGGTTGGAAAGCACCGGTGGATTGGTGCATAGCTATGGTCTGGCGGCGGCGCAGTTGTTGCGGATTCGCGATCGCCGGGTGAAATTGACGGTGGCGGTGGACAAGGTCGCGGCCAGTGGCGGCTATCTGATGGCGTGCGTTGCCGACCGTATCATCGCCGCGCCGTTCGCCATTCTCGGCTCCATTGGCGTGATCGCCCAGTTACCGAATTTCAACCGGCTGCTCAAAAAACACGACATCGACTACGAACAGTTCATGGCTGGCGAATTCAAGCGCACGGTCACGCTGTTCGGTGAGAACACCGACAAGGGCCGCCACAAGTTTCAGGAGGAAATCGA
>JAVMKI010000071.1:0-76552 GCA_031732755.1 Candidatus Contendibacter sp.
GATCAAACGGGTTGCGCGAATTGCGGCGCATCAAAACCTATTGCGGACGAGTGAGTGACGGGGGAAACCGCATGATTCGCGCGTTGATTTCTGGAAGCATCTACGGTCAACCACAGGCCCGCACCAGCCAGGCCGGCAAGTCCTACGTGACCGCCAAGGTGCGCGCCGATGGCAAGGACGGCGCGAGCGTCTGGTGCAGCATCATCGCCTTCGGGGAGATTGCCGACCGGTTGCTAACCCTTGGCGATGGTGCCGCGCTCTCCATCAGCGGACGAGCCGGGGTGAACGCCTGGCTCGATAAGACCGGTGAACCTCGCGCGGGGCTGTCGTTGGTGGCGGATGAAATGGTGACGCTGAAAGGCAAACCGCGCCCTGTGGAATCACAAGGGCAGGAACACGCCGCTGGACAGGGTACCGGACAAAATACCGGCCATGGCCAGGGACAACGCCCGCCACGTCCACCACGAAGGACACCCCGGCCCGCGCCCGTCGCCACCGGCCCGGACTTTGACGACGCGCTACCGGACTTCATGTAGCCATGGCGTTGCCTGCTTGCCGAGTTCCAGCCCTGGCGCGCTGGCGATAGCCCGGTGAGCGGGGGACCCTGTAGCCCTCCTTGGACACGAGTAATCGCAGCCCCGTTTTTTTCACAGACATCAGGCAATATAGGGCATCATAATCAGTATGTTATGGCAACACTGCGGGATATGGCCGCTGATTCCAATTCCATCGAATTCGATGGAATTGCGACCTCGTTAACGAGGATGCAGCCATGTGCCTCCGGCTTTTCCGCGTCGGGTCTTGATCCAAAAACCGGGATTTTCCCGGTTTATCCCGTGTCGCCGCGACAAAGCATCCAATTTCACGGTGACGGGAATTTTTGTACAACTATTGTTTATATATTTACATAATTCTTGTACAATCATTGTATGAGCACAAAGGTTCTCCTCTCCGTGCAAGTCACGCCAGCCTTCCGCCAGGCCCTGAAACGAACCGCGCTGGACCATGGTTGCACGGTCCAGGCCCTCGTTCTTGGAGCACTCCAGCGGTTGATTCCAGGCGACCATTCCCCCCTCGAAAACAGTCATGAAAATCAAAGATATCCTACCGCTCCCCCTCAACTCGAACACGACCCCAGTCACGGAGTCTGATTTAGAGAAGCAACTCGCCGCGATGAGCAGCGCCTTGCTGGCGAGTTACCACGCGCTCCACGAGCGCCGAAACGCCATCGGTCGTGAACTCCGCGCCATTCAGGAAGCGCCGCCGGCGCGGGAGGACCTTGGGCAGTTCCTCATCGGCTTCCTGGATGCCGTGATGGATACCGAACCTCACGGGCTGCGGTTGAAGTTGCGCGCCAACCTGGAGCGGTTATGGCGAAACCCCGCCCATGTGGCGGAAATAACGGAGGGTTGGCTGCAATCGGTTCGCAGTGGGCTTGATGAGTTCGAGTGGTTCTGGCTGCCCCTGTTGAGTGAATCCTTGAAGGCCGGCGCGCGCCAACTGGCGGAATCCCTCCCGTGGGAAAACCCCGGACTGCCCGCCGCTGAACGCGCGGAGAAGGTTCGCGGCCTGACCGAGACCATGGAGGGACTCAGTGCCGAAATTGAGGACCTGCGCGCCCGCGCCGCCCGATTCAACATTACCCTGGCCTAGAGGCAGTCCCATGCACATCGAACCCGGTAGCTTGACCATGATTTCCCCCACCTTCGGCCGCCCCCCGGCTTCACCCGCGCCCAGCGGCGCGTTGATCGACGCGAGCGCCCAGTTCGCAATAAGAGCCGCCAACGCCCGACTGGGAAGGGAGCACGACCCCGCCGATCTGATCCGGGAATGGCACGCCGCGCCCCCCCAAGCCCGGAAAATCTTTCACGATAACCTCGGTGAATTCCTTCAAATCCACCGGCTGAAACGGCCCGCATGAAACGCCCGCGCCGATCCGCGCAGGTTCGCGCCGAACGCAAGGCGGTCCTGGCGGCGAAGCGTGGTCAACTCCCCAGCCAGAAGAAGCGAGCGAAATGATGGTTGCCGATATCCGCCGAATACAAGTGACCGCACACCTCCGCCCAGTGCGCCGCTGGAAGGGACGCCGCAGCCCCTGGCCAGATTCTGGCGACGAGTACGACCTGACCCCGGAAGAGCAAGCCCGGCTGTACGCGGTACCCGGTACGGTGGTGCAACCATCGGAAGGGGTGGGTAACCCCGCCGCGTGGTTACCCGACCCCGCGCCATCCTACGAATCCGCGCCATCCTACGAATCCGCGCCATTCCACGAATCCGCGCCATTCCACGAATCCGCGCCATGGGACGGCCCACCGGCCGCGTTTTGGTGACATGGCGCGCAAGGCAACCTTCCGCAAGGGGAAGTATCTCCCCCTGGATTTCCTGGCGCGGACAGCGCAGGTTTCGGAGACGGCGATCCTTGCCGCCGCGAAGATTTGCGGGGTGGTTCAAATCGGCCGCCAGTTGTGGTTCGCGCGCGGGGTGACGGTCGATTTTGTCGAAGAGGCCCAGCTAGCGCACCGCGCGGAACAGGCCGCCGCGCAACGCGGCCACCGCGCCGCGTCAGCGCGTTAGAGACCGCGCGCCGTGAGTGGTCGAACACATCAAATCGCCGTGCAACTGGACCGCGCGGCCTTTGACCGCCTCAAGCGGCTGGCCAGCGCCAGCGACAGGCCCTATGCCGCCGTCATCGGGCACGCCTTGGAAGTTCTGGACAGTTCCGCTAGCGATGGACTAGCGCCCGCTAGTGGGTTTCGAGTCTACGCGCAACTACCTGAGGCGGAACGGCGCGCCTGGCGCGGAAAGGTCCGGCAGTGGCGTGGGGAGGGGCTTAGCTTTGGCGGTATCGCCAAGCGGTTGTTCCAGGAACATCACCTCGCTGGCGCGGACAACCTGCCATTGCATAGTTCCACCATTCGCGGCATGGCCGCCGCGTAATCCCGCGTGCGTGGGGTGGAGGTAGGGACTTGTTAACCGGTCAAATCGTGGTAGTAACTTCTGGGATAACCGGCTGAAAGGTCACCATTAAATTTAATATATATCAATCTGTTATCAATTCAATTCAATTCCTGTTCGGGGCGCCATAATTTCAATCACTTAGCCAAAGTTCCTTCAGCCGGGAAGCGCCGGGAAACGTGCGGTCGGTGCAGCGGCGTCCCATGTTGACCGGTCTGTTGACAACCTTCTCCGCCCGCGTGGCATCATGACGAGAATGTCCCTAACCCCTTGCCACGCTGTCCGTGGCATCAAGATGGCGACGATCCTTTAAGCCCGCCTTCGCCGAAGGCGCGAGTCACTCAATTTAGACGGCCTGCGGGCCACCCGATCATAGAAATCGCGCATCGCGTAACCAGAGCAATTGCTTTTCGATAAGATGCGGTAGCTTTGTCGTTAGCCCACAAGGCACAGGGCCGGGCGCGATCCCCACCCGACCCATTCTCCCGCTAATCATGGAACTGGATTTGGGCGATTTCGAACGCGTGCCGACCGCTTACCGCTTTCGAAATTTAAGCCGGGTTGAACGCGCCCTACAATCCGGTTGAATATCTTCTATAATTTCCAGCGCGAAGTTCTGAAACCGAGCAACGCCACCAATCCCGTGCATGCCACGCCAACTCAGCCAGCCGCTTCCCCAGCGATTCCCGCGCGAGGGATCACCTCCGATCCCCGACGGCCTGGAAAGCGGCTGATTTCGTCAACCCCACCTTTTAACCCACGTAAGTCTCAATCATCCGACGAGCATCACGCCGAGGAGCTGTATCTATGGAGATCATCAAAACCGACGTCGCTATCGTCGGCGCGGGAGGGGCGGGGCTGCGCGCCGCCATCGCGCTCGCCGAAGCCGACCCAAAGCTACGCATCGCATTGATTTCAAAAGTCTATCCGATGCGCAGCCATACCTGCGCCGCCGAAGGCGGAGCCGCCGGCGTCATCAAGTCCGATGACAGCCTCGACCTGCACTTCAACGACACCGTGGGTGGCGGGGACTGGTTGTGCGACCAGGACGCGGTCGAATACTTCATCAACGAAGCCCCCAAGGAGCTGATCCAACTGGAACACTGGGGCTGTCCGTGGAGCCGCGAGCCGGATGGCTCGGTGGCGGTGCGGCCGTTCGGCGGGATGAAGATCAAGCGCACCTGGTTCGCCGCCGACAAATCGGGTTTCCACATCCTGCACACCCTGTTTCAGACTTCGCTCAAGTACCCGACGATCCAACGCTTCGACGAGTACTATGCCACCGATCTGCTAGTGGACGATGGGCGTTGCCAAGGCTTCACCGCCCTGGAGATTCGCAGCGGTCAGATGAAGCAGTTCCAGGCGCGGGCGGTGATCATCGCCGGCGGCGGCGGCGGCCGCATGTTCCCCTTCACCACCAACGGCGCCATCAAGACCGGTGACGGCATGGCTTTGGCCTATCGCGCCGGCGCACCGCTCAAGGACATGGAATTCGTCCAGTATCACCCCACCGGCTTGCCGAACACCGGTATCCTGCTGACCGAGGGCTGTCGCGGCGAAGGCGGCATTCTGGTCAACAAAAATGGCCGCCGCTATTTGCAGGATTACGGCATGGGGCCGGAGACACCGGTCGGTCAGCCGGTGCTCAAGACCATGGAACTCGGCCCACGCGACCGGTTGAGCCAGGCGTTCTGGCACGAGCAAAAGAAGGGCAACACCGTCTCGACCAAATGGGGCGACTGCGTACTGCTCGACATGCGCCATCTGGGCGAGAAGAAGATCAACGAGCGGCTGCCGTTCGTGCGCGATCTGTCCATCAGTTACCTGGGCATGGACCCGGTCAAGGAACCGATCCCGATCCGCCCGGTGGTGCACTACATGATGGGCGGCATCCATACCAACATCAACGCCGCCACCCCGTTGCCGGGTTTGTTCGCGGCGGGCGAATGCGCCTGCGTGAGCATCAACGGCGCGAACCGGCTGGGCTCCAATTCCCTGACCGAGTTGCTGGTGTTCGGGCGGCGGGCGGCGCTGAGCGCCATCGCGCATCTTCAGTCCGGCCTGCCCGCCGGCAACGACACCGCGCTGACCGCCAAGGCCAAGGATTCCGAGGATCGTATCCGCGCTCTGTTTGCCAAGAGCCAGGGTACGGAATCCATCGCCGGTCTGCGCAAGGAGATGATGCACACGATGGAGGAAGGCGCCGGCATTTACCGCACCGGCGAGGAATTGGCGAAGACCTGCGACAAGATCGCCGAGTTGCGCCAACGCTATGCCGGCATCGCGCTGCACGACAAGACCAACGTCTACAACACGGACCTGTTGCAGGCGCTGGAATTGGGCTCGATGCTCGACTGCGCCGAGGCGGTCGCGGTGGGCGCGCGAGACCGCAAGGAATCGCGGGGCGCGCACCAGCGGTTGGATTTCACCGCGCGGGATGACCAGAACTTCCTCAAGCATACCCTGGCCTACTATCATCCCACCGAACCGCCGCGCGTCGACTACCTCGATGTGGTGATCACCAAGTCCCAGCCTGGGGTCCGCGATTACTCAGGAGCCAAGAAATGAGCGAACGCCAAATCCAACTGGAGGTGCTCCGCTACAACCCGGAGACCGATAGCGAGCCTCGGTTTCAGACCTACACCGTGCCTTGCCTGAACGAATGGGTGGTACTCGATGCCCTGAACTACGTCAAGGAGAACCTGGACCCCACCCTGAGCTATCGCTGGTCGTGCCACATGGCGGTGTGTGGCAGTTGCGGCATGATGATCAATGGCGAACCCAAGCTCGGCTGCAAGGCGTTCATCCATGAATACGGCGACAGCATCCGGGTCGAACCGCTAGCGCACTTCCCCATCGAGCGGGATTTGGTGACCGTGGTCGAGGACTTCATCGCCAAGCTGGCCAGCGTCAAGCCCTTCCTGATTCCGAAAGAGGATAAGCCGACCAGCGCCGGCGAGTTCAAGCAGACGCCGGCCGAGTTGATGAAGTTCAAGCAGTACACGTTGTGCATCAACTGCATGTTGTGCTACGCCGCCTGCCCACAATATGGCCTGGTGCCGGAGTTCGTCGGGCCGGCGGCCATCGCCCTGGCGCATCGTTACAACCAGGATTCGCGCGACGGTGGCCGGGACCAGCGTCAGGAAGTGGTCGCTTCCGACGAGGGCGTGTGGGAATGCTCGTTCGTCGGCGCCTGCTCCGAGGTCTGCCCGAAGCACGTGGATCCGGCCGGCGCGCTGCAACAGGTCAAGGTGGCCAGCACCATCGACTGGTATAAAGAACACTTGATGCCATGGGTGAAGAAATGAGCCGCAAACCCTATGTCCGTGAAGTTTCCAAAACCACCTGGTTTTTGCGCCAGCCGCGTTACCAGCGTTATATGGCGCGCGAGGTGACCTGCATTTTCATCTTCGCCTACACTTTCCTGCTGATTTGCGCCCTGGGCAGCCTGGCGAACGGGCCGGACGCCTTTCAGGGATTCCTGAATGCGCTGCGTAGCCCGCTGGGCGTGTTGTTCAACCTGGCGGTTTTGGTTGTGACGGCGTACCACAGCGCCACCTGGTTCAACGTGACGCCCCAGGCCATGCCGATTCAGCGGGGCGAGGAATTTGTACCAGGCAACGTCATCGTCGGCGCCCACTACGGGGCTTGGGCGGTGGTTTCGCTGATCATCCTGATCTGGGGAATCTAGCCATGGCCAAGTCCAACAAACCGATCTTCTGGGGACTGTTCGCCGCGGGCGGCACGGTCACGGCGTTCGTGATTCCGGCATTGGCGCTGGTCACGCTGTTCGCCGCCATGCGTTTCAACATGGACATGTTCACTTATGAGGCCATCCACGCCTTTGCCGCGCACTGGCTGGGCAAGCTGATCATCTTCGGCGTGATCCTGCTGTCGCTGTGGCACGCCGCCCACCGGCTCCGGGTCACCCTGCACGACTTTGGCGTGCGCGCTGACACGGTGGTCGCCTACGCGGTCTATGGGCTAGCGAGCCTAGGCACGCTCATGACGATCATCTACCTGCTGCGGATCTGAGCGCGCGTATTGCGATCAGCCGGCGATTTCCGTCTTTAACCTTCAACCCCTCTCCCTCCACGGGAGAGGGCATTTTTTCACCGGCTCCAAGGAAGCTTTTGCAGCCATGAGTTCCCAATCTGATCAATGCACAGCCACCCTGCCTCAATCAAGATCGTTGGATGGAGAGGCGGGTCTTGACCCGGCGACCGCCAACGCGGCGGACATGACCCAGTTCGAGGCTGGTCAAGAGGGCGATGGCGCGGCGTCGGTTCCTCTCCCCGCGTATCTCCAGCAAACCTACTGGTGGGCCTATCTGCATCCCGCCGCCGTGCGCTTTTTCGAACGGCAATGGCTGGTCAATCTGATCCTGTGGGGCAATTTTTCTCGGCTGCGCGATCTGGCCCTGGACGAGATTGGCGATTCCATCACGGGCGATGTGTTGCAAATCGCGTGCGTTTACGGGAATTTCACCGAGCGGCTGATTCAGCGGCTGAAACCGACCGGGCGGTTGGATGTCGTGGATGTCGCCCAGGTGCAACTAGAGAATCTAAAGGCCAAACTCACGGACCCATTACGCATCGGGCTGCACCACCAGGATTCCACCGATCTGCGCTTCGCGGACGCCAGCTACGATTGCGTTATCCTGTTCTTCCTGCTGCACGAGCAACCGGAGAACGTGCGCGCGCAAACCGTGACTCAGGCGCTGCGTGTGGTCAAACCCGGTGGCAAGGTGATTTTTGTGGATTATCATCGCCCGAGCTGGCTTAACCCATTCCGCTATGTGATGACAGCCATTCTGAAAACGCTGGAGCCCTTCGCCATGGATTTATGGCGTCAGGAAATCACGGACTGGCTACCTGATCAGGGGCGGACACTGAAAGTGGAGAAAGAGACCTTTTTCGGTGGGTTGTATCAGAAGGTGGTCGTGGCGCGGCCTTGAGAAACAGGCGGCATTGCGAATTCACAAACCCCGCCGGTCGAAGTTGATGGATAATGCCGCCACACACAACCTAACGGAGGTTAATCATGAGCTTCGCTCCCAATGTCGGTTCGATTGACAAAATCGTCCGCATCGTCGTCGGCGCCCTCCTGATTCTGCTGGCGCTGTCCGGCACCATCGGTTGGTGGGGCTGGATCGGCATCGTACCTATCGTCACCGCCCTGATGGGTTGGTGTCCAGCCTACACTTTATTCGGCATCAAGACTTGCCCGGCCAACAAATCCCCCGGCGCGTAGTCATTCCCCGCTCGATGCTTCACACCGACCGGCTGCCTGGGGCAGTCGGTTTTTCTTCGACCCCCGCTACGTACTCCCGTTCTCGCCGCTCTGGATAAGCGAACGGATGGATCGAAAACCCAAAACCCCTACTCCTCACTCGCTAGCTCGTTAGTGGGAGAGGGGTTTCGGGTTGTTTCTCAACTCTTCTGGTTATAACCCATTTTCTTCTTGGCGGGCTTGGCCGGCATGGGTTCCACCGTGATGGCGAATTCCTCTACGTAATTAAGCCGTACTTGATCACCGACTTTAATCTGGCTCAGGTCAACGTCTTGGGGAGCCTTGACGGTGATCGCGCGCTCTGGTCCCTTGAGAGTGACCTTGCGGGTTTTCTTGTTGATCGCGATGACGTTCGCCACGATATCCACGTTGTTGCGCACTGCCCCGGCCGGTTTCTGACCCAGCGGAGCGCGGTCGGCGCTGACGCTCTCTTTCTTCTCGGTGACGCTACCCGTCAAATCCTTGCTGAGACTGACGGCCATGGCTTCGTAATACTTCACCACCACCCGGTCACCAACCTTCACCTGTGGAAGGTTACGCGCTTCCTCGCCGACATGGATCGTGAACGGCTTGCCATGCTTGTCCTTGAGAGTGACTAACCGTTTTTCCAGATCAATCGCCTGCACCACGAAGGTGGCGGTTGTGACTTCACCCATGGCCACCTCGGGAGCCGCAGGTTGCGCGGTAGTCTGGGGAGCCGCCTCCGGGGCTTTGTTCGTGGTCGCGCAGCCCGCCGTCAACAGCAGACCCACGGTGCCCAGAGCGATCAACATACGATTTTTCATGGTTTCTCCTTAAAACTAAGGTTATTTTGGTTACTTTTGACAAGCTAGGATAAAGCTGTCTAACAGCCGCCGCCGCTGAGAGCTTTCCAGAGGTTGGGCATTCTCTCAAATGGCGTGAGTGTCTCTAGGGAAGAATGCGAAGATTGACGGTATAGCGTTCGGTCACCGAGGCGTCACCTTCCCAAAACCGCCAATACTTGAGCTTGAGCGCGACCTCACCGGGCTGGCGGGCAGTCAAGGTGAAGGTGCGCTGACCACGCGCCCCAACGGAACCTTCCACTGGAGCGGTATAGTCAGTGCCATCCAGCGCCAACAACCGGCGATCAGTCTCGTCAATCGCCCAAGTGTAGCCGGTTGAGGGATTCTCCGGCAACCGCACCGCTAGGCGTTCGCCTACCCGCGGTTCAGCGGTCCGGTCATGGTCAGCGCGGGTGAGGATCAGCATGCCATCGGCACGAACGCCAGCCGGGGCGACCGGTGGTGGATCACCCTTGGCGGCGCAACCGGCCGCGAGTAAGGTGGCTAGCATCAGTAGAGTCGGGAAAGCCAGAATTGACCATGCTTTACGTATGAAGAGCATAGAGATTTACCAAGAAGTGGCGGATAGAAAAGCGCTAACGAGATAATTTACGCGAACGATCTTGAATCGTGGCGGTTCGACGCAATTTTGCACGTTCATTTCAGAAGCGTTGACCATAGGATTCTCCGAGGAAAGGCGATGGCGACATTCCATGACTTGCAAATTCAGCGACTGGATCTGCTCAACGAACTGGAAGATTTGGAGGCATCGGTCGCGGAATTAACCGCCTTGCTAGACGAGGCGCTCGCCCTCGATGCCAATGAACTGACCGATCATCGCGAGCGCCTGGCCTGGTTACACCGTCAGCATGCCGGCGTATTGACGATCTTGAGCGAAACGGAACGGGCGCTGCTGGAATTTGGTGTGGATGAGTAAGATGAATAAAGGCGTGGTGTGACGGAAAGAGATGCCAGCGCGCCGTTGCCTGGGCATAATAATCCTCGCACGGCAGCGAAACCATCCTCTTTCTGGCGCGAGCGCGATACGTATGAATCCATTGGTTGGCTTGATTATGGGCTCCACTTCCGACTGGAGCACATTGGAACACACGGCGAACACCCTGGACACGCTAGGCGTGCCCCACGAAGTCCGGGTGGTATCCGCCCACCGCACCCCCGATCTGCTGTTCGAGTATGCCGCCAGCGCCGAGGCGCGTGGGCTGGAGGTCATCATCGCTGGCGCCGGCGGCGCCGCGCACCTACCGGGCATGGTGGCGGCCAAGACCGTGTTGCCGGTGCTGGGCGTGCCAGTGCAATCGCAGACTCTCAACGGCCTGGATTCGCTGCTTTCCATTGTGCAGATGCCAGGGGGCATCCCCGTCGGCACGCTCGCCATCGGCAAGGCCGGCGCGATCAACGCCGCCTTGTTGGCCGCCGCCCTGCTCGGCAACAAATACCCAAAAATCCGCGAGGCGGTGCGCGAGTTCCGCGACCGGCAAACCGCTGGGGTGCTCGCTGAACCCGATCCGAGGAACCGCAAGTCATGAACGTCGGCATCGTCGGTGGTGGCCAGTTGGCCCGGATGCTGGCGCTGGCCGGTTATCCGCTCGATCTGCTTTTCCAAGTGCTCGACCCCGCCGCCGACGCTTGCGCCGGCCAGGTGGCGATGCTACTGCAGGGTGACTACGACGCCGAGACCCGGTTGGAACGACTGGCCGAATGGGCCGAGGTGGTGACTTTCGATTTCGAGAACGTGCCGGCGACCGCCGCCCTGGCTTTGGAGCGGCAGGTGGCGGTCTATCCGCCGCCCGGCGCGCTCGCGGCGGCCCAAGACCGGGTCACGGAGAAAACCCTATTCTGGGAACTGGGCATCCCGACCCCCACCTTCGCTACCGTCGCCAACCTGGAGGATTTGCACGGGGCCGTGGCGCGGGTGGAGCTGCCCGCAGTGCTGAAAACCCGTCGGCTGGGCTACGATGGCAAGGGTCAGCGGGTCTTGCGCGCACCGGAGGATATCGAACCGGCCTGGCGGGCGCTGGGCGGCGTGCCGCTGATTTTGGAACGCTTCGTGCCGTTCGAGCGGGAAGTTTCCGTGCTGGCGGCGCGTAGCCGCGACGGCGCGACCGCGTTCTATCCGCTGGTGGAAAATCATCATCGCGACGGCATCTTGCGGCTTTCGCGGGCGCCCTGTCTCGCCCCCGGGCTGGAACAGGCCGGTTGGGACTACGCCCGCCGGTTGTTGGATCGGCTGCGTTACGTCGGCCTGCTGGCGGTCGAATTCTTCGTTCAGGATGGCCAATTGACCGCCAACGAAATGGCGCCGCGCGTTCACAACTCCGGGCACTGGACCATCGAAGGCGCCGAGACCAGCCAGTTCGAGAACCACTTGCGGGCGATTCTGGGCTTGCCGCTCGGTTCGACCGCCGCCATCGGCCACTCCGTCATGCTGAACTGCGTCGGTACGATGCCGGACCGAGCGGCGGCGCTGGCGGTGGCCGGAACTCATTACCACGCCTACGGCAAGGCTCCTCGCCCTGGCCGTAAGGTTGGCCATCTCACCCTGCGAGCCGACGATACCGAGACGCTGGCGAAAGGGCTAAAACGGTTGCTGCCGCTGCTGGGGTTCGAGCCGGACGAATTTGGCTGATCACGATTTCAGCCCGCCGCGCGGTTGGGCGGGCCGAACCCCATTGGATGGATCGATGGCGACCGGTTCGGCGAATAGGATGGAGCCGACGTCGAATACGGCGCTGGCCAATTTGCCCCCTTGCAATCCACGCTCCTCTCACGCGCGGACAAGGAAAGTGGCATCATTCCAGCGTCCGCACCGCCTCGCCCAACGGACAGGCGCGGATCGCGGCGGCCAGCAGGGGAATGACCGCGCCGCGCGGAAAGCTCTTGCGCCAGGCCAGCGCCACTACTCGGGTCGGAGCGGGCTCGGCGAAGGGCCGGACGCTGAGCAGGTCGCTGGCGTGCGCATAGCCGCTGACCGAGGTGTAGGGCAGCACGGTGACGCCCATGCCCGTCGCCACCATCAGCCGAATGGTTTCCAGCGAACTGCCTTGCAAGGTGCGTTGCATGTTGTCGGAAGCCACGCTCAACTGATTGCATTCCGGGCAGAATCGCAATACCTGGTCGCGGAAGCAATGACCAGGTCCCAGCAACAACAATTCCTGGCGAGCCAGGGTCGGCGAATCGATCACCGCCGCCTGCTCCAGCGGATGGCCAGTGGGCATCAACACCACAAACGGTTCTTCGTACACCGGTTGGGTCAGGACCCCCGCCTCCGCGAACGGCAACGACAGGATCAGTACATCCAAGTCGCCCTCCTTGAGTTGCTCGCTCAACACCGCCGTATAGTTCTCCTCGATCTGCAACGGCATGCGCGGGGCGCGACGGTGCAAGCGGGGAATCAGGTGCGGCAACAGATACGGACCGACGGTGTAAATCACCCCCAGACGCAACATCCCGTCTAGTTCGTCCTGACCCTGGGTGGCCAGTTGGCGGATGACCGTCGCCTCGTCCAGTACCCGCCGGGCCTGCTCGACGATTCGCCGGCCGATGGGCGTCACCGCCACCTCGTTCGGTCCACGCTCGAACAGGGCTATTCCCAACTCGTCCTCCAGCTTGCGCACCGCCACGCTCAACGTGGGCTGGCTGATGTGGCAAGATTCCGCGGCGCGGCCAAAATGCCGCTCGCGGGCGACGGCGACGATGTAACGTAATTCGTTCAAAGTCATGGCGATATCATGGTAACCAGCAAAACGGCGACTGCCGCGCAACCGCCGCGCATCATGGACAAAAAAGGGGTTTGCGTGTAGTTTAACCCGCGTTTTTTGCGCCGGGCGCGGCGTTTTCCCCAAGCCCACCACCACGCGCTCCACACTTCAATCCCCCAGTGGAAAACCACAACGAGCAGGAGGGTTCATGGCCTACAAACACATTCGCATTCCCACCACCGGCGAAAAAATCACCGTCAAGGACGGCAAACTGTACGTTCCCGACCAACCCATCGTGGGTTTCGTCGAAGGCGACGGCATCGGTCCCGATATCACCCGGGCCTCGCTGCGCGTCTGGGACGCCGCGGTCGAGGAAGCTTACGACGGCCAGCGCAAGATTCACTGGTGCGAAATCTTCCTGGGCGAGAAAGCGGCGGAGCTGTACGAAGGGAACTATTTCCCGGAAGAGACCCTGGAAGCGATCAAGGATCTGATCGTCGCCATCAAGGGTCCCTTGACCACCCCGGTCGGTGGTGGCTTCCGTTCGCTGAACGTGGCGTTGCGTCAAGACTTGGATTTATACGCCTGCGTCCGTCCAGTGCGCTACTACCCTGGCGTGCCTTCGCCGATGCGTTACCCGGAGAAGGTGGACGTCGTCATCTTCCGCGAGAACACCGAGGACGTCTACGCCGGCATCGAGTACAAGTCCGGCTCGCCCGAAAACGCCAAGCTGGCCAAATTCCTGCGCGAGGAATTGGGTGCCGAGTTCTTTGACGAAGCGGGTATTGGCGTTAAGCCCATCTCGCCGTTCGCTTCCAAGCGCCTGGTCCGCAAGGCCATTCAGTACGCCATTGATAATGGCCGCGACAGCGTGACCCTGGTGCACAAGGGTAACATCATGAAGTTCACGGAAGGCGCCTTCCGGAACTGGGGCTACGAACTGGCGCGCGACGAATTCCCGGACCAGACCATCACCGAGAACGACCTGTACAGCGTCTACGGCGGCAAGCAGCCACCGGGCAAGGTGGTCATCAAGGACCGTATCGCCGACATCATCTTCCAGTTGCTGCAACTGCGGCCGGAAGAGTTCTCGGTGCTGGCCACCATGAACCTGAACGGCGACTACCTGTCCGACGCCGTGGCGGCGGAAGTGGGCGGCATTGGCATCGCGCCGGGCGCCAACATGGCCGATTTCATCGCCGTGTTCGAGGCCACCCACGGCACCGCGCCCAAGTACGCCAATCTGGACAAGGTCAACCCTGGCTCGCTGATGCTGTCGGGCGTGATGATGCTGCAATACATGGGTTGGACCGAAGCCGCCGAGCTGATCGAATCCGCGCTGACCCAAGTGATCGCCGACAAGACCGTCACCTACGATTTCGCCCGGTTGATGGACGGCGCCACCGAAGTGCCGACCAGCAAATTTGGCGATCTGATCATCGCCAAGATGCGCGAGCAGGGCCCAGCACTGCGCAAGGAGATCGAAAACCGCCGTCGCGCGCTGGAAGCCGCCCGCAAGGAACTAGAAGCCGCTCGCGTGGCCGATCCGGTGCAGGCGATGATCGCTTCCGGCCGTATGCCCACGACTGTGGGCGGCATCATGTCGGCGGTGGTCACCGTCAAGAGCGACGAGATGGTCAACATCGCCATGCACCGGATGATCGAGCGCGGCGTGAGCGCGGTGATGGTCGAGCCCGACGCCAGCGGCCAGTGGGGCATCATGACCGATCTTGATGTGCTGAAGAAGGTGATCAGCGTCAACCGCTCGCCGGCACGGGTTAAAGTGAGCGAAATCGCTAATCGGCCACTGATCACGGTCAAGCGCGAAATGTCGCTGGCGGAAGCCTCGCAGAAGATGGCCGCCGCCAACGTCCGCCGCGTGGTGGTCGAGATGGACGGCAATCCGGTCGGCATGGTCACTGACCACGATCTGTTCCGCACCGTGGAAGTGTTCGGCTGGGGTCCCGACGTTTGATCTGATCGTCGGCTGCCGCCAAAACATCGGAGCGGCGTTCGCGTCACGGTTCGAAACCGAGCGGGAACGCCGCTTTTTTCTTGGCTGGCATATCGGAGAGTTCCGAATACACTAATCGAGTGATAGGGTCAGCATTGTCCACCTATCAGGTTTCGTCAATTAACCTTGAGGAAATAAAATGTCATACGATCACATTGAACAAGACATTGTAGATGCTCTACAACATCTTCCAGATATTTCTCGCGCCCACGCTTATAGAGATACTGATTGGACGAATGCGACTAAAGCAATTTTCGGTGCTATCAGATATAAAAATAGAAGTAATAATCTGACATGTCAAAGTTGGTCTGGATTTGATCGTAGAGGTCAATATACATCTGAGGAGATAAAGCAGCATGTCAAAGAAGCATTAAATTTACACGTACCTGATTATTTGCATGAATGGCTATATGATATAACTTGGTATGATGCAAAACCTGGATTTGTATATGATATGCCGCTGGTGGCCGAATCAGAATGGGGAAAAATTGAGGCGGATGGAGGTGTCAAAGAAGATTTTCAAAAATTGTTACTTGCTCGGTCTAAATATAGAGTTATGATATTTCAATGTAGAAAAAGAGAACACAATGCTCTTATTAAATGGTTTAAAGAACAAATTAGGGAACTTCAATTTACCCAAACGGATGATCGATATCTCTTTTGTGCATTTCTGTGGGATACTAAAGACCAGTGGTTTGATTTTACACACTACGTTGTCCCGGTCAATTTTCGATAGCTTGGAGATTAAAGATGCTAACGGCAGAGTCTGTTGAACAAGCTGTAGAGCAATTACCACCAGAAGAGCTTGCCAAGTTTCGGCGCTGGTTTGCTCGATTTGACGCTGATGCTTGGGATGCACAAATCGAAGCGGATGCCGCCGCCGGCAAACTAGACGCACTGGCCGCAGAAGCGCTCGCCGAATATCACAGTGGTCAGGCACGGGAATTGTGAAGCATTTTGCTTCTCGCAAATTTTGGCAACGCTTTGGAGAATTACCCGACGAAGTGAAGCAGCTTGCTCGTTGCAACTATGACTTGCTCAAGAGAAATCCCGCACATCCATCACTTCAATTCAAGTTTGTTTGTTCGGGGCGTTTCAGAAGCGTTCGGGTAGGTCTGCATTATCGGGCGCTCGGTGTTCCTGTTCCCGAAGGCGTCCAATGGTTTTGGATTGGAAGTCATGCGGAATATGACCGGATTATCGGTTAACAGTTGACAAAGCCTAACCGGAGACCGCGCTAGAGCCAGCACGGGATTGAATGGACATTAAAGACGCGATCCAATACGAGGGAATTCAGAATGGCGCGACTCAAGCAATACCAAATCGACGCATTTGCGGCGCGCGTGTTCGAGGGCAATCCGGCCGCGGTCGTTCCGCTTGATGCTTGGTTGGAAGATCGCATCCTCCAGGCCATCGCCGAGGAAAACAACCTGTCCGAAACCGCTTTTTTCGTGCCCTCCCCCAACGGTTTTCATCTGCGCTGGTTCACACCGGTCGCCGAAGTGGATTTGTGCGGTCACGCCACCCTGGCGACCGCTCATGTATTGTTCGAGATTCTGGGCTACCGGCAACCGGCCATCGCGTTCGAGACGCGCGGCGGAAAACTGTTTGTAGAGCGGCAAGGATCGTTGTTGGTGATGGATTTTCCCGCTTTGTCGCCAAAGCCTTGCGCCACGCCCGATCTGCTCGTCGAAGGTTTGGGTTGTCAACCCGCCGAAACGCTGGCAGCCGTCAACCACATTTGCGTGTTCGAGTCGGAAGCGCGCGTTCGCGCTATCGCCCCGGATTTTGAAAAGCTGCGGCGCCTGGAATTACAAGGTGTGATCGTGACGGCGCCGGGACGGGACAGGGATTTCGTCAGCCGCTATTTCGTGCCCAAATTCGGTATCCCCGAAGATCCCGTAACGGGTTCGGCCCACTGCGAACTGACGCCGTATTGGGCGGCCCGGCTGGGAAAAAACCGCCTGTCGGCGCGGCAGATTTCCAAGCGCGGTGGGGAACTCGAATGCGAGTTGCAGGGTGATCGGGTCAAGCTGGCGGGCCGGGCGGTCACGTTCATGGAAGCGGAAATCGAGATCGATCTCTGATCCAATTCAAAAGATAGCGCGCCATGATCCTCAACCTGCTGTTTGGCCTGATCGTCGGCTTTGCGCTGGGCCTAACCGGCGGCGGCGGCTCCGTGTTCGCCGTACCTTTGTTGGTGTACGGACTTCAGGTGCCGGCGCACGCGGCGGTGGTCATCTCGCTGGCGGCGGTGGGCGCAACCGCGCTGGGCGGTGGTTTGGCCCGCTGGCGCGACGGCCAGGCCGAATACCGGATCGCCATCCTCTTCGGCTTGTCCGGGATCATCGGCGCACCGTTGGGCGCCTGGCTGAGTCCCCACTTTTCGGAATCGGCGCTTTTGACGTGTTTCGCGCTACTGATGCTGGGGATAGCGTTGCGCATGTGGCGGCAAGCCAGCCGCCGACCGGAGGAAACCCGCATCGTTCGCGCCGGCGCCGACCCCAGCGATGACAATGTTGGCCCCGTCTGCCGCTACGATCCTGCTGGCCGGTTGCAATTCACCTCGCGTTGCGCGGTACGGCTGGCGTTGGCCGGTTCCGCCACCGGCTTGTTGTCCGGGCTGTTCGGCGTGGGCGGCGGCTTTCTGATCGTGCCGGCGCTGGTGCTGGTGGCTTCGCTGCCGATGCGGCGGGCGGTCGCCACCTCGCTGTGGGTGATCGCCATCATCAGCGTGATCGGGTTGCTATCCCACGTCGTTGCCGGTCATCGCTTGGATGTCGGCACGACCACCGGTTTCGTGTTGGGCGGTTTGGGCGGCATGGCGCTGGGCATCGCCGTGGGGCGACGCATCGCCGGCCCAGTTCTGCAAAAGCTGTTCGCTGGGATGATCGTGGCGGTGGCGGTGTTCATGTTGGTCAGGCTGGTGGTGCGTTGAACCGCTACCCGGTGGGCATAATGGGCATCGGTTAGGGACTTTGGAACCGGCTGTCGCTGGCCAGATTGTCCTTGGCGGTTGGATCGCGCTTGTCACTCCTAAAGCTCAAACCGTTGACCTCCGCTGAACCAATAGACGGAATCCATGTTGTCTTAGTCACGGTTGCGGCGCGTGGCCTGAGTCCTTAACATTCCCGCTCCTGAAATCGGCCATCCCGATGCGCCGAACTTCGCGCTTCCCTTGGAATTTTGCCCTGTAAGACGGAAACCAGACACCATGCGCAGCCACTATTGCGGCCAGGTCACCGAGACCCTGTTGGATCAAGATGTTACCCTCTGCGGTTGGGCGCACCGCCGCCGCGATCATGGTGGCGTGATCTTCGTGGACTTACGTGACCGGGAGGGTCTGGTGCAGGTGGTGATTGACCCCGATACCCCGGACGCCTTCGCCAACGCCGAACGGGTGCGCAACGAATACGTGCTGCGGGTCACCGGTCGGGTGCGGCGACGGCCCGAGGGCACTGGAAATCCTCATCTGGTCACCGGCGCGGTCGAGGTGCTGGCCCGCGAGTTGGAAATCCTCAACCGGTCCGAGCCGTTGCCATTCCAACTCGACGACGAGGACACGTCCGAGGAAGTGCGGCTGCGTTACCGCTATCTCGACCTGCGCCGACCGGAGATGCAGGGACGGTTGCGGTTGCGCACCCAGGTGATCAGCGCGCTGCGCCGATTCCTGGAACAGCATGGCTTCATGGACATTGAAACCCCGATGCTCACCAAGGCGACTCCGGAAGGCGCCCGCGATTATCTGGTGCCCAGCCGCACCCACCCCGGCTGCTTCTTCGCCCTGCCGCAGTCGCCGCAACTGTTCAAACAGTTGCTGATGATGGCCGGTCTGGATCGCTACTATCAGGTGGTGCGCTGTTTCCGCGACGAAGACTTGCGCGCCGACCGCCAGCCGGAATTTACCCAGCTCGATATCGAAACCTCATTCATGGATGAACAGGCGATCACCGAGTTGATGGAGGAAATGATTCGCTGGATGTTCAAGGCCGTGCTGGACGTGGAATTGCCCAACCCGTTCCCCCGGATGCCCTATGACACCGCGATGCAACGTTACGGCTCCGACAAACCCGATTTACGCATTCCGCTGGAATTGACCGAACTGTCGGATTTGATGGCGGGCGTCGAATTCAAGGTGTTCTCCGGGCCGGCCAACGATCCGCACGGCCGAGTGACAGCGCTGCGCGTGCCGGACGGCGGCAAACTCAGCCGGCGCGAGATCGATTCGTACGCCGAGTTTGTCGGTCGCTACGGCGCGAAAGGACTGGCCTACATCAAAGTCAACGATATCGCCGCCGGGCGCGAGGGTTTGCAGGCGCCCATCGTAAAATTCCTGCCCGATGAGGTGCTGGCCAAGATTCTCACCCGCACCGGAGCGGAGAACGGCGATCTGATCTTCTTCGGCGCGGATTCGGCCAAGGTGGTCAACGATGCGCTGGGCGCCTTGCGGATCAAGCTCGGCCACGATCTCGGCTTGCTGCGCGGCGAGTGGGCGCCGCTGTGGGTGGTGAACTTCCCGATGTTCGAGTGGGATGAGCAGGATCGGCGCTGGAACGCCCTGCACCATCCTTTCACTTCGCCGCGCACCGACGACCCGGCCGAAGTCCGCGCCAACCCGGAACGTTGTCTGTCGCGGGCCTACGACATGGTGTTGAACGGCACCGAAATTGGCGGCGGCTCGGTGCGTATCCACCGCCAGGAGATGCAGAACACGGTGTTCGAACTGCTGGGCATCGGTCCCGAAGAAGCGCGGGCCAAGTTCGGCTTTTTGCTGGACGCCCTCAAATTCGGTTGTCCCCCGCACGGCGGTCTGGCCTTCGGCCTGGACCGGTTGGTGATGCTGATGACGGGAGCCAGTTCGATCCGCGACGTCATGGCCTTCCCCAAGACTCAAAGCGCCGCCTGCCTGCTGACTCAGGCGCCGGCCCCCGTCACCGAAGCGCAGTTGCGCGATCTCAACATCCGTTTGCGCCGCACGCCCTGAGGGTGGCGGCGGTTGCAAAAACAGCCCTGGCCTCCAATCCCCCGCCCGACAACGGGGGAAGAGGAATCCCATAAGCGCCCGGAATCGGTGCTGGTGGTGGTGTACACGGCAGCGGATGAAGTTCTCGTGCTGCTTCGGCGTCAGCCGCCCGACTTCTGGCAGTCCGTCACCGGCAGCCTGCGCTGGGACGAAACCGATCCGCTGGACGCCGCGCGGCGGGAGCTGCGCGAGGAAACCGGCCTGGGCGATGAAGCCGAAATCGTCGCTTGCGACGTGACCCACCGCTTTCCGATCCAACCACCCTGGCGGCATCGCTATGCGCCGAACGTCGTTGAGAACGTCGAATACGCGTTCCGTGCCTTGCTGCCAGAGCGCCAGCCCATCCTTCTCAATCCCGCCGAACATGGCGCATACCAATGGCTACCCCGCGCGGCGGCGGCGGCCAAGGTTGCCTCCTGGACCAACCGGGACGCCATTTTGAACCTGCCATGAAAATCCTGCTCGCCCGTTACGCGTGGCCGTGCGTCGGCCTGACGCTGTTCAGCGCCGCGTTGTGGGTACTACACCATGCGCTGGCCGCCTACCGCTATCAGGATATCGTCGCCGCCCTGGAGCGATTGCCGGGCGCGCAACTGTTCGCCGCCCTCCTGTGCGTTGCCCTCAGCTATTTGATCACCACGGGCTATGACTGGCTGGCGCTACGCTACATCCGCTATCCCCTACCCTGGCCCAAGGTCGGTTTCGCCGCCCTGATCAGTTACGCCATCAGCAATTCGGTCGGGCTTTCGGTTCTGACCTCCAGTTCGCTGCGTTACCGGCTGTATTCAAGCTGGGGATTGACGGCGGTGGACATCGCCCGGATCGTCTTGTTCACGACTCTGACCTTTTGGCTTGGCATTCTCACTACCGGTGGCGTGGTATTGGCGCTGGATCCGCTGGGGTTGGGCGCAATCCCTGACCTGGCGCCGAACCTCCGACTGCTGGGACTGTGCATGCTGATTCCACCCCTATCCTACCTGTTGCTGGGTTTGCTGCGTCGCCAGCCACTCCGGTTGGGGCACTGGAAATTGCCGATGGTTAGACCTCGGCTGGCGCTGCCACAGTTGGCGGTCGGCGCGCTGGACTGGGTGATGGCCAGCGTGGTGCTGTACATGCTGTTGCCCGCGACGGCGGCCCTTGGGTTCGGCCAGGTTTTGAGCGTGTTTCTGGTGGCTCAGATCGTCGGCCTGCTCAGCCATGTACCGGGCGGACTGGGAGTGTTCGAGTCGCTGGTGTTGTTCCTGTTGCGAAACCGTCTGCCCACCGCCGACCTGCTCGGCGCGCTGCTGGCTTATCGACTGATCTACTACCTGCTGCCGCTGACGCTGGCCACCGTCGCGCTCGGTTTGTACGAATTGCGGTCTTACCAGGAGCGGGTGCTGTGGCTACCCCGGATAATCGGTCCATGGGCGCCGACCCTGCTACCGCACTTGGCGGCGCTGATGGCGCTGGTGAGCGGCATGGTGTTGCTCTTCTCGGCCGCCACCCCGGCGGTGGAAGCGCGACTGGCCTGGCTGGGGGATTTATTGCCGCTGTCGGTGCTGGAAACTTCCCACTTTGTCAGCAGTCTGGTGGGCATGGCGTTGGTGTTGCTGGCGCGAGGGCTACAACGCCGGCTCGACGCCGCCTGGCTGCTCGCGGTAGTCCTGTTGATCACCGGCGTCGTCGCTTCGCTCCTGAAAGGCGCGGACTACGAGGAAGCCATCATCTTGATGGTTCTGCTGGCCGGATTGCTACCGTGCCGGTCGCGGTTCTACCGCCGCGCCTCCCTGTTCGGCGAAAGCTTCACACCAGCCTGGGCCGCAACCATCACGGTGGTGCTGATCTGCTCGGTCTGGCTCGGCTTGTTCTCCTACAAGCATGTCGAATATTCGCACGATCTCTGGTGGCAATTCAGTTTCGGTGGCGAGGGAGAAGCGCCCCGCTTTTTACGCGCCATGGTGGGCGCTTTCAGCCTGGCCCTGTTCCTCGGCATCGCCAAGTTGTTACGTCCAGCGCGTTTCGAGCCGACCTTGCCGGACACCAGCGAACGCGAACAGGCGCGGACCATCGCCGTCGCCTTCCCGCGTACTTACGCGCATCTGGCGTTGCTGGGCGACAAGGCGCTGCTGTTCGATGCAAATCGCACAGCGTTTCTGATGTATGGAGTGGAAGGCCGTACCTGGGTGGCGATGGGTGATCCGGTCGCCGCCAATGAGGAAGATCGTCTGGAACTGGCCTGGCAATTCCGCGAACTGTGCGAGCGCCATGGGGGCTGGCCAGTGTTTTATCAGGTTCACCCCGACTACTTGGGTCTATACGTGGAATTGGGGCTCACCTTGCTGAAATTCGGCGAGGAAGCGCGGGTGCGGCTGACGGAATTTTCGCTGGACGGCAAGGCCCGGAAAACCCTGCGCAACACCGTCAACCGACTGGAGCGGGACGGCTACCGGTTGGAGATTGTGGAAGCGGCGGCGGTGCCGGACCTGTTGCCCAGGCTGCGGGTGATTTCCGACGCCTGGCTTCGCGGGAAAAACGCGCGGGAGAAAAGATTTTCGCTGGGCTTTTACCAGGAGGACTACCTGCAAACCGGCCCGGTCGCCATCGTGCGCCATGCCGCGGATATTACCGCCTTCGCCAATCTGTGGCAGAGTGGACGCGAAGAGCTATCCGTGGACTTGATGCGCTATCCGCCCGGCAGTCCCAATGGGCTGATGGATTACCTGCTCGTCCAGATCATGCTGTGGGGCCGCGACCAAGGCTACGAGTGGTTCAACCTTGGCATGGCGCCATTGGCCGGTTTACAGAACCGCAACCTCGCGCCGCTGTGGAACCGGTTCGGGGCGATGGTATTCGGCGGCGGCGAAGCGTTCTACAATTTTCGAGGCTTGCATCAGTACAAGGATAAATTCAACCCCCAATGGGAAGCCCGCTATCTGGCGGCGCCGGGCGGCCTGGTGTTGCCACGGGTGCTGACGGATCTGACCGCCCTGATCGCTGGTGGCGTCAGAGGGGTGATCGACCAATGACCGATTTCGGGATAATACATCCATGCACGAGTGATCGCGAATACCGCACCCAACCGTTATCGCCGCGTGGGTGGGAATCGCCAGGGAAACACCAGATAAAACTTGCGGATGATTATGCGCTCATCACGATTTGTCTTTTTTGATTTTCACGGCAAGCGCTGGAAACGAATACGCCTTGCTTCTGTTTTTGGGGCAGCATTTTTATTCATGATTCTCGTGATGTTCGTGCATTCCTTGCTCATCCTCCCAAAGCTTAGAAAGCCGGACGCCCTGCCTAATCCTCAAACGGAATTCAACGCCACCACCCCGCTTCAGGAGACCATCCCTCTCTCACCGCCGCCGCCAGCCTGGCTCCACCAAAAGCCCACGACTCTCGCCAAGCCAATCGCGCCACGTCAACCCACCTCGGCTGGGGAACCAATCGTTCTGGCGTTTTATACCCCATCGGACGCCGCCAGCTTCCCATCGCTCCAATCGCATTATCAGAACATTACCCACCTCGCGCCCGAGTGGCTTTCGATGCGGAGTTTCGAGGAGCCTCTCGTCACCACGCCAGATCGACAAATCATCAAGTTCAACTCCTCGGCGAACCTGAAATTGCTGCCCGTGCTTTCAAATCTCGATGGCAACCAGTGGCAACCGGAGATCGTGGAGGACCTGGCCCGCCACCCGGAAAAAAGACCGCCCTTCTTTGCGAAACTCAAGGACGAACTGCAAGCGGTCGATGCCGCGGGCGTGCTGGTCGACTGGGAGCAGGTGGACCAAGCCTACCGGAACGAGTTGACCTCGCTGCTGACCGATCTCGCCAATTACCTGCATCACGAGGAACTGGAACTTTGGCTTTGCACTCCGGTTGGCAACGACATCGCGGTTTTCGACCTCGATGCGCTGGCCCCGGTGGTGGATCGATTCGTCGCGCTGCTCTTCGACGAAAATGGCGAGGAGGATTCACCAGGCCCCCTTGCGTCCCTCCCGTGGTGGAACGCGTGGCTCGACGTGCTGCTGGAACATGGCGCTCCCGATCAATGGATCGTCGGGATTGGGAGCTATGGCTACGATTGGCCTCGCGGCGATAACGCGACGATCCTCAGCTTTACCGACGTGATGGCTCGGGCTGGAGTCGCGGGAACCCAAACCGTGAGCGCCGAGGCGCCCCTCTACCAACCCCATTTCAGCTATGAAGAGGGTGGTGTTCCCCATTCCGTCTGGTTTCTCGACGCCGTCACCTTCCGCAATCAGTATGCGCAAGCCCTGCGCCGAGGAGTGGGAGGAACCGCGCTCTATCGGTTGGGAAACGAGGACCAGTCGGTTTGGAACATCATCGCGGACCCCAAGCTAGCTCCCAGCCAGCTTGAGCAGATTAAATCCGACCCCGTCGTGGCCAATATTGGCCAAGGAGACCTGCTCGTGGTCTCGAACGAGCGCGCGCCAGGGCGACGCGCGGTTACGGCATCGTCCCCCAAAGCGTGGGGAGCGCGCTATGAACAATTCCCCAAATATCCCCTGATCTACCATCGGGGTGGTTCGACGACAGACCAGGTGGTGCTGAGTTTTGACGACGGTCCCGATCCAGTCTGGACGCCGCTCATCCTCGACATTCTCAAACAGGAGGGCATCCACGCGGTCTTTTTCGTCGTGGGAAACCAGGCGATTGAGCATCCGGCGCTCATCCGCCGGATACTTGCCGAAGGACATGAGATCGGCAATCACTCGTACTCGCATTCCGACCTTTCCGAGGCGACCGAGGCGTGGATCACGTTCGAACTCAATGCCACGCAACGGATTCTCCAAGGAAGCGCGGGAATCTCGACACTGCTTTTCCGCCCCCCCTACCACGCGGACACGTATCCGCAATCGTTTAACGAGTTCATGACGCTCGTGAAGGCGCAGCAACTGGGTTACCTTTCCATCAGCAACAGCGTGGACGGCGAAGATTGGAACGCGCCAACCCCAGAGGGAATCTTCGAGCGCGTCAAGGAGCGCCGCCACGAAGGAAACGTCATTCTCCTTCACGATGGTGGCGGAAATCGCTCGGCAACGGTGGTGGCATTGCCCCAAATCATTCGCTATCTCCGTGACCGGGGCGACCGGATCGTTTCGCTCCAAACGCTGCTCAAGCTCCCACGAGAAGCGCTCATGCCACCGATCCCCGTGGAAGATTCCCCCGATTCGCGCGCCGTTGCCCAAACGGGATTGTCACTGATCGAGTACGTTGAAGAACTCACATGGGCTTTCATGATTGGAGTCACCGCTCTCCTGCTGCTCCGAACCGGCACGGTCGTGGTTTTGGCGATCAGCCACCGGATAGCTGAGAAAAAGCAACCACTAGAACCGATACTCAAGGAGCCGGTGTCGGTTCTGATGGCCGCCTACAACGAGTCGAAAGTGATCGCCGCCACCATCCATTCGGTGCTCGCAAGCGATTATGAAGGCGAACTGGAATTGATCGTGGTCAACGATGGCTCCACCGATGATACGGCGGAGATCGTCGCTGGCCTTGCCGCCATGGATCCGAGGATTCATCTGATTTCGCAGCCAAACCTCGGTAAGGCACAGGCCATGAACCGGGCGCTTGAAGCGGCCCGTCATGAAATCATCGTTCTGCTGGATGCCGACACCCAGTTTCAGCGGGAAACCATCCGTTACCTCGTCGCCCCACTGGCCCAGCCCGAGGTTGGCGCAGTCTGCGGGCATGTTCGCGTCGGCAATCTCACCTCGTGGATCGCCCACTTTCAAGCGCTGGAGTACATCTGCGGCTTCAATCTGGATCGTCGTGCCTACGATCATTGGAACGCTATAACGGTGGTGCCCGGCGCCATCAGTGCCTTCAAGAAGTTGGCTATCGAACGGGCGGGAGGCATCGTCGCGGATACCCTCGCCGAGGATACCGACCTTACGCTCCATCTCCATCGGACTCAGTACCGGATCCGCTACGCTTCCAAGGCCATCGCTTACACCGAAGCCCCGGACAACATCCGGGCGCTTGTGCGCCAACGGGTCCGCTGGGCTTTTGGAACCCTCCAATGTCTCTGGAAACATCGCGGCCTCTTGTGCAGCCTGGAGCGTCCTGGGCTGGGCTTTTTCAGCTTGCCGAACGTTTGGTTCTGTCACGTGTTCCTGGTTGCGTTGGTCCCGGTCGTCGATATGATGTTGCTCCTCTCCGTATCGGTGGGCACTGGGCTTTCGGTCGCGGGTTACGCCATTTTCTTCTTCGCGCTGGAATGGGCGCTGGCTTTATCCGGCTGCTACCTTGAAGGAGAGTCGCTGCGCACCTCGCTGTGGGTTTTTCCAATGAGGGTTTTCTATCGACCACTGCTGTGCCTTTCCGTATGGCTGGCCATTCTTCGTGCCCTGCGTGGCGCCTGGTATGGATGGGGGAAACTCGAACGCAAGGGAACCGTGAAAATAAATATCGAAATACCTCAAGACACGGGGCGGAGGGCTGCGTAATCCATGCGAGCCAGCGTTTTCCTTCTCGTGCTTCTCGTCGGATTACTTGGAGCATGCCAGCAGGAAGCCCCCGAATGCCCCCCCAAGAAGACGGATAAAAAACTGACGGATGGCCCACGCCAACTCATGGTTCCAGACGGCCATGCTTATAGTGGCGCCTACATCGATTTTGGAGATCATGAAGACAAGGTAACCTTGGAAGGGATCGAGCGGTTCGATCAACTGGTTCATAAACAACAGGCCATCATTGCGTTTTCAAGCGATTGGGGGAACCAGGATTTTCCTGACAAACAGCTTAAAATCATTTCCAACTATGGCGCTGTGCCGTTAGTATTCTGGTTACCTTGGGATCGACCCAACGAGGAGTGGAATTCAGGAACCTCAAAGCCTGGGCGCTTTGACCTCGACACTATTATTGCCGGTAATTGGGACAACTACATTGACCTATGGGCCAGCCGCGCCAAGGAATATGGAAATCCTTTCTTTGTCTCGTGGGGGCTTGAAATGAATGGTAACTGGTTCCCATGGGCTGGTTTTTTCCATGGAGGTGGGAATTCGTTGGAAGGCTGCGAAAAATGTTTCGAAGGACCAGAGACCTTCAAAAAAGCTTACCGTCATGTTGTCGACCGAGTACGGGCTAAGGGAGCAACCAACATTCTTTGGGTGTGGCATGCCAACAACTCCTCCAGCCCCGATGAACCATGGAATCAGATGATTCAGTATTATCCAGGTTCCCATTACGCGGATTGGATTGCAGTCAGCGCCTACGGCGTGCAGTTTACATTTCAGGATTATTGGATCACTGTCGATGGCGCTATCAAAAGATACTATAAGACACTCTGCCAAGTGGACGAAACCAAGCCGATTATGTTGGCTGAATGGGGAATTGGGGAATTTCCGAACAAAGGGAGCAAGGCTAAATGGATCTCCGAGTTCTTCGCGCGAGTGCCCAAGGATTTTCCCAAAATCCGCGCCGCCGTCTTCTGGCATGAGCGTTGGCAAAATAGCGATCAGTCGATCAGCAACTTGCGGGCTAATTCTTCTTCCGAAGCACTTGAAGCCTACCGAAGAGGAATTGATAGTCCTTTTTGGCTAGCGCGACCACTCTTCCGCGGCATCAGCGGTCTCAAATAGCCATACGAAATAACGCTAATTGCCATATGTTCGCCCTATCCCGTATTCTAGGCCTGGCTACTCTTCTGCTAGCGATTTCCGCCGCACGGTCGGCGATCATCGAGGAGACGCTGGACGACGCGACTTTCGGTAAACTGCTCATCCAGCGTGGGACCGACGAGCCCAAGGGCGTGGTTCTCTTCGCGTCCGGGATCAACGGCTGGAGCGCCGAACTGACGGCCACGGCGAAAGCGGTCGCGGAGTTGGATTACGTGGTCGCCGGCATTGACCTGAACGACTACCTGAACCGGCTTGACCGAACCGAGGCCACCTGCGCCAATCCGGCGACGGATCTCGATCAATTGAATCGACTGATGGAACAACGTTACCCCATCGCGACCCACCAGCCCCCCGTTCTGTTGGGTTACGGCGCGGGCGCGGCGCTGACCTACGCGGCGCTGGTCCAGGCGGCGGACGACCGTTTCCATGCCGGGGTCGGGGTGGATTTCTGCCCGGAACTGCCGCTGCGCAAGCCGCTGTGCCCAGGAGCGGCAACGTTGGAAAGCACGACGCTGCCGGATCACAAGGGTGTGCTGCTCAAACCGGTGACGCGAATTTCCACCACCTGGTTCGTTTTTCAGAACCGGCCGGCTTGTGATGCCGGCGCCGCCGGGCAGTTCGTCAAATCCATTCAACTGGCCCGGCTGGCCGAAATTCCCGGCGCGGAGGGCATCAAGAACTGGCTGCCGCCGGTCTCCGCCCTGCTCCAATGGCTGGACCCCGGGATCGTCCGGCAGGTGCAACCCGACGCCAGCGTCAGCGGCGTGCCGCTCACCGAGGTCCCCGTTACCGGTGGTCCCGACCGGCCGCAACTGGCGGTGATGTTTTCCGGCGATGGCGGCTGGGCGTTGCTCGACCGCGCCGTGACCGCCGAGTTGGCGAAAAACGGTTTGCCCACGATTGGCTGGGATTCGCTGAGCTACTTTTGGAAGGCCCGCCAACCGGATGAGGTGGCGCTGGATTTGGAACGGGCGCTGCGCTACTACCTGGATGCTTGGAAGAAGAACCGAATCGTCTTGATCGGCTATTCATTCGGCGCGGACGCGTTACCGGCGGTCGTCAACCGCCTGCCGCGGGAATTGCGGGATCGCATCGATTTGATCGCGTTGCTGGGCTTGTCGGATTACGCGTCCTTCAAGTTCAGCCTGAAGGACTGGATCAGCGATAAGCCCGATGCCACTGACCAACCGGTGCGGCCGGAATTGGAAAAGCTGGGCGGCGTCAAACGGCTGTGCATCCATGGTGCCGATGAAGCAGACGCGACCTGCCCGAAGCTAACCGATCTGGGCGTCATTGCCGAAAAGATGCCCGGTGATCACCATTTCGACGAGGATTATCCAGGGGTGGCTCAGCGCATTCTCGATCAGTTGCCGCCGTTACCGCCGGCGAAGCCCTGAAGAGTCCGAACATGGCGGTTTACGCGATCGGTGATATTCAGGGTTGTTACGACCCTCTCGCGCGCCTGTTGGATCGGTTGCGATTCGATCCCGCTGCCGACGTGTTGTGGCTGGTCGGCGATTTGGTCAATCGCGGCCCCCATTCGGTGGAAGTATTGCGGTTGGTGCATGGCTTGGGCGAGCAGGCGGTAGTGGTGCTGGGCAATCACGATCTGACCCTGTTGGCGGTGGCCGCCGATCTGGTCAAACCTAAACGCAAGGACACGTTCCACACCATTCTCGATGCGCCCGACCAGGGCGAATTGCTGGACTGGCTGCGCCAGCGGCCGTTGTTGCATCACGATGCGGCGCTGGGCTTTACCTTGGTTCACGCGGGCCTGCCCCCACAGTGGGATTTGGCCCTGGCGCAATGCTGCGCGGCGGAACTGGAGGCGACCCTGCGCGGACCGAATTACGAGGATTTCCTGGCCGAAATGTTCGGCGGCAAACCACGTCGCTGGCGCGATGATCTGGTCGGTTACGACCGGCTGCGCTTCACTGTCAATGCTCTAACCCGAATACGATTCTGCACGGCCGACGGCACCTTATCCTTCTCCGAAAAAGGCCCTCCCGGCAATCAGGAACCCGGCCTGTTGCCCTGGTTCGCCGTGCCAGGCCGGCGCAATGCCGATCTCAACCTCGTGTTCGGTCACTGGGCGGCGCTGGGTTATTACCGCGCGCCGGGCATTTACGCGCTCGACAGCGGCTGTGTGTGGGGTAATCGGCTGACCGCGATCCGACTGGACGCACCCGACGTCCCCGCCTGGAGCGTACCGGCGACTGACTCGCTGCCGCCAACATGACGCCGCAACTCGCGTTGATTGCCGCGCTGGCGCGCAACCGGGTGATCGGTCGCGATCATCGCCTGCCCTGGCGGCTACCGGCGGATTTGCGCTTCTTCAAGCAAACGACGATGGGCAAGCCGTTGCTGATGGGGCGACGCACCTGGGAATCCATTGGCCGACCGCTGCCGGGTCGCCGGATGATCGTCTTGAGCCGCAACCCAGACTATCAAGCCCCTGGCTGCACGGTGGCGCGATCCCTGGATGAAGCATGGGATGTCGCCGGCGTGGTTCCCGAGATCATGGTGATCGGCGGAGCAACGTTGTACGCGCAAACCTTGCCACGGGCCGAGCGGTTGTATCTGACGTTGGTGGAAACGGAAGTGCCTGGGGACGTTTGGTTTCCGAAATGGGACGAGAGGGACTGGCGGCTGGTTTGGGAAGAAGCACGCCCGGCGGATGGGGATCACCTCTGGCCGTACCGGTTTCAGCGGTGGGAGCGGACGGGTTGCTCAACCCCCACCAGTTTCTTCGGGGGTCTGAATAAACCTTGAATTTATCGATAGCCTTTCTCAGCCCGTTCTTATCGCTGGGGTTTTCATTGCGGCGGGCTGGAGCGCTAATTGTCAGCTTACCGATAGGACAAGAAGCCGCTCAGCAAAAAGGGTTAGCTCTTTCGAGCTAACCCTTTGTCTTATCTGGCGCGCCCGGAGAGATTCGAACTCCCGACCCCTTGGTTCGTAGCCAAGTACTCTATCCAACTGAGCTACGGGCGCGTTAAGCGGGGAGCGGATTGTACGAACCGGATGAAGCCTTGTCAATTCCGCACGATCCGCAAACAAACTGGCGGAGAGAGAGGGATTCGAACCCTCGATGGAGTTTTATGTCCCCATACTCCCTTAGCAGGGGAGCGCCTTCAGCCGCTCGGCCATCTCTCCGGGGCGACGCCCGTCGAGCGGGCATCAAGAAGATGATGAGAATACCGGTTGTAAACGCCGGCGTAAAGCCCTATTTAACCTTCATGACCACCAGTGGGCGGTTGCGCGGCGCCATCCTGCTCGCGTTTGATCCGTTCGTAGATTTCCTCACGATGCACCGCAATGTCCTTGGGGGCGTTGACGCCAATGCGGACCTGATTACCTTTCACGCCGAGCACGGTCACCGTCACTTCGTCACCGATCATCAGCGTTTCCCCAACTCTGCGCGTCAGAATCAACATGTCAAGCTACTCCTTGTTTTCCATTAACAGCACCAGGTCATTGCGGTTTTTGACAGTCCGCGTCTGTAAACGGTCTATTCCCGTTATCGGATTTTTCCGCCTACTCCAGCTTGGCGCTACCGAGCCGATCCCGGACCGAGATACGGCTAGAGATCAGGCGGCTTTGTCCAGCCCGAACGCCTCGTGAAGCGTGCGCACCCCCAGCTCCAGATACTTTTCATCCACCACCACCGAGATTTTGATTTCGGAGGTTGAAATCATGCGGATGTTGATCCTTTCCTTCGCCAGCGCCTGAAACATCTTGCTGGCGACACCGGCATGAGACCGCATCCCAATGCCGACCAGGGATAGCTTGGCGATCTTGGTATCACCGGAAACTTCGCGGGCACCGAGTTGCGAAGCGTATTGCCGCAGGATTTCCAGCGCGCGTTCGTAGTCGTTGCGGTGCACCGTGAAGGTGAAGTCGGTAGTGCCGTCGCGCCCGATGTTCTGCACGATCATGTCCACTTCGATATTGGCATCGGATACCGGCCCCAGAATGCTGAAGGCAACACCTGGTCGGTCGGGGACACCCAGCACGGTCAACTTGGCTTCGTCGCGGTTAAACGCAATGCCGGAAATCAATTCTTTTTCCATCTGCTCGGCCTCAAACGCTTCCTCGAAGGTAATTAACGTGCCGGGACCTTCCTGAAAGGTGGAAAGCACACGTAATGGGACATTGTGTTTGCCGGCGAATTCCACCGAGCGAATCTGCAATACCTTGGAGCCGAGACTGGCCATCTCCAGCATCTCCTCGAAGGTGATGCGGTCCAGCCGACGGGCTTCGGGCACCACTCGGGGATCGGTGGTGTAGACGCCGTCCACGTCGGTGTAAATCTGGCACTCGTCCGCCTTGAGCGCGGCGGCCAAGGCAACGCCGGTAGTGTCGGAGCCACCCCGGCCCAACGTGGTGATATTGCCGTCCTCGTCCACGCCCTGGAAACCGGCGACCACCACCACCCGCCCCGCGTCGAGATCGGCGCGCATGGTGTCGCTCTCGACATCTTCAATGCGGGCCTTGTTGAAGGCATTGTCGGTAAGAATACGAACCTGGCCGCCGGTATAAGAGCGGGCCGGACAGCCACGTTTTTCCAGCGCGATGCATAGCAACGCAATCGTCACCTGCTCGCCGGTGGCCATCAGTACGTCCAATTCGCGAGGATTGGGACGCGGCGCAATACCCTTGGCCAAGCCGATCAGCCGGTCGGTTTCACCGCTCATGGCCGACACCACCACCACCACCTGATGGCCGCGCGCGCGCCAACCGATCACTTTTTCCGCCACGTTCTCGATACGCTCAATGTTACCCACCGAGGTACCGCCGTATTTCTGTACGATAAGCGCCATGGTTTCCCTACTGAAAAACAGGTCTCGTTCCCACCTTGAAAGGCCCAGGTGGTTCGTAAAGGCGGCGATTATAGCGAAAGGCGGGAAATCTCCAAGCGATTCCCGTGCTATCCGCGCAGACTCAGACCAGTTGGCCGCGCACCCATTCCGGCACGGAACGCAGCGCGGTGTCCAGCTTCGCGGGATCCGTACCGCCAGCCTGAGCCATGTCCGCGCGGCCACCACCCTTGCCGCCAACCTGTTGCGCGACCATGTTAACCAGATCGCCGGCCTTGAGCCGGCGAGTTTCCGCTGGGGTCACGCCGGCCACCAACCGCACCTTGCCGTCCTCGACCGTGGCCAGTACCACCGCCGCTGCCTTGAGCTGATCCTTGCAGCGATCCGCCGCCTCGCGCAAGGTCTTGGCATCCACGCCGTCCAACCGGGCGGCCAACACCTTGACGCCGTCCACTTCCACCACCTGGCTCAGCAAATCGGCGCCTTGGCCGCTGGCCAGCCGACCTTTGAGCTGCTCAATTTCCTTCTCCAGTTGTCGGGCGCGTTCGACCAGTTGCCGAACCTTGTCGGGGAAGTTGTCGCGGTCGCCCTTGACCAGTTGCGCCGCCTGCCGGGCGCGGTCCTGCAACGCGGCCACGTAATCCAGCGCCCGTTCCCCAGTCACCGCCTCGATGCGACGCACGCCGGCGGCCACGCCGCCCTCGGAAACGATCTTGAACAGGCCGATGTCACCAACCCGGTGGACATGGGTGCCGCCGCACAGTTCGGTGGAAAATTCACCCATCCGCAACACCCGCACCCGATCACCGTATTTTTCGCCGAATAGCGCCATGGCTCCGGCGGCGATGGCGTCTTCCGGCGTCATGATCGTGGTTTCGACCGCGACGTTACCGCGAATCTGGGCGTTGACCAACCGTTCGATGGCGTCCAGTTGTTCGGCGCTGATCGGCTCAAAATGAGAAAAGTCGAAGCGCAGCCGTTGCGCATCCACCAGCGAACCTTTTTGCGTCACATGCGTGCCCAATATCCGGCGCAATGCCGCGTGCAGCAGATGCGTCGCGGAGTGATGCAGGGCGGTCGCCTGGCGCTGAACGGCGTTCACCTGCGCGAGCACGCGATCGCCACGCCGCAGTTGCCCTTGTTTCAGCGCACCGATGTGGGTAAACACACCCTCACCCTGCTTTTGGGTGTCGCGGACTTCGAATTCCACGCCATCGGCCCGCAACCAGCCGGTATCGCCGACTTGGCCGCCGGATTCGGCATAGAACGGGGTGCGATCCAAGATCACCATCCCTTCCTCGCCCGCGTTCAGCGCCTCGACGACCTGACCAACATGGAACAGCGCCACCACGGTAGTCTCTTCCTCCAACCGGTCGTAACCGTGGAATTCGGTGCAACCTTCGACGCCGAGGTTGGCGGTCTGGCGCAGACCAAATTGGCTATGGGCGCGTGCCCGTGCCCGCTGCGCTTCCATTTCCCGCTCGAAACCGGCGTTGTCCACCTGCAAGCCGCGCTCGCGGGCGATGTCGGCGGTTAGATCGACTGGGAAACCGTAGGTGTCATAGAGCTTGAACACGGTTTCGCCAGGGATGACCGCGCTGGGCAAGGCAGCGATGTCTTCTTCCAGCAATTTCATACCATGGGACAGGGTTTCGGCGAAGCGTTCCTCTTCCTGGCGGATGACGCGTTCCACCTGGGCCTCGGCTTGGGTCAAGCTTGGATAGGCCTCGCCCATTTCCACCACGAGCGGCCGAACCAAAGTGTGGAAGAAACTGCCTTCCACGCCCAGCTTGTAGCCGTGGCGAATGGCGCGGCGCATGATTCGCCGCAGCACGTAGCCGCGCCCTTCGTTGGACGGCAGCACGCCGTCGGCGATCAGAAAAGCGGTGGCGCGAATGTGGTCGGCGATGACCCGCAGCGAACTGGACTGCAAATCGACCGCGCCCGTCGCGGTAGCGGCGGCCCGAATCAGGTTCTGAAACAGGTCGATTTCGTAATTACTGTGCACGCCTTGCATCACCGCCGCCAACCGTTCCAGCCCCATGCCGGTATCGACCGACGGTTTGGGCAATGGGGTCAGCGCGCCATCGGCGCTCCGGTCGAACTGCATGAACACCAGATTCCAGATTTCGATGTAGCGGTCGCCGTCGGCGTCTGGCGTGCCGGGCGGGCCACCGGCGATTTCCGGGCCGTGGTCATAAAAGATTTCCGAGCAGGGGCCGCAAGGGCCAGTGTCGCCCATGGCCCAGAAGTTGTCGCTCTCGTAGCGTTTGCCGCCGGGCTTGTCGCCGATGCGGGTGATACGGTCACGCGGAACCTCGATCTCGTCGGCCCAGACCTGGTACGCCTCGTCGTCGGTCTCGTAAACCGTGACCCACAGCTTGTCCACCGGCATCCGCAAGACCCCGGTCAGGAATTCCCAGGCGAAATGGATAGCGTCCCGCTTGAAATAGTCGCCAAAGCTGAAGTTGCCCAGCATTTCGAAGAAGGTGTGGTGGCGCGCGGTATAACCCACGTTTTCCAAGTCGTTGTGTTTGCCGCCGGCCCGCACGCAGCGCTGCGCGGTCGCGGCCCGGCGGTAGGAACGGTGGTCGCGGCCAGTGAACACGTCCTTGAATTGCACCATGCCAGCGTTGGTGAACAGCAGTGTGCTGTCGTTGAGCGGGACCAGCGGGCTGCTGGCCACCACCTCGTGGCCGTGATCACGGAAATAATCGAGGAAAAGTTTGCGAAGTTCGGCGCTGCTGGTCATGGTCGGGCTTCAGGTCAGGTTCGGAGGCGAATTAAACAATTTCAAATAGTTGTTTGATTTGGTCCAGAGTAAAGCCATGCTGGCGCAATACCCGGGTTTGCTGGAGGCGTCCGGCGGCGTCGACAGGGACCTGGGATTTAAAGCATTTACGATGCAGTTCCTTCAGTTTGGGCAACCAGTCGTTTTGCAGATCCGCCAAGGCGTGATCGACCAATTCCTGGGGAATGCCACGCTCCCGTAGTTCACTGGCAATGCGCAGCGGCCCGTAACCCTTGTCGGCTCGCGCACAGGCGTACAACTCCGCGTAACGGCCTTCATCCAGCAAGCGTTCCTCGATCAACCGCTCCAGCACCAGATCGATGCGTTCGGGCGGATAGCCGCGCTGGAGCAGTTTCTGGCGCAACTCCAGGCGGGAATGCTCGCGCCGGGCCAGCAGCGCCATGGCCTTGGCGCGAACCACCGCCGGGTCAGCGGCGGCGCTTTCAGAGGTCCGCGTCCAATTCATCGGCGGCGGAATCGCTGGCCCCGTCATCGCGGGCGCCGCCGGGTTCGATAGCGGGCACCGCATCGGGGCGAGACAGGAAGTGGGCGCGAATCTTGTCTTCCAGATCGCGGGCCAGTTCCGGGTTTTCCTTCAGATAGGCGCGGACGTTGTCCTTGCCCTGGCCGATGCGGGTGCCATTGCAACTGTACCAGGCCCCGGATTTCTCGATCAGCCCGGCCTTGACGCCAAGGTCGATGATCTCACCCAACCGGGAGGCACCCTCGCCGTAGAGAATCTCGAATTCGGCCTGCTTAAACGGCGGGGCCAGCTTGTTCTTGACCACCTTGACGCGCGTCTCGTTACCGATGATTTCGTCACCCTTCTTGATGGAACCGGTGCGGCGGATATCCAGCCGGACCGAGGCGTAAAACTTGAGGGCATTGCCGCCGGTGGTCGTCTCCGGAGAGTTGTGGACGACGACGTGATCCACCAGATAGGTGTGATGGCCCTTCACCGCCAAGTCGAACCGGATGCGATGGCGCGGCGCGGCGGGACGGAGTTCCCTGCGGGTGATCCGCATCGGCGCCGCCCGCAGTTCGGTGCGGGTTTCAGGCAAGCCGCCATTCACCGGCGCACCAGCCATGGCCACCTCCCAGCAAAATTGGCCTCGAAACGCCGGATGTAGTTTGTAATCCAGCGATGGGTGCAAGTAGGGGGCGATTTTCTCGTGAAGCGCATGCACCCGCTCACCACTGAATAACAGCGAGCGCCCACGCACGGTGGGATGCCCCATGCCCAGTTCTTCCAGCCGGGCCGCGAGCCGTTCTTTGTCCGTTTGGGACAGACTGGCACAGGCGATTTCTGCCTTGCCGTGGCCCCAGCGCTCGTAGCTGCCGGAGAAGGCGCCGTCATCGCCGTACCAAACCGCGACCGCTCGGGCATCCAGCGCGGCCAGCATGGTTTCGCTGATCTGGCGACGGCCTTGCGGGCCATATGCCTGGGTATGAAGTTCGGTAAGCTGACGCATCGGGATGGTGTCGAAGCCAAAGCCCTTGCCGGTCTTGCCCATCTTGTTAGCGAAGGGGGCCAGCATTTCGTGCTTCCACTGGCAGTAATCCCGTTGCTGCTCGCCATGGCCCACCCGGAACGAGACATTTTGTTCCGACGCATGGCGCAGCGACCCATCGCCCAGCAGACCGCCCAGAATCAGTTGCCGTTGATCTTCGCTCAAATCGTAATGCTTGGCGGCGACCAGCACTTCATCGCCCACTTGCAGTTCGCTCGCCCGTCGTTCGCCGCCAGGAGTGAAAATCACGTGATTGGCGGTACAGGTGAATTTGCGCCGCCCGGAACCGCCACCCGCCGCTGTTTCAAAATAAAGCCACTCATCCGTGGCGCCATTGCGAAACCATTTGACCACCGGACGCGGCTCAATACGACCGGTCGCCGGGTCCATGGACAGGACTTCAACCGAGCGTTTTTGATTAACGATCTTGCCAATCTTCTCGGTGGAACCATCGGCCAGAACGACCCGTGCGCCATAATCGAAGCAGCCAAACATCACACCGATCTTCATCCGGATTTGATTGATGAAAATCACCAGAGTATTCGACCGCTTGATGTTGGCGGTGAGCTTGCGCAGGGCCTGGCTCATCAGCCGCGCTTGCAGGCCGACATGGGAATCGCCCATGTCACCTTCGATTTCCGCCTTGGGCGTGAGCGCCGCCACCGAATCGATCACCACGATGTCCACCGCGCTGGAACGCACCAACATATCGGCGATTTCCAGCGCCTGTTCGCCGGTGTCCGGCTGCGACACCAGCAGATCGTCCACGCTGACGCCCAGCTTGGCGGCGTAAATGGGGTCCAGCGCGTGCTCAGCGTCGATAAACGCCGCGCAGCCGCCCTGCCGCTGCGTTTCGGCGATGACCTGCAAAGCCAGGGTGGTTTTGCCAGAGGATTCAGGACCGTAGATTTCGGTCACCCGCCCGCGCGGCAGGCCACCGATCCCCAGAGCGATGTCCAACCCCAGCGAGCCGGTGGACACCACCATGACGTCGCGGGCCACGCTGGTGTCGCCCAGCCGCATGACCGCGCCTTTGCCAAACTGGCGTTCGATCTGGGTCAGCGCCCCGGCGAGCGCTTTTTTCTTGTTGTCGTCCATTCCGCGAATCCCCTCTTTAGAGCATGGAAAAACCGGGCGATTGGGTCGGAGCCGGCGGGTTGCGGCGATTGTTCCACAGAACCGGTGGCTAACCTAGCCCCGGCCAGCGGCGCAGCACCGCATAGCGCGCGCCGCCATCCTCCCGCAATGACTCAACCAGAGCAAGGTCATGAACCAGCCAGCGCACCGGTGTGGCGGGCGGCTGGGCCGGGGCCGGACCGGGAAACTGGCGAGCAAGGGTGATATGGGCCTGGAACGCCCGCCGCTCTGGGGTAAAGCCGCAACCGCGCAAGCGCCGATGCAGTTCGGCCACCAATTCGTACAATTCGGGCGGGGTGCGGCTGGCGCCCAACCACAGGATGCGCGGCTGAGGCCAATAGCCATAGCGATCCAGAATCAGTTCCAGCGGCGGCGTCGATAAATCCGCCAGCGCGGCTTCATACTCGGCCCATCGGGCGGCATCGGTCGCGCCCAGAAACACCAGGGTCAGATGCAGATTGTCATCGCGCACCCGCCGCCGGCCAGCGACGCCCGCCGCCAGGTCGGCCAGTCGGCGACGCTCGGTTTCCTCCGGCCAAAGCGCCAGAAACAGCCGTCGGGATGCCTCAGCGATGGAGGGCGAAGACATCCAGCACCCCTTGCAGGGCGGCGGCGACGGTCGCGAGGCGAACTTCGTCGCGGTTGCCTTCGAAATGCCGGCGTTCGGCGCGGGTCGGGCCATCCCGCAGCGTCCAGTTCAGGTAGACCGTACCGACCGGCCTGTCCGGGCCGCCGCCGTCGGGGCCGGCGATGCCACTGACCGCCAGAACCAGATCAGCGTGGCTGCGTTCCAAGGCGCCGGCCGCCATTTCCGCCACGACCTCGGCGCTGACCGCGCCCTGCTCAGCAATGGTCGCGTCCCGCACCCCCAGCAATTCCTGCTTGGCGGCGTTGCTGTAAGTGACGAAGCCCCGGTCGAACCAGCCGGAACTGCCCGGCGCGTCGGTGACCACCTTGGCGATCCATCCGCCAGTACAGGATTCGGCCACCGCCAAGGTTCGGCCTCGGGTACGCAGGGCGACGCCCACCTGCACGGCGAGTTCGTAAAGATTCTGATGGGCTGGATTCGATGCGGACACGGTCACCTCCTAGCCTGCGATGATTGAAGTAATCATAGTGTGAACGAGGGCGAGTGTGGGGCGGTTTCGCCACACGGTACTATACCAAGATACCAGAATTGCAGGTCTCTGGCCCGAACCGGCGCGACCGCCACGGACGGCTTGACGGTGGGCTTACTTCAACCAGCCTTTACGGCGAAAGAACCAGAACGGGGCGACCACTGACGCGATCATGATCCCCAGCGCGAACGGATAGCCCAGCGCCCATTTCAGTTCGGGCATGAACTCGAAGTTCATCCCGTAGATACTGGCGATCAAAGTCGGCGGCAACAGAGCGACCGAGGCCACCGAAAAAATCTTGATGATCTTGTTCTGGTTGATGTTGATGAAACCGACGGTGGCATCCATCAGAAAGTTGATCTTCTCAAACAGGAACGAGGTATGCCCGTCCAACGATTCGATATCGCGCAGGATTTGGCGGGCCTCCTCAATCTGGTCGGTGGACAGCAGCCGTCGCCGCATCAGGAAAGAGATGGCGCGGCGGGTATCCATCAGATTGCGGCGAATCCGCCCGTTCAGGTCTTCCTCGTGGGCGATGCCGGCCAGCACCTCGGCGGCGGCTTCGTCGGTCAGATGAGCCTTCAGCACCCGGCCGCCGACTTCCTCCAGGTTAGCGTAAACGCCCTCCAGCGCGTCGGCGGAATACTCGGCGTCAGTGGCGTACAGATCGAGCAGCACATCCCGGCAGTCTTCCAGATAACCGGGCTGATGCCGGGCGCGCATGCGCAACAGGCGAAAGACGGGCAGGTCTTCCTCGTGCAGGCTGAACAGGATGTCCTGCTTGAGGACAAAAGCCACCGGCACGTTACGGGATTCATCCGCCTTGTCGAGCAAAAAGTCGGAACGGATTTGCAGGGCGCCGGTGGCGTCCTCGAAACAACGGGCGCTGGCCTCGATGTCGCCGAAATCGTCCTCGTCCGGCAGCGTCAGGTTGAACAGCTCCCTGGCCAGCAATCGCTCCTCGTCGGTCGGATCGTCAAAATCGATCCAGATCGGTTTGGCGCGTTCGAGGTCGGTCCCGTCCTCGATCTGAATCTGGCGGAGGCGGCCGTTTTGCAGTTCGAATGCGTTGATCATGGGGTTTGCGCGACTGGCGAAATGGCGCGGAAAATAGTCTTAAACCGAATTTGGGTAAAGCGAATTCTTTGAGGCCGACCACGCTTGGACAACCTCGACCAGCACACGCCGATGATGCGGCAGTATCTGCGTATCAAGGCCCAGCATCCCGGCATCCTGCTGTTCTACCGGATGGGGGATTTCTACGAGCTGTTTTACGACGACGCCCGCCGCGCCGCCGAGTTGCTCAACATCACCCTGACGACGCGCGGCCAGTCTGCCGGCGCGCCGATCCCGATGGCCGGCGTGCCGTTCCACGCTGTCGAGAACTACCTCGCCCGGCTGGTGAAACTCGGCCTGTCGGTGGCGATTTGCGAGCAACTGGGCGATCCCGCCCTTAGCAAGGGGCCGGTGGAGCGGCGGGTGACCCGAATCGTCACGCCCGGCACCCTGACCGACGAAGCGTTGCTGGACGAGCGCCGCGACAATCTGCTGCTGGCCCTGCATCAAGCCAAACTCATTTACGGGCTGGCTCATCTGGATCTGAGTGGCGGCCGGTTCACGATCATGCAGGTTCACGGGCAAACGGCGTTACTCAACGAATTGGAGCGGCTCAGACCGGCGGAACTGCTGATCAGCGAGGATTGCGACCCGCCCGAAGCCTGGCGCCAGCATCCCGGCCTGCGCCGACAGGCGCCATGGCATTTTGACCGCGACAGCGCCACCCGCGCCCTGTGCGCTCAGTTCGGGGTGCGCAACTTGGATGGCTTCGGTTGCGCCGACCAGCCGGTTGCGGTGGCCGCCGCTGGCTGTCTGCTGCAATATGTCAAGGATACCCAGCGTAGCGCCCTGCCGCATCTGACCGGACTGCGGGTCGAGCGCCACGAGGATAGCGTCATTCTGGACCCGGCCAGCCGCCGCAATCTGGAACTGGAACACAGCCTGAGCGGCCACCACGAGCACACCCTGACTGGGATTCTCGACCGCTGCGTGACGCCGATGGGTGGCCGGTTGCTGCGACGCTGGCTACATCGGCCGTTGCGAGATCGGATCGTCCTCGGCCAGCGTCAGGACAGCCTGCGGCGCCTGCTGGACAATGGCGGTTACGAGTATCTGCGCGGTCTGCTGCGCGGAACCGGCGACGTGGAGCGGATTCTGGCGCGGGTGGCGCTGAAATCGGCCCGGCCGCGCGATCTGGTCGCACTGGCCGACGCACTGGCTCGCCTGCCCGGCGTGCAACAGTTTCTCGGCCTGCTGGATGCCAGCCTGCTGCAAGACCTTACCCACCGCGCCGGAACGCATCCCGATGTTTGCGACCTGCTGAATCGGGCGATCATTCCCAACCCACCACAGATTTTGCGCGATGGCGGAGTGATTGCGCCGGGCTACGATGCTGAACTCGACGAGTTGCGCGGCCTCGGCGAACGCGCCGATCAGTATCTGGTGGAACTGGAAACGCGGGAGCGCCAACGCACCGGCATCACCAATCTCAAGCTCGGTTTCAACCGGGTGCATGGTTACTACATCGAGGTAACCCGCGCCCAGTCGCGGGCGGTGCCGGCCGATTATCTGCGCCGCCAGACCCTCAAGGGCGCGGAACGCTACATCACCCCGGAATTACAGGAGTTCGAGCATAAGGTGTTGCACGCGCAGGATCGGGCGCTGGCGCGGGAAAAAGCCCTGTACGACGCCCTGCTGGACCATCTGATCGTCCGGCTACCCACGTTGCAGGCCAGCGCCGCCGCGCTGGCGGAACTGGACACGCTGGCCAATCTGGCTGAACGGGCCGCCGCCTTGCGCTGGAATCCACCGGAACTGTCCGCCGCGCCGGGGCTTGAGATCAAGGCCGGCCGTCATCCGGTGGTCGAACAGGCGCTGGAGGAAGCTTTCACCCCCAACGACCTGATGCTGGAACCCGAACGGCGGCGGATGCTGATTGTCACCGGCCCGAACGCCGGCGGCAAATCCACCCTGATGCGCCAAACCGCTCTGATCGCGTTGCTGGCCCATGTGGGCAGCTTCGTTCCGGCGGAGCGGGCGGTGATCGGGCCGCTTGACCGTATCTTCACCCGCATCGGCGCGTCCGACGATCTGGCCGGGGGCCGCTCCACCTTCATGGTGGAAATGAGCGAGGCCGCCAACATCCTGCACAACGCCACTTCGCATAGTCTGGTTTTGATCGACGAGATCGGGCGCGGCACCAGCACTTTCGACGGGTTGGCGCTGGCCTGGGCCTGCGCTGCGCATCTGGCCGGCACGGTACGCGCTTTCACCCTGTTTGCCACCCACTACTTTGAATTAACCCGGTTGCCGGACGAGCAATCCGGCATCGCCAACGTCCATCTTGATGCCGTGGAGCATGGCGATACGCTCGTCTTCCTGCATCGGGTCCAGGACGGGCCGGCCAGCCGCAGCTACGGCTTGCAAGTAGCGGCTCTGGCTGGCGTACCGCCCGTGGTGATCCAGCAGGCTCGCCAACGCTTGCGATTGCTGGAGCGGCGGATGCTGCGGCGGGAATGGCCAGGACGGACCACCGCGCCAACCCCGCAACTGGCGCTGTTCGGCGAAGCCACGCATCCGGTCGTCGCCGCGCTGGCGGAACTCGACCCCGATGCCCTGACCTCGGAACAGGCGCTGACCGCATTGAAGCGGCTTAAAATGCTCCACGGTTCCTGATATGAATGTGAGTGGTTTCAACATCCAGGGCACGGCATGCGTGACACCATTCCCCTAACGCTCGCCGCCATCCTGATCGCCGGAATCGGTGCGCAATGGCTGGCTTGGTGGCTACGGCTGCTAGCCATCCTGCCGCTGCTGGCGATCGGCCTGATCGCCGGGCCCATGACGGGTTGGCTCGACCCCGACGCGCTGTTTGGTCACCTGTTGTTTCCAATGGTTTCGCTTGGAGTGGCGATCATCCTGTTCGAGGGCGCGCTGACTTTTGCGGCTGGCGGAAATCCATGGACAGGCGCGAATGGCTACCCGACTATCTGCACCGGGTAGCCAGCCTGGCATTGGTCTTGGGCGTGTTCACCCTGTCCAACGCCCTCGCCGCCGAATCCGGCCTCCTGGCGGTGACGGCCATGGGCTTGCGGTTGGCCAATAGCCGCGATCTGGTCATCCAGGATATCCTCGATTTCAAGGAAACCCTGACCTTACTGCTGATCTCGGTGCTCTTCATCGTGCTGGCGGCCCGTATCGAGAGGGCATTCGCCGGCATGGGCTGGGATGCGGTGGGCGTGCTGTTCGCCGTTCTGTGCGTCGCGCGTCCCGCTGCGGTCTGGCTGGCCACGGTTGGTTCGGATCTGGACTGGCGGCGAAAAGCGGTGCTGGCCTGGATCGCCCCGCGCGGCATCGTGGCGGCGGCGGTATCCGCCATCTTCGCCCTACATTACGCCATTCGCGCCACAACGCTGACCGCCAACTTCGACTTTGCCGCCTTCCGCGCAAAGTGGGATGACCGGGCCATTCCCCTGTTTGCACTCGATCCCAAGGGGATACTCCGAGTATTCTCGACGAGGGAATTGCCGCAACCATCCCCCGGCTGGACCCTCATCAGCTTGATGCCACCGGCGGACACCGGCGATAGCCACCGTTAATGTTGACGCGAGTAACGCAATCAAGATGACGACTCAATCCGGCAAGCGAACGGTCACCCCTCCTCGGTCTGCCGCCCGGTGGCTGCGCCGACTCGCCAGCGGCTGGCTGGGCGCGCTGGCGCTGGGCGCGCTGGTGCTGGGCGCGCCCGCCGTGACCGCTACCACTTTCGCCAACCTGGCCCAGGAAGCCTTTGAGCGTTCTCGGTTCCCCTAGGATCCGGCTTCTCCCGCACCGGTGGTGGAAATCGATCCTCCAGAGGGCGGCGACGCCCTAGGACTTGATTTCGTCGAGTATGGCAACCTGATGGGAAAACTGCTCCACGACGACTCCGTTTGGTGGCTGCGGGCTAAACCACGCGGCAATTTCGAGAAGGATCCGCTGGAAATCTGGATGTACCAGTCGACCAGCGAGAGCCATATCCTGGCGACCTATCGCATGGAGGATTTCGATTACGCGCACCCCGAAATCCAGCCGCCGTTACCCGATCTCCTCCCCGCCGCCGCTCGCTATTTGAGCGCCGTGGATATCGGTTTCCAGCGCGGCAACCCGAAAAGCTGGCCGCAAATTCTCCATCTGGGCGGCAACGGCTACGGTCGGTTGACTGGCTTTCCTCCACTGGAGTTTGGTACGTCGTTCCGATTGGGCGTGCACAACGTGGGTCAGTCGAGCGAAGATTTCGTCAAGCTCCGCAAACTGTATTTCCGGCCCCTCAACGAACGGGCCTTCCGGCTGTTGGGGCTGGTGGATTGCGAGGCTTATGCGGCGGCGCTGGTGGCCACGCTGCAACCGGGCGTTGCCAGCACCCTGCGGGTCACCCTGAATATCTTCCTGCGCAAGCCGCTGCGGGTAACCGACGAACCGAGCTTGGGCCCCCTGGGTCTGAGCTCGATGTTCTGGAAGGACCACCGCGCCACGCCGGACGATGCGGAGGATGAAGCGCACGATGCCGACCGGTTTATCGTTTGGTATCCGGATGGCCGGCGGCGCGAACGACCACTCGCCATCCCATCCAATCCAGACGATCCGCCGCTGCTGGCCGATTTCGGCGAAGTGGCCGATTTTGCATTGGTCCAGTCCGGTCGCAACGCTGCTCACTACCGCCGTTACGCACCAGTGGGCTACGCCAACCGGGTATCACTACTGGTTTCCGACATCGCCAGCAGCTTACCCTACACCGTGGGGTTGTGGCAGGCCTACACCGATTACGAAGGCGCGGACAACATCGCGGTCTTCGTTCGCTTCAGTCAGGACGCCGATACGCCCACCTCAATCGATGACGGCATCGTCTTTTCCTACACCCTGACGGCCTATCGCTGAACCCAGGTCCAGCCCCGGTACTTGATCGCTCGATGATCTTGGTTCCTGTATTGCTGATCGAGCAAGCGACCGAAGTGTCAGCAGAAAATAATACCAAACACTACTAAAAAAACACTTTATATAATAGCCTGATCCATACCGATTTTTTGAAGGGCATTGCGGATAAAACCCCTGGTTGTTAGTGAGAAAAAGCAGGCTTTTGGCTTCGACGAGAACAGTTCTTTCAGCGTCGATTTCAAGGAATCAAAATCGGGAAAAACTCGATTGGCGATTTCATCCTTTATACCAAACGCTTATTGAATTCTTCATTATGCGCGAGCGGATATGGTAAAATATCAATAATAAACAATATGTTGTCGCCTAAAGCAACCAATGGTTTTCAGAAGCGTTTGGTATAATGATGTACTCCAAATAACGTTGCTTAGTAATTTTCATTCAGCTATATCAGAAAATTGAGTTTATAAAACTATAAGCGAAAGTCCTGACTAGATATTGTGGCCTCCACGGGATATCTCATTGAGCCTAAAATATTCGGGTTAGGAACGGGAATTGCCGAGACCTCACAGCAATCCACCAGTAAAAATGTGTGGCAGATCCAGGATGGGAATCAACTGATCATCCTGCTTGAAACAGGAAATTGTCAGGTTTCGCCAATTACCGGGTCGTTTCGGTAACGCGCTGGCCTGATCGTCGGTCACGCGGGTTCGCGTGGGGATGTCGGCCAGCAACAACGCGCCATACTTGGGGTCTGCACCCGACCATGGCTGATAGGCGAACACCCCGGCCAGTGCCCGCAGACGGTACACGGCTTGTCCTCGCAGCCAGGCCGCCAAATCCATCGCCGGCAGCACGGTATCGTTCCAGATCAACACTTGGCGGCAATAGAACGGGCTATACGGAACATCCAGCAAGGTCGGTGTCTCGATCAAATGCACCATCTCCCGCTCGCCCACCGCAGCCAGCAGTTGATGATCCAGCGCCAGAATCCAGGCGACGCCTTCAGACATCAGCGTTCTCCAGGTGGGCGGCGATCAAGGCCGCCAAACGCTCGGTGGTGGTCACGCAACCCAGCCCCTCCTCCAGCAGGACCAACGCCTGAACGGGTGAATCCGGTAACGCCATGCAGGCCGGCAACGCCAGCAGGCGGGGCGATTCCGTTGAAGCTTCAACCCGGTCGCAAACCAGACCGAAACGATCCGCGCCGTTATCCAACAACGCGCAGGCCCGACGACCATCCGGTATGTACGACAGAATCTCCAACTCATCGGACAAGCAGTACACCGGCCACCACGCATTATCGAACGCCACAGCCCCGATGCTGCGTGGAATCCGCACCTCGCGGTCGATATCCAGGAACGATTCCAGCGACTGAATCTCCACTTGCGGCAGGAGCCAGTGGCGCCCATCCAGGATCAGCGCGGCGAACGCCCGGACCGTCCGAAGGTCGTTCCATGCTGGTTGCGTGGGCGCGTTCATGCAGGCTGCAACAGTCGGTGGATATGCCCTAGCAGTTCGTCCTCCACGAACGGCTTAGTCAGATAAACATTGACTCCCGTCGTCTCGGCTTCGCGTCGATGTTTCTCGGTGGCGCGCGAGGTGATCATGATGACGGGCAACGCATGGGTCGCTTGATTGGCCCGCAAGTGCGCGGTCAATTCCAGACCGTTCATGCGCGGCATCTCCAGATCGGCCAACACCAGGTCCGGGAGCTTGCTCTTGATCATCTCAATTGCCTCCAGACCATCGCGGGCGGTACGCACCTCGAAACCGGCATCCTGGGCGAATTGCGCCAGGGAACGGCGGGCGCTAAGCGAGTCGTCCACCGCCAGCACGAAGGGACGGGACGGAGCAGGCACGGCGGGCGCCGCCGCGCGAGTGGGGCGAACGGGTTGGCCAATAGCCGGAGCTCGCAGGAGTTCCGGTAAATCCAACACCGGCACGACACTACCATCGCCCAGAATGGTAGCTCCCACAATCCCGTTGAGCTTGGGCAGATACTGACTCAGAGGCTTAACCACCAGATCGCGGCTAGCGACGATTTCTTGCGTCAGCACCGCGCAAACATTGCCGGTCTCTTCCCGCACCAGCAACACCGGCGGCGCGGCGCGGCAGCGCGCGCGGTGATCCGGCGGCAGGTTGAGCAGTTCGTCCAGGGAGGTCAATTCGTAGATCTCGTCGCCCATCTGATAGGTGGCGCGGTTGCCTAGTCTTCGGATGGCGCCAACACCGGAATACAGGATCTGCTCGATGCCACGATCAGACACGGCCACCATCTGCTCACGCAGGCGCGCCAGCAACGCATGGGTGGAGATCAGAGTGACGGGCAGCCGCAATTCCATCAGGCAACCCCGACCGGCTTGAGTCTGGATGTGCAACGAACCCTTCATGTCCAGCAAGCGGCCATGGACCATCGCCATGCCGATGCCGCGTCCCGAGGTCTGGGTGGCTGCGCCACGGGTGGAAAAGCCCGGCAACAAAATCAACCGAGCCAGCTCCTCATCCGTCAGCGGCTGGTCGGCGGCGATCAGACCGCGTTCCGTGGCCGTCCGACGAATCGCCGCCAAGTCCAGCCCAGCGCCGTCGTCCTGGCAGCGAATGACGATGTTGTTACCCTCGCGCCCGAAGCTCAGTTCGATTCGCCCGACCGGCCGCTTGCCCAAGCGCTGGCGTTCGGCGGGTGGTTCGATCCCGTGATCCACCGCGTTACGCAGGATGTGCATCAGTGGATCGACCAGGTTATTCAAGACATTGCTGTCCATCAGCGTGCCCGTGCCACGCATCGTCAATTCCACCTCCTTGTCCACCAGTCGACAGGTCTGCCGCACGCTGCGCTGCAAACGCGGCGCGATCGTCTGGATCGACACCATGCGGGTGCGCAGCACCGCTTCCTGATTGTCCCGGTGCAAGCGGTTCTGATCCACCAGCAAAGCATCCAGCGCTGTCAGGTTTTCCCCGATGGCGCGGCCCAACTCGCTGGCATCGGTAACGGCTTCCACCAGGCGATGGGTGACCGTATTGAGTTCGTTGTACTGTTCCAGCTCCAACGGATCGAAATCGCCGCGTTGCATGGACCTGGACAGCGGCGACGACACATTGCGGATATCCACCAGTTGCTCCAATTCGGCGGTCAGTTGCTGGAACAAGCGGTTTTGCCCCATCACTGCCCGGGTCTGGGCGACCGTCTTACGAATCCGCTCCTGGACCTGACTGGTGAGGATGATGCTCTCGCCCACCAGGCGCAACAGATCATCCACCAGGTGCGCGGGAACGCGCAGGGTCGCCTCGGGTGGCGCGGCGACCACGGGCGGCGGCGCGGGGTCAGGCGTCTCGGCGGGTTGGAGATGATCAGCAGTCGCCGGTGGAATTTCATCGCCCACCGGAATCCCGAGCTGATCGATCCGGTTCGCCCAATCCAACACCTCCTGCAACACGGTTACGACTTGTGGTGGGGGCGCGCTCATACCGAGCAACGCCTCGCTCATGGTCTCCAGACAGTCGGCGGCGTTCAACAGGGCTTCGGCCAGCGGCCGGTTGGGCAACGCCCCATGCTTGGCGAGCGCCTGTAAGATGTCTTCGATATGGTGGGTCAGTACGGCGATGCCGCGCACGCCAACGGTGTTACCAGCGCCTTTCAGGGTGTGGGCGATGCGTCGCGCGATATCCACATCCTCAAGCTGGCCACCGCCCACGACCAAGCGCTGGATAGCGGCGGAAAATTCCGCAGCCTGATAGGGCAACTCCTGCAACAGGCCGTCCAGCAATTCCTGCTGGACATCGGCGGGTAGCGCCAGCGACACGTCCTCGGGCAGCGCCTGGCGGGGTCTGGCTTGCGCTTCGGCTTCCTCGGTGACCAGCTTCGACGCGACCAGTCGTTCAACGAGCAGAGTCGCGTCTTCCACCGCCAGCGGTTGCGGCCAGCAAGGCTCTTGCAGATGGTCGACCAGGGTTTTGCAAACGGCGCGGTCGTCCAGGGCGCGCAGATAGTTGAGCGCCAATGCCGGCCAAACTTCCACCACCCGCCGCTGTTCTACCTGGAGAGGGCCATCCTGGACGGCCAGAATGCCCAGATTGGTCTGCAAGCAGACGCAAATCTGTTGTAGTCCGGTCAAACCTACAGATGCCGCAGCATCTCCCAGGCGTTCCAGATGCTCGGCATAACCGGATAGGGCATCGACCCGGGCGGTGGGCGTGCTATCGACGGCCATGGCCAGGGTCAAAATTTCGTCGGCACTCGCAGCGATTTGGGCAATCTCCGCACACAGAATGCCAATCAATTCCTGATGCCCATCACTGGTTCCAGCCATGGCTGCGGCGGGTTCCGCGTTCTCGTCCTCGGCGGCGGGTTCCGGCTCTTCCGGCTCAGCCGTCATTTCCGTTTCTTCGATCACCGTGTCGGATTCCACCACTTCCGTTTCGGCCGCCGTGTCGGATTTCAGCATTTCCGTTTCAGCCGCTGCGGCGGATTCCATCGCTTCCGCTTCAATCACCGTTTCCGCAGAGACTTCCGATTCTTCCTTGACACTTCCAGCGATCTGGTCCGCTATCACCGCTACCGACGCAGCCACTACCTTAGACTCCGCTGAGTCCGACAACGCGATGGGTTCTGCCTCGGCGATCCTTTCAGCTTGCGCTTCCAGCTCGATCACCGTTTCCACCACAGTTTCAGTCGGCGTTTCGCCGACCAACAAAGCGTGCAATGCTTTTGCTTCTTCCACCGCCAGGGGCGCGCGCCAAACCGGGCTGGACAAATGGGCGATCAGCGGTTCGCTCGCCGCCGGGTCGTCCAGAGCGCCCAGATAGTCGATGGCGAGAATCGGCCACTCCTCCAGTCGCTCTCGCTCGCCGTCGCCCAGACGCCAGTCGTCGATGTCCAACCAATCCGCCAGCCGACCGTGAAACAGCCGGCAAACCTTTTGCAACCCCATAAGACCGGCATCATCCGCCGCCAGACCGATCTGCCCCACTTGCTCGGCGTAACAGCGAACGCCTTCGCCTGTTCTTCCCTCATCCAGCAGTTCCAGAAAGCCGAGCAATTTGGCGACTTGGGTTTCCAGCGCCGCGACCTGTTCTTCGGACACGAGCATGGCAGCTAAACCCCTCTCGCGGGTAACGGCAATCCTGTGGAGGTTATGGGTAGGTGCATCCCACTTACGCCGGTAACCGGAACACGCGCACTGAGTTCAACAGGCCTCTAGCGTATTCCACCAGATTGGTGGTGTGGGTCGTTTGCTCCTGCAATTGCTGACTGGTCTGGCGGGCGCTTTCCTGAATCTGCTGGGCGCGTTCCAGCAGTTCATTGCTGACGCGCGCTTGTTCCTGTGAACGGGACGCAATTTGTTGTACGGCAGCCACCAACTCGGCGGTGGTTTCCTGGGTACGTTTCATCTGGTCACCGGCCTGTTCCGCCAGCCGGCTGCCGTCCACGACCTGACTGATGGCGGTATTCATGGTATTCACGGTATCCGCTGTCTCGATCTGGATGTTGTTCACCAGGGTGGCGATTTGCGAAGTCGCCTCGCGCGCGTTTTCCGCCAGGCGCTGCACCTCGCCCGCCACGACCGCGAACCCTCGGCCCGCCTCACCAGCCGAGGCGGCGTGCATACTGGCGTTCAACGCCAAGATGTGGGTGCGTTCGGCGATGGTGTTGATCAGATTCACCACACCGCTGATTTCCTGGGAACGCTCGCCCAGTCGCTTGATACGCTTTTCCGTCTCGCGGATGGTATCGCGGGTGTTGTTGATACCACTAACCGTGCTGGTCACCGTTTGCAGCGCCGTTTGAGTGGTCTTGATGGCGGTTTCAGCAGCGGCGTTGCAGGTTTGCGCCAGTTGCGCGATCTGCTTCATGGCGTCCGCGGCGGCGGCCAAATCGGCGGCGGTTTGTTCCACCGCTCGACGCTCACGATCAGCCACGGTAATCACCGTATCGGACTGCGCTTTCACCGTGTCGGAGGCGGTCGCCACTTGTTCAGAGATCTGGGTGACGCCCTGCAACACCTTGGCGGTTTCGGCGGTCAATAGATTCAGCGCGTCGGCGACTGGACCGGTCACGTCCTCGGTCACCGGCACCTTGACGGTCAGGTCTTTCTGGCTGAGTTGGGATACGGCATGCAGCAGACCGATGACGGAATCGTTAAGCTGCTCGTTTTCCCGTTCCACCTGCACCAACGTGTTCACCCGTTCGCCCAGCATGTTGTCAAACGCTTGACCCAGTTGCGACAGTTCATCCCCACCTATCAAGCTGGTGCGAGAGCTGTAGTTGCCTTTGCCGATCTGTTCCACCACGCTGGCAATCCGGTGTACCGGACGAAAGATGGAGCGATAAATGATCACACCGATCAGGATTGAAGCCAGCAGACCAAACCCGGCCAGTCCAGCAATCAGCAGGCGAAATTGTTGACTGGTTTGCTGAGCGAGGGTCAGCGCCTGTGCGGATTGCGCGGATACCCGGCTTGAAGCCTCCAACATCGCTTTGAAGAAGGGATCGCTCAACGCCTCCAAATCGTTGGCCACAAACAGGCCCAGGCGGGTGCGATCACGCTTGGCGAACAAATTCTCTACCGCATTGATCAGCTTCTGTATACCGGCAATATCGCCAGCGCTGGCATCGTTTACCTGGCCTTGTGGATTTAAGGCGCCCCGTTCATCTTGATAACGCTGCCAAGCTTTGTTGATATCGCTGGTCGCTTGCAGCAATGATGCGTCGGCCTCCTCCCAGTTGATGCTGCCCAGCACGACTTTATTGACCAAGCCGAGCAGGTTGCTGCGCACCGATTCGGTCAATGCGCTCAGATTGGTTTGGGTCTGGGTCGTTGCGCTGAACTGGCTTACGCTGCTGCTCACGCGATCCATCCCTAAATAAGCGATCAGGCCTACGACCGATAAAAAGACCAATTGCAAGATAATCAAAATGACCAATCGGGTGCTGATTTTCATATAGCGCTCCTGTACAGGTTACGAAGTCTTTAAAATTCCATTATTGTTAATCGATTGAAGAATCGACAATTTTTCAGGAATTCATGGCATGAAAAAGTCACCAAACCCAGATAACTCCTGAAAGAGTGCTATATGTTCTCAACCTCTACTGATGAGAAAATAAGTCGACACGATCAATCATCACCATCAAAACCATAACTATAAATATAACCAACTAATCATGAAGCATTTTTTTAAAAGCCTCTAGGGAGAAAGTCTCATACTTATCATCATTCAGAAGATCGAGCAGCACTAAACCTGAACCAGAATTTCCTTTGGTGAAATCAATCTTTAAGCCACCCAGATCGAAGGCTTGTCGATGCGCGGCCTCAACGAAATTCACACGCGTCATCGCCCCATTAATGGAACGCGCGATAGCCAGAAACAGGCGGCCAACGATAAACCCCTCAAGGCTTACTGGATTCAATTGTGGACCAAGCGCCTTTCTTGCATCCGCGAGCAGTGGCAATGGTGAATCCAGTGCTGGGACTACCTGGGTAACGATAACTTTATGGTGCACGTCATTTTTAAGCAGTAAGTTTTTCAATGCATCCCCAGCAGCGGTGCTTGAAATGGCCGCAAATGACCAGGATTCATTTTTATAGAGAGCATAAGCAATAAAATCAGCGGCCACTTTTGGCGTGGCAACCATGATAACAAGACGGCATGGTGATTTACTTGTATTTTCCCAATTTTTCAATGATTGATAACCTTCCCGTAAACGCACCGTTCCACGTGGGTAAAAACCAACCGGACCAACATTATTGAGCGCCGGGTTGATCCCGCCCATCATCACTTCCATGTTTTGGTCGAGTTTTTCACTAATATCCTGAGTATTTGGCAATTTCTTCAATCCAGTCTTTAATCCATCAATTCCAGCAAGACCATCCGCATCATTTTGTACGAACAGGCAAATCTGCGCCGGTTTTACTCCAGCATCGGTTGCCATCGTGACCAAGGTATTGATTTCCTGAGCATGGCCAGGACGAAAATTCAGCATGTCACCATCAGTTTGGATTTGACCTGACGTATAAAAACCCAGTGCTGGCAACTTATTCGCCGCCAGCACCGGCATCAGCTTGAGGCTGGCCAGAGTACCGACATTACCCAACATCATGAACACACCTTGATCAATCAAGGTTCTAGCAACTTCAATGGTGGTAATCGGTTCATTGAAATTATTCAATACATTCAACTCCACTGTCCGACCTTGGATCATTTGGCCGGCGAGTGCCGCGTCCATCCCTTGTTTCATGGCCAAACCGTAAACCATGTAATCTCCTTCCAAAGGTAGAATCGATCCGATGCGGATGGTTTTATCGGTGACGCCGGGCTCTTCGGCCCAACTCAAGGAGAGGACCGTACTCAGGCCCAGCAGTAATCCCAACGCCATTCCGTCTCTTAACCGTCGCCAACCGATTATCGCGCCGGTAACATCTTTGGAATTATCGTGTGCGTGCATATGCGGCGCCTCCCAGGATGAACATTGACAGTTGGATCAGCATCTCAAACTTCATCTCTTGATCACGGCGCTCAGGCTACGCCCCCTACCCACCTACCGAGCGCCTGAAAAAAGCTCTGGTGGTTGAATTCCAGCCATACGATGTCGTCCTGAACATAGGCTTGAGCGATATGGGGCCGTAGCGTGGAGGGCAAAGGCGGTAATCTGGCGAGAACATGGCGGGTAACCGCCATCTGGGGAAGTTCACCGATGAGAACGCCCACCGCTTGGTCGCCCCGATCCAGAATCAGTAGCCAATGCTTTTTCGAAGCGATGCCATCGCCCAGTTCCAGGAACTGTTGCATGTCGAATACCGGTACCAGATTGCCACGTAAGTTGACTAACCCTGGAAACCAAGACGGCGTATTCGGCAGTGGATAAATCGATGTCCGCTCCATCACTTCGCTGACGGTATCTTGACCGATTAACAGACCGACACCACCGACCCGGAAACCATAACGGGCGCGCTCCTGTTCAAGCGGCGCGATGCCGGTGGTTACGCCGCGCGGCGGTTTGAAACGGCTCAGCGCCACACTGGGATCGAGCCAGCGCCGGGGAGCTTCGATGGTTTTGTCATTCATGGTCACAAGGTAAAGCGCGGTTTCAGAAAAATACCTTCAACTGATCGATGATGGTGTCAGCCGTATAAGGCTTGGTGACGAACGCCTTGCCACCCTGCATCTGCGCCCAGAGTCGGTCCGCCTTCTGATTTTTGCTGGTCACGAAGACCACCGGAATACCCTTGGTGGCGCTTTCATTACTCAGCAGGCGGCAGGCGGCGTAACCATCCATATCCGGCATGATGATATCCATGAAGATCAGATCGGGTTTTTCCACCCTGACTTTCTCGACGGCCTCCTTGCCATTAGCTGCGGCAACCACGATACAACCCGCTTCAGCCACAATGTTTTTGATGTTCACCAGATCAGTTGGGGAATCATCAACGACAAGCACTTTGCGTAGGGGCATGGCAATTTCCTCTCGGGTCAATCAGGCCTGGGATAAAAAACGGTTACCCATCTTCACCAAAAGATGGCTTATGAAAGTTTCAAATACTTCCTGACTGTTTTTTGAAAAGTGGATTGAGTCACTGGTTTGGTAAGATATGTATCACATCCCGCCAGAGTACCCTTGACTCGGTCGAATGGCGATGACTTGCTGGTCAGCATGATGATCGGGGTTTTTTTCCTGGCTCTATCCTTTTTGATGGTCTTGCAGATCTGATAGCCGTCAATGCCGGGTAACACCACGTCCAGGAAAATCAATTCGTAATCATTCTGAGCCAGCGCTTCAAACGCCTGTTCGCCAGACTCGACCGCGTTAACCTGGACGCCAAGCAGTTGGAGCTCCAGTTCGAGCTGCTTGCGAACGGTGTTGCTGTCATCCACCACCAGAGCGGTTGGAGTGGGCGGTTCGGCGCTGGCGGAATTGGCCGACGCCGATTCCTCGCCGATCACGCGTTCTGGAGCGGCGCTGGGTGTCTGAGCCGCCAACAGGTCCAATACCCCGAATACGCGGGTGGCAATAAAGGGCCGGCGCAGGTAGTGCGCCACACCACTCGCCGGTGGATCTTTGCTGACCAGGACTGCGGGGATTCGTGACTGCGCCGCGCCCGTTTGAAGCTTCGCGGCTTTATTGCGCAAGGCGTGCCACTCCGCCAAGGCAGTGGGATCGTCCTTGTCCACAATGAGGATTTGACTCGATTCTTCGACAGAAATTAGTGTATAGGTATAGGTACGATACAGGGAAAGCTTAAAGATATTCTTCAAAACTTTCCGCTCCTGCTCGGGGATTCCGATCATGGCGACCGCGAAGGTTTTTCCATCGTTCATCATTCTCACTCCAACATTTGATGGATTTCTTTCGGCAACCCTATCAGAACCGGATCGAGGCAAGACGCAAAGCGGATAAAAGGTATCCAGAAAATCATTTCAGTTTCGTGAAACGCGGAAAAAAATTCGGGCCAAGAAGTTTCTTGGCCCGAACGAGAAAATATTGCGCTGCTTGGCGAAGGAAGGAGGAGGGGAAAATATCCTTATGGCGCTGGTGAGGGATTTCTCCGGGCTCAACCGGCGGTCGTCGCCGGCGCGGCGCAGGCTCCACACCCGCCGGCGCTATCGCAAGTGGCCGTAGATTTGCTCTCGCTGGTTGGAGCGCTGTCGTCCTTGGCGACGTTTTTCCTCTTATCGCCGCTCTTGAAGTCGGTTTCGTACCAACCGCTGCCCTTGAGCCGGAACCCGACCGGCGAAATCAGCTTCTGTAGTTCCGGCTGGCCGCAGCTCGGACAGTCGCTGAGTTCGGGATCGCTGAGTTTTTGCAACACTTCGAGCTCGTGGTTGCAGGATCGGCAACGGTATTCGTAAATGGGCATGACGTACCTCGCGGGCTGAGGGAATGATTGAGGAACTCAATCAAGTGGTATGGGGATGGCGCGCGGCGATTTCAAGGCGCTGGCCCAGGGCCGCCGCGATTGCGGTTACACTACCCTGTATGTCGCTATCTTCGCTATCTTTTCGTCTGCTGCGTACGACTTTGTTCGTCTTGTGGCTGGCCGGCTGCGATCATGCCGCTGACCGAACGGTCGTGGTGGAGTTCTGGGCCATGGGTCAGGAGGGCGAACAGGTCAAGGCGCTGTTGCCGGAGTTCGAGCGCCGTCACCCAGGCTTGCGGGTGCGTGTGCAGCAAATTCCCTGGAGCGCGGCGCACGAGAAACTGTTGACCGCCTACGCGGGCGACGCCATGCCGGACCTGTTCCAGCTCGGCAATACCTGGATTCCCGAATTCGTGGCCCTGCGCGCCGTGGAACCGCTGGACGCGCGGCTGCAAACCTGGCCGGCGGCGGCGCTGGAAGACTACTTTTCCGGCATTCTCGCCACTAATCGGCTGGATGGCCATACCTACGCACTGCCGTGGTACGTGGACACCCGGCTGTTCTTCTACCGCACCGACCTGTTGGCCGCCGCCGGTTTCGCCGAACCACCCACAACCTGGGAAGCGTGGATACAAGCCATGACCCGGATCAAGGCGCGGGTCGGGTCGGAACGCTATGCCATTCTGCTCCCGATCAATGAATGGCAGTTGCCGGTGATTCTGGCGCTGCAACGGGGCGCGACGCTGCTGCGCGACCGCGACCAATACAGTAACTTTCAAGAACCGCGCTTTCGCGAGGCGTTCGATTTCTATCTGAGCCTGTTCGAGCGGAAGCTGGCGCCGCCGGTGGGCCATGCCCAGATGGCCAATCTCTATCAGGAATTCGCCAACGGCGCGTTCGCAATCTACGTCAGCGGGCCGTGGAACATCGGCGAGTTCGGGCGACGGTTACCGGCGACGGTGCGGCCGCACTGGAATACCGCGCCGTTGCCAGTATGGATTCCCCCCGATCCCAGCCTTCCCCCGCCAGAAGGGAGAGAATCCTGGGTAGGCGCATCGCTGGCCGGCGGCGCCAGCCTGGCCCTGAGTCGGACTTCACCCCGCCGAGAGGCAGCTTGGAAACTGCTGGAATTTCTGGTCGAACCGGAACAACAGGCACGCTTCTATCAACTGACTGGCGATCTGCCCGCCCGCCAGTCGGCCTGGAACGATCCGGCGTTGGCCGGCAACCGTTACGCCCAGGCGTTCCAGCGCCAGTTGCAACAAGTCCGGGCGACGCCCGCGATTCCCGAATGGGAGCGCATCGCCGACAAGCTCGCCTATCATGCCGAACGGGCCATTCGCCAGCAGGTCAGCGTGGATGAGGCGCTGGCGGCGCTGGATCGGGACGTGGACCGGATTCTGGAAAAACGGCGCTGGCTGTTACGCCAGGGAACACAACCCTCTTCCCCGGCCCTTCTCCCGCCCGCAGGCGAGGGGCGTGAACGATGAGGGGTTTCGAACGCCATGCCGCCATCAGCGCGGGGCTGTTCCTCGCGCCCGCGCTGTTTCTGATCGCGGTGTTTTTCTTCCTGCCGGTACTGGCGGCATTGCTGCTGAGCTTCACCGACTTTGACATCTATGCCCTGGGCGATCTGAACCGGCTGCGCTTTGTCGGCTTCAACAATTATTTGCAACTGCTGCAAAGCCCTCTGTTCTGGACGGCGCTGGGCAATACCTGCTATTTCGTGACCGTCGGCGGACCGTTATCGGTGGCGGTTTCACTTGGGGCCGCGCTGCTGGTGAACGCCCGCCTGAACCGCTTTCCGGGTTTTTTCCGCGCCGCCTTCTTCCTGCCGGTCGTGACAACCCTGGTGGCGGTAGCGGTCGTCTGGCGCTATCTCTACCATCCGCGCCATGGCCTGCTGAATCACGGCTTGAGTTTGCTGGGCCTGGGACCGATCGACTGGCTGGGCGACCCGGACTGGGCGATGCCGGCGATCATCCTGATGGCGGTGTGGAAAAACTTCGGCTTCAACATGATCATCTTCATCGCCGGCCTGCAAAACATCCCGACTTCGCTTTACGAAGCGGCGCGGATTGACGGGGCCAGCGCCTGGCGGCAATTCCGCCATATCACCTTGCCACTATTGAGGCCGACCTTCCTGTTCGTGGCGCTGATGACCATGATCGGCTACTTCCAGGTGTTCGCCGAGCCGTACGTGATGACCCAAGGCGGCCCCGCCAACCGCACCCTCAGCGTGGTGCTGCTCATGTACGAGGAAGGCTTCCGCTGGTGGAACATGGGTTACGCCTCGGCGGCGGCGTTCGTGCTGTTCGCGCTGATCCTGGCCGGCACCGTGTTGCAACTGAAACTGCGGCGGGAAAAATCGCCATGAGCCGCTTCGCCCGTTCCCAGCAATTCCTTCCATGCCGTCCGCGTCTTCCGTGGAAAAAATCGCCCTGATCCACCGCATCCGTGCCTTCCTCCCTACCCTGTTGCTGTACGGCGCGCTGACGGCGGGCGCCGCGCTGACCTTGCTGCCGTTGCTGTGGATGCTGGCGGCGTCGCTGATGCCCGCTGGCGAAGCCAACCACTATCCGCCGCGCCTGTGGCCGAGCACGGTCACGTTCGAGCATTACGCGGCCCTGTTCACCCGCCTCGATCTGGGCCGCTACCTGCTCAACAGCGCCCTGCTGGCCAGCGCGACGACCGTCATTTCGCTATTCATCAACTCCATGGCCGGTTACGCTTTCGCCAAGTTCCGGTTCCGCTACCGCGACCGCTTGTTTCAGGGTTTGTTGGCGGCGATGGTGATTCCCGCCCAAGTGGCGATGTTGCCGCTGTTCCTGCTGCTCAAGCAATTCGGGTTGATCAACACCTATTGGGGCGTGGTCATCCCCGGCATGGCCAGCATCTTCGGCATCTTTCTGATCCGGCAATACCTGTTGACGATTCCCGACAGCCTGCTGGACGCCGCGCGGCTGGACGGGGCTGACGAATTTCGTATCTATTGGTCGCTGATCCTGCCGCTATGCCGGCCGATGCTGGTGACGCTCGCGATCTTCACCTTCCTCGGCGTCTGGAACGACTTTATGTGGCCGCTGATCGTGCTCACCGACAGCGCGATGTACACCTTGCCGGTGGCGTTGGCCAATCTGCTGGGCGAACACGTACAGGATACCGAGCTGATGATGGCCGGTTCGGTGCTGACCGTGCTACCGGTGATGCTGCTGTTCGTGGCGCTGCAAAAGTATTACATCGCCGGAATCCTGCTGGGGGGGATGAAGGGATAAGCAAAGCGCTCGACCGCCAGACCACCTACCCCTCATCGCCAATCCGGTATTCCTTAAAGCGGCGCTTCAGAGTGGACAGCGGAATGCCCAATTCCCGAGCCACCGCTGCCTTGTTCCCCTGATTACGCTCCAACGCTTCCACGATCATGCGCCGTTCCATGTCCCTCAGATGGGTGCGCGCATCCGCCACCGGTTTTTCGGGCTCCGGGACTGGCTCCGGGATCGGCTCCGCGTGCTTGACCGTGGGGGTGGAAACGGCGGCGGGGTTGATCTGGACCGCGGCGGTGGCCCTGGACAAGCGTAAATCCTCCGGGCGGACTTCTCGCTCGCCACACAGCACCGCCGCCCGTTCCAGCACGTTGCGCAACTCTCGCACGTTGCCCGGCCAGGAATAACCTTGCAGTGATTCCATGGCCGCCGCCGACAATCGGCACGGCAACTGCAACCGTTCGCACAGATGGCGGGCAATCAGTGGGATATCTTCACGGATTTCTCGCAGGGCGGGAACTTCAATAGGCACCACCGACAGCCGATAGAACAGATCGGCTCGAAACGCGCCCGTTCGGACCATCGCTTCCAAATCGCGGTGGGTGGCGGTCACCACGCGCACGTCCACCCGCAACGGCTTGTCGGAACCGATCGGCAACACTTCGCGGGTTTCCAGCACCCGCAGCAGCCGGGGTTGCAGGTCCAGCGGCAGTTCGCCGATCTCGTCAATGAACAGCGTCCCGGTATGGGCTTGGCGGAATGCGCCCTCGCGCGCGCCGGTGGCGCCGGTGAACGCGCCCTTGATGTGACCGAACAGGTCGTTACGCACCATCTCCGGATCGGCCACCGAAGCGTCGAACACCACCAGTGGCCCTGACCGGCCCGAGAAAGCGTGCAAGGTGCGCGCCACCAGTTCCTTGCCGGCGCCGGATTCGCCGTGCAGATGCACCGTGGTGGGAGTGGACGCCACCGCCCGAATCAGACCATACAGCTCGCGCATCCGCTCGCTGGACCCGACCAGCTCGCCCAGATGATCCTGGCGGGGCACCGCTACCTTGCGCTCCTCGGTATGTTGGCGAATCAGCAAGCGCGAGTAACCCAACCGGCATTCGGCATCCGCCGGGATGTAAGCCTCGGTGATGCGTACGTCGTTGATGAACGTGCCATTCGTGGAACCCAGATCGCGCAACAACAACCCCGCCGGCGTCATGCGAATCTCGGCGTGCCGACGCGAAACCGCCCGGTCGGTCAGCACCACGTCATTGTCCGGCGCTGTCCCAAGGCGCAGGACAGGCAAACCCAGGCTCACCTCCAGAGGGGCGTCCGGTCCACTAACCACCCGCAATTCGATGGCTTCGAACTGAACCCGCAACTGGGACTGGGATGCCGCGACGATCACTTCGGTGCCATCGCCGAAAAAGGAAGAGGAAGCCATTGTTTCACCGGAACAGTCGTTAATTGTTGATTACATCATCCTACCACCTAGTTTGAAGCGAAGGTCCTGAAAAGAGGAAAATCAGGTCGGGCATCCCATCAAATATCCAAATTGAGCACGTCCAACGCGTTTTGCTCGATGAAATCGCGGCGGGGCTCGACCTGATCGCCCATCAGGGTGGTGAACACTTCATCGGCGGCGATGGCGTCCTCAATGCGGACCTGCAACAGGCGGCGGGTTTCCGGATTCATGGTCGTTTCCCAAAGCTGCCCCGGATTCATCTCGCCCAGACCCTTGTAGCGCTGGATGTGCTGGCCACGCTTGGCTTCCTCCAGCAACCAATCCATGACCTCGCGAAAATGACGCACGATCTGGGCGCGCTCGCCGCGCCGAACTTCCGCGCCCTGGTCGAACACGCCCACCAGTTGCGCGCCGAACTTGGCCAGGCTGGCGTACTCGTGGGAAGCGAAAAATTCGGTCGTCAGCCGAATATGGCGAGACAGGCTGTGGGTATGGCGAGTAACGACCACATGGTAGCCCTCGCCATCCTCGCGCTCCTCAAGGACGGCGTCGTACCGGGGGCGGTCGCCATGCAAAACGCGCAATCGTCCCGTCAAATCGTTGACCCACTCCCACAGATAGGCGCTGTCGCGCCAGCGCGCGGCGTCCAGCGGCGGCTGATAGATCAGTTGTTCCAGCAGCGCCGCGTCGTAGCGCCGAGACAGCCGCTGGATCGTGGCCATGACCACGGCGTAAGCGCGCGCCAGTTCTTCCAACACCGTTCCCGTCAGAGGTCGCTGTTCGCCAGCCATCAGCGCCGCCCCTTCCAGCGCCGTCTGCAACAGATTCGCCGACAGTTCCGCGTCATCCTTGACATACTGCTCCTGTTTGCCCTTCCTGACCTTGTACAGCGGCGGCTGGGCGATGTAAATGTGCCCTCGCTCGATCAGTTCGGGCATCTGCCGATAAAAGAAGGTTAGCAGCAAGGTACGGATGTGCGATCCATCCACGTCCGCGTCCGTCATGATTATTATGCGGTAATATCTTATTTTATCTGGACTAAATTCTTCTCGGCCAATGCCGCAACCGAGCGCGGTGATCAGCGTGCCCACTTCGGCGGAGGCCAGCATCTTGTCGAATCGGGCCTTTTCCACGTTCAGAATCTTGCCCTTGAGCGGCAGGATCGCCTGAAAGCGGCGGTCGCGACCCTGTTTGGCCGAACCACCGGCGGAATCGCCTTCGACCAGGAACAGCTCTGACAGTGTCGGGTCCTTCTCCTGGCAGTCGGCCAGCTTGCCCGGCAGCCCGGCGATGTCCAGCGCTCCCTTGCGCCGGGTCATCTCGCGGGCGCGGCGGGCGGCCTCGCGAGCGCGGGCGGCTTCCACGATCTTGCCGGTAATCGCCCTGGCCTCGCCGGGGTTCTCCAGCAGGAATTCCTGTAGCTTCTCCGCCACCACGGACTCGACGACCGGCTTGACTTCGGACGACACCAGCTTGTCCTTGGTCTGGGACGAGAATTTGGGATCGTGCAGCTTGACCGACAGCACCGCGGTCAGCCCCTCGCGGGCGTCGTCGCCGCTCGTTTCAACCTTGGCCTTTTTCAGAATCCCTTCCGCTTCCATGTACTGATTCAGGGTGCGGGTCAGGGCCCCGCGCAGACCGGCCAGGTGCGCGCCGCCGTCGCGCTGCGGGATGTTGTTGGTGAAGCAGAACACGTTTTCCTGATAGGAATCGTTCCATTGCAAGGCCAGTTCGACCTGAATCTCGTCGCGGCTGGTGTTGAAATAAAACACGCTGTCATGCAAGGGCGTCTTGTTGCGGTTCAGATGTTCGACGAAGGCCTTGATGCCACCCTGGTATTCGAAGCGGTCATTCCTGCCGCTGCGCTCGTCGGCCAGACAGATGCGCACGCCGGAGTTGAGAAACGACAGCTCGCGCAACCGCTTGGCCAACACGTCGTAGTGGAAGTCAATGTTGCTGAAGATGCTGAAACTGGGCCTGAAACGGATTTCGGTGCCGGTCGATTCGGTGTCGCCGATCACCCGCAGCGGCCCCTGAGGATCGCCCAGGCGGTAATCTTGCAAGTGAACCTTGCCATCGCGGCGAATGATCAGGCGCAGGGACTCGGACAGAGCGTTCACCACCGACACGCCGACCCCGTGCAAACCACCGGAAACCTTGTAGGACCGGTCGTCGAATTTGCCGCCGGCGTGCAGCACGGTCATGATCACTTCAGCGGCGGAGCGGCCCTTGGAATGCTCGTCGGTGGGGATGCCACGGCCGTTGTCCACCACGGTCACCGATTGATCCGCGTGAATGGCGACGCTGATTTCGGTGCAGTAACCCGCCAGCGCTTCGTCAATCGAGTTGTCCACCACCTCGAACACCATGTGATGCAAGCCGGTGCCATCGTCGGTATCGCCGATGTACATGCCGGGCCGCTTGCGAACCGCATCCAACCCTTCCAGGACGGTGATGCTCGACGAGGTGTAAGACGAATCGCTCATAAAACTCCGCTTCCCGAAATCCGTATGATTAAGGCGCGAAATTATATCACTTCGCAAACTTCGCCGCCCGCGAGACGAAAGGTGCGCGCCTCGCGCCCGGCGGTATCCAGCAGGCCAGGCTCGATAGCGGTCACGAACAACTGGGCCTCCAAGCCGACCAGCGTCCGCATGACCCGCGCTCGGTTGTCCGGGTCCAACTCGGCCGGCAAATCGTCGATCAGCAGGATGCAGGCGTCGCCGGCATGACGTCGGTACAGTTCCGCCTGCGCCAGCACCAGCGCGATGACCAGCAGCTTTTGCTGGCCGCGCGACAGCACCTCCGCCGGCGGTCGGCCAGCGATGCGCGGGATGAAGTCGGCCCGGTGCGGTCCGAGCCGACTATGACCCTGCTGGCGATCCTGGGCGCGGCCCGCTCGCAACCACGATGCGAAATCGTGTTTAAACGGCTCCAGAGGCCATCCACGGCGATAATCCACCTCGACCGCTACCTCGCCTAGGGTCACCTCCGCCAAGGGCCTTAAAACGCCTCCTAGGGCCTTACAGAAGGATTCCCGCCAGGGGTCGAGCCGCGCCGCCGCCGCCGCCAGTTCGCCGTCCCAGGCATCCACCACCCGGTCGACGGCCTGAGTCCGCAACGCGGCGTTGCGGTGACGCAACGCGATGTCGTAGCGCCGCCAGGCGTCGAGGAAACCCGGCTCGGCGTGAAACAGTCCCCAGTCCATGAAGCGCCGCCGCTGTTTCGGTCCATCCTCCAGCAGGCGGTGGCTGTCGGGATTGAGCAGCAGCACCGGCGCTTGTCTGGCCAGTTCCGCCAGCGAGCGGGTCGGCGCGCCGCCGATCCGGGCGGTCAACTCGCGGGCGTTGCGTTCGATGCCCACCGGGAACCGCCGACTCTCGCCATCGCGCATCGTCGCCACGATTCGGAATGCCGTCGCGCCGGTTTGGATCAGTTCACGCGGCTGGCGGGTACGAAAGGAGCGACCGCGCCCCAGCACGTACAGCGCTTCCAGCAGACTGGTCTTGCCGGAGGCGTTGGGTCCGATCAGGAGATTCAGCCCAGGCGCGCAGTTCAGGCTGACTTGGCGCAGATTGCGGAACCCGGCGATGTCGAGGCTGGCGACCCGCATTCCGGCGTCAGACTCCGCGAATCGGCTGGTCGGTCACGGACCACGGACCGTTGGCCACGCGCCTCACAGCCGCATCGGCATGATGACATGCTTGCCGCCGCCGCCCTCCGCTTCCTCGATCAGGCAACTGCTGCCGGCGTCGGAGAAGGACAGCTTGGCCAGTTCGCCGCCGAGCGCGCCCAGCGCGTCGAGCAGGTAGCCGCCGTTGAAGCCGATCTCCAGCGGACCACCGCTGTAGTTGATCTCGACTTCTTCCTCGGCCTCTTCCTGGTCGGGATTCTGCGCCTGGGTCCGCAAAATCCAGTCCTCCAGTTGCAGGCGGATGCCCTGGGTCTTGTCGTTGAGCACCAGGCTGGTGCGGGTCAGGGCGTTGCGCAACGCCAGCCGGTCGGCGATCACCACCCGGCCACCTTCGCGGGGAATGACGCGCTGGTAGTCCGGGAACTTGCCGTCAATCAGCTTGGAGGTGAAACGGATATCGCCCATCGTGACCCGGATGTGGTTGGCGCCCAGCTTGATCAGGGCCTCGGCGTCGCTGTCGGCCAGCAGCCGCAACAGTTCCAGTATTCCCTTGCGCGGCACGATGACCTGGCGGGTCTCCGCCACATCGGTTTCGGTGGGCAGTTCCTGAAATGCCAGACGATGGCCATCGGTGGCGACTAGCCGCAACACTCCGGGACCGACCTCCAACAGCAAGCCGTTGAGGTAATAACGCACGTCCTGCTGGGCCATGGCGAAGTGGGCGCGTTCGATCAGGTTGCGCAGCGCGCCTTGGGACACGCGGAGATCCTTTGCGAAGGGTAAATCCTCCAGCGTGGGAAAATCGCTGGCGGGCAAGGTGGCCAAAGTAAAGCGGCTGCGACCACAACGCACCGTCGTCTTGTCGCCATCCATGCTCAAAGCGACCGTACTGTCTTCCGGCAGGGCGCGCAGGATGTCGTGCAACTTGCGGGCGGGTAGGGTGATCGCGCCCGTGGTTTCGGCGAGCAGTTCGATGCGGGTGGACAGTTCGACTTCCAGGTCGGTGGCGGTCAGGGTCAATTCCCGTTCTTCCGCTGTCAGCAGTACGTTGGTCAGGATGGGCAACGTTTGTCGCCGTTCGACCGCGCCGATGACGTGTTGCAGGGGTTTGAGCAGTTGCTCGCGCTTGGCTTCCAGTTTCATGAGGTCTCCGATGCGTCGTAGTCCTTGGCCCTGGTTTGGGGATATTTCCTAGTAAAGCCAAGGGTCATAAAAAATTAACTGGGCTGGTGTCCTGGTCCTGGAGCCTCCAACAATAACTTCTTTTAATATTAAAAGATTATTATTATTGGGGAGGCCATTTTCTGTGGATAACTTTTTTTTATTTTTTATTATCAATCTGTTAAGTCGATTTTTCCTGTGGATAAGTCTGTGGATAAAATGTGGATAAGTCGGTTTTCCTGTGGATAACTTTTTGGCCCGTGAAAAGTTATCCACAGGCTTGGCCGACTTATCCACAGAAATGGCCGACTTATCCACAGACTTATCCACAGGGTGATCAGCGATGTTTCGCAATATTTTGAGGAAGGTTGAAATGCATGTCGGATTTTTCACGGAGATGAATTTTAATATTTTGATAAATCTAAAGAATAAATTTGATACTAAAAATTTGCTTTTTTGATAAAAAAATGGCTTCTTGCGGGTGAGAAGATAAAAAATCAATGTAATATTATATGATTTTTATCGTATTTGTATATTTGATACGATAATTTTGATACTTTCGGGAAAATCGCCGAAAAAAGTTATTCAACTTATCCACAGCACTTATCCACAGGCATTTCGCTAGTTGGTCAGGGTATTGAGCAAGTTGGTGTAGTCATCCCGGATTTGGGGATTGCCGCGATGGAGTTCGCGAATCTTTCGGCAGGCGTGCAGCACGGTGGTATGGTCGCGCCCACCGAAGGCTTCGCCGATGTCCGGCAGGCTCAAATCGGTCAATTCCTTGGTCAGCGCCATGGCCATCTGCCGGGGACGGGACAGGAGCCGCAGCCGACTGTTGGACAACAGGTCGCTGACCGGAATCTTGTAATAGTCCGCCACGGTCTTCTGAATGTTCTCGATGGTGACCAGCTTGTCCTGCAAGGTCAGCAGGTCGCTCAACGCCTCCTTGACGAAAGCGATGGTGATGGCTTTGCCGGTGAACTGGGCATTGGCGTACACTCGCCGCAAGGCGCCTTCCAGCTCGCGGACGTTGGAGCGGATACGTTGAGCGATGAAAAACGCGACTTCGTCGGGCAGGTTGAGCTGAGCCTGTTCCGCCTTGCTTTTGAGAATCGCCACCCGCGTTTCCAGTTCCGGCGGCTCGATGGCCACGGTCAGCCCGGAACCGAAACGGGATTTCAGACGGTCCTCCAGCCCGGCGACTTCCTTGGGATAGCGGTCGCAGGTCAGGATGACCTGTTGGCGGCTTTCCAACAGGCTGTTGAAGGTGTAGAAGAATTCCTCCTGCGAGCGCTCCTTGCCCGCCAGAAATTGCACGTCGTCGATCAGCAGCGCGTCCAATACCCGATAACGCTTTTTGAACTCGTTGATGGCATTGTGTTGCAAGGCGCGCACCATATCGGCCACGAACTGTTCGGAATGTTGATAGACCACCCGCGCCTCGGAACCGCGCTCGCGCAGCATGTTGCCGACCGCGTGCATCAGATGAGTCTTGCCGAGGCCGGTGCCACCGTAGATGAACAGGGGGTTGTAGGCCCGGCCGGGGTTCTCGGCGACTTGCAGGCAGGCGGCGCGGGCCAGTTGATTGGAGTTGCCTTCGACGAACGTGGCGAAGCTGAAATCCGGATTGAGGTTGCCGCTTTTCAGCAGTTCGGTCGCGTCCAGCGGTTTTTCGCCCGCCGTCTCCGCCGTCGCCGAGGCTTCCCCGGCTGGAGCCGCCGGCGGAGCGTTGCCGCTGCCGATTTCCAGCAGCACGCGCGGCCGCTGTTCCGGCCGCAGCCGCTCCAGCACGGCTTCGATCTGCGCCAGATGGTGTTTCCTGATCCAGTCCAGCACGAAGCGGTTGGGCGCCAGCAGACGCAGGGCATTGCCTTCTTCCTGGACGTGTAGTGGACGAATCCAAGTACTGAGCTGCTGCTCGGTCAACTCGCGTTCCAGGCACTCCAAACAGTCTTTCCACAAGGCATGATCCACGGCGCGATCCTCCTTTGAGGGTCTTGGCGTCGGATGACAGGGGACGCCATACCCGTTGAAAACTTTATCATCCCGGTATGAGGCTGGGTAGCGGCGCGCGCCTGGCGCGGTTGAACCACCCCAGTCGCGCCGGTAGACTTACCAATCCGCTCGACCACCGCCCGTTTTGCCCCATTGCTCTCCGAAGCTGGCGCGGACCGCCCGATGGTATCTTCTGTGGCTCAGCCCCTGGGAACGCAATCTTGAACGCCGACTTTCAACGCATCAAACGCCTGCCGCCCTACGTCTTCAATATCGTCAACGAGTTGAAGGCCCAAGCCCGCGCTCGTGGCGAGGACATCATCGATTTCGGCATGGGCAACCCCGACCAACCGACGCCAAGGCATATCGTTGACAAGCTGGTCGAGGTCGCCCAGCGCCATGACACCCACCGCTACTCGGTGTCACGCGGCATTCCCCGTCTGCGGCGCGCGATCTGCCACTGGTATCAGACCCGCTACAATGTCGCGCTCGACTTCGAATCCGAGGCGATTGTGACCATCGGCTCGAAGGAAGGCCTGGCGCATCTGGCGCTGGCCACCATGGGGCCGGGCGACGCGGTGCTGGTCCCGAGTCCGGCCTATCCGATTCATCCCTACGGTTTTGTCATCGCCGGCGCCGACGTTCGCCATGTGCCGCTGATTCCCGGCGTGGATTTCTTCGTGGAGCTGGAGAAAGCGATCAAGGATTCGTGGCCGCGCCCCAAGATGCTAGTGTTGAACTTCCCAGCCAACCCCACCACGCAATGCGTCGAATTGGAATTCTTCGAGAGAGTGGTGGCCATCGCCCGCGAGCATGAGATCTGGGTGATTCATGATCTGGCTTACGCGGATCTGGTTTTCGATGGCTATGTCGCGCCTTCGATCCTGCAGGTGCCGGGCGCCAAGGACATCGCGGTGGAATCCTTCACCTTGTCCAAGAGTTACAACATGCCCGGCTGGCGGGTGGGCTTCATGTGCGGCAATCCCACCTTGATTGGGGCGCTGGCGCGGATGAAGTCCTATCTCGACTACGGCATGTTCACCCCGATCCAGGTTGCGGCCATCGCCGCGTTGGAAGGTCCGCAGGAATGCGTCGCCGAGATTTGCGAACTGTATCGCAAGCGCCGCGACGTGCTGTGCGACGGCTTGGTGGCGCTGGGCTGGCCGGTGGCGAAGCCCAAAGCCACCATGTTCGTTTGGGCGCCGATCCCGGAACCGTACCGCCATCTCGGTTCGCTGGAGTTTTGCAAGAAACTGCTGGCCGAGGCCAAGGTGGCGGTTTCGCCCGGCGTCGGCTTCGGCGCGTATGGCGACGATCATGTGCGCTTCGGTCTGATCGAGAACGAGCATCGTACCCGCCAGGCCTTGCGCGGCATCCGCGAGATGTTGCGGCGGGACGGGCGGGATCACTACGCGCCACCATTGGCGTCCGTCGCGGGAGCAGCGGCATGAGTGTCTATCCTCCAGTCAAGGTCGGTCTGCTCGGCCTCGGCACGGTCGGCGGTGGCGTCACCCGGGTACTGGCCCGCAACGCCGGGGAAATCAGTCGTCGCGCTGGCCGCGAGATCCTCATTACCCACGCCGCCGCCCAGAATTTGGCCACCACCACGGCGAACACCGCTGGGATGAAACTGACCCACGAAGCGCTAGAGGTGGTGGACGATCCCGAGGTCTCGATCATCGTCGAGCTGATGGGGGGCTACGAGCCAGCACGGAGTCTGGCGCTGCGGGCGCTGGCCAACGGCAAGCATGTGGTCACCGCCAACAAGGCGTTGATCGCCAGGCACGGCAACGAAATCTTCGCCGCCGCGCGCGCCGCTGGCATGATGGTCGGCTTCGAAGCGGCGGTGGCTGGCGGCATCCCGATCATCAAGGCCCTCCGCGAGGGTTTGGCCGGCAACCGGCTGGAATGGGTGGCGGGCATCATCAACGGCACCGCCAACTTCATCCTGACCGAGATGCGCGGCAAGGGTCGCGACTTCCCGGAGGTGTTGGCCGAGGCTCAGGCGCTGGGCTACGCCGAGGCCGATCCCAGCTTCGATATCGATGGCATCGACGCCGCCCACAAGTTGACCATCCTGGCGTCCATCGCCTTTGGCGTCCCCTTGCAATTCGACCAGGTGTACATCGAGGGTATCCGCCACATCACCCGCGACGATGTCGCCTACGCCACCAAATTGGGCTATCGGATCAAACACCTCGGCATTGCCCGGCGCGATGAAAACGGCGTGCAATTGCGGGTGCATCCGACTTTGATCCCGCAACGCCACTTGTTGGCCAATGTCAATGGCGTGATGAACGCGGTGCTGGTCAAGGGCGATGCCGTCGGGCAAAGCCTGTTCTACGGGGCCGGCGCGGGCGCCGAACCGACCGCCTCGGCGGTGGTGGCCGACATTATCGACGTGACGCGCACCCTGACCACCGATCCGGAAAACCGGGTGCCACATCTGGCCTTCCAGCCCGATGCCCTGGAGGATTTGCCAGTCCTGCCCATGGAGAAAGTCGAAACCGCCTGCTATCTACGCCTGTTGGCGCTGGATCGGCCCGGTGTGCTGGCCGATATCACCCGCATTCTCGCCGACTGCGGCATCAGCATCGAGGCCCTCTTGCAGAAGGAAGCGCCACCCAGCGCCAGCGTGGTGCCCATCGTGTTGTTGGTCAACCGGGTCCGGGAACAACGGATGAACGAGGCGATAACGGCCATCGAGGCGTTGGACAGTATCCGCGCGCCGGTCATGCGTGTCCGGCTGGAATATCTCGATTCGGACTGAACGGCGCGAACGATAGACGATCATGGCGTCGACCCTGTATCTGGTCATCCCCGGTCTGTTGGAAACTGGGCGATCCACGCCCACCAACTCCGCGTTTTTCCAGCCCGCCGCGCCGGCGTTGCGCTGGCTGCTGGCCCGCGCCGATGCGCGCCCGGTTCCCGCCGCCACGGACGAAGCGCTGTTCCAGTTGTTCGATACGCCGATTTCCGATGGCGTCGACCTGCCGGCGGCGGCGGTCGCCCGGCTGGCCGAGGGTGGCAATCCCGACAACGGTTGGTGGCTGCGAGCCGATCCGGTGCATTTGCGCCCGGACCTGCATGGCGTTTTTCTGGCCGATGCCCGGGTGCTGGCCATCGAACCGGTCGAGGCGGCGCTGTTGGCGGCGGCGTTTGATCAGACCTTCGCCTCCGAAGGGTTGCAACTGTATGTTCCTCATCCCGACCGCTGGTACCTGCGTCTGCCGTCCGACCCTGGCTTGCGCACCTTTCCGCTGCTCGACGCCATCGGTCGGGACATCAACCCGCTGTTGCCCCATGGTCCGGCGGCGCGGCGCTGGCACGCGCTGCTGACCGAGATTCAGATGCTGTTTCACCATCACCCGGTCAACCGGGCGCGTGAGGAGCGCAACCAACCATTGATCAACAGCGTTTGGTTCTGGGGTGGTGGAGCTTGCCCGGCTAACGCCCGCCCGCCCGCCGCTGGCCTGTATGCTAGCGATCTCCTGACCCGTGGTCTGGCGCGGCTGGCGAATGCCGCGGTGAGCCCGGTTCCCGCGCACGCGGGCGATTGGTTGGACGGCGCGAGCAAGGAGAATAGCCTGGTGGTGTTGGAAACGATGCGCTACGACCCGGCGGAGGACGATTCGACCACCTGGGCCGATCACCTCGCGGAACTGGAAAAAACCTGGTTTGTGTCTTGCCGCCGGTGGCTACGGACCGGCCGGCTGGCGACCTTGCATCTTTATCCGGGCAACGGGTGGGTTTACACGCTGACGGGCGCCGCCCGCTGGCGGTTCTGGCGGCGAGCGCGGCCTCCATCGGCCTATATGGTTCTCCGTCCCTGATCTTCTGGAGCATCGCCGTGTTCAAGGCGCTGTTGCAACTGTTGATGCTGGGGTTTTGCTGCTGCGGATTCGCCGCGAGCGAGGAACGGCTGCGGATCGCTATCGAGAGTGCCTATCCCCCGTTCGGCTTCACGAACGGACAGGGCCAGTTGGCGGGTTTCAATGTGGACATCGCTCGGGAGTTGTGTCGTCGCCTTGAAAGAGAATGCGAGATCATCGCCGTGCCCTGGAAGGATCTGCTGCCCGGTTTGGCTGCTGGCCGGTACGAAGTGATCGTCGCCAGCATGACCAAGACGCCGGAACGCGAGCGAGCGGCGGATTTCACGGACTCCTACTACCGGACCCGCAGCGTGTTCGTCGGTCGTCCCCAGAGCACGGTTTCCAGCGTGAATCCGGCAACGGTTCGCGGCAAGGTGCTGGCGACCCAGGACGGCACGGTGTACGCTGATTACCTGCGCCAGCATTACCAGGACGTGGCGACCCTCAAGTTCACGGACACCATCCCCGACGCCTTTATGGCGCTGACGAGTGGCGCCGCTGAGCTGGTGTTGGTGGATAACCTTTCCGCGTTCGAGTTCCTGCGCTCCGATGCTGGCCAGGCATTCGATATCATTGGCGAACCCCTGGCGGTCGATGAACTTAGCGGAGTTGCCTATCTGCAAGTTCGCAAGGGTGACACGCGCCTCCGGGACAGCCTGAACGCCGCCTTGCGCAGTCTTTGGCTGGATGGCACGCATCACAGGATCAACGCCTGTTACTTCCCCTTCGATATCTACTGAATTCGGTGGCGACGATGGGGAACCTGGCATGAGTCCCGAGGAGGCGCGTCACCACTCCAGCCGCCGCAAGCCGCGCCTGGTCCCCACACTTCTCCTGATCGCGGCCCTGGCCACCGGATTCGGCGGCGTCGCCACGTTTGCATTGCTGAAAGTCCAGTACGACATTCTGCAACAGGCTCATCACACCACGGGCAAACTGTTGCCAGAGGTTCAGGCGGAAGTCCGCACTGTCATCAATCTGGGGCGGCTCCAGATGTTTGGCGAGATCATTCGCAATAGCCCTGAACCACGCGAGCGCCGCGAGGCGTTGCTGGCGGCCCGGATTCTAACGATGGACGCCGCATACGAGCAGGACGCCTCGATCAAGGCGGAAGTGCGGCATGTGTTGGCGATGATCGAACGCCTGGCGGCGCGCCGCGCCGCGCAAGAGAGCGTCAGCCCACGCGACCCGGCAAAACCGGTTCAGGAAGATCCCGAAGCGAGTCGGGACTGGGCGGAAGCCCGCGCCCTCCTGGACAATCTGGGCCAGCGCCTGTCCATCGGCGCCGCGGTCGACGTGGCCGAGGGGAGTGCCGCCATCGCCCATCGGGCCAAACAGGCGATGTGGGTGGCCGTTGGCGTACTTGGTGGCCTGATCCTGCTGTTCGCCGCCACGATCTATTTGGTCCAGCGGGCGGTCATTCGCCCCATCATCCGGGTGACCCAGGGGCTGGAGTGGGTCAAGACCACGCACAGCAGCGTGCGGTTGCGCCGGGAACGGCTGCGGGAACTGGACGATATCGCCACCGCCGTCGAGGCATTCGGCGCGGCGCTGGCCCAGATTAGCGAACGCACCGCCGAGCTGGAACGGGAAGTCGCCGAGCGCCAGGCGGCGCAGGCTCAACTGCTGGAACTGGCCACGACCGATAGCCTGACCGGGCTGCGCAACCGCCGCCATTTCATGGCGACCGCCAGCCAGGAATTCGAGCGCGCCCGTCGCTACCAGACGCCGCTATCGCTGTTGATGCTGGACGCCGACCATTTCAAATCCATCAATGACCGTTACGGTCACCCCGTCGGAGACGAGGCGTTGAAAACGTTGGCCGAGCATGGCTGGCGGCAACTGCGCGAAATTGATCTATTCGCTCGACTGGGCGGCGAGGAGTTTGCGATTCTGTTGCCGCAGACCGATTTCATCGCCGCGCGGGCGGTGGCGGAACGGTTGCGCCAGACGATTGCGGAACAGCCGGTCGCCACCGGCCAGGAATCGTTTCACTTCACCGTCAGTATCGGTGCAGCCAGTCTTGACGCCCACACCATGGATTTGCATGACCTGCTGCGCCACGCCGACGATGCCCTTTACCAGGCCAAGCAGCATGGCCGCAACCGGGTCGAACCGACTCTCGCGTCATCCCGCTAATGTCCACCACGATCATCCGTCGTCCACCATCGCCGCCCGCCGACCTGCCCGTTTCACCGCTGCTGCAACGGATCTACGCTGTCCGTGGCATCCGCGCTCCGGATGAACTGGACCGGACGCTGCGCGGCCTGACCGCGCCGATGGCGCTCAAGAATATGGCGCGGGCGGTGGATTTGCTCCAGGCCGTTTTTCGTCAGCGGCAACGCATCACGATCGTCGCCGATCTTGACGCCGACGGGGCGACCAGTTGCGCGCTGGCGGTGCGGGCCTTGCGGGCGCTGGGCGCGGCCGAGGTGAATTATGTGGTGCCCAACCGCTTCGTGCATGGCTATGGCCTGACGCCGGAGATCGTCACCGTCGCTGCCCAGCAGCGGCCCGACCTGTTGATTACGGTGGATAACGGCATTTCCAGTCACGAGGGAGTGTTGGCGGCCCAAGCGCTCGGCATGAAGGTGCTGATTACCGATCATCATCTGCCGGGGTCTACTTTGCCGGTGGCCGATGCGCTGGTGAATCCCAACCAGCCGGGCGATGATTTTCCCAGTAAGCATCTGGCCGGGGTTGGGGTGATTTTCCATGTGCTGATGGCGTTGCGGACCCAACTGCGGGAAAGCGGCTGGTTTGCCGCGCAAGGCGTGGCCGAACCCAATCTGGCGCAATTTCTCGATCTGGTGGCGCTGGGGACGGTGGCCGACGTGGTGCCGCTGGACCATGCCAACCGCATTTTGGTGGAGCAGGGCCTGCGGCGCATCCGCACCGGGCATTGCGTGCCAGGGATGATCGCTCTGCTGGAGATTGCCCAGCGCCCGTTGGCGCGAGTCACCTCGACCGACCTGGCCTTTCAAGTCGGTCCCCGGATCAACGCCGCCGGGCGATTGACCGACATGAGCCTGAGCATTGACTGTCTGTTGGCCGATGACTTGGAGCAGGCGCGGCGGCTGGCGCGGCAACTCGATGATCTCAACCGCGAACGCAAGACGATTGAGGCCGACATGCAGGGCCAGGCGCTGGCGCGGTTGCCTCCCATCGACGGCGACCTGCCGTTTGGGTTATGCCTGTTCGATGCCGACTGGCATCCGGGGGTGATTGGCATCGTCGCTGGCCGGGTCAAGGAGCAGACGCACCGGCCAGTGATCGCCTTTGCGCCCGATAACGCGGCGGGGCAGTTGCGCGGCTCGGCGCGATCCGTGCCGGGATTTCACATTCGCGACGCGCTGGCGACCATCGCCGCCCGGCAACCAGGGTTGATGACCCGGTTTGGCGGTCATGCGTTCGCCGCTGGCCTCAGTCTGCCAGCCGCTCATCTGGCGGCGTTTCAAAGCGCCTTCGACGCCGAGGCGCGGGTGTTTCTGCGGCTGGAGGATCTCAACGGCTGTCTGTGGAGCGACGGCGAACTGGAGCCAGCGGATTTCTCCCTGGAAACCGCCGAGTCATTGCGGGAGGCCGGTCCATGGGGCCAGGGCTTTCCCGAACCGCTGTTCGACGGCGTGTTCGAGGTGGCCGCTCACCAGATCATGAAGGGCCATCATCTGAAACTGTGGTTGCGACCGCCCGGTATCGAGCAGCCCGTCGAAGCGGTGGCTTTTCGTCGGGCGGGCGATTTCACGCCGGGGACGACGCGGCTGCGCGTGGCTTACAAGCTGGACGCTCACGAATGGCGCGGCGCGCGGCGGTTGCAGTTGCGCATCGAGCATCTGGAACCGGCCTGATGGCCCGGATTCTGGGGTTGGTCAAGTTTTCGACTTCAGTAATGCTGGACCTGAAACAGCGTTGGATCTTTTAACACGACTTCCAGCGCCGCGCCGACCACGGCCGCCCAGTGGTCGGCGCCCTGTTCATCGGCGATCAAATCCTGGCGAATTTCGATTTCCACATGTGGCAAGCCCGCCGCGCCGCCATGGGTGTTCATGGTAAAGCCGACATCGCGCCCGGAGTAGGGTTCGTTGTCGCCCACGCACAACCTGGGATTGGCCCGGAACTGGCCGATCAACGGCTGGGCCAGTCGGGGATCGCGGTTCCACAGCATGCCAAGATGCCAGGGGCGCTCGAAGCCATTCATGGTGGGGGTAAAGCTGTGAATGGCGATCAGCGCTGGCGCATGGCCATGGCCGTGACGCCAGCGGTGGGCCAGCGCCTGGGTAATGGCGTGGTGGTAGGGCCAGAACACCGCGTTCAACCGCGCCTCGGCCAGAACGTCGTCCACGTCCTGATTGCCGGGAATGACGATGCCGTCGCTGATTTCGGCGATGGAGGTGGGGTCGCCGGGAGAGCGATTGCAATCGATGACTAGCCGCGAGTAGCCACCCAACACCGCGGGCGCGTCCAACCGCGCCGCCAGCCGGCGGGTTACCCACGCCGCGCCGATGTCCCAAGCGATATGTTGGGCCAGTTCCTCCGGCCCCAATCCCAGTCGACCGAGCGCGGCGGGAATGGCGTTGCTGGCGTGGTCGCAGACCAACACGACCGGCGCCTGACCCATCGGGTTGAAAAGGGTGAAGGGAGGCGGATCGCCGGAGCCGAGCAGGTTGAGTACGACGTCGTTCATGGCAAGCGGTAGGACCTTTTAAATCAACGAGATTTCCGAATATCTTTCTTGAAGGCTGTTCATAAACGCAGTTCGATGCTTGGTGGCGAGGTTAGCCACGGGAAACCAATGAATCCGACGGTGCCTGCACCTGTCGAATGATCTCGGCAATTTGCCGAGCCTCTGGAAGTTTCAACCGTTGCGCATCTCGCAACGCCAGGTTTAATAACTCCAGCGCCTTTTCGCGGTTTCCCGCCGCGCCGCGCGCCAGATAATTGAGTCCGATCTTGGCGCGACAGATGAGAGCCTCCCGCGCCAGCCCCAGCCGCTCGTACACCGGCAGTTCTTCCTCCCGCCAAATCCGCAGCGCCTCGTCCAGCTCGCCGCGCGCCTGCAACACGTCGGCGATCTTGCCCTGCGTCACCGCCCGCTCCCGCACGTCCCCCAGCCGCTCGTACACCGGCAGTTCTTCCCCCCGCCGAATCCGCAGCGCCTCGTCCAGCTCACCGCGCGCCTGCAACACGTCGGCGATCTTGCCCTGCGTCACCGCCCGCGACCGCACGTCCCCCAGCCGCTCGTACACCGGCAGTTGTTCCTCCCGCCGAATCCGCAGCGCCTCGTCCAGCTCACCGCGCGCCTGCAACACGTCGGCGATCTTGCCCTGCGTCACCGCCCGCGACCGCACGTCCCCCAGCCGCTCGTACACCGGCAGTTCTTCCTCCCGCCGAATCCGCAGCGCCTCGTCCAGCTCACCGCGCGCCTGCAACACGTCGGCGATCTTGCCCTGCGTCACCGCCCGCGACCGCACGTCCCCCAGCCGCTCGTACACCGGCAGTTGTTCCTCCCGCCGAATCCGCAGCGCCTCGTCCAGCTC
>JAVMKI010000072.1:0-10687 GCA_031732755.1 Candidatus Contendibacter sp.
GTTACCACCTGAGAATCACATCCTCGTCGTTAATAGATTATGAACAGGCTCTTAGCCACACCAATATACTTTGAAGTCCTCGTCTTTTTGTGGGTAGGGCTTGCTATGATTCAGGTTATATTCATCCACGATGTGAACCTCCCGCCAGAAACCCACGCTCCGGTATTGAAAGCCTAATCCGGGATGTTGCCGTTGTTGATCGGTTCCATGGCCAAGAGCGCGAGGCCGGCTTTTAGGTCTCGTGTTTAGGTCTCGTGTTTTGCGCGGCGGAGTCTCTTCACCGATTGACATCGCCTATCATGGCTTGATATGGCTGACGCTAAAACTGGATAAATAGTCTCTTTGCTGTTGAGGTTGTTTCTCGTATTATACTTTGCGCTGCTGCGAGTTGCTCTATATGCACCGTGGTGATGGATTATCGCCACCGCAACTGGTTGTGTTCGTGATCCTCTTGAAAGACACTGACCATGATCGTCGTTCTTCCAAAGTGGAAATCCTGTTAATTTATATGGAAAGCCAGGAGGGTTTATGCCAATCCGACATGTTCTTGTGGTGGATGACTCCAAATCCGCGCGGCTGATGCTACGCAAGATTTTGCAAAATCTCGGCCTGACCGTGGACACAGCGGATTCCGCCGAGGAGGCACTGGCCTATCTGCGCGACCGGAAACCGGACGTGATCTTCATGGATCACACCATGCCAGGCATGGATGGGCTGACAGCGTTGCGCCGGATTCGGAGCGAGCCGGCCACCGCCGACATTCCAGCGGCGATGTACACCTCCAAGGACGAGCCAACCTATCGAAACGAAGCGCACGCTGCGGGCGCGGTGGATATCCTGAGCAAACCCGCAACGACGGAAGCGCTTAACGCGCTGCTCGAACGGATGAACCACTTGCTCGACGCTGCCGTTCATTTGCCCACCGCATCGGTGCCGGTTAGCGAGGGTGTCTCGGCGGAGTGGGTCGAAAAACTAATCCTTGAAAAGTCCGAGCAGGTTTTCTATAACGCGGTTGAATCACAGGTGCTTCCGCTGATTAACGATGTGGTCGCCAAGCTGCGGCTGGATCTGGAACAGAGTCAGGAAGAAATCAGTCACCGTATCGTCGCCCAGGCCATCGAGAAGCAACTGGCGAACTGGCAACCGCCACCATCGCCCGCGGTGGATGCTCGAGAAACCGTCGAAGCCGTGCTTCAAGCCCAGTTGCCGTCGTTGGTGGAAGAACGACTCAAGACCTTCCAACGGGAGGAGCGGGTTGAAACTGATGAGCAACTGATCCAGGAAATCGCCACGCGGGTTTGCCAGAGTCAATTGCACACATTCACCGATCAATTGGCGTCGCAGTTGAGCGCACGGTTTTCCGAGGCCATGCGAAAGGCGAGTGTCACCGCTCAGGAAGCCGCCGTCGAAACGGCTCGCGAAACGGCCCGCGAAACGGCTCGCGAAACGGCCCGCGAAACGGCCCGCGAAACGGCTCAGGATGCTGCCATGCAGGCGGTGACCGAGACCCGCGCTTCCACCCTTGCCGAGGAAAGTTCGACCGCGACAGCAGTGCGAGTGGCGCGAAATCTATTAGCGGAAGCCCGGCGGGAGTTACAGCGCCTCATCTATCTGGCGGCGGGCGGAGCGGCGGTGGTGGGTATCGGCGCGGCGCTGCTGGTCTACGGATTGCGATGAGAGACGGATAGCGCACAGTGGGTCGAGTTGAAACCAGGGTTAAAAAGATACCAATGGATCTAAGAACATGATCGATATCCTGTCGTTATTCATCGGGTTAGCCGCCGGCGTGGTAGTGGGCTGTATCATAATCTATTTGCTGCCCTATCAAACGTTGCGGCGTGAGCATGGGGTGACGCAGGCGGAATTGGCGGAAATACAGTCCAAGAACAACGGGCTTCAGGCGGATTTGCTCGATGCGCAGTCCATGGCCTATCAACAGCGCCAAGCAGCGTTGCAGCAACAAAAGCGGTTGGAGGACCAACTGACTGAGGAGGGCGAACGTTACGCCGACCTGGAAAAGCGAATCGCCGCTTTGGAAGCACAACGCGAGCAGGAGCAACAAGCTTACCTGCGCGAGACGACCCGGTTGCGGAGCGCGATCTCGCGGCTGGAGCAAGAGCAGGTAGCGTTGCAGGATCGCTACGCGCAGGACAATTCGCGGTGGGACCGGGAACGCCAGAGCTTGGGTTTACAAGCCGCGCACATGGAACAGCAGTACCAGGCATTGCAACAGGACAAGTTGGGGCTGAACCAGCGGTTGGAGCAGCAACAAGAGGCATGGGATCGCGAACGCCTCGCGTTACAGATCCAGGTGAATACCCTGGAGGACAATCTGGCGTTGCAGAAGGCGCGCGCCGGTGGCGGCTCCGCCCAATCGTTGGACAGTGCGCTGGCGGTGGAGCAAGCGCGGGCAGAATCGGCGGCGGAGTTGAACCGGCGGCAGACGGCCTGGGATGAGGAGCGGCGGAATTTACGGGGACAGGTGGAGCGGTTGCAGGCCGAGCAACGGGCGTTGCAAGAACGGGTGGCGGCGGCGAGTCAGAGCGTTGCATCGACTTCGGGCGAGTCGGAACTGCGCAAGCAACTGGAACAGGCCCAACGTGACCATCAGGCTCTGGAAGAAAAATTGGCGGCGCACACCAACCGGGCGGAACAGGAACGCGGCGCGTTGGAAGCCGAGATCGAGCAGTTGATGGAGCGTTTGCTACGCTTGCAGCGCGAGCGTGGTAACTAGCGGATCCGGTGATCGTAGGGCCCGGCGCCAGCTTGACGGGCTGTCCAAGATTTGGAGACCACTATACGGTTTTTGCGGGACTGCTTGCTTCGCAGTCGGCATGACGGGTGGCGATGGCCTTGAATTCATCCAGACAGGCCAGGAAAGCATCCACGATGGCAGGATCAAAATGAGCGCCTCGGCCCGCGCTGATCACTTCAACCGCGCGCTCGAACGAAAGCGGCGCCTTGTAGACGCGCCAACTGATGAGGGCGTCGAACACATCAGCCAAGGCCATCAGCCGGGCCGCGATGGGAATGGCTTCACCGGCCAGCCCGTCGGGATAACCGGAGCCGTCCCATTTTTCGTGGTGGTGGTGAGCGATGTCCTTGGCCAGGCGCAGGAATTCCACCGAATGGTCAGCATCCTGTTCGGCCAGTTCGATGGCGTCACGGCCCAGGCGGCTGTGAGTCTGCATGATCGCGCATTCCTCGGGCGTAAGCTTGTCAGGCTTGAGTAGGATGTGGTCTGGGATACCGACCTTGCCGATGTCGTGCAACGGAGCCGATTTCACCAGCGCCTGGATATTCTGATCGGTCAGGAACGCGGTGAAGCGTGGATGGGCCCGCAAGCGCAGGGCCAGCACTCGAACGTAACCCTGGGTGCGACGCAAGTGGTTGCCGGTTTCCGGATCGCGGATCTCGGCCAGATGAGCCAGCGCGCGAATGCTGACATCCTGAATCAACTGATTCTCTTTCAACCGCCGCGCGACCTCGGCCTCCAGGACAGCGTTGCGGTCTCGCAGCCAGTCGCGGGCCGTCTTAAGGTCCAGGTGGGTTTTCACCCGCGCTAGCACAATCGCCGGTTTGATCGGTTTGCTGATGTAGTCGACCGCTCCCAGCGCCAGGCCATGTTCTTCATCGCTGCTGCGATCCAGGGCAGTGACGAAAATCACGGGGATGGTGGCGGTCGCTGGATTGTCCCGCAACCGGGCGAGGACCGTATAACCATCCATTTCCGGCATCATGACATCCAGCAGGATCAGGTCGGGACGCGGGGTGCTGGCGGCCACCTGCAAGGCGCGGCGACCGGAGTTGGCGGCCCGCACCTGGTAATAGGGTTGCAGCAATTCACTGAGCAGCGAGAGATTTTCGGGGGTGTCGTCAACGATGAGGATGGTTGGCGCGCTGTCTTTGGTCATTTTATTTGCCCTTTCGCAGTCAAGGGTCGCCACCACGCAAATCAGGCGGCCCCGTAGGTCGCTGTCGCCCGTAAGATCCGCAAAGCCGTGTCATACTCGAAACGCTCGATGGCGTTGCCGAGTTGGGTCGCGGCCGGTCCCAGCGCCGCCATGACCAGGGGCGCGCACTCGCGCCAGACCTGCCCAACTTGCGTGTCGTCCACCATGAGCAGGGTTTCCAGTTGCGCCAGTATCTGGCGCGTTCGCGCCACGTCAACCGTTCCATGCGGTGCCACCACTGCCAGTTCCAATCGCCGAATCGCGGTCAGCAGCGGCGCCAGCGCCGCATCGACCGCGTTGATACCGGCCTCCAGGTTCGGGTCGTCCGCGTCGCCGCTCAACATCCCCTCAAGCGCGCGCGCGTTTTGGCGAACCGCTTCGGCCCCCAGGGTTGCCGCCACGCCCTTGAGCGTGTGGGCCAACCGGTATGCGTCGCTTCTTTGACCGGCCGCCAGTTGCGCGCGCAGCATCGTCACGTCGCCGCCATGCTCCCGGGCGAATAGCCCCAACAACCGCGCGTAGCGAGTCCAGTTGCCCGAGGTGGCTTTCAGCCCCGTCTCGACCTCCAATCCAGCCATGCCGATCAGGGCAACCTGCTCTGGAGTTGCCTGGACTGGAGCCGTCTCGGCGGGCGCGATCTCGACCGGAGCTGCTTCGACTGGCGTTGGCAGCCAGCGTAGCAAGGTCGCATAGAGCTGGCCCGGTTCCACGGGCTTGCGGACATAGTCGTTCATGCCCGCATCCAGGCAGCGCTGACGGTCGGTGTCGAAGGCGCTGGCGGTCATCGCCAGAATGGGTAGCGCCGCCGTGCCGGGCAGTTGGCGGATGGCCTGGGTGGCGGCCAGACCATCCATGACCGGCATCTGCACATCCATCAGCACCAAGGCGTAAGTATGGGCGCGGATTTTCTCCACCGCGATCTGGCCATTGTCGGCCACGTCCACCATTAAACCAACCGCGCATAGCAGGTCGACGGCCACTTCCTGATTCACCGGATCGTCTTCGGCCAGCAACAGTCGCGTTCCTCGGTACCGTTGCGCCAGAATCCGATCCGCCGCCGCCGCAAGCTCGGTGTCCACAAAATCGGCGGTGGCTGGATTTTCGGTCGCCCGTCCCAGCCGAGCCGTCAGCCAGAAGGTGCTGCCAACGCCGGTCCGGCTTTCCACACCGACCTCTCCGCCCATCAGGTTCGCTAGCCGTTTAGCGATGACCAGACCCAGCCCGGTTCCGCCATATTTACGGGTGGTCGAGTCGTCGGCCTGGACGAAGGGCTGAAACAGCCGTGCTTGTTGTTCCGGCGGCAGGCCGATACCTTGATCGGTCACCTCCAGGCGCAGCAGCACGCTCTGTTCGTCCTCGGTCTTGAGGCGGATGTGCAGCGTGATCTGACCCCGCTCGGAAAATTTGATGGCGTTGCTCAAAAAGTTCAGCAGGATTTGCCGCAGGCGCAACGGGTCACCACGTAGCCGCGCTGGCACGTCGGCGGCGATGGTCGATACCAGACGCAAACCCTTGGCGGTCGCTCGTTCGTCGAGCAGGTTCAGCGTATGCGCGATGATCCAGGCCAACGAGAATTCCGTTTCCTCCAGGGTGAGCCGGCCCGTCTCGATCTTGGACAGGTCGAGAATATCGTTGAGAACGCGCAGCAGATGCTGGGCGGCTTCGTTGATCTTGTCCAGCCGATCCGCTTGTTCGGGCGTCGGTTCGGCCCGCCGCAACAGATGCGTCAATCCGATGATGGCGTTCATCGGTGTGCGAATTTCATGGCTCATGTTGGCCAAGAATACGCTCTTGGCCCGGTTGGCCTTTTCAGCCACATTCTTGGCTTCGGCCAGATCCGCGGTGCGGGACAGCACCAGTTCTTCCAAGTGGTGGCGATAGCGGTCGAGTTCCTGCTCGGTCTGTCTGCGTTCGGTGATATCTTGAAAAGTCGTCACGGCGCCCGCGATCTTCCCATCCTCGAACAGGGGCGCGGTGGTGATCTGCACCGGAAAGCCGGCGCCACTCCGGCGGAAGAACCACTCTTCCTGGCGGCGGACCTGGCCATCCCGGCGGGTGAGATCAATCGGGCATTCGATCGCCGGATATGGCTGGCCATCGGGGCGATGGTGGTGAAACAGCGCATGTTGATCCTGCCCGAGCACCGCATCCTGATCTACGCCGAGCATGGATTTGGCGGCGGGATTGATGAAGGTGCAACGTCCTTGGGTGTCGGTGCCATATACCCCCTCGCCCAGGGCGTCGAGAATGGCGCTCTGCCGCCCTTCGCTGTCCGCCAACCGCGCCATGCTGGCCCTGACCCGCGCGCGCTCCACCTTCAGCCGACGGTTGGTCAGCCAGAGTCGGGCGGCGATCAGCAGCAGGATCAGGCCCCCGATCAAGGCGGCAAGGGTAATGACATGGTGGTAACGATCCCAGATATCGCGCGGTGAAAATTCGGGCGAGGCGTCGAAGGGCGGCAAGCGCAACTCGCGCAGCAGATCATCCACCGGATGGTAGTCGGCGGGGATGGTAAAGCCATGGATACGGCAGGCTTGCGCCACGACGCCATCATGGGGCAACGCCAGCAGGGCCGCCGCCACTTGGCGGGCTAGGGTGCTGTCGGTCGTCGGCATGGCGACGAAGGCCCATTCGGGATACAGGCGCGTGGACAAGGAATAGGGAAAATTCATCGCGGTCTGTGGATTGAGGATCTTCAGCGCCGCAGCGTCCAGTTTGCCTTCCCGAACCATGGCCTCGATCACTCCGGTGCGCACGAACCCCGCGTCCGCCTGGCCCGCCAATACCGCCTGCACCACCTGGTCTTGCGGTGGGCGGGTTTCGACCACATTGGCGTCCTGGGGCAAGCGAATGCCGGCATGGGCCAATTCGAGGGCCTGCATCTGGTAGCTACCGAGGGAATCCGTCGTGGCGGTCGCCAGAGTTTTGCCCCGGAGGTCGTCCAGGGTGGCGATATCGGCGCGGTCGGCGCGAGTGAAGATGACGCCGCCGAACACGTCCAGGGAATAATCGCCGACTTTATCGACCAAGGTGGCCAGCGGCGAGGAAACCGCGTGGCGGTAGGTGATCAGGACATAATGCGCGGGCTGGGTGAGGGCGAAATCCACCTGCCCCTCGGCCATCGCGGCCTCCAACTCCGCGAGGTGATAGATCATCAACGTGAAACGATGGCCGGGCAACGCCTGGTTTAGATAGTCGGCCAGCGGTTGCCAGCGCGCCACCATCTCCGACTTGGGCCGAAACGACAGCACCGCCAGCCTTACCGTTTCCGGGTCGCCGGCGTTCAAGGGCGCTAGCAAACCCAGAGTGATGGCGAAACCCAGCAACAGCCGCCCCATTCCGCGCAACCAGGGCGCGACCACGACGGCACCGGCTGGACCGATCATCGATCACGTCCGGGTCGCGGCGTCGGCCGCGGCCGCCGCCGCCAGGGCCGCCCGCAGGATTCGCAGCGCCTTGTCGTATTCGAAGCGCTCGATGGCTTTTCCCAACTCGACCGCCGTGGCTCCTAACGTTGCGGTGATGGCGGGCGCGGCCTCGCACCAAACTTGGCTGGCTCGAGCGTCATCCTCGGCCAGGAAGGCTTCCAACTGGGCCAGGGTCTTGCGCGTCAGAGGATTATCCACCGCCACTGGCGCTGGTGGTGGAGCCTCGGCGGGGGTCGGCAACCAGCGCAGCAAGGTCGCGTAGAAGGCGTCTGGCTCCAGCGGTTTGGTCAGGAAGTCATCCATCCCCGCGTCCAGGCAACGCTGACGGTCGACGGCGTAGGCGTTGGCGGTGATGGCTAGAATCGGTGGTAGCGCCGCCGCGCCGGGCAATTGGCGGATGGCGCGGGTCGCCGCCAGACCGTCCATGACCGGCATCTGCAAATCCATTAACACCAGGGCGTAATCGCCGACGCGGGCCTTTTCCACCGCCTCACGGCCGTCCTGGGCCGTGTCCAGCACCAGGCCCACCCGATCCAGCAGCTTCAGCGTGATCTCGCGGTTGATGGCGTTGTCCTCCGCCAGCAGCAGGCGCGCGCCCGCATGAAGCCGCCACAGTTCGGCTTCGGCATCCCTTGCGCGGGCGGACGGTTTGACCGATGGGGTATCGTGGCCGCGCTGAAGGCGCGCGGTGAACCAGAAAGTGCTGCCGACGCCCGGTTCGCTGCTCACGCCCGCGTCGCCGCCCATTAGTCGCGCCAGACGGCGGCTGATCGCCAGACCCAGACCGGCGCCGCCATGGCGGCGCGTGCTCGATGGGTCGACCTGCTCGAAGGCCGTGAACAGCTTGGGCAACTGCTCGGCGGCGATGCCGATGCCGGTATCCCGCACCTCGAAGCGCACCAGGAGTTCATCGCCGTGGTCTTCCAGCAAGCGGACGCTCACCGCGATGGAACCACGTTCGGTGAACTTGACGGCATTGCGGACGTAGTTGAGCAAGGTTTGGCGCAGGCGGGTCGGATCGCCCCGCAACCAGCGTGGGACTCCATCGCTGTCCACCGTCAATGTCAGGCCCTTGGTCTGGGCCTGGTCGGCGATCATCGAACGCACCGGGTCCAGGATTGTTTCCAGGGAAAAAGGGGTTTGCACCAATTCCAGCGTGCCGGCCTCGATGGTGGCCAAATCCAGAATATCGTTGATGAGGCCCAGCAAATGGTGGGCGGCGACATGGATCTTGCCCAGCCGATCCGCTTGTTCGGGCGTCGGTCCGGCTTGCCGCAGCAGGTGAGTCCATCCGATGATGGCGTTCATCGGCGTGCGGATTTCGTGGCTCATGTTGGCCAGAAAAACGCTCTTGGCCCGATTCGCCGCCTCGGCGGCGTCCTTGGCGTCCCGCAGAGCGGCCTGCTGGCGCTCGTTGTCCAGGCAGAGCCGCAGATTGCGCGCGAATTTGGCCAGGATCGGGGGAAACAAGGCCCGGGCCTGGCGCACGATTCCGTCCAGCGGTTGCGTGGAAAATAGCAAGACATGGCCCACCTCCGGCAGGATCAGGTTGAGCGCATGGGTGTATTTCGCCCCTCCGGAGAACCAACCTTGCGCAACCTGAATATAATAACATTGCAATGCCTGTGGTGGCCATGGCGCGGCTTGCCCTTCCAACGCGCGCAGAGACCGATTGCCGATGGTCACGTAGACTTGCGCCGCGCCATCGGTGGTCCGAAGATCAGCGACCTGGGTATCGAGCAACAGTGCGCCGCAGGCACAACCGGTATGGGCCAGCAATTGCTGGAGCATGACCGTGGCCAGCGCGCGCGGCCGGGTTTCCCCGGCCATGGTCATGACCAGATCGTAGAGAATGCTGACCGATTGACTCTGGTTCAGGTCCAAGGCAGGGCCATGATCGTCGCGTTATGAAAAGCCGGATATTGCTGCTGCCCGGAGCCGATTTCCCCCAGGCACAAGGCGCCGACCAGTGGCGCGGGCGCCAGCCCTTCCACCAGCGCCACCAACTCCGCCGTGGCGGCCACTGGATCGAGATGCATCAGGCGACCGGCGCAGTAGAATGCCAGCACTCCGGTCGTGACCACGGAACGCACGCGCGCGCCCACCTCGCGCGCCGTTTCCAGACTGCCCGGCGTCACGGCCCGAACCACGCTGAGCAGCGCGTTTTCCGGTACTTCGCCGGCGCAGTAAACCGAGCCGTCCTCTTCCACCTTGATCGGGATGCGCACCAGCGATTCTCCCTGCGCGCGGTTGAGGGCGAAGGGGAAATGCACAGCGTAACGGTAGAAATTTTCCCGATTGAGGTCAATGCCATATTCGCTCGCCATCAGCTCGCGATACACCTCGAACGCGGGTCGACCATCGATGGTTTCGACCCGGCTGCCGGTGGTGGCGGTCGTTGCCCACAGGGCATCGCCGCCGCGATAGTGATGGGCCAGGGTCGCGCCGGGATGTTGTCGCAGCACCAAGGCCAGGACCGCTCCCGCCACGAAGGTTTCGCCATCGAACAGGCAGGGTAGGGGCTGGAAGGTTTCGCTGCCGACGCACACGCCGGCGTAGTTGACTTGGTCGCCGATTTCCAGGTAGAGGCGGTCGAGCAGGGAAGCTGCGTCCGGAATCATGGTGTCCATGAGCAGCAGCAGGGTGTCTCCTCCATCCGCGTTGGCCTGGGTGACGACGAAATCGGCCAGTGCCGCCACCGCCGCGTCCGTGGCGCGATACCCCACATGGGGCATGGGTACGATCCGTCGTGGCGTCGCGGCGTCGAGGGCAACCAGAACCGCGCCCTCGCGCCAGAATCGGGTATCGGCAATCAGCCCCGGCACGACCGCGCCAAGCAGGGGCATGGCGGTGGTGGCGGCTGCCTGTTGCAACAGAGCCACCGCCTGATGGTCCTGTTCGCAGACCAACGCCAGAACACCAGACTCAGGCCGCTGTTCGCGCCAACTTTGCAGGATAGCGGTAATATCTTGAGAGGTGAACGTGTCGAGATAGGCCCATGGCATCGGTTGCATGGCGTTTGGCTCCTTGTTGCGGGGACAGTGGGTAGGGACGGGAAAATCGGGAGGCAGCGCGCTCGATCGTGGCATTCATCCAGCGCTCGGGAATTTCCTCTGGACTCGGCCAGACGATCCTATCCTTTCGCCAGACGGTAATAATGGTCTTTTCGCACTAAAAGCGGTCATGGGCAAAAAATTACGGTCGACGCCTTGTCAATTCCATCGCCTTTGGTTACTCTTCCGCGCCTATCGCTTAGGCGCGTAGCTCAGTTGGTTAGAGCACCACCTTGACATGGTGGGGGTCGTT
>JAVMKI010000073.1:0-74347 GCA_031732755.1 Candidatus Contendibacter sp.
CGCTTCGAGCGGCTCACGAACTAAAGCCCCCGGCTCTGCCGGGGGATACTTACTCAGAACGGTGGCTTACCAATGGTTTGAGCCCAGTGCCGCTATGTGAAGGCAAGCTGAATTTGCCCCCACTGCTCCTCCAACCGCTTGACCGACACCGGCGCGATGGTTTTCAACTCCTGGGCGAATTGCGATACCCGCAACTCCTCCAGCAACCAGCGGAAACGGATCAGCTCCGGGTCATGGCGCTCTCGCTGGGCATCCTCCGCCAGGCGTCGCTGGCAACCCGCCCACAATCGGAGGATATCACCGCGCCGCTGGCGGTCCCGATCCGGTGCTTGCCGAAGTTTTTGCAGCCGCAAGGTAATGGCCCGCAGATAACGCGGCAGGTGCGGCAGCCACTCCGGCGGAGTCTGGCTCAGAAAGCCGGGATAGATCAACCGCGTCAGTTGCTCGCGAATGTCGGTCAACGCTTCGACCCAGACTGGTGATTCATCCGTCAACGCCCGGCGCACCTCGTAGTATGCGGCCAGAATCGTATCCGCCGTTTCGCAGACTTCTTTTCTTACGGCGGGCAGTCGCGTTTTACCGTGCTCGAACAGTCGATCAAACGCCATCCGGTCGCGTGGCAAGGTTTCATCGGCCAGAAACGCCCGGTCGAGAATGGCGTTCAACAGGTCCTCACGAAGCTGCTCCTGCGTACCCAACCCCAGGTAATGCAAGAGCATCCGCTGGAACTGGGGTAAATCCCGCGCCAAGGGCTTGAATGCCGGCCCCAGTCGCCAGCCGATCAGTCGCCGCAAGCCGGCGTGCGTCGCCGCCTTGGCCCGCGTCGGCGCGTCCAACACCCGCAATGCCAATGTTCCATCGGTTTCCGCCACCAGCGCCGGATAGCCGCGCAACCGGATGTCGTTGCGAACGAAACTCACTTCCGTCGGCAATGCGCCAAAATCCCAGTCGCGCAGCCGCTCCCGCTCGAATTCCGGGGTTGGCAGCGCGGCGAAGTGGTGTTGGGCCTCACCGCGCAATTGCGCCTGAATCGCCGCCCAGTCGCGCCCAACCGCCAACACCTTGCCATCGGCATCCACGACCTGGAACCGCATTCGCAAATGCGGCGGCACCGCGTCGAAATTCCAGGCGGCCTCGGCAATCCGCGCCCCGGTCATGCGCTGCAAATGCTCGGTCATCGCGCCCACCAGCGACCTCGCGTCCGACTCGATCACCTCTAGCAACGCCCGGACGTAATTGGGCACGGGGACGAAATTCCGCCGCAGCGCCTTCGGTAGCGATTTCAGCAACGCCGCCATCCGTTCCGCCCGCAAACCGGGCACCAGCCAGTCCACCCGATTCGGGTCCACCTGATTGACCGCCGCCAGCGGCACCGTGAGCGTCACGCCATCGTCCTCCGCGCCGGGCGTGAAGCGATAGCTCAGAGGCAGTTTCAAACCGTCGAGGTCAAGATGATCGGGGAAGCGCTCGCTGTCCGCGACCGGTCCCGCTTCCGCCAGCAGCGTGGCCCGGTCGAGGAACAGCAGGCGCGGCTGGTCGCGCTCGGCGCGCTTGCGCCAGGTCTCGAAGGTCAGGCCGCTGTAAACGCCCTCGGGAATCCGTTCGGCGTAGAAGCGGTACAGCGCTTCCTCATCGGCGGCCAGATCGCGGCGGGCGCGGGTTTCCAGCTCTTCCAGTTCTTCCAGTAGTTGCCGATTGTGCGCGAAGAAGGGAGCGCGGCACTGAAACTCGCCCTCGACCAACGCCCGCCGAATGAAAATCTCCCGCGCCAGCGCTGGATCGAGCGGGCCGTAATGAACCCGGCGCTGGGCAATAATTGGCAGACCGTACAGCGTCACCCGCTCCATGGCCGTCACCTGAGCGGGGCGTTTCTCCCAATGTGGTTCGGCGTAGCTGCGCTTGAGCAGCGACCCGGCCAGCCCTTCCACCCATTCCGGTTCGATCCGCGCCGCAGTGCGCGCATACAGCCGGGTGGTTTCCACCAGTTCCGCCGCCACAACCCAGCGCGGGCGCTTCTTGAACAGCCCGGAACCGGGGAACAAATAAAAATTCCGGCCCCGCGCGCCCAGATAGGCGTTGTCCTCCTGCTTGCAACCAAGGTGGCCGAGCAACCCTGTCAACAACGCCCGATGCAGATTGGCGTAAGGGGTGGGCGCTTCGTTGAGACGCATCCCCATCTCGGTGACTCGCCCCAGCAATTCCTGATGCAGATCATGCCATTCCCGCATCCGCACGAAAGAGAGGAAATCGGCCTGACACCGATTGCGCAACTGGTTCCTGGACAGTTGCCGCGCCTGCTCGTGGTAATAGTCCCACAGCTTGAGCAGGGCGAGAAAATCGGAATGTTCGTCGCGAAACCGGCGATGTTTCTCATCCGCCGCCTGCTGTTTTTCCAACGGCCGCTCGCGCGGGTCCTGAATCGCCAGCGCGGCGACGACGATCAGCGTCTCGCGCAGACAGCCTTCCGGTTGCGCCGCCAGCAGCATCCGTCCCAATCGTGGATCGACCGGCAATTTCGCCAGTTGCCGGCCCAGGTCGGTGATGCGCCGCTGCGCGTCCACCGCCCCCAACTCGAACAGCAGCCGGAAGCCGTCGTTGATCTGACGCGAGTCCGGCGGATCCACGAACGGAAATTCCTCCGGTCGCCCCAGATTCAGCGCGCACATCTGCAAGATCACCGCCGCCAGATGGGTGCGCAAAATCTCTGGATCGGTGAACGCCGGGCGCGCTTGGAAATCTTCCTCGGCGTACAACCGCACGCAGATGCCGGCCATCACCCGCCCGCAACGCCCGGCCCGCTGGTTGGCGCTGGCCTGGGAAATCTTCTCGACCGGCAGACGCTGAATCTTGCTGCGCGGACTGTAGCGGCTGACGCGCGCCGTGCCGGGATCGATGACGTAACGGATGCCGGGCACGGTCAACGCGGTTTCGGCCACGTTGGTCGCCAGTACGATGCGCGGGCGGCCGCGTGGCTGGAACACCCGATTCTGCTCGGCGGCGGACAACCGGGCGTACAGCGGCAACACTTCGGTGTTGGGCGGATGATGCTTGCGCAGACTTTCCGCCGTCTCCCGAATCTCCCGCTCGCCGGATAGAAAGATGAGGATGTCGCCCGGCCCCTCTTTCCATACCTCGTCCACCGCGTCCAGAATCGCCTGTTGCGAATCACGGTCGCGCTCATCCTCGTCCGCCGCCAGCAATGGCCGATAGCGTACTTCCACCGGATACGTCCGCCCCGACACTTCGAGGATCGGCGCTTGATTGAAATGGCGAGAAAACCGTTCGGGGTCGATGGTCGCCGAGGTGATGATCAGCTTCAGGTCGGGCCGCCGAGGCAACAACCGCTTGAGATAGCCCAGCAGAAAATCAATGTTCAGGCTACGCTCGTGGGCCTCGTCGAGGATGATGACTTCGTATTGATCCAACTGGCGGTCGCTCTGGGTTTCCGCCAACAAAATGCCGTCGGTCATCAGCTTGATCAGCGCATCCGGCCCCGTTCGGTCGGAAAAGCGCACCTTGTAGCCGACCTGGCCGCCGACCGTCGTGCCCAGTTCCGCCGCGATCCGCGCCGCCACCGAGCGAGCGGCGATCCGGCGCGGTTGGGTATGGCCGATCAATCCCGCCGCGCCCAAACCGAGCGACAGACAGATTTTCGGCAACTGGGTGGTCTTGCCGGAACCGGTCTCGCCGCAAAGGATGATGACCTGATGCTCGCGGATGGCGGCGGCGATGGCGGCGCGGCGCGCGTTGATCGGTAGACTGTCGTCGAAGATGGGAACCGGCAGCGCGGCCCGGCGTTCGCGCAGGCGGGTCGCGGCGGCGTCCATTTCGGTGGCCAGTTGCTCCAAACCCTGATCCATCGGCTTGCCGTCGCGCCCGCGCCGACGCAAATCCCGCAGGCGGCGGGCGAACGCGGCACGGTCACGCGTCGGACAATCGGAGAGGTGAGCGGACAAAGTAGCGAATAGTTTTTCCACGGTGATTTCAATATTTCACAACAAAATTGACCTTCAACGGATAGGACCGTGATTTTCCATTGTGGCATTAAAGTTTCGTGTGGTTGCATACAAAATCCATCAATCCACTTGCGGAACGCAGGGCTTTCGCGTACTTTCCGCCGCGGGCTGGAGATCGTTAACCTCCCCATGCCCAGCGTCGGCCCCCCTTGGATCCCGACTTCCCAGCCGGGAATTTGGCATCCCAAGCGTCGGCAAGAAGGAAATATTGCCTTGAGGTTTTTTGTTAATGCGTACCGGTACCGTGAAATGGTTTGACGAAGCCAAGGGCTTCGGTTTCATTGCTCCCGAGGACGGCAGCAGCGACGTGTTCGTCCACTACTCGGTCATCGAGGGCAAGGGCTTCCGAACTCTGGCGGAAAATCAAAAGGTCGAGTTCGACGTCAAGGCCGGCCCCAAGGGTCCCCAGGCCACGATGGTCAAGAAACTCGCGGTAAAATAACGTTCCCACCAAACCGATCGACCCAAAGCCCCGCGCACGGCGGGGCTTTGTCGTTTTCGCCGCTTCTTAATTTTTCGAACCTGATCATGGCCGGCGGGTTAACCCGAGTCCCGGCTATAATATTCGATTTGTTTCCGCCCGATGGAATGCTTCGTGATCGAAAAACTTCGTAACATCGCCATTATCGCCCACGTGGACCACGGCAAAACCACGCTGGTGGACAAACTCCTGCAACAATCCGGCACGCTGGGCGACCGGGGCGCCCCAGTGGAGCGGGTGATGGACTCCAATGTCCTGGAGCGGGAGCGCGGCATCACCATCCTGGCCAAGAACACCGCCCTGCGCTGGCGCGACTACCGGATCAACATCGTGGACACGCCCGGCCACGCCGATTTCGGCGGTGAGGTCGAACGGGTGCTGTCCATGGTGGACTCGGTGCTGCTGCTGGTGGACGCGGTGGACGGGCCGATGCCGCAAACCCGCTTCGTCACTCAGAAAGCCTTCGCCATGGGTTTCAAACCCATCGTCGTGATCAACAAGATCGACCGGCCCGGCGCCCGCCCGCACTGGGTGCTGGACCGTACTTTCGACTTGTTCGATCGGCTGGGCGCGACCGACGAGCAACTGGATTTCCCCGTCATTTACGCCTCGGCGCTGCACGGCTACGCTGGGCTGGACGAGAGCGTGCGCGACGGCGACATGACGCCGTTGTTCGAGACCATCGTCCATCATGTCCGTCCACCCGACGTGGACCCCGCCGGGCCGTTCCAGCTTCAGGTCAGTTCGCTGGACTACAACAGCTACGTCGGCGTCATCGGCATCGGCCGCATCCGCCGGGGCAGGATCAAAACCAACACCCCGGTGGTGATTCTGGACCGGCACGGCAATCGCCGCACTGGCCGCATCCTGCAAATCCTCGGCTTTCAGGGTCTGGAACGGATCGAGTTCCCCGAGGCCGCCGCCGGCGACATCATCGCTTTCACCGGGGTGGACGGGCTGGGCATTTCCGACGTGCTGTGCGACCCCAACACCGTCGAAGCCCTGCCACCGCTCAAGGTGGACGAACCAACCATGAGCATGACCTTTCAGGTCAACACGTCGCCTTTTGCTGGCCGCGAGGGCAAGTACGTCACCAGCCGCCAGGTGCGCGAGCGACTGTACCGGGAACTGATCCACAACGTGGCGCTGCGCATCGAGGACAGCGACGACCCGGACAAGTTCAAGGTGTCTGGACGCGGCGAATTGCATCTATCGATTCTGATCGAGAACATGCGCCGCGAGGGCTACGAACTGGCGGTGTCGCGCCCGGAGGTGATCGTGCGCGAGATCGACGGTGAACCGTGCGAACCCTACGAGCAGTTGACGGTGGACGTGGAAGAGCAACACCAGGGCGCGGTGATGGAGAAGTTGGGCGAACGGCGCGGCGAGTTGCTGGACATGCAGCCCGACGGCAAGGGCCGGGTCCGGCTGGATTATCTGATTCCGGCGCGCGGCCTGATCGGCTTTCAGACCGAGTTCCTGACCACCACTTCCGGCACTGGTCTGATCTACCACGTGTTCGACCGCTATGGACCAGTGAAAAAAGGCGCCATCGGCGCGCGGATCAATGGCGTGCTGATTTCCAACGCCACCGGCAAGGTGCTGGCCTACGCTCTGTTCAACTTGCAGGAGCGGGGACGGCTGATGGTCGCGCCCGGCGACGAGGTGTACGAGGGCATGATCGTGGGCATTCACTCCCGCGACAACGACCTGGTGGTCAACCCGCTCAAGGCCAAGCAGCTCACCAATATCCGCGCCGCCGGCTCCGACGAGAACATCCTGCTCACCCCGCCGGTGCGCCTGAGCCTGGAACAGGCGCTGGAATTCATCGACGACGACGAACTGGTCGAGGTCACCCCGAAATCCATCCGCCTGCGCAAGAAACTGCTGCTGGAACACGAACGCAAGCGGGCGGCGCGAACGGGCGGTTGATTTCTTTTCCACCAAAATCAGGGTTTCTTTCTTCCAATCCCGCAAATCTTTTCTATAGTGGTTGCAGGCTGTTCGCGGCGTCACTCTTTCCCGGTCTTCGGGAACCCGCGACCATGGCCTGATCAACATCCACCAGGAGAAATCAAACGTATGGCAGAACAAAAACTTGGCAACCCGGCGGTCGTTGGCTTGGCCGGCTTTGGCTTGACCACCCTGGTCTTGCAATTTCACAACGTCGGCTGGATGCCTAGCATTGGCCCGGTGGTCTGGCTCGGTCTGATCTTCGGCGGTACGGCGCAACTGATCGCCGGCTTGCAGGAAATGAAAACCGGCAACAATTTCGGCTATTGCGCCTTTACCTCCTACGGCGCGTTCTGGATTGCCTTGGCCTTCATGTTGCTCGGTAACAAATACGATCTGTTCAAGGCCGGCACCGAAGACGTCGGCTATTTTCTGGTGGCCTGGACCTTGTTCACGGTGATCCTGTGGATTGGCTCGCTGCGCATCCATGGCGCGATGGCCTTCACCTTCACCACGTTGCTGATCGGTTTCATCCTGCTCGATCTGGCGCACTTCGGCTATCCCGGCCTGACCGTGGTGGCCGGCTACGAATTGATGGTCTGCGCGCTGGCCGCCTGGTACATGATGGCGCGCGCCATCCTGAACGAGCTCTACGGCAAGGAAATCCTGCCCGCTGGCAAACCCTGGGTGTCCTGAACAGTCGAAGATGGACTCGCCACCAAAATCTTTGGAGGATCTGAAAATGCGAAAAACAACACGCGGTCTTGCCAGTCTGGCCCTGCTCTTGAGCGTCGCGCCCGCCATCGCCTTGGCCGCCGACCCTAGCACCGCCACCCCCGACGAAGTCATGACCAAGGTTCACGAGGCTGTTCAGTACCTGAACGACAAGGGACTGGCGGGCTTCTCCGACTTCAACAACAACAAGGACGCCCGTTGGGTGTGGAAGGACAGCTATGTGTTCGTCTATAGCTGCCGGGACAACGTGATGATCGCCCATCCGCTGCGGCCCGACATGGTCGGCAAACCGATCCTGCAAATGAAGGACGACAAGGACAAACCCCTGTTCCAGGAAATGTGCAAGGCCGGCGCCAACAAGGATGGCGGTTGGGTCGAATACTGGTGGCCGAAGCCGGGCGAGGCCAAGGCCTCTCGCAAGATCTCCTACGTTCATAGCGCCGAGGTTTCCTTCAAGCCCGATATCCAAGTCGGCGCCGGGATCTACGACGACAAGATGAGCGTGGAGGAACTGAACAAGCTGGCCATGCAAGCCAGGCAGCCCAAGAAGGACGCGCCGTAGGCAACCTGTCATCGACTCCCCTCCTCCCCCGCCAAGCGGGAGGGTTAGGGCCAGGGAATCCGCCGCCGAATCCAGGCTTCCTTATCCCCAACCCTCCTCGCGTGGGTGGAGGTGGGGGTTGCGCAGCCTCCCCGTCAAGGATTCCCCGACCCCCCTGCCATCCATCCCCAACGCTCCACGATAAAAACCTCATGCGGTCTGAAGCGGGACTTGTAGGCCATCTTGCCACAGCGTTCCACCCAGTAGCCCAAATACACCCACCGCAGCCCCAACCGTCGCGCTTCCGCAACCTGCCACAGGATGGCTTGAGTGCCCAGGCCACGCGCTTCCTGCAGCGGGTCGAAAAAGGTGTAAACCGCCGATAGCCCATCCCCCAGATGATCCACCACGGCCACCGCCAACAATTCCTGGTCGCGGCGAAATTCGCAGAGCCAGGTTGGACACCAGTGTGAGGCGATGAACGACCAGTAGTGATCGGGATGGGCCGGGTCCATGCCGCCGCCAGGGTGACGGGCGGCGATATAGCGGGCAAACAGCGCGAAATGGTCCTCCCGGAATGTCGCTTCCATCGTTCGCGCCCGCAAATCCTGATTGCGGGTCCAGATGCGTCGCTGCGCGCGACTGGGCTGGAACCGCTCCACTGGAATGCGCAACGACCGGCAAGCCACGCAACCTCGACAATGCGGTCGGTACACATGATCGCCGCTGCGCCGGAAACCCAGGTCCGCTAAGCTGGTATAAAGCTGGGCGTCGGTCGCCGTCGGATCGGCCACCAGGTTACGGGCCTGCATATCCGGCAGATAGCTGCACGGATACTCGGTGGTCAGGAACATGCGCAGGTCGTGCAGCGAGTTGTGGGGATCACTCATGACGGCGTGAGAGGATTCAGCAAGTCGGCGAGCAGGTCGTCATCAAGACGCCAGGGACCACTCCATCCGGAGGGGGGGCAATACCGGTCCAGCAATTGCAAAAAGACGGCGCGATTGATCTCGACGGCTCCCATGCGCGCCAGATGTTCGGTGCGCACCTGGCAATCGATCAGGGCGAATCCCCAGCGCCGCAGTTGCGCGGCCAATATGACCAGCGCTGTTTTGGATGCGTCGCTCATCAGACTGAACATGGATTCGCCAAAAAATACCTGGCCCACCGCAACCCCGTACAGGCCACCGACCAATTCGCCCTGATGCCAAGTCTCGATGGAGTGGGCATGGCCGAGCCGGTGCAGCCGGCAGTAAGCCCGGTTCATCTCCGGGGTAATCCAGGTCCCGGCATTCTGGCCAGCCCGCGGCGCGGCGCAGGCGGCGATGACCGTGGCGAAGGCGGCATCGACGGTCCAGGTGAACCGCCCTTTCTTGAGGGTCTGGCGCAGGCTGCGCGCGACGTTGACCGATTCCGGAAACAGCACCAACCGGGGATTTGGCGACCACCACAGAATCGGCTGGTCGACGGAATACCAGGGGAAAATGCCTTGCCGGTAAGCGCGCAACAAACGACGCGGCGACAGACTGCCGCCGACGGCCAGCAAGCCATCAGGCTCGGTCAGGGCTCGGTCGGGTGGAGGAAACGGCTGGCCGTCGTCACGCGGATCCAGCCACGGCAGGCGCATCGGGTGTTACCTCGTCGCGGTAGGGCGAATGACGCAGCAGTTCCTGAGCATAGGCGCGCACCGCCGGCGTTTCCCGAGTGAGAAAGTCGGCGATGGCCTGGCGAAAACCGGCGTGCGCGATCCAGTGGGCGGAATACGTCCAGGCCGGCAAAAACCCTCGGTAAATCTTGTGCTCGCCCTGCGCGCCCGGTTCGAAACGCTGCAAACCCTGGTGGATACAGTATTCCAAACCCTGATAATAGCAGGCTTCGAAGTGCAGGCTGTCGTAATCCGCGTGGCAGCCCCAATGCCGGCCATATAGCGTGTTGGCGTCGCGGAAGCTGATGGCGCCGGCGACCTCGCGACCGTGCGCGAAAGCCAGCACCAGCACCAGCCGATGGCCCAGGGTTTCGGCAATCTCCTGGAAAAAGGGCAAAGTGAGCGTGGGGACGCCACCCAGTCGCCGAAAGGTGGAGCAATAAAAATCATGCACGCTATGCCATTGCCCTTCGCTGAGTTCCCGGCCCGTCAGCAGGCGCACTTCCAAGCCCGCGTCACGCACCAACCGGCGTTCGCGATGGACGTTCTTGCGCCGCTTGGCGGTGAAGGTGTCCAAAAAATCCTGGAAATCCCGATAGCCGCGATTGTGCCAGTGGAACTGACAACCCAACCGGGGCAGAAAACCCCAGGCGCGCAGCCGATCCAATTCCGCTGATGGTGGAAATAGCCAGTGAATCGATGACCAGCGCCGGCGGCGGGCCTCGTCCAGGATGTATTCGAGAATAGCCCGCGCGGTGTCTTCGGGCGCGGGCTGGTCGGGCGCCAGCAGCAGGCGGGAACTGGTGGCCGGGGTGTAGGGGATGGCGCTAACCAGCTTGGGGTAGTAGGGCAGATTCCGGCGCTGGTAGGCTTCCGCCCAACTCCAGTCGAACACGAATTCGCCATGGGAATTGAATTTCAGATACAACGGCGCCGCGCCCAGCAGGCGTCCCTGGTGGTCCCGACAGACTACATGCCAGGGTAACCAACCAGTGGATTCGCTCACGCACCGCCAACGCTCCAAGGCGCTGAGGAATTCGTGGCTGAGAAATGGGTTCTGGTCGGGAACCAGGGCGTTCCATTCGGCGGCGGAAAGATCGTCGAGGGTATCAAGACGTTGAATGCGCATGGGGCGGAATAGGCCGGAATCGGACAGGGGAATCGACGCGCGGCCAGACGCGCCGAATGCGTTAGTTGGAACGCAAAGCAGCGCGTCGGTTCGCTCGCGCCCTTCACCTGAGCGCCATGGAATGGGACAATGCTTTTTAATCCTCAAGCGCCTCGACGCCTTGCCAAAATGGCCATACTCATCGCGTCCGAGGGCTTCGCACGGTGTTTTCTCCTGGCTTCCTTCTTGACTCTCTCCATCACAGGGTTGCATTTTGGCGCAGGCACATCGAATCAAACCCGAAACACCCGCAATTCGGGTAGGCATCCTCCGTTTCGTCCATGGAGTACTACGAGAGATCTGTTTCTGGTCGCTGGTGGCGGTCGCGTTGGGAATGGCGGGTGCGTTGGCGACCTTCCATCCCGACGATCCAGCCTGGACCCATACTGCGGCGGTGGCCCAGTTCCATAATCTCGGTGGAGTATTCGGCGCCTGGTTCGCCGATGTCACTCTGTATTTCTTCGGCTACGCCGCCTATCTGCTGCCGCTAGGCGTGGCGTTCGCGGGCTGGCGGCTATTCAAGCGCGGCGCCTTGTTGGAACTGGACGGCGAGATCGTCTTATTCCGGGTTCTGGGGTTTCTGGTGACGCTGGCGACGGCTTGTGGCCTGGTGGCCCTGCATCTGCACACGGTACCCGGAACCGTTCCCGGCGCCGGGTCGTCGGGTGGTCTGGTGGGAGATCACGTCAGCCAGTTCCTGATCCAGGCTTTCGAGGAGATGGGCGGCAACCTGTTCATGCTGGCGCTGCTGCTGGCCGGTGTGGTGTTGACCACCGGGCTGTCTTGGCTGACGGTGCTGGACTGGGTGGGGCTGGTGGCGCTGAAGATGGTGGATTGGATCGGCGGTCTGGTGATGATGCCGCTGCGCTGGATACAGCCCAGAACGACCGGCGGCGATGGGCACGACCAACCCTCGACTGAGGATCTGCCCCCGGAACCGTCGATGCCTCCGCCCCCGGAACCGTCAGCGCCCCCACCACCGGCACCGTCAACGCCCCCGCCACCAGCACCGTCAACGCCCCCGGCTAGGGGAAACGCCCTGTCTCGGCTGTTTCCAGCCCTAAAGCGGGTGATTGGGCAGTCGGTCGGGAAATTTCCGACTGGGTGGCGATCCCGTCGGGAGGCCACCACGACGCCCGCGCCCGCCGCGTCATCCGTGCCATTCGAGCCATCCGCGTCCCCGGATTCGTCCGGGGCAGTGATCACCGTCGCGCCCCCCACGCCTCCATCCACGCCCGCCGGAAGCGACGAACCGCCGACGGTGGCATTCACCAACCGACCGGCGGCGCGTATCGAACCGGTTTTGAGCCACCCGGCGGCGGAGTGGTCTTTGGCAAAATCGCCTTCCGTGGTTTTAGCCCCGCTGCCAGTCGAGGATTGGGCACCGCCACCCGCCCTGGATGACTATGCGCAACCTCAACCTCCAACTCCCGCCCGTGTTGGAGAAGGGGAGCATGGCAGCTTGCGGCTTCGCGGGATTGCCCCTCCCCCAGTGGAGAAAGATTGGGGTGAGGGGCACGAACAGCCACCACTGGACATGCTCACGCTGGTGCCTGGCAATGCGTTCGCCCTGGCGAGCGGGTTGCCAGCGCCTTCGCACCCCGCCACGCCGTTGGCGTCGCCGCCCATTCCTTTATCACCACCGGCGCGGGATTTGGGAGCGCCGCCGCCCGTTCCTTTATCACCACCGCCAGCACGGGGTTTGGAGTTGGCCGCCACCGCCAGCGATTCACCGGCAGTGGTGATTCCCGCCACTCTGCCACATGCGGACTCCCCGGCACCGTGGACAGTTTCCTCGCCAGAGCGCGACCCCAACGAGAACGATTCGGACGATCCGGACTGGACCTCACCGGGAATTTCTCCCGACTGGACCGCCGTTTCGCAACCGCGACCACCACAACCGACGGCTCCCCCCGCGCCTCCGGCCAAAGCGGCGTTCCTGGTGCGGCGGGTAGCGGCGCCGTTGCCGGTCGCGCCGTATCCCCTGCCACCACTGGACTTGCTCGATCCCCCCTCGGCCAGCATCGCCGGCTATTCCCCGGAAACGCTGGATGACATGTCGCGGCGGGTGGAAGTCCTGCTCCGAAACTTTGGCATTACCGTCAAGGTCGTGGCGGTGGAACCGGGACCGGTGATCACCCGCTTCGAGGTCGAGCCGGCGCCGGGGGTCAAGGTCAGCCAGATCAGCAATCTCGCCAAGGATCTGGCGCGCGGTCTGTCGGTGATCAGCGTGCGGGTGGTGGAAATCATCCCCGGCAAATCGGTGATCGGTTTGGAGATTCCCAACCAGCAACGCGAGATCGTCTATCTGCGGGAGGTCTTGGAGACGCCGGTTTACCAACAGGCGGCGTCTCCCCTGACCCTGGCGCTGGGCAAGGACATCGGCGGCAATCCGGTGGTGGCCAACCTGGCCAAGATGCCACACCTGCTGGTGGCCGGCACCACCGGCTCCGGCAAGTCGGTGGCGATCAACGCCATGCTGTTGAGCCTGCTGTACAAGGCCGCGCCCCACGAGGTGCGGCTGATCCTGGTGGACCCGAAGATGCTGGAGCTGTCCATGTACGAGGACATTCCGCATCTGCTGACCCCGGTAGTGACCGACATGAAGGAGGCGGCCAACGCCCTGCGCTGGTGCGTGGTGGAGATGGACCGTCGTTACCGGCTGATGGCGACGCTGAAGGTGCGCAATATCGCCGGTTTCAATCGGCGAATCGCCGACGCGCGAGCGGCGGGCGAGGACATCACCGATCCATTTTGGAAACCGGAGGAAGGCGGCACCGTGGGCGAAGTGCCGGTACTGGAACCGCTGCCGTTCATCGTGGTGGTGATCGACGAACTGGCCGACCTGATGATGATCGTCGGCAAGAAAGTGGAGGAATTGATCGCGCGCCTGGCGCAGAAGGCGCGCGCTTCCGGCATCCATCTGATCCTGGCCACCCAACGACCGTCGGTGGACGTCATCACCGGCCTGATCAAGGCCAACATTCCGACCCGGATCGCGTTTCAGGTGTCGTCACGGGTCGATTCCCGCACCATTCTCGACCAGATGGGCGCGGAACAATTGCTAGGCCATGGCGACATGCTCTATTTGCCGCCGGGCACCGGCCTGCCGCAGCGGGTGCATGGCGCGTTCGTGGACGATCACGAAGTCCCGCGCGTGGTGGACTATCTACGACAGACCGGCGCCCCGGATTACATCGACGACGTGCTGGCCGAACCCCGCGAGGAGGCCGACGCCATGGAAGACGCCGACAGCGGTGGGCGTGGTGGGGAAAGCGATCCGCTGTACGACGAGGCGGTGCGCATCGTGACCGAGTCGCGGCGCGCTTCGATATCCGGGGTGCAGCGCCGGTTGCGCATCGGGTACAACCGGGCGGCGCGATTGGTCGAGGAAATGGAAGTCGCCGGAGTCGTGGGACCGGTGCAGACCAACGGCAGCCGCGAGGTGCTGGCGCCGCCACCGCCTTGAGCGGATGGCCTTTAGCGGTGGATCAGGCCGGCCGCGCGCCGCGCTCGGCGACTTCTCCGCCGCCGATTCGCCAGCAAGGGAAAATCACGCGCTCCGACGGATTTGGAGGCTTTAGAAAGCCGAATTCAGCAGATTCGAGGGAGAGTATTGATCTGTCAGAATGCGTGCGTTGGGATCCCAATCGCGCTCGGTCGAAAACAGCGGCACGAGCCAGTCGCCGCCAAAACCGAGCGGTTGCAGCTTGCTTTCCAGCAGCGCGGCATTTCCGCTGATCGTGTCTCGCGAGGGCAGTCCGTCCATCTTCGTCAGAATGACGCGATTTTTCAGTTCGACCCTGAGATTGTAGAAAAGGCCGAATACCGATTGGTAGGTCGTCGATTCATGGTGATAGAGACGGCTGCTGGAAAAAGTATTGGCCGCTAAAACGCCATTCGTGGTCAACAGCGCCTTGACCTCAAGCAGAAATTCCCGCGTCAACAGATGTTCCGGGATGTATTCGTGGTCGAAGGCGTCCAGCATGATCAGTTCATAGCGTTGATCGGTTTTGCCCGCGCGCTTGACGAAAACGCGCCCGTCTTCTTCGAAAACCCGAACGTTTTGGCCCGGATCGAAACCGAAAAACTGTTTGGCGACCGCGACGACGGCTGGATCGATCTCGACGATGTCGATTTTGGCGTCTGGCAGCATCCGGGATAGCGCCGTCGGCAATACGCCGCCGCCCAACCCAATGATCAGGATATTCCTGGGATGCGGGTTCAAATACAGCGCGCCCATCATCATCTTGGTATAGCCGAACACGAACCGGTGGGAATCATCCAGGAACTGGCAGCTTTGCCGGGTGGTTTGATTGTGGCGGGTGAAACTCATGCATCTTTGCTCGTCCTCTTCATAGACGAGAATATTGCGATAAAGCGATTTTTCGGTGTGAATGATGTTCATCGCGGTGGCGGATGCGGTCATGCATGAAGCAAGGCCGGCGAGCAACGTTCTAAGCCAGTGATCTTGGCGCATCTTTGGGATTTCCAGTAAAAATGGTCAACAGGCCAAGGAGTAGGGAAACCGCAATGAGGCCGCCCAGGATTTGGTTGATTTCGAAATACAGAACGAGATAAAACGAGGTCAAAAGCGTTCCCGCCGCACTGCCAAACGTCGAGCAGAAATAAAGCAGCCCCGCGAGATGGCCGCTGTATTGGGATTCGTCCACCAGCAGGCGAACGGCGTAGGGGGAGACCATGCCCGCCAAGGTGATGGGGACGAAGAACAACAGCGTTGCCGACAGGAGGGAACCGTAGCGGGGGTCCTGGATTCGGTCGAAGATCCAGCCGAGGGCCGGATCGCCCAGGAGAATGACCGGAACCGTGGCCACCGCGCTGGCGATGAGGAGGAACGCCAGTCGGGGCAAGCTTGGATCGTGCAACGACCACCGGCCACCCAAAAGATAGCCGAGCGCCAGCGCCAACATGAAGACCGTGATCACCCCACCCCAGACGTAGATGCTGTTGCCGAAGTCCGGGGCGAGGATTCGCCCACTCAATAGTTCGATGGCCATCACGAAAAACCCGGACCATCCGGCGATCAGGAAGATGAAAAGGCGGTGCAAGACAGCATCCTCCAAGGCGATTGGAGCCCCGCGCGCCGATGGTGGCCGTCGGGCGGAACGATTCAGGATAGCCCAACGTCGGTCGGCGGCGAATTTGTTCGCGGTGGCGTCAATTGCCAATTCTCCGCTATTATCCTTGGCATCAGCATATCCTGAATCCAGGCCGTCGGGCGCGTGTCAGCGGTCGACGAGAGATTGTTCCAGAGGTGACGAAATGGCTGGTGGTTGGGGTTGTCCACATGAACTCAACGAGATGTGCCAGCATGTTCAGGGTCGGCCCTGCGATCCTGGCATGAAAGGTTGTGTATTGGCTGGACGGTTCCGCTTCAGCAACGAGGCCAAGAACCGACCGCCACGGCCAACGCGCGGCGGCGGCAAGCCCGAGTCGCCGCGCCAGCGCGACAAATAATGAACTCCGCGACGATTCACTGACCATCCGTTGACGATGACTAAACCTGTTCTCCCCATTTTTCCACCACGCGCGCGTTTCTGCTCATGGCGCGGTATCGCTCTGGCCGTGGGTGGCCTGCTGCTGGCGGCGCTGTTGACTGGATGCGCCAGCGATCCGGCGAAGAAACCGGCCGATCTTACTCCGCCGGCGGGCAAGTTGAGCGAAAAAGCCCGGCAGGAACAGCGGCAGGCCATCCTCAAGGTGCGCACCCAAACTTTGAACCAGCTCTACAAGCTGAAGCCGCTTGCCCGAACCGAGATCGAACAGTCCGCCGGTTATGGAGTGTTCGAGATCAATGGCTTGAACGCTGTGCTGGCCGAGACGCACGGGCGCGGCGCGGTTTGGGAAAAGAGAAGCGGCAAACTCGTTTACATGCGGCTGGCCCGGACCGACATTGGCCCTGGCGCCTCGGTGAGTCCGTATCGGCAGGTGTTGGTGTTCAGCGATCCCCGCCACCTGAGCCAGTTCATGATGACCGGCTCACCGGCCAACGTTTCTCGTGATCCCAGCATCAAGGTTTACAAGCTGAGCGGAAAGGGAGTGTCGACACAGGCGGATTGGGGTGCTCGCTATTTTCGAGACCCCGACCTGAATTAAGGCTAACCGATTAAAAACCCGCTGACGATCAAGCAGTTCCCAGCGTCCGTTCCCGGTTCAGCGTCAACAGGCGGCGCAACACCTCGTCATCGTTCAGGTCCATCGGCCAGCCGTAAGCGGTAGCGACCGCTTCATCCAGGGCGCGGTGGGCGTTGATCAACCACGCCGGCTGAGCGTTGTAGAGATTCGTCAGGGTGCGTTTTTTGAGTTCGGCGGCGTGTTCCGGCTTGGGAATCAGCCGGTCGGGATAGCCGGGAACGACTTCCGGGACACGATCCACCCATTCCGGCGGATTCAGCCAGTTTTCGCGTAATTCGTTCAATTTGCGGGCGGCGGCGGCAATGGCCTGAGCGCGCGGATCGTCGGCATAGACGCTGGCGGGGAAGTTCGGGGTCAGGCTGGTTGGGAAGGGGAAGGTTTCAAAGCAACGGGTAGAGTTGTAAACGGGATCGTTGCCTACTCCTAACCTGCCACCCAAGGCTGTTGCCCATACAATGTGAAAGCGCGATGACAAGATACCGAAAGTTTCATCGTCATCGCGGGCAATGACGACCAGCTTGTGTTCCGGTGCAACACTGACTGGTAACCAGACGAAAATGCGGTGCTTGGCTGTCTCGGATGTGGCGATATAGCGTGTCAATCCAGCCAGTTTTCGACGCAGTTCGGGGCGCGGGCGACCGTGCCGCCACCAGTATTCAACCCGTGATTTCTCGCGGTTGCTCATCCGCACCGGCTTCACTTTCGCCAACACATGCGCGAACGGCGCTTCGTACAGCGCGGCTTCGCTCTCGCTCAAATCGGTTCCAAAGTCGATCACCCAGCGGCCTTTCCAGCCTTGGGTGACATCCACGCCGTTCCAAATCGGGCGCAGCACTTCGCTGTTGGGTCGGCTGTGTGGGTTCGGTTGGCGCAACCACTGTCGCGCCGTGGCGCTGTCCACCGCGAACGCGCCCGCCAAACACAGACCGAAGAACGAGCAACCGGCGTTTTCTGGCAACGAGCGAGCCTGAGTTAAATCCAAACCGCTAGCGGCATCCAGCGCCCGGCCAGTCAAATCGGCGTGAATTTCCGCAACCGGGCGGCCATCGAGGGTCGCGCTATTCGTCATCCGCCCAAAGCACACCAGCGACACCCGCACCGCCGCGCCGTCGTTGATCCACGGTTGGTCACTCCAGGCGTCAAAGATCGCGCCGGTCTTGGAAATTCGCTCCAACACCGGTCGGTTGCGCTTTTGGCGGATCGAGTTCGTTGCCACCAATCCGGCGCGCTGCGTCTGTCCCGCTTCAATCTGCGCCCGTGCTTTCTCGAACCAGTAGCAAACCAGATCAGCGCCACCCGACACCCGTCCGGCATAGACCCGGCGCAGCGTCGCCACATAGTCCTCGCCCAGTTCCGCCAACTGCTTCTTGTCGCCCAAAAATGGCGGATTGCCGACGATGAATTCCGCCGCTGGCCATTCGGCTTCGCGACCTTCCAGGTCCAGCAGCGCATCCCGACATTCAATCGTATCCAACGCCCGCAGGATCGGCTGGCGGTTGACCTCAAAACCATTGCGGCGCATCCACTGAATCTCGCCGATCCAAACCGTCACCCGCGCCAGTTCCGCCGCGTAAGGGTTAATCTCGATGCCCCAAACGCACTCCGGCCCCACCGAGGGAAACTGCCGGCCCAACCCCAGCGCCTCGGCGTCGAGATGGGTCTGGTGCTCGAAATCCTTGAGCGCCAGCAGCGCCAGATAGAGGAAATTGCCAGACCCGCAGGCCGGATCGAGGATGCGCACCTGCCGCAACCGCTCCAGGAATCGATCATGCAGGTCTTGCGCGGCTTTTCGGGCGTTGGTTGCGGTCGCTGGAGTTTTGGCGGCGGCGGCCTTGGCCAATCGCTCGGCGATCCGCGTCTTGATCTCCACCCATTCCGTTTGCAGGGGCCGAACGATGACCGGCTCCACCAACATCCCGATCTTGTCCCGGTCGGTGTAGTGCGCGCCCAGTTGCGAACGCTTGTCCGGGTCCAGCCCGCGCTCGAACAGCGTGCCGAAAATGCTGGGGTCGATGTCGCTCCAATCCAGCCGCGCGGCCTTCAACACGGCCTCAATGGCGGGGCGATCAAGGGATAACGCTTCATCGCTGTCGAACAATCCGCCGTTGAACCACTCGACCTTTTCGAACCCAATCCGCCCACCGGCGCGCATGGCGCGGAACAAATCGCTCGCCATCGCGGCGAATTCGCTGGGTTGGCTCGCGGCGTGCTCCAACAGCCGAGTGAACAGCCGGTCCGGTAGCAGGCCCACATCCTCGGCGAACATGCAGAACACCAGCCGGTTGATGAAATGGGCGACGGTTCGCGGCGCATGGCCTTGAGCGCGCAAGCCCTGCGCCAAGCCGGCGAAGCGCTCGGCGGCATCCTCGGTCAGGCGTTGTCGGGTCTGGCCGGGTTTCAACCGTTCCGGGTCAGTGAACGCCCAGCGCAGCCAATCCAGTTTGGCCGGGTTGGCGAGATCGGTCAGCGCCAGCCGATAGACGGTGTGGATGCTGTTGGTGAAGTGGGTGTGAATCTCGATGGCGTCGAGATCACAGACGATCAACAGCGGCGGGTTGTCCAGCGCCAGGGCGTATTGCCGCAATTGCCGCAGCGCCGCGCCCAGGTCCTTGTGCTTGCCCTTGTACTCCCAGGCGAAGCAGCCTTTGCGCCACACGTCCGCCCAGCCATCGCCGCCGCCGGTCTTCTTCACTCCCTTCTCGAAGCAGAACCACTCGCCGTGGGGATCGGCCTCGGTCGGAGTCGGCTCGCCCAGCAAGCGGCACAAGTCGTTGAAATGCGACTGGGCCGCGCTGCGCTCTTTCAGGGTACTGTCCCGCCAGGTGGCGATGAAAGCCTGGGGGGACAGGGCGGGCGTGGGCATGCGCTACTGATCGTAGCGCATCTTGACATAGGAACCCGGCGCATCCTCGATGGGTTTCAGCTTGCCGTCGCCGGGCGTGCGGGCCGGGACTTGCGGACCCGCGTGGGGCGTCAGCCAGGCCAGCCAGTCCGGCCACCAGGAACCTTCCTGCTTGACCGCTTCCTTGAACCAGTCATCGGGATTCGACGGCGTCTTCGGATTGAGCCAGAACCCGTATTTATCGGACGAGGCCGGATTGATGACCCCGGCGATATGGCCGGAGCCGCTCAGCACGAATTTCACCGGGCCGCCGACCAGTTGGGTGCCAGCGTAGGTGGATTTCCACGGCGCAATGTGGTCCTCGTAGGCGGACAGAAAGCAGACCGGGGTCTTGATCTTGCGCAAGTCGATGGGCACGCCCGCCAGGGTGATGCCGCCCGGCTCGCGCAACAAGTTCTTCTGGTACATGTTGCGCACGTAGAAGCTGTGCATGTCGCGCGGCATCCGGGTGGAATCGGAGTTCCAGTACAGCAGATCGAAAGGATAAGGGTCCTTGCCCAGCAGGTAATTGTTGACCACGAAGTACCAGATCAGGTCGTTGGCGCGCAACATGCTGAACACACCGGCCATCTGGCTGCCGTCCAGATAGCCCCGCTCGCCCATCTGCTTCTCCAGCAGGGCAATCAGTTCTTCGTCGATGAACACTTCCAGTTCGCCCGGCTCGCTGAAATCGGTCATGCAGGCGAAGCAGATCGCGCTCTGCACCCGCTTGTCCTTCTTGGCGGCGAGATAGGCCAGCGTGGTGAGCAGGATGGTGCCGCCCAGACAGTAGCCGGCGGCGTTGATTTCCCGCTCGCCGGTGGCTTGCTCAATGGCGTCCATCGCCTCCACGATGGACAGCATGTAATCCTCGAACTTCTTGTGCGCCAGTTGCTCGTCCGGGTTGATCCAGGAGGTCATGAACACGGTGAATCCCTGGTCCACCATCCACTTGACCATGGAGTTCTTGGGCCGCATGTCCATGATGTAGAACTTGTTGATCCACGGCGAAACGAACAGGAACGGTTTTTGATAGACGGTCGGCGTGCTGGGGTCGTACTGGACCAGTTGCATCAACTCGTTCTGGAAAACGACCTTGCCCGGCGTCACCGCGATGTTCTCGCCCGGCTTGAACGCATTGAGGTCGGTCATCCTGATCTGCAACTGGCCGCGCCCGCGCTCCAAATCTCCCAGCAGGTTTTGCAGTCCCTTGAACAAGTTTTCACCACCGGAATCGAGCGTGGCCTTGAGCACGGTGGGATTGGTGTGAACGAAGTTGGTGGGAGCCATCGCGTCCACGAACTGGCGGGTATAGAACTGCACCCGGCGCGCGGTTTTATCGTCCAGGCCCTCGACCTGACGAACCAGCCCTTGCACGCTGTCGGCGGCCAGCAAATAGGATTGCTTGATGAAATCGAATACCGCGTTTTCCGCCCATTGCTCATCGGCAAACCGCTTGTCGCCGGGCGGCGGCTTGATGACCGGCTGGGTTTCGTGGCCCAGCATTCGTTTGGAAGCGGACTGCCACAGGTCGAGGTAGTTCTTCCAGAAATTGGCTTGGGCCTCAATCAATTTTTCCGGGTTCTTCAACAGCTTGTCAAAGAATTCCTGAAAGGACTTGCCGATGATGGCGGGATCGAGCAGTGGAATCTGGTCGTTGCGCTCCTGACGCTTGAGGTATTCCTGGAGCACGCGCTGACTTTGCTCGATGATCTTGGAGAAATTCTGAGCCAGCTTGTTAAGATCGGCGGTGAGCTTGGCGTCCGGCGTAGGCGCCTTGTTGGTCTCGGTCATGGGGATGCCTCCTTGGACGGTGGTAACCCCACAACTATAGTTGAGAATTCAGGATGTGGCGGGGTCGGCGGGGTCGGCGAAAGCCACCCGCTCGTAAACCTCCGCCAACCGTAACACGCAGTCGATGGTGGCGATTTCGACTTGCGCATCCAGGCCGTCGGTGGCTGAGTAAAGCCAGCGCCCGTCCGCCTGCCGCTGGTAGTGCTCGATGCACGGCTGGTCTTGAGCGACCAGTAGATAATCGGTTAGCGATGGCAACGCGCGGTAGTGGGCGAACTTTTCGCCCCGGTCATAAGCCTCGGTGCTCTCCGACAGCACTTCGATGATGACTGTGGGATTGAGCAGGGTATCCACGTGCTGGTCCTCGAAGCGGGGTTCGCCGCAAACGATCATCACCTCCGGGTAGGTGTACAAACCGGTGGGACTGACCTTGACCCGCATGTCACCGGAGAAAGGTTCACACGGCTTACGTTTGAGTTGGGCGTGCAAAGCCGAGGTCAGGTTGACGGTGATGCGATTATGGCTACGGCTGGCGCCGCTCATCGCGTAGATACAACCGTTGAGATATTCGCTCTTGGTTTCCGCTTGACGTTCCAGCACCAGATAGTCGGCGGCGGTGATGAATTGTTCAGCGGGTCGGGACATGGTGAATCCTCCAGATGCATCCTCCAGCTCAAAGGCGGGCGAATACCCGGCGGGCGGCGGCAAGGGTTGCTTCGATGTCTTCGTCGGTGTGCGCCGAGGATAGAAACCCCGCCTCAAACGCGGACGGCGCCAGATAGACGCCCTCGGTCAGCATCCCATGGAAGAACGCCTTGAACCGTTCGACATCGCAAGCGACCGCTTGAGCGTAAGTAGTCACGGTTTCGCTGGCAAAGAAGATACCGAACATCCCACCGACCGCGTTGGCCGTCAGCGGTACGCCATTTTCGCAGGCGGCGGCAACCAGTCCCTCGCACAACCGCCGAGTCTCGGCGGCAAGATCGGCATGGAAACCGGGCGCGGCGATCAGATCCAGCGTCGCCAACCCGGCGGCCATCGCCACCGGATTGCCCGACAGGGTGCCAGCCTGATAGATCGGGCCCAGCGGCGCCAGTTTTTCCATGATCGCACGCTTGCCGCCGAACGCGCCGACCGGCATTCCACCACCGATGATCTTGCCCAGCGTGGTCAGGTCCGGGGTGATGTCGTACAACGCCTGCGCTCCGCCCAGCGCCACCCGGAAGCCGGTCATCACCTCGTCGAAAATCAGCACGCTGCCGTACTGATCGCACAGCGCGCGCAAGCCTTGCAGAAAACCGGGCGCGGGCGGGATGCAATTCATATTGCCGGCCACCGGTTCGACGATGACCCCGGCGATGTCCTCGCCCATCTGCTCGAACGCTTGTCGCGCCTGATCGAGATCGTTGTAGGTCAGGGTCACGGTCTGCGCCGCCAGCATCGCCGGCACGCCGGGCGAGGTGGGCACCCCCAAGGTCAGCGCCCCGGAACCGGCCTTGACCAACAGCGAGTCGGAATGACCATGGTAACAACCCTCGAACTTGACGATCTTGTCGCGGCCGGTGAAGCCGCGCGCCAGCCGGATGGCGCTCATGGTCGCCTCGGTGCCGGAATTGCACATCCGCACCAACTCCATGGACGGGACGAGTTCCCGAATACGCCGCGCCATGACCGTTTCAAGGGCGGTGGGCGCGCCGAAGCTCAACCCGTTAGCCGCCGCTTCTTGCACCGCCCGCACCACCGCCGGATGCGCGTGACCGACGATCATCGGCCCCCAGGAGCCGACATAGTCGATGTAGCGGCGATCATCCTCATCGTAGAGCCAGGCGCCCGCGCCACGCTTGAAGAAGATCGGTGTGCCGCCGACGCCGCGAAAAGCGCGCACTGGCGAATTGACCCCGCCGGGAATATGGCGCTGGGCTTCGATGAACAGTTGCTCGGAACGGGTCATGGCGGAATTCCTTAAGCGAACAAGTTGGCATAGCGGCGGGCGGCGGCCTGAATATCGGGCTGACCGAAGACCCCGCTGACCACCGCCAGCGCGTCGGCGCCCACGTCCAGTAACAGCGGCGCGTTGTCCGGGGTGATGCCACCGATGGTGACGATAGGGACGCTCAACGCCGCGCGGGCCTTGCGCAGCAAGGCGATGGACGCACGGACCTCGGTGGGTTTGGTCGGCGACGGGAAAAAAGCCCCGAACGCGACGTAATCAGCGCCAGCGCGCACGGCTTCCAGCGCCAGGTCCAGCCGGTCGTAACAGGACACCCCAATGATCGCCTGCTGCCCCAACCGGGCGCGGGCAATGGCCAGCACTGGATCGTCCTTGCCGATATGGACGCCCGCCGCGCCGACCTGGACAGCCAGTTCCACGTCGTCGTTGACGATCAGCGGGATCGCGTAACGCTGGCACAGCGCGTTGAGCGCCGTGGCCTGCGTCAGTTGGCGCGCGGCGTCGTGGCTTTTGTCGCGATACTGAATCAGCCGGGCGCCGCCTAGAATGGCCTGTTCGACGGCGACGATCAATCGGTCATCGGGAATGAGCAAGGCATCGGTGATGGCATACAGGCCGCGACAGGATAGTGGGTTCATGGGTAACCTCGGGCCGCGGTGGCCCAGAATAGCCGGTTAGGAATTTGTTGCCCGCCGCCGATCCGATAACCCGCTTGCAGGGATTGCCAGACGTAATGCTGGGCACGGTAGACCGCGGAGCCAATGGACTCTTTCGAATAGGGGGTGTGACCCTGGGCGAGCAGGGCGGCGATGGCGGACGCCAGCGTGCAGCCCGAACCGTGGTAACTTGCCGGGAAGCGCGGCCAGCGCCAGGTTTCCAGCAGTCGATTATTGCCGTACAACGTGTTGACGACTTCGCTGCCCGGCTCATGCCCGCCGGTGATCAGCACGTAACCGCAGCCGCGCGCCAGCAACGCCATGGCGCAGGCTTCCAGAGTGTCGGCTTCCGGCGCCAGTCGGCGGGCCTCGACGCTGTTAGGTGTCAACACCGTGGTCAGCGGCAACAGCAAGTCCTGGATCGCCTCGATCAACGCCACGCTGGCCAGTTCGGTTCCGCCGCCCGCCGCCAGCACTGGGTCGAGGACCACCGGGATGCGAGGATAAGCGGCGAACAACGCGCGCAGAGCGATGGCCTGATCCACGCCGCCGATCACGCCGACCTTGAACGCCGCCACCGGCATGTCCTCCAGCACCGCCCGCGCCTGCGCAAGTATCTGGCCCGGTTCGACTGGCAACAACGCTTGGACATCATGGGTGTCTTGCACGGTCAGGGTGGTGATGACCGGCGCGGGATGACTGCCCAGACTGACCAGGGTTTCGATGTCGGCGGCGATGCCAGCCCCCCCACTGGGATCATTGCCGGCCAAGGTCATGACCACGGGGGGATGGAGAGGGGCGGTGGGAATCAAACCGATGCTCCAGGGTAGGATGGAAACGCGGATTCTAACAAACACCGTGGCTTTTTCGGGATGCGCCGCCATGGGACAATGACCGTCACGAAAAGCAACATGGGTAAAAGGTTGGATGATGAAAAAATATATGTGTCTGGTTTGCGGATTCATTTATGACGAGGAAAAGGGCTGGCCGGACGACGGCATTCCGCCGGGCACCCGCTGGGACGACGTGCCGCCGACCTGGGCTTGCCCCGAGTGCGGCGCCACCAAGAGCGATTTCGAAATGATCGAGATTTAGAGGGCATGACATGACCACCCCTTCCGATCGAATCCAACTCAGCTCGGGCGATATCACCCAACTCCGGGTGGACGCCATTGTCAACGCCGCCAACCGCTCGTTGTTAGGGGGTGGCGGCGTGGACGGCGCCATTCATCGGGCCGCTGGCCCGGAACTGCTGGCCGAGTGCCGAACCCTGAACGGCTGCGAGACGGGGCAGGCCAAGATCACCCGAGGTTATCGCCTGCCAGCCCGCCATATCATCCATACCGTCGGCCCGATTTGGCAAGGTGGTGATGGGGGCGAGCCGGAACTGCTGGCGGCTTGCTATCGTAACAGCCTGAAATTGGCGGTGGCCCACGGCGTTCGCACCATCGCCTTTCCCGCCATCAGTTGCGGGGTCTACGGCTATCCGCTCGATGAAGCGGCGCGCATCGCGGTGCGCGAGGTCAAAAACTTCCTTGCCGAGGAGGACCGGATCGAGACGGTCTATCTAGTCTGCTTTGGTGAGGACGTGCGCGAGGCTTATGGGCGGGCGTTGGGACCAGCATGAGCGGCGACGGAGTTGGCGGATCGAACCGAACCGCGCCGACCGGCAAGATCGATTCGATCCGGCGGCGTCGCGGAACAGCAGACTCATAAACGGATGAGCGAGGGACGGCCCGCGGTGACGCCACTGCCCAGCCCCGGCGGTATCGCCGCCGGTCCGGTGGATCGATCCTCGAAAGGCAAAAAGCGTTCGTACCGGTATTCCAGGGTGCGCGCAAGACCATCCCGCCGTTCTTCCCCCCGCCGGCGCAGGGATTCGGCCATCATCGCCGCGAACAAGCTTTCGGCGTGGGACCGCCAATACTCGTCATGGTCCATGGCCACGGCGGAGTGAAATGCGCCATTCGGCGCGGCGGAAGGAATCGGATAGCACAACAGAGCCACCAGCAAGGCACCGGCGATCACCAGCAGGGAGGCTGGCAGTAGATAGAGACCACAATGACGAAGGGTACGAATCATGTCGCGCATGATGTGCCTCTGGCGATGCCGACGGAGACCAATCTTGTACAGATATTGATCAAGCTTATCCGAGTGGAGGCGGCAGGGTCAAGCAAAAAGCTAGCAGTTATTGTACAAGCTTTTTAACCAAGTCCAGAACTAGGATTTTTAGGGGCAAGCCGAACCCTGGTCCGACTTGCCGAAAAGGAGATCAACTCTCCTGCTGTTTCTTGTGGGCGGCGTGCAGCTTTTGCTGGATGTCGCCCGGAACCGGGTCGTAATGGCTCAGTTCGATGCTATAGGACCCGAGGCCGGCGGTCATGGATTTCAACTGCGACTCATAACCTTCCAGTTCCGCCATGGGCACCTGGGCCCTGATGATACTGATGCCGCGCGGTCCGGCGTCGGTGCCCGCGATGCGTCCGCGCCGGCTGGACAAATCGCCGGTGATGGCGCCGACGCAATCGGCCGGCGCTCGGACTTCCAGGTTGACGATGGGTTCCAACACGATGGGCTTGGCCTTGCTGACCGCATCCAGAAAAGCCTCCCGGCCAGCGGTGACAAAGGCGATTTCCTTGGAATCGACCGGATGGTATTTACCGTCGTAGGCGATGGCGCGCACGTCTTGCATCGGATAGCCGGCCACCGCGCCTTCCTGCAAGGCTTCGCGAACGCCCTTTTCCACCGCTGGCAGGAACGAGGTGGGAATGGTGCCGCCCACCACCGCGCTGACGAACTCGAAGCCGGCATCGCGCGGCAACGGTTCGATGCGCATGAACACCTCGCCGAATTGGCCAGCGCCGCCAGTCTGCTTCTTGTGGCGATGATGACCATCGGCGTTCTGGCTGACGGTTTCCTTGTAGGCAATCTTGGGCGGCTTGGTTTCGACTTGCAGATTGTAACGCTGTTGCATCTTTTCCAGGGTGATGCGCAAATGCAAGTCGCTCAGACCACGCAGCACGGTCTCCTTGGTATGGGCGTTGTGTTCCAACGCCAGGCAGGGGTCTTCCTCCAGCAACTTGTTGACGGTATCGGACAGCTTTTGCTCGTCACCCCGAGTAGCGGCGCGGATGGCCAGCCCAAATAACGGCGTGGGGAACCGTGATGGCCGCAAATGAATCTCATCCTCGTCGTGGGAGTCGTGCAGCACCACGTCGCGGTGAATGTCGTCCACCTTGGCCACCGCGCAAATGTCGCCGGGAATCCCAACCGCGACTTCGGGATGTTCCTTGCCGTGAACGTGGAACAGATGGCCGACCTTGAACGGCTTGCGGTTGTCATCGATAAATAACTGACTGTCCTTGGTGATCGCACCCTGGTGGATGCGGAAGATGCCAAGCTTGCCGATGAAGGGATCGATCAGCACCTTGAACACATGCGCCACCGCATGCTGCTTGGAATCGGAGACGACTCGCAGTTCCCCGTCCGTCTCGCCCACGCCCTTCAGGAGCGGTTCGGCGTTGCCTTCAAGAGGATTGGGCAACAACTTGACGAACACGTCCAGCAGTTCCTTGATCCCAACGCCGGTGCGCGCCGAGACGAAGCAGATCGGGATCAGATGGCCCTCGCGTAGCGCTTTCTCGAACGGCGCGTGCAACTGCTCGGGTTGCAAATCCTCGCCCTGCTCCAGATACAGCGCCATCAGGTCTTCGTCCATCTCGACGACCTGATCGATCAGGGCGGAGTGGGCGCTGGCCACACTGGAAAAATCGCTGTCGCCAGTGGTGGCGAAGAAGCAATCCACGACCGAGGCGCTACCGTTGGCGGGCAGGTTGATCGGCAGGCATTCCTTGCCGAAACTTTCCTGAATCTGGTCCAGCAACGCGGGCAGATCGAGATTTTCGGCATCGATCTTGTTGACGACGATCATTCGGCACTGTCGACGTTCGGCGGCGCGCTCCAGCATCCGCTGGGTCATCGCTTCGATGCCGGTCTGGGCGTTGATCACCACCGCCACCGTTTCCACCGCCGGCAACACGGTAATGGCCTGGCCGATGAAATCCGGGAAGCCTGGGGTATCGATCAGATTGACGCGAGCCCCGTCGTAATCGAAATGGACCAGAGCGGCATCCAACGAATGTTGATGCGCTTTTTCCTGCGGGTCGAAATCGCAGACCGTGTTGCCTTTTTCCACGACACCGGGCGTGGCCAACTTGCCGGCGCGGTGCAGAATGGATTCCACCAAGGTGGTTTTCCCAGCCGCGCCATGCCCGACCAAGGCAATATTGCGGATGGATTCGGTGGTGTGGCTCATCGAATGGCCTCCTGTTGTTAGAATTCAGTACGTTTTATGGTTTTTCGATCAGACGATTCCGATCCAAGATCGTTAAGTTTACAGGAAGGGTCACGGTTTCTCATGCCGACCACGGCATTTTTTCGCCTGGATCACGGCATTGGAGAGGGGCGATTTGGCCCACTGGCGATTCAGGGAACGCCGGTGGGCCGCGAGATGGGATAGACGTCGAAGCGGGTATTGGGCGCGGTGATCTGGAAGCCGGGCGGCGGCCCGGCCAGCGGCGGCGCGCGCCGAGGTCGTTTCACCACCACCCGCCGATGGGCGCAGGCCAAGGCGACGGCGAGCAGTTCCGGCGCATCGTTGTCGTCCCCAGTCAGTTGCCGTAGCAGACGCATGTCTTTCCCGGCTAGCGCTGTTTTCTGGCGGGGTGGATACATCGGGTCCAGATAGACGACATCCGGTCGCTGGTCTTCCGCGAGTCGTGGCAAGTAGTCCCGTCCGTCCGCCACGATCAGGCGGAGCCGTTCCGCCACCAGTGGACCAAGGTCCGGGATATCGGCGGCGCGCTCCAGACCGTCGCGCAGCAGGGCGGCGATGAGGGGAGAACGCTCCACCAACCGCACCACGCAACCCAGGCAGGCCAATACGAAGGCGTCGCGGCCCAACCCGGCGGTGACGTCCACCACGGTTGGCGCCGCGCCGTGCTTGAGCCCCACCGCGCGCGCTAGCGGTTGATTGCGCCCACCCCCGAACCGACGTCGGTGAGCGACCGCGCCCGCCGCGAAATCGGCATAGACCGGGCCGGGTGCTCCCGGCCCCAGTTCCCGCAACTCCAGCCGCTCCGGCGTCACCACCAGCAGGTGAGTAAAACCGTCCGGGCTGGACTCGGAAACCAAGGGCACTTCCAGCGCCGCGGCCAGAGCAGCCGTGATCTTCGAGTCGGCGGTGGACTCGCGGGTTATCGCGATGCGGAAGGAGATAGCGGGATGCGTATGCGTAACGGTCGGGGTCATGAACGACATTGCCCCGCGCGCGGGGCAATGCAGTCGGCTAGCGGAAAATCACGCGGCCTTGGACAGCGTCGTTTCCAACGTGGTTTGGGTCAGTCCGTCTATATCGGTTTTGAGGCGCGTGGCCATGTTGGACATGATTCGGACATCGTTGATCAGCTTGCGCTGGAGCGTCTGGGCGATTTCCGTCTGGCGCTTGCAAAAGTCCTGCAAGCTTTCCAGATCGGTGATTTCGGCGGCGGCCCGGAGTTGATTGATGCCGATGTCGAAATAGGCTTTCAGCGAGTTCATCTGGAATACCAGAATCTTTTCCACGTTTTCGATGAACAGTTTGTTGGCCTTGATCACGGGCTCCGGCAAGGCGGGCGGAGATTCCAGGGGTTTATTGAATAAATTGACAACCATAGCGGCTTCCTCGTCGAGTGGCATGATTTGCTGCATTGCAATATAGCGTGCTTGATGTTGCGGCGCAACATACAGGAGGATTTATTTTTATCGGGACGCGGACGGCAAATCGGCACCCACGGAAAATTCACCATGTGAAATTGGCCGCCTGGACTATTATTAAATTTGATGGAACAAGACATGGCTTTCGGACAACGCGGTGACGCGGATAGCGGAGCGAAACCTTGAGCATCATAACGACTCCTGAACTCATTGGGCGATGGCGCGGCGATGATTCGATTTCCCATCACGACATCGGGCCGCGCGCGCGCGCGCCCCGGTTGGCTCTGGTGGCGGACTTGCGAGGCCAGGAACTCAACGGCATGTTTGTGTTATCGCGGTTGGCGGCGTTTCTGCGGGATATCGAGGCGGGCCGACGGCGGGATTTACAGTTGCGTGAGCGGGTGCTGGTGATCCCCTCGGTCGGCAATGCCGTGGAAACGCGGGGAATGCGCATTCAACAGGCCGCGTGGTCGCGGTGGGCCATGACCGAGGTGGTGGCGGCGGTGACCCAGGCGGCCTATTACCGGGTCGCGATTCACCCCAGCCCGGACGTCGAGGAGATGCCACAAGTACGGTTGTACGCGCCCAACGACGACGAACGGGCCAGCGCCTGTTTATTCGGGTTGCCGGCGGTGATCGAACGACCGTTTGAACCGGACGACGTGCCCACGCTGGTGCGGACCTGGCGGCTGTGCGGCGGCGAAAATTTCGCGCTGCAAGCCGGGCAGGCCAGCAGCTTGCAGACCGCGCATTGTGAAAGCCTGTTTCATGCCCTGGTGGCCTTCCTGGATCGGACGGGCATCGTCAGCGGCTTGCGGCTGGCGGATGAAGAGGAAGAGTTGGGGTATTTCAATCTGCATCAGGTTTTCGTGGTGCTGGCCGAACAGTCGGGCATCTTCTCCTCGCACCAAGAGGTGGGGCGCTGGGTCCAGGCGGGCGAAGAACTGGGCCAGGTCTACGACGGGCTTACCGGTGGCGAACGGGTGCGGATGGTCGCGCCGGTCGCGGGCTTGCTGGCGAGCTTGCGTCGGCAACCACTGCTGCGGGAGGGCGATCTGGTGGCGCGGATTCTGACGCCCGCCCGGACGGTTCGGCGCGAACGGCCACGGTTGTGGGGAGAACGGCATGGACGACGGGCAGGATTTCGATCCTGAGATTCCGCGACGGCGCCTGTTGGCGCGGGTGGTCGCCGAGGCCCGCGAAACCGGCGAGATGACCGGCTGTCCGACCCTGAGCGAACAGGTGCTGAAGGCGTTGGCAACGGTTCCCCGACATTGCTTCGTGCCAGCGGCGCAACGGGATTGGGCCTACGCCGACATGCCGCTGCCGATTGGGCGCGACCAGACCATTTCCCAGCCGTTCATCGTGGCGCTGATGACCGAGTTGCTGGAGCTCGAACCGAACGCCGTGGTGCTGGAAATCGGTACGGGGTCGGGTTATCAGACGGCGGTGCTGGCCCGGTTGGCGCGGTGGGTGTACTCGGTGGAGCGGATCCCCGAACTGGCCGAAACCGCCGGCAATCGCTTGCGGGAACTGGGATACGACAACGTGACGATCCGAGTCGCCGATGGGGGCCTGGGCTGGGAAGAACACGCGCTGTTCGATGCTGTCATCGTCACGGCGGCGGCGGCGGAAATCCCACCGGCGCTGACGCGGCAACTGAAGCCAGGCGGACGACTGGTCGTACCGGTGGGCCTGCCGGGCCATACGCAAGATCTACGCCTGCTGCGCAAGGACGAGCAAGGCGTAACCCACGGTCGCAGCGTGTTGCCGGTGGTGTTCGTGCCGCTGGATATTTCGGGCGTTTGGGACCGCGCCGATGCCGTTGGCTGCCCTTGTTCTTGATGCGCACGCGACAGCCTTTCGGCAACGTCCGGCGGGGACGGCCCCGTTTTCCGGTCCGCACCGTCTGGGCACAGAGTTCGAACAAGGCGTTGCCATAGCGGCGCTCCCCGTCGGAGAGAAAGGTCGTGTCCTGGGTCCGCCGCGTATGCGCGGCAACCGATTTCATGACCTTTTTGAACAACGTGGCGTCTTTGCGACCGCACTGCTGATCCACCAGAAACCGGCTCGCCCGTTCCAAGATGATGACCGTCCAGCCGGTCGATTCCGCAGGGTCGACCCGTTGACCGACCACCGTGTGGACCTCATCCCCTTCAAACGTCAGCCGAATGAAGGTCTGGCACAACCCGTAGAGCATCAGCGTGGATTTCATCCCGCCAAACCGGCGTTCCCACTCGGCAATCGTGTTCTTGTGCGTTCCCAGAATCCGCGCCGTCGCCCGCTGCCCCAGCCCTTCTCCCCGCAACCGCAGCGCCGCCGCCACTTTGCTGATCGGCGTCTTGATGCCGCGCATCGGGGTGCCCGTCGTCTCCGAAAACACCTCCCCGCAGGCCGTGCAGGCGCGAAGGCTTCAGGTCCCGTTGTGAACCGTCTCGTAGTGACCGTGACCGGCCGTGTTACGGGAGCCGCAGGTCGGGCAAACCGGAATCGTCAGCGTCTTCATCGTTCCAGTAGAACTCGCCTAACGTCCAGACACAAGGGCATATCCAATGGTTTGAGCCCAGTGCCCACATAGCGTGACGGCGGCGAAATTCCGTATTTGGCCTCGGGGCGTGGCGGACGGATTTTGGCGGGGAATCCATCAGACCGGGTCCCGCCGATGCCGTGTCTGGCGGATGGACAAAGCGGTGGTGGGAGGTGATCCGGCGGAACTCCGGGGCGGGTTGGGACGCTCCGGTCGTAAAAACGCCGGATAACCTTTCGCGCCGCTGTCCCCATGATCCGCCGCCAACGCCGCGCGCGCCGTGGGTTCAGCGACGCCGAGCGTCTCAACCAGACCCCGATACAGCAGGTCGAACAGGCGTTCCAGGGCGAACTGGTGGGTTTGGCCCGTGGTGGCGAACAGCCAGTCGCTGAACGCCATGAACCGCCCGAACGGATCGTCGCCCAGCAACAGCGGGCGGCTGTGACGGAAGCGCCCGGAGTTGCCGATCAAATCCCAGTAGCGGGCGAAGCGCTCCAGGCGGCGCATCGTGGCGAAATCGAGGTGTTTTGCACAGAGCAGGTTGTAGGGCGGCTGTGGGTTGTAGCGCAGTTCGAAGGCGGCGGCATGGCGGGCAATGGGCGCGCCGCGCAGTCGCTTCAAGATGCCGACCTGGATTTCATGCGGGTCGAGGGCGATCAGTTGGTTGAAGCCGGCGGCAAAGCTAACCAAGTCCTCGCTTGGCAGCCCGGCGATCAGATCGGCGTGTAGGTGCGCGTGGGTGTTTTGCCGCAACCAGCGCAGATTCTCCACGGTTTTGCGGTGGTCCTGCTTGCGGCGGATGAGGGCTTGCACGGCGGGATTGAAGGTTTGCACGCCGATCTCGAATTGCAGCGCGCCCGGCGGAAACCGCGCGATGCGGACCTTGAGCGGTTCCGGCAGATGGTCGGGGATCAACTCGAAATGCAGGAACAGCCGCTCGTCCAGTCGCTCCAGAAAGAAATCCAGAATCCGCGCGCCGACCTTGGCGTTGAGATTGAAGGTGCGGTCCACGAACTTGAAATGGCGCACGCCGCGCTCGTGAAGCCGTTGCAGCTCGACGAGAAACGGCTCCAGCGGAAACGGCCAAGCCGTTTGATCCAGCGCCGACAGGCAGAATTCGCATTGGAATGGACAACCGCGCGAGGCTTCAACGTAGATCAGACGGTGGGCGATGTCTTCATCGGTATAGAAGCGGTAGGGCAAGGTGAGTTGATCTAGCGGCGGTGGTTCGGCGGCAATGATTTTTTCCGGCGGTGGATCGCCATTCAGCAAGCGCTGGCAGAGTTGGGCGAAGGCGAGATCCGCCGGCCCGGTAATCACATAATCCGCCCATTTCACGATCGGCTGTTCCCACCACTCGTGGCTGACTTCCGGCCCACCCAACACGATGATGAGGTTCGGACACACGGTCTTGAGCAAAGCCACGACCTGGGCGGTTTCCGCGACGTTCCAGAGATAGACCCCGAAACCGATGATGCGCGGCTGTTCGGCGAGCAGCGCTTCGGCGATGTCCAGCGGGCGCTGGGTGATGATGAATTCGCGCAGGGCGGCGTCGGCTTGCAATTCCCCAAGATTGGCGAACAGATAACGCAGCCCGAAAGCGGGGTGGAAATAACGCGCGTTGAGCGTCGAGAGCAGGATAGACGGCATGACACCCTAACGGGAACTTCGAGAGGTCCTCAGACGAGCACCTCCGCGCAAGCGGGATGACCGAGAAACCCGGTCGGACTGGCGGTCAATCCATAAGCCCCGGACTGGAACACCACGATCAAATCGCCAACCCCGGCTTTCGCCAGTTCCATCCGCTCGGCCAGGATGTCCAGCGGCGTGCACAGCGGCCCGACCACCGTCACCACTTCCCGTTCGGTTCCCACCACCCGGTTGCCGACCACGACTGGATAATTCTTGCGGATCACCTGGCCAAAATTGCCAGAAGCCGCCAGGTGATGGTGTAAACCGCCGTCGGTGATTAGAAAGGTATGGCCACGCGAGACCTTGCGGTCCACGACCTCGGCCACGTAAATCCCCGCTTCACCGACTAAATACCGACCTAGTTCCAGCACCACCCGCGTTTCCGGCAGCCGTGCCTTCACGATCGGCAGCCAGCGCTTCAGGTTGGCGGCGATGGATTGCAGATCCAGCGGGGTGTCGCCGGGGAAGTAGGGAATGCCGAAGCCTCCGCCGATGTTCAACACCCGCACCGGTCCCGGCGCATCGTCCGCCAGCCGCAGCGCCAATTCGAAGGTGCGGTCGTGAGCCTCGATGATGGCCGCCGCGCGCAGATTCTGCGAACCGGAGAAGATGTGGAAGCCCTGAAAATCCAGCTTTAGCGCGTCGATTCGTTGCAGCAGCGCCGGTGTCTGTTCGGCGTCCACCCCGAACGGCTTGGGGCCGCCGCCCATCTTCATCCCGGAGGCTTTCAGCTCGAAGTCCGGGTTGACCCGCACCGCGACTTGAGGACGCCGGCCCGATTCTTGCCCCAGTCGGACGACGGTTTCCAGTTGGCCGACGGATTCCAGATTGATCACGATACCGGCGGCGATGGCGGCGGCCAGTTCCCTTGGACGTTTGCCCGGACCGGCGAAGCTGATCCGGGTCGGTTCCATGCCGGTATCCAAGGCGACCTTTAACTCGCCGAGCGAGGCGACATCCAGTCCATCGACCAGATTGGCCATGTGCTGCACCAACACCGGCATTGGATTGGCCTTGACGGCATAATGCAATTCGACAGCGGCCGGCAGTGCGCGGCGCAGCAACGCTACTCGCTCATCCAGCACCCGCCGGTCGTAGGCATAAAACGGCGTTTGGCCAACCCGCGCCGCCAGTTGAGTCAATGGCATCCCACCGATCCACAGGCAGTCTTCCTTCACCGGGAACGAACTCATCGACCAATGGTTGGGACGTGCGGCAATCATGGAGCAACCCTGGTTTGTGCTGTGAATTTTCTCCCACTGGGTAAGGAGCAGTGGGGGGCAGCGCGCCGGGACGGTTCGAGCCCTCGCTATGGCGGCGGCTCCGGGAACAGCGCGCGCAATTCCTCGACGAGCGCCTTGCGGTCGATCTTGCCGTTGGGGTTGCGCGGCAGATCGCCGGCGCGGGCGATAACGCGCAAGGGAACCATGAAATTCGGTAGATGCTGTTTGCAATGGGCGATCAGCGCGTTCTCACTCAATGTCTCTCGCAGCGGTTTGATCACCGCGACGATGGCTTGGCCCAGCGTTGGATGTGGAATCCCCAGCGCCGCCGCTTCCGCCACTTGACCGCTGCCGTAGAGGATTTCCTCGACCTCGGTGGGGCTGACCCGATAGCCGGAGGTCTTGATCATGTCATCCTTGCGGCCAATGAAATACAGGAAGCCCTCCTCGTCCGTCCGCGCGGTGTCCCCGGACCACACCGCCAGTTCCGGCAACGGCAGGCCGGGAAGCTGGCCAGGCGCGGGCCGGAACCGTTCGGCGGTCTTGACCGGATCGTTCCAGTAGCCGAGCGCCACCAACGAACCGCGATGCACCAGTTCGCCGGGTTCACCGGGCGCGCAGGGTGCGCCGTCGTCGCGCACGACCAGAATTTCGGCGTTTGGAATCGCCTTGCCGATGGAATCGGGGCGACGGTCGATCTCCTCGGGCGGCAAATAGGTGGAGCGGAACGCCTCGGTCAAGCCGTACATTAAATAAGGGGTGGTGTGGGGCAGGGCGCGGCGCAGGGCCGCCAGCGTGGCGCGCGGCATCGCTCCGCCCGAGTTGGTGAAGTAGCGCAGGCTGGTTGCCGCCGCCTCCGGCCATTCCAGCGGCGCTAGTTGCACCCACATCGGCGGCACCGCTGCCAGCCCGGTGATGCCCTCGCGGGTGACGGTGTTGATGACGTCGCGCGGCAACAGATAGTCCATCAGTACCGCCCGCGCGCCGGCGACAAAGGCAGTGGTGAGCTGACTCAGGCCATAATCGAAGCTGAACGGCAAGACGGCCAGGATGCGGTCGTCGGGTTGGTTGCCCAAATATTCGGCAACGCTTTGGGCGCCCGTCAGCAGATTGCGATGCGACAACACCACCCCCTTGGGTTTGCCGGTGCTGCCGGAGGTGTAGAGAATGGCGGCGATGTCCGAGTCAATGATTCGCGCCGGTGCTGGTCCGTTGGGGGTGTCCGACAGCGTCGGCCAGTCGAGGATGCGCCAGGGGCGCGGGCGTTGGGGCGCGAGCGTGGTGGTGTCGGTCAGCACCAGGGTATGCAAGTCGGGACAATCGGCCAGCGCTGGCTCCAGCAGGGTTGCCCGGTCGCGGGCCGTGACCAGGATTCGCACGTTGCAGTCACGCAGAATGTAGGCGACCTGCTCGGGTTTCAGCAGGGGATTGATCGGAACGAACACGCCGCCGGCCAGCGCCGCGCCGAACAAGGCCACGACGGTTTCCAAACGCTTGGGTAAATAGATGGCGACCCGCTCCGCCCGGTTCAAACCCAGGGCCCGCAATCCGCGCCCCACGGTCTGGATTTGCTTGGCCAGGGCGGCGTAGTCCAGTTGGGACTGTCGATGGGTGATCGCGGTGGCGGCTGGACAGTGGTCCGCCTGTTCGAGGATGAGTTCGTGCAGCAATCTGGCCATGCGGAGTTTGAGGGTAAGGGGGTTGGGGGAAGGTATGCACGCTTGCAATCGTGGTAATGATAGTGACTTCCGCGACGGAGGGCACGGGTGTAACGGATTGGTTTGGGAGACAGTGGTATGAAACGGCCTGATCTTGCACCGCCACTGGTGCTGTACGCCACCAGCGGCTGCCATCTGTGCGAACAGGCGGATAGGGTGATTCGCCATGCGGTTACCATACCGTTTCGCACAGTGGAAATCACGGACGATGAGTGTTTGTTACGATCTTACGGTATCCGGATTCCCGTGTTGCGCCGGTTGGATACCGGCGAAGAACTGGATTGGCCTTTCGATGTGGTGGCGGTTCGACGTCTGGCGCTGAGTAGAGAATGAAATAACCAGATTGTGCATTTCTTTGCAATATACTGTGGGATAATTCAAACAAACGTTTGAAACAGGCCACTTTGGTATGGAAGAGGATACAAGCCAGCGTCTTCTGGATGCGGCCGAGGCCTTGTTTGCCGAACAAGGCTTTGCGGAAACCTCCCTGCGGGCGATCACGACGCAGGCCAAGGCCAATCTGGCGGCGGTTCATTACCACTTTGGTTCAAAGGATGAACTGCTGCGCGCGGTGTTCGCGCGCCGGTTGAAGGCGTTGAACGCGGAGCGGTTGGCGCGGCTGATGGCACTGGAGACCGGTGGCGGGCTGGTGACGGTGGAAGCGGTGTTGGCCGCCTTCATCGAGCCTTCGTTGCGGTTGCGCCGGGCTGGGGTTCAGGGCGAACGGTTCACCCGCCTGCTGGGCCTGGCGCAGGTCGAGGCGTCCAAGGCGCTGCGGGATTTCCTGCGTGACCAATACACGCCGGTGGTGGAACGGTTTCAACGGACGCTGAGTCGGCTTCTGCCCGAACTGCCGCCGGAGGAAATCCACTGGCGCCTGTGTTTCACCGTGGGAGCGCTTTCGTTTACTTACGCGGGAGTGCCGTCGCCGCGCTTGCTGTTCGCCAATCGGGAGTTCGGAAGCGGGCTCTGGTTGCAACGGCAATTGATTCGATTTCTGGCGGCGGGCCTGCGCGCGCCGCCGGTGGAGGAAAAGGCGGAGGAAGTCCCGTGAGGGCCAGGATGTATTCCTGGCTTCGGGAGACGCATGGATGATCCATGGCCAACCCATGGCCACAAGCCCCGTTCCCATTTTTCAATTGAAAACGATAAAGAGCACAAGACAATGATGCACCTCAAAACCCATGGTTCACTTCTGGTCATGAGCATCGCCGGGTTGCTGACCGTCACCAGCCAGGCTTACGCCTCGGGCTATCAGATCTCCGAACAGAGCGTTACCGGACTGGGTCGGGCATTCGCGGGGGGAAGTCTGGCGAACGACGACGTGTCGGCGGTGTACTACAATCCGGCTGACATGATGTTGAGCAAGGGCACGCAGTCGCAACTGGGCTTTACGTACATCGGAGTCGAAATAAAGGCGGACAACGCTGGCACCACCGACCGGCTGCCGGCCAATCTGAAAGACGTGATCAGTAAACCGGGCACCTTGCCGGTGTTCGTGACCATTCCCGATTCGGGCTACAGCGATGACGGTGGCACCGATAACGTCGTGCCGAATGCGTTTTTCGCGATGGACATCAACGACCGCACGCGGTTTGGCTTCGGCATCACCTCGCCGTTCGCGGTTCACAGCAGCTATGGCAAGGACTGGGTGGGTCGCTACTCGGCGGTGAATTCGGAAATGAAAACCGTAGACCTCAATCCGGGGATCGCCTACCAGGTCAACGATCAGCTATCGCTCGGTTTCGGCGTGAGCGCTCAATACATTGACGTGGACCTGAGCCGGGCGATCTTCACGGGTGGGCCCGATGGTTACTCCGAGACCAAGGGGGATGACTGGGGGTTCGGCTTCAATCTGGGCGCCACCTATGAATTTGATTCCACGACCCGGGTGGGTCTGAGCTACCGGTCGCGGGTGGACTATACCCTGGAGGGACACACCGACATTACCACCTATTTGGGGAACCGCCGGCCAAATGTTACAGCGGATTGGACCGCGCCGGACTGGGCGGCGCTGGCGTTCTACAAGCGGTTGAATGACCAGTGGGCGGTGATGGCCAGTACGCGCTGGACCAATTGGAGCTTGTACAAGAAGCTGCAGATTGACAACGCCGATGGTAGTGGCCCGCTGGCTACGGCGATATATAACTGGGAGGATAGCTGGTCGTTCAATCTCGGCGCCAGTTACGACTACGGCTCGGACTGGACCTTCCGGGCGGGCTATGTCTATGACCAGAGTCCGATCAAGGACCAATACCGCGTTCCCAGCATTCCCGACAGTGACCGCAACGCCATCACCCTGGGGTTCAGTTACCACCCCGGCTCGAATCTGTCGGTGGATTTTGGCTATATGCACATCTTCTGGAAGGATGCCACCACGAACGAAACCCTCGACCTTTCGGCGGCCCTCGGCTACCCCGGTCTGGTGACCCAGAACCTGCTGCTCGACTACAGCAAGTCGGGCGATCTGGTGGGCCTCCAGGCCAGTTATAAGTTCTGAGCTTTTCGCCTGAATGGCGAAAGCTGGCGATTGAATCCTTGGTCTTTGCCATGGACGGCGGGGGGCGATGCGGACGCCAAAACCCTACCTTACACTAGGCAATTAGCCAAATCGAGAAAGCCGGGGGGTCGCCCCCGGCTTTATTTTTGTAGCGCATGATTGGGAGGAACGGCGGTTCCGCCGCGTGTTTCGACAGCCTAACGAGAGGACATTCACGATATGAGTAACGCAGCATCCATCCGCCGGGTGGCGGTTCTGGGCGCGGGTGTGATGGGCGCGCAAATCGCCGCCCATCTGGCCAACGCCGACGTGCCGGTGGTGTTGTTCGATCTGCCGGCCAAGGACGGCGATCCCAATGGGATCGTGACCAAGGCCATCGCGAGCATGGTCAAACTCAGCCCGGCTCCGTTCGCGACCAAGGAACGGGCCGAATTGATCCAACCGGCCAACTACGACCAGCACCTGGAGGAACTGCGGAGCTGCGATCTGCTGATCGAGGCCATCGCCGAGCGTCCAGACTGGAAAGCCGATCTGTATAAAAAGATTACGCCTTATCTCAATGACCGGGCGATTTTGGCCACTAACACCTCCGGCCTGCCCTTGAGCCTGCTGGCCGAGTCGGTGCCCGAGAGCGCGCGCTCCCGGTTCTGCGGTATCCACTTCTTCAACCCACCGCGCTACATGGCGCTGGTGGAACTGATTCCCTGTCAGACCACCGATCCAGCGATTCTGGATCGGTTGGAAACCTTCCTGGTGACCACGTTGGGCAAGGGCGTGATCCGCGCCAAGGACACCCCCAACTTTATCGCCAACCGGATCGGCGTGTTTTCGATGGCTGCGACCATCCACCACACCCAGGCGTTCGGGTTGGGATTGGACTTGGTGGATGCACTGACTGGCCCAGCGATTGGCCGTCCCAAGAGCGCCACTTTCCGCACCGCCGACGTGGTGGGCCTGGACACCATGGGCCATGTATTCAAAGGGTCGGCGCTAGCGTTGCGCGACGATCCGTGGCGGCAATATTTCAGCCCGCCCGCCTGGTTGAACGCGCTGATCGAAAAGGGGGCGCTGGGCCAGAAGACCAAGATCGGCATCTACGCCAACAAGGGCAAACAGGTACTGGATACGGCGACCGGCGAGTATCGGGACGCGGGGGCCAAGCCGGATGACGCGGTGCAGGCACTCCTGAAGATCAAGAATCCGGCCGAGAAAATTGCCGCCCTGCGCGCCAGTGATCACCCCCAGGCCCAATTCCTGTGGGCGATCCAGCGTGACGTGTTCCACTATGCGGCGGTGTTGTTGGCCGAGATCGCCGATACGGCTCGCGATATCGACCTGGCCATCCGCTGGGGTTTCGGCTGGGGCATGGGGCCGTTCGAGATCTGGCAGGCCGCCGGCTGGCGACAGGTGGCGGTCTGGATCGAGGAAGACATCGCCGCTGGCAAGGCCATGACCCAGACCCCACTGCCGGCGTGGGTCAAGCAGGTGGACGGCGTGCATCGGCCGGAAGGCTCCTACTCGGCGGCCGAGGATGCCTACAAGCCGCGTTCGACCCTGCCGGTCTATCAGCGTCAACCGTATCCCGAACAGGTGCTGGGCGAAGCGCCGCACCGTTATGGTGAAACGGTGTTTGAAAATAGCGGTGTGCGGTTGTGGACCACCGGCGACGACATCGGTGTGCTCAGTTTCAAGAGCCGGATGCATGTGATCGGCGACGACGTGCTGGATGGCGTGCTGGAATCCCTGAAGATCGCCGAGCGGAAATTCAGCGGGCTGGTGATCTGGCAGACCGAGGCGCCGTTCAGCGCCGGCGCTAATCTGCAACAGGCGGTTCCGGTGTTATTGGCCGGTGATTTCGAGACGTTCGAGAAGGGTGTCGCCAAATTCCAGCAAACCACCACCGCGTTGCGTTATTCGGCGATCCCGGTGGTGGCCGCCGCGCAAGGCCTGGCGCTGGGCGGCGGCTGCGAGTTCCTGATGCACAGCGACCGGGTGGTGGCGGCGCTGGAAAGCTACATCGGCCTGGTCGAGATCGGCGTCGGGCTGATCCCGGCGGGCGGCGGCTGCAAGGAATTCGCCCTGCGCGCCATGAGCGAGGCCAAGGGAGGCGATCTGCTGCCGTTCCTGCGCGGCTACTTCGAGGCGATGGCGATGGCCAAGGTCTCGCGCAGCGCCGAAGAGGCCAAGCAACTTGGACACTTGAAGGCGTCCGACGTGGTTGTGTTCAACGCCAACGAGTTGTTGTACGTGGCCAAGGCCCAGGCGCGGGCACTGGCCGAGTCCGGCTATCGGCCACCGCTACCGCGCAAGATTCGGGTGGCGGGTCGCACCGGCATCGCTGCTTGTCAGATGGCGCTGGTCAACATGCGCGATGGCGGCTTCATCTCCGCCCACGACTACCTGTTGGGCGTCAAGATCGCCACCGCGCTGTGTGGCGGCGATGTCGATCCCAACACGATGGTGGACGAAGCATGGTTGCTGGGGCTGGAGCGTAAGGCTTTCGTCGAACTGGCCAAGACTCCACAAACCCAGGCCCGGATCGAGCAGATGCTCAAGACCGGCAAGCCGCTGCGTAACTGATTGACGGGAGAAGGATGATGAGTAAGCAAATCCAGGACGCCTATATCGTGGCCGCCGCGCGCGCGCCGGTTGGCAAGGCGCGTGGCGCGTTCCGCAACACCCGCCCGGACGATCTGCTGGCCCACGTGCTGCGTGGGACGGTGGCGCAATGTCCGGGATTGGACCCGAATCTGATCGACGATGTGATCGTCGGTTGCGCCATGCCGGAAGGCGAACAGGGCATGAACGTGGCGCGCATCGGCGTGTTGCTGGCCGGGTTGCCGGAAAGCGTGTCGGGTGTGACCGTCAACCGGTTCTGCGCCTCTGGGGTACAAGCGGTGGCGCAGGCCGCCGACCGCATCCGGTTGGGCGATGCCGATGTGATGATCGGCGCAGGCACCGAGACCATGACCATGATTCCGATGGGCGGCAACAAGATCGCCCTCAACCCCGAAGTCTTCGCCAAAGACGAGAATATCGGCATCGCCTACGGCATGGGCTTGACGGCGGAGAAAGTGGCGGAACAGTGGAAGATATCCCGCGAGGATCAGGACGCCTTTGCAGTGGAGAGCCATCGCCGGGCCATCGCCGCGATTAGCGGCGGCGAGTTCAAGCAGGAAATCCTGCCCTATACCGTGGTGGACCGCCTGCCGGACAGCAAAACCATGCAGGTGAAGCTCCGCGAGCGCGTAGTGGAAAACGACGAAGGCCCACGGCCCGATACCAGCATGGCGGGGCTGGCCAAGCTCAAACCGGTGTTCGCGGCCCGGGGCAGCGTTACCGCCGGCAACAGTTCGCAGATGAGCGACGGCGCCGGGGCGGTGGTGCTGATGAGCGAGCGGATGGTCAAGCAGTTGAACTTGAAGCCGCTGGCCCGTTTCGTCAGCTTCGCGGTAGCCGGGGTGCCGGCGCGGATCATGGGTATCGGTCCGATTGCCGCGATTCCAAAGGCGCTGAAACTGGCGGGCTTGACCCAGGACGACATCGACTGGTTCGAGTTGAACGAAGCCTTCGCCGCCCAGAGTCTGGCGGTGATCCGCGATCTGGGCCTTGATCCGGCCAAGGTCAACCCGCTGGGCGGCGCGATTGCGCTCGGCCACCCACTGGGCGCGACTGGCGCGATCCGCACCGCCACCCTCCTGCACGGGATGCGGCGGCGCGGTGGCAAGTACGGCATGGTGACCATGTGCATCGGCACCGGCATGGGCGCGGCGGGCATTTTCGAGGCGCTGTAAATCACCAGGGCGGTTTAAGCGCCGCCCACAGGTTGGGAAAAGCCCGCCGGCGGGAGCCAGCGGGTTTTTGGTTCGCGTTCTTCGGCTGTTTCCTACCGCTCCCATCCCGCTGGCGCGGGTCCAACAGGCGCTTTTGATTCCACAGGGACGACAAGGGGTGAAGCTAAGCCGCTAGTCGTCCCCGGCGAGCCGGTACAACTGACCTTGACTATTGCTCCAGGCAGTGAGGTTCGTGGTGTACCAGATCGAGCCGTCGCTCCCCAGACCGATCAGGTCGGCTTTGCTATCACTGTTGAGGTGGCGCACGACCAGCCGACTTAGCGCGCCGGGGATTTGTGTCCAGGTGCTGAGGTCCGTGGTGTACCAGATCGAGCCGTTATTCGCCAAGCCGACCAGATCGGCCTTGCCATCGCCGTTGAGGTCGCCGACCCGTAGTTGGACCAGACCGCCGGGGACTTGGGTCCAGGCGCTGAGGTTGGTGGTGTACCAAGTCGAGCCGTCGCTTGCCAGCCCGGCCAGATCGGCCTTGCCATCGCCGTTGAGGTCGCCGACCCGTAGTTGGACCAGACCGCCGGGGACTTGGGTCCAGGTGTTGATATCCGTGGTGTACCAGATCGAGCCACCGCTTGCCAGCCCGGCTAGATCGGCTTTGCCATCGCCGTTGAAATCGCCGACCCGTAGTTGCGCCAGACTGCCGGGGATTTGGGTCCAGGTGTTGATATCCGTGGTGTACCAGATCGAGCCGTTGCTTGTCAGCCCGGCCAGATCGGCTTTGCCGTCGCCGTTGAAGTCGCCGACCCGTAGTTGCGCCAGGCTGCCGGGGACGTTGACCCACGTGCTGAGGTTGGTGGTGTACCACACCGAACCGTTGCTGGCGATGCCGGCCAGATCCGCTTTCCCATCACCGTTGAAATCGCCGATTTGCAGTTGGGCCAATTGGCCGGGAATGTTGATCCAGGTGCGTAGATCCTCGGTGTAATAGACTGTGCCGGCGCTGGTGAGGCCTGCGGCGAGCAGGTCAGCCACCAGATTGGGAACATAGTCACCTTCGTACACTACGGATCCATTCTTTAAGAAAGTTTTGCCAGACCAAAAATACACTCGCGATTGAGCACTAAGCCCTGGAACGCGCTGAGAAAGCAAAAGATCATAAGCCGAGCCGTCATCCGGGTTGATAACCGGGGTATATGGAACCGTGAAGGGATTATAAAAAGACACATACAGATGTTCCGAGCAAAATCCATAGTTATCGCCTTTCCTTTCGCAAAGATAGGCTGACATGTCGAGTAAAGTAGCGCAATCCGTAATGGATTCGGCTAAATGTCTCATATAAAAAGAATATTCCACGCCTTTAATCGGGCCCTGTTTATAACCGGTGTTCTGGTTGCCATCCACGTCTATGAGAACCTCCAAAACATAGTCGGCATAACGGGTACCTTCAGGAAGAGGAGGAAGATATTTAAGTATATCCTTATCAACGCTTACACCAGGGTATCTGAAAGAAGGCGTCTGGCAGGAGCCAAAATCCAGCGTCATGTAAGCGTCAAGCTGCTCGCCATAATAACGCCGAGTCGCTACGGTTCCAAAGTTGACGCCATTTGTGCTAAAGGAATTTGCTGGATCGATGTCATTGACAGTCTGGCCGATGGGGAGACCGGGGGATACAAGAATCTGATTGTTGCTTATTCCAACCTCTTGAACTCCAGCGACCTGGTCACTTGAGAGACCGGAAGTTACCAGAACACCATTATCACTTGAGGTAATAACTACTGGCATGGCATCCATGGCGGATATGGTAAATGACCAACATAAATTCATCAGCCCAAGGGGTAGAATCAGGCGCTTAAGAAAAGAATACCGATAGTCACAACAGTTCATCGCATTCATTTTTGCCACCTTTGTTTAGAATTTACATAATAGCAAATTTATTTTGTCTCAAATTATTGACTAAAGTCAATACAGGAAATCCTGCTCTACATTAAAATAAAAATAGACCGGTTGCTGGACAGCGAACCGGACTCATGGCTTGGGCCGGCGCGGCGGCAAGTACGGCATGGTCTCAATGTGCCGCCGATGACAGCGGGCCGCACCGCGTGTACGCTTGAATACCGATTGCAGATATCGCCGATGGGAGGTCGCCATGACCGCGATTGTTGTTGCCCCTACCACCGTGAAGCCGCCCGTCGTGCCGCCGCCAGGGTCGGGCAAGGTTGCTATGCCGCCTGCCACGCCATCCCCCGAGATCGTTTACCCCGACAGCGACGGACAGCCCATGGCCGACAACACCCGCCAATTCCGCTACATCGTCACGATTCAAGGCGGCTTGGCCGCGCTGTTCGCCGACCGGCCCGACGTGTTCGTGGCCGGCGATTTGCTCTGGTATCCGGTGGAAGGCAACAACCGGCTGCGGGCCGCGCCCGATGTCATGGTGGTGTTTGGCCGCCCGCCCGGCGACCGGGGTTCCTACCAGCAATGGCAGGAAAACGGCCAGGCGCCGCAGGTGGTGTTCGAAGTGCTATCGCCCGGCAACACCGTGGCCGAGATGACTCGCAAGTTCCGCTTTTACGAGCGCTACGGCGTGGAGGAGTATTACGTTTACGATCCAGATCGTGGCAGTCTCGATGGCTGGGTGCGGCGGGGCGAGTATCTGGAAGACGTGCCGGACATGGAAGGCTGGGTCAGTCCCCGCCTGCGCGTGCGCTTCAGCCTGGACGGTCACGATCTGGTGCTGTATCGGCCCGATGGTCGGCGATTCGAGACCTTTTTGGAACTGGAACAGCGGGCCGGGGCGGAACGGCAACGGGCTGAGGCGGAACGGCAACGGGCTGAGGCGGAACGGCAACGGGCCGAACGGTTGGCTGAGCGGTTGCGCGCGCTGGGCGTTGATCCTGACGCCTTGGACGCGGGCTGATCAATCCGGGTAAGAACAACGGGAGGATAAGGGCATGGCCATGATGCGGGTGGACGCCGGGCGCGGCTGGGGCTGGATCGTCGAGGGCTGGCAACTGTTTGCCCAGGCCCCTGGAATCTGGATCGTCATCCTGCTGATTTATCTGGGGATCAGCGTGGTGCTGTCGTTCATTCCCATTGTCGGCGGCCTGGCCTATGTGCTGTTGTCGCCGGTGCTGGCGGGCGGGATGCTGTACGGGGCGGCGGCCTTGGCGCGAGGTGAACCGCTGGAAATCGCGCATCTGTTCCGGGGTTTCCAGGATCAGGAGCGGATGGGGCCGCTGGTCCTGCTTGGTTTGATCAGTCTGGCCGGCTATGTGTTGATGGCGCTGGTGGCCGTGGTGTTTGTGGGGGGCGGCTTGATGATGAGCGCGGTCATGGACAGCGCGGGTGCGCATATGGCCCCCGAAGCCTTGGGTGGATTGTTCGCGGGCGCGGGTTTGATCGTCTTGCTGGTCGTGCTGACAATCGGATTTCTGATCACCATGGCGCTGTTCTACGGCATACCGCTAGTGATGCTGGGTGGGCAGAACGCATGGCCCGCCGCGCAGGACAGTATCGCCGCCTGTTGGGCGAATATGCTGCCGCTGCTGGTGTTCGGGTTGATCTATTTGGTGCTGGGGATGGTGGCGGTCATTCCGATCGGCCTCGGCATGCTGGTCTTGGGGCCGGTGACGGTCGGGGCGGTCTACGCCAGCTATCGGGACGTGTTTGGGGAAGCGCCGCCGCGCGTCAATCTGGCCAAATAAGGCGGCTCGGTTTGGAGCGAGCGGAGAAGCGGTGACGCAACCGGAATGCTTCAGATTGCGTCGGTTGGAGTGGTGGACGTGAAGATTGTGGCGGGGAACGAACGGAGCGGAAGACGATTGGCCATGTCGCGTCCTCGCCACCGTCAACTCGTCCCGGACAACAGCGACCTGATCAACCGCGCTCGCAACAACTGCACCGCTTCGAACACCTCCTGCGCGGTTTCCACGTACAGCGGCCCGGCTTCGCGGTACACGCCGCCGCGATTGCCCACCAGGCTCACGGCCACGCGGATCTTTTGCACCATTTTGGTCTGCTGGTTATCCCACACCAACGCACGATCGGCAGCGATGGCGAATGACATGACGGCATCTCTCCAACTTGAGTTCCTGATTCCAGCTCAAACTTCGGGGTTTGAACCAACGGACGCCACGGCGTCTAGCAGGATCAATGCATGTCGGATGCCAAGTCATTCGGCACGGCTAGAATTTGAATTCTTCGATGAGCAGTTGTAGCTGCAACAGCTCTTGAGTGCCGATGTTGTGGATGCGAAAGCCGGTCGCGTAAAAGTCTGGATTGACATCCAGGGTGCTCCACAAACTTTCCACCTCCAGAGAAATGCGCTGGCGTGGAGCGTTTTCCTTGGGCACATCCACCCACAAGCGAAAGATTTGACCGGTTGGAATGGGTTTGTCACTGACCAAGCGAATGCCTTCCTTGTTGATATCTACGACGTGGCCCAGCAATGCGCCAGTATCCTCGTCAAAGACGCGCAGATACATGACCAGATACCAGCGTTTGAGGCGGCGTTTGTTGCCGCCGAATGGATCAGCGGTACTCATGGCGAACTCCTGACGAAAGGGGAAAACCGACGCACGACCGGATGAGCCGTCCAACGACGGCCGTTACCGGTCCGCAAGGGAGTGACGGTTGTAGCCGGAGGTTCAGGCTGGCACGGTCGGGTTCAGACTATAGGTACAGGTAATGCTGGCTTGGTCGAGAACGTGGCCGACAATCGCAGCTAATACCTCCGGTCCGGTGAACGGGCCCTCCACGGGGCAGCGCGCTATGTCGAGCGCGTAAAGAGTGAAAACGTAGTGGTGGACGATACTGTCGTTCCAGGGTGGGCAAGGACCATCGTAACCAAAATAGTCGCCCGCCATGGCGGGATCGCCGGCGAACCATTCCCGATAGTTGTTGATGCCCTGGCGAACACCGCGCGGACCATCCGGCCCTGGTTTGCCACCAGGCGTTACGCCATCGGAAAATTCGCCGGCCAGAATACACGCCGGCTCTGGCGGTAAGTCCACCAGAATCCAGTGATGGAAATCGGCGCGGGGCAAGTCAGCGGGAACTTGCCGCCCTTCCTGGTTGACATCGTCCGCGCGGGTCGGTACGTCCCGGTCGTGGCAAAGCAGGACCAGCGATTGCGTGCCCGCTGGCAGGTCACCCCATTCCAGGGGAGGATTGCGGTTGGCGCCGAGCGCGACATGCTGGGCGGGGTCGGGGATGCCAAAAGCGTATTCGGCGGGAATCGGTTGCTGAGCGCGCAAGACGGAACTGGTGAACCGCATGGTGTTTCTCCTGGATCGAAAGCGGAACAGGCAGGTATCGGAACAGGGGTCAAGGGTTGCGTCCGTCCGGTGCTCCCGGCACGGTAAACCGACGGGCGGCCAACGAAAGGGGTCGTTCGGCCAACCATTACCGTTTCTCAAAAAATCGCTGTCGCCTGTACAATGCCGGACGGCCGAATACGACCTTCAATATGCTCCATGATAAACCAATAGACCATGACAAGTCGCGCCGCCAGTCCGTTGCTTGCCTCCGATGCCGTCGCGTGGCGTGGAAGCAGCGATCCATTCGGCGCGGCGCTTGGCGCGTGGATGGCCCCAACCGCTTCGAAGCCAGTGATTGGCTGTCGATCCCCAGGTAGGGAAGGGAGAGCCTGTACGTGATGAGCGATCAACACCCGCGCCATGGCGCGGCAAGCGCCCTCTCGGATCGAGGGACCGAGATAGAGGGCGAATGGCCCGACGCCACGTCGGGGATGCCGCGCCCGCCAGGCGCCAAGGAAGCGGTACCCACCCCTCCGTCCATCAGTCGGACCACGGTCGGCAAGCCAGGTTCACGGCGCGTCAAGCGGTCGCCACTCAAGACGGCGCTGTTCATGATCGGGATGCTGATGATCCTGTTCAGCACCACCATGTTGCCGCCGATGGGCGTGGCTTGGTGGTACGACGGTTACAGTGTGGTTTTGCCGTTCGCCGAAGCGATGGGTGCCATGCTGGGATTGGGGCTGCTGTGCTGGTTGCCGGTGTGCCGGTTCAAGGTGGATCTCCGCAATCGGGATGGCTTTGTGGTGGTGGTGGCGTTCTGGTTTCTGCTGTCGTTGATTGGCGCGCTACCCTTCATGCTGTCCGACCACCCGCACATGCCGTTGGTGGATGCCGTGTTCGAGACCGTTTCGGGCCTGACCACCACGGGAGCCACCGTTCTGTCCGGTCTCGACGCCATGCCCAAGGCCATCGTCTATTACCGGGCGCAACTGAATTTTCTAGGCGGCATGGGCATCATCGTGCTGGCGGTGGCGTTGCTGCCGATGCTGGGCGTCGGTGGCATGCAGCTCTACAAGGCGGAAACGCCGGGACCGATGAAGGACGAAAAGCTCACGCCCCGTATCACCGAGACCGCCAAGAACCTTTGGTTTATCTACGTGGGTCTGAACGTGGCTTGCACCCTGTCGTTCTGGGCGGCGGGGATGAACTTCTTCGACGCGCTTTGCCACAGTTTCGCCACTCTGGCGTTGGGCGGTTTTTCCACCCACGATGCCAGTATCGGCTATTTTCAAAGTCCAGCCATCGAATTGGTCGCCGGCTTTTTCTCCCTGGCGGCGGCGGTCAATTTCGCCCTGTTTTTCCTGGCCTGGCGCGCGCGCAGTCTTAAGGCGATCTTTGGCGACGCGGAGTTCCAATTCTGCATGATGGTATTCGGGGGGATTATCGTTGCGGCTTGCGCCTATCTTTATTGGAGCGGCAAGTTCACCTCGTGGGAGTCAATTCATCGCGGTTTTTTCCAGGCCGCCTCGGTGATCACTGACAACGGTCTGGTGACGGTCGGCTACCCGGCGGACTGGCCGATCTTCGTGCCGCTGCTGCTTTTGCTAGGCAGTTTTTTCGGCGGCTGCGTCGGTTCCACCTGTGGCGGTATCAAGGCCATCCGTTTCCTGCTGCTCTACAAGCAAAGCGTGCGCGAGGCGCGGTTGCTGATCCGTCCGTCCGCGCAGATCGCGGTCAAGCTGGGCAATCACCCGATCCCCGATCGGGTGATGCAGGCGGTTTGGGGATTCTATTACCTCTATATTTTCAGCTACTGCTTTTTCTCGCTGGCGCTGGCGGCGACTGGAGTGGACCTGGTGACCGCGTTTGGGTCGGTAGCGGGTTGCCTGAACAACATGGGCGTCGGTCTGGGCGAAACCGCATCCAACTTTGCGCCACTGAACGATGTCGCCACCTGGTTGCTGTCGCTCTCCATGCTGGTCGGGCGCTTTGAGGTGTTCCCCCTGCTGCTGCTGTTCCTGCCAGATTTTTGGAAGTAGGCGAACGGTGAAAGGTGAACGGTGAACGATAGGCGAAGCTATACGGGCGAGCAGCCACCGGCGCGATTCAATATGGCGCGGTACTGCCTGAGGGCGGTGGCGCGGGCCATGCCGGACAAGGTAGCGTTGATCGTGGTGTCCGATGCCCATGCGCCAGCCGAAGCGGTCGAATGCTGGACCTACGCGCAACTGGACAATGCGGTGCGGCGGGTCGCGGCGGGGCTGCGCGGTTTGGGTTTGGAGCCAGGCGCGCGGTTGATGATCCGCATGGGTAACACCAGCGACTATGCGCTGTTGTTTTTCGGTGCCATCGCCGCTGGCTGCGTGCCGTTGCCCTCCTCGGCGCAACTGACCGGAGAAGAAGCCGATTTTCTGCTGGCCGATTCTGGCGCCCGGATGATCGCCATGTCCGACGAACTGGCGATTACCCCGCCGCCGGGCGTGCGCGTGCTCGGTCCCACCGAGATCGCGCTGTGGTGGACCCAATCCGCGCCGCTGGATTACGCCGATACCGCCGCCGACGATCCAGCTTTTCTCATCTATACGTCTGGCACCACTGGCCAACCCAAGGGGGTGTTGCACGCCCAGCGGTCAGCCTGGGGACGACGGCCGATGTACCAGGGCTGGTATGGCATCCACCCGGACGATGTGATCCTGCACGCCGGGGCGTTCAATTGGACCTATACCTTGGGCGTGGGGCTGACTGATCCTTGGGCCAACGGCGCGACGACGGTCCTCTATAACGGTCCCCGCGATGTCGCGGTCTGGCCGCTGTTGATGGAGAAGTTCCAGGCGACGCTGTTCGCGGCGGTGCCGGGTCTCTACCGGCAGATTCTGAAATACAACGACCTCCGCGCTTTCGATCTGTCCAGCCTGCGCCATGGTCTGACCGCCGGCGAAGCGCTGAGCGCCGCGTTGCTGGAACAGTGGCGAACGACGACCGGTAAGGAGTTGTACGAGGCCCTGGGGATGAGCGAATGTTCCACCTACGTGTCTTCGTCGCCCAGCGTGCCGGTGCGGCCGGGCAGTCCCGGCAAACCGCAGCGGGGCCGCTGCGTGGTGGCGTTGCCGATTGAAGGCGGGGAGGAGCCGCTGCCGCCGGGCGAGACCGGGCTGCTGGCGGTGCATCGCAGCGATCCGGGTCTGATGCTGGGCTACTGGAACCGACCGGACGAGGAGGAACTGGTCTACCGGGGCGAGTGGTTCATCGGCGGCGATCTGGTGCATTTCGACGCCGACGGCTATATGACCTACCACGGCCGCAACGACGACGTGATGAACGCCATGGGCTACCGGGTCTCGCCGCTAGAAGTGGAGCACTGTCTGAGCCGACATCCGGCGGTGGCGGAAGTGGCGGTGACCGAACTGACGGTGCGCGAGGGCGTGACGGTCATCGCCGCCTTCGTGGTGCCGCGCGATCCCGACGAGCCCGGCGGGATGGACGCCGCGCCGCTGCTGGCGTTCGCTCACGAGCATCTGGCCGCCTACAAATGTCCCCGCGAGATCATTTTCACCGATAGCCTGCCCCGCACCGTCAACGGCAAGGTCCGACGCCGCGACCTGGCCCGGTGACGGCGGTGAAACAGGCGTCGATGCCGACCATCTGAACCTGTCCATTCTCCACCCCAGGTTTGTCTCCGTATCCGCTCGATCCGTGGGTGTGCATCGGAGCGTGCTCGCGGTTGCTCCTCTATGGCGCGTGGCGATTTAACACGGTGCCGATGGCTACCGGCCCAGTGCGACTTTACGGTGATTCTTAATCGAAGAATGATGTGTAAAACATCTATTTTTAAAATAAAATATTGCGTTTTTAAACTTTAATGCCGATAATTAAGGTTAAACATGATCACAGCGGCCCAGTTGAAAGCGGCAAGAGCGTTGTTGGGCATGGACCAGCGAATGCTCGCGGAAGCCGCCGATTTATCCCCGCCGACCATCCAGCGGATGGAGGCCAGTGACGGCAACATCCGGGGCAACGTCGATTCCCTGGTCAAGTTGATCGCCGCGCTCGACGCCGCCGGGGTGGAGTTGATTGGCGAGGGCGCCGTCAGCGAAGGCGGTGGGCGTGGAGTCCGGTTGAAACGCTAAACCACTTAATTACCCCACGAATCGTCCCAAGTCAGAGGAAGTGAGTTTCGCCATCATGTCGCTGCCACTGCTATTAGGTTTACCGATGGCGCTGCTTGCTGTCGGCGTTTACGCGGTCACGGCGTCGCGTCGGCCGGGTGGCAGCCGTCAGGTTTACAGCATCACGTTGGCCCTTTGCGTCATCCCGCTGGTGCTGGCGTTCGTGTATCTGCTGGCTGCTTCCACCCCGATAACGCTCGCGCTGCCGCTGGGTCTGCCCTGGCTGGGCGCGCATTTCCGCCTGGACGCGCTGGCGGCGTTTTTCCTGATCGTGGTCAATCTGGGGGGCGCCGTCGCCAGCCTATTTGCCTTGGGCTACGGCCAGCACGAACGGGCGCCCGGGCGGGTGCTGCCGTTCTTTCCGGCGTTTCTGGCCGGCATGAATCTGGTCTTGCTGGCTGATGATGCTTTCTCTTTTTTATTCGCCTGGGAATTCATGTCGCTGAGTTCATGGGCGCTGGTTATGGCGCATCACCAGGACCCGGCCAACGCCCGCGCCGGCTACCTGTACCTGGTCATGGCCTGTTTCGGCACGCTGGCGTTGCTGCTGGCGTTCGGCCTGCTGGCTGGCCCCGATGGCGGTTACGACTTCGCCACGATCCGCGCCGGCACGGTGAGCCCCGGATTCGCGGCGCTGGTGCTGGCGCTGGCGTTGTTGGGCGCCGGCTCCAAGGCCGGATTGGTGCCATTGCACGTTTGGTTGCCGCTAGCCCATCCCGCCGCGCCCAGCCACGTTTCGGCGCTGATGAGTGGGGTGATGACCAAGGTGGCGATATACGGTTTCATCCGTATCGTGTTCGATCTGCTGGGCGAACCGGTTCAGTGGTGGTGGGGTGGGGTGGTGCTGGCCTTGGGTGGCGTCACCGCCGTGCTGGGCGTGCTGTACGCGCTGATGCAACACGATTTGAAACGGCTGCTTGCTTATCACACGGTGGAGAACATCGGCATCATCTTCATCGGCCTGGGGTTGGCGCTGGCGTTTCAGGCGAATCAAATGTACACCAGCGCCGCGCTGGCGTTGACCGCCGCGCTGTTTCACGTCCTCAATCACTCGCTGTTCAAAAGCCTGCTGTTCCTCGGTACCGGCGCGGTGTTGACCGCCACCGGCGAGCGCGACATGGAGCGGTTGGGCGGCTTGATTCATCCGATGCCGTGGACCGCGCTGGCATTCCTGATCGGCGCGGCGGCGATTTCGGCGTTGCCGCCATTGAACGGCTTCGTCTCCGAGTGGCTGACCTTCCAGGCCATCCTGATCAGCCCGGAACTGCCGCAATGGCTGCTCAAATTCCTGGTGCCGGCGGTCGGCGCGTTGCTGGCCTTGTCCGCCGCGCTGGCCGCCACCTGCTTCGTCAAGGCGTTCGGCATCACGTTCCTGGGCCGGCCGCGTTCGCCCGCCGCCGCCCAGGCGAAGGAAACCGACCGCTACTCGCTGACAGCGATGTTCGTTTTGGCTGGATTGTGTCTGCTGGCCGGGATTCTACCCGGGTTGGTGGTGGACGGACTGGCCCCGGTGGTGGGGCTGCTCAACGGCAGCGCCCAACTGGTTCCCCAGCATCATCAGCCTTGGCTGACGCTGGTGCCGGTAGTGGATGTGAAGAGCACCTACAACGGCCTGCTGGTGCTATTGTTCATGGCGTTGTCGGGATTTGGCGTCGCTTTGCTGATCCACCGGCTGGCCTCCGGCGCGGCGCGGCGCGGTCCCGCCTGGGATTGCGGCTTTCCCGAAGCCAACCCCGCCTTCCAATACACGGCGGGCAGCTTTGCCCAGCCGATCCGCCGGGTGTTCGGCAGCATCGTGTTTCAGGCTCGCGAGCGGGTGACGATGCCGCCACCCGGCGACTTGCGGCCGGCGCGGCTCAAGGTCGAATTGCACGATCCGGTCTGGGAGCGTGGCTACGCTCCAATTGCCGCCGCCGTGGTGGCGATTTCGACCCGCTTCAATTACTTGCAGTACCTCACCATCCGTCGCTACCTGAGCCTGGTGTTCGGCGCGCTGGTGCTGCTATTGCTGGGGATGGTCCTATGGCGCTGATTGCCGACTATCTGGTGCAGGGTTGCCAAATGCTGTTGATCCTGCTGTTGGCGCCACTGCTGACCGGCTGGGTTCGCACGCTCAAGGCGCGGTTACTGCGTCGGCGCGGCTCGTCGGTGCTGCAACCCTACCGCGATCTATCCAAGCTGTTGCGCAAGGAAGTGGTGTTGGCCGATTCCGCCTCCTGGCTGTTTCGGGTGGCACCTTATCTGATTTTCGCCGCGCTGTGGGTGGCGGCGTCGCTAGTGCCAACCTTCGCCGGCGGCCTGCTGTTCAGTTGGACGGCGGATTTGATCGCCATCGTTGCCCTGCTCGGCACCGCCCGCTTTTTTCTGGCGCTGGCCGGCCTCGACGTCGGCACCAGTTTCGGCGGTATCGGTTCCAGTCGCGAGATGATGATCGCCTCGCTGGCCGAACCGGCTATGTTGATGATGGTGTTCACCCTGTCGCTGCTGGCCGGAACCACCGAACTATCCTCGGTCGCCCGCTTCATGCTGACCGCCGAGGTCGGCCTGCGGGTGTCACTGGCGCTGGCTTTGCTCGCTCTGGTCATGGTGGCCATTGCCGAGAATGCCCGCATCCCGGTGGATAATCCAGCCACGCACCTGGAGTTGACCATGGTGCACGAGGCGATGGTGCTGGAATACTCCGGCCGCCATCTGGCGCTGATCGAACTGGGCGCCTCGCTCAAACTGCTGCTGTATCTATCGTTGCTAGGCTGCATCTTCGCACCTTGGGGCATGGCGACCGCCGGGGCGGGGCTGACCGCCTATCTCGGTGGCGCGGTAATCTATGTGGCCAAATTGGCGTTCGGCGGTGCCCTGCTGGCGCTGTTCGAGACCAGCATCGCCAAGATGCGGGTGTTCCGCGTCGATCAATTTTTGGGGGCGGCGCTGATGTTGGGGTTGCTCGGAACCTTGTTGCTGTTCGTGTCGCGGAGCCGGTGATGCACGGTCTGGCGTTCGATATCGCTCATTTGTTGGCGGGCGGCATGGTGTTGGCGAGCTTTCTGTTGCTGTACCAGGATCGCCTGTCCGCGCTGATCAATGTCTTTGCCCTGCACTCGCTGGTGCTGGTGCTGGCGGTCGGTTGGCAAGCGACGATTCAGCAGGCCCATCATCTCTACGTTACGGCGGGAATTGCGCTGGTGTTCAAAGTCATCGTGATTCCGACCGCACTGCACCGCATCATCCGGCGGCTCGGCATTCACCGCACTCTGGAAGTGGTCGGTGGCGTGGGTCGGGACATGTTGGCTGGTACTGGGCTGGTGGCGTTGTCGATTCTGGTGATGCTGCCGGTGACGGCGGGGGCCGACGCGTTGGCGCGGGAAGATCTGGCGTTCGCGTTGGCGGTGCTGCTGCTGGGGTTGCTGCTGATGGTCACCCGTCAGAACGCGGTGAGCCTGGTGGTCGGCTTCATGTCGTTGGAGAACGGGCTGGTGCTGGCCGCCGCCGGGGCGCGCGGGATGCCGCTGGCGGTGGAGATCAGCATTGCGTTTTCGGTCTTGATCGCGCTGATCGTGATCGGCATCTTCCTGTTCCGTATCCGAGAGCGCTTCGACAGCGTGGACATGCAAGCGATGGATACCTTTCGGGAAGGACGGCGGCGATGAGCGAGGTAGGTTTCCTGGCGCTGGTCGCGCTGCTGGTTGTTCCGGCCAGCGCCGCGCTGCTGCTGGTGTTGCTGTCCGGCTACCGGCTCGGCGCCCGGTTGAACGTCGGCGCGGCCTTGGCGAGCCTGTTGGCCGCCATCACCCTGTTCGGGGCACGGCCGGAAGCCAATCTCTACCTGCGGGTGGACGATTTCAACATCTATCTGATCGCGCTGAACAACCTGGTCAGCTTCACCACCAGTGTGTTCAGTGCCAGCTACATTGCCCACGAACTGGAAACCGGTCGGCTGACCCCGACGTATTTGCGCTTCTATCACGCCATGTATCAGGCGTTGCTGTTCGCCATGAATCTGGCGCTGCTGGCCAACAATATCGGACTGTTGTGGGTGGCGATCGAACTGGCGACGCTGATCACGGTGCTGATGGTCGGTATCTATCGGACGCGCGCCGCCCTGGAGGCCGCCTGGAAGTATTTCATCCTGGGCAGTCTTGGCATCGCTCTGGCGCTGTTCGGCACTATTTTGGTGTATTTGGCGGCGCAGCCGGTGGATCGGACAGGGCTTGCCGGCCATGGCCTGGGATCGGTTGATCTCTCACGCCGACGCCTTCGATCCGGCGCTGCTCAATCTGGCGTTCGTGTTCCTGTTGCTCGGTTACGGCACCAAGGCCGGCCTGGTGCCGCTGCACGCCTGGTTGCCCGACGCCCACGCCGAAGGCCCCACGCCGATCTCGGCGGTGCTGTCCGGTCTGTTGCTGAACGTCGCGCTGTACGCGGTGCTGCGGTTCAAGATGCTGATGAGCGCCAATTCGTCCGCCTTGGCGCCGGGTCCGTTGATGGTCGGTCTGGGGTTGCTGTCTCTGCTGTTCGCCGGGTTGATGCTTTATCGCCGGGGCGACATCAAGCGGTTGTTCGCCTACTCCTCCATCGAGCACATGGGCATCATCACTTTCGCCTTCGGCATGGGTGGGCCGCTGGCCAATTTTGCGGGATTGCTGCACATGACGATGCACAGCCTGACCAAATCGGCGATTTTCTTCGCCGTGGGCCACATCTCCCAGGTCAAGGGTACCCAGCGGATTTCCACCATTCGCGGCTTGACCGTCACCCATCCAGCGCTCGGCTGGGGCTTGGTGGCCGGCGTGATCGCCATCGCCGGGATGCCGCCGTTCGGTGTTTTCATGAGCGAGTTCCTGGTGGTGAGTTCCACCTTCGCCCGCCAGCCGCTGCTGGCGTTGCCGCTGGTGCTGGGGTTGCTGCTGGCGTTCGGCACGCTGCTGTGGCGGCTGAATGGGATGGCGTTCGGCACGCCGGACGGTGGCCGCGCCGCGCCAATGCAAGCCAGCATCCTACCGATGCTGACGCATCTAGCGTTGGTGTTCGCGGCGGGAATCTGGCTACCGGAGCCACTGGTCGCTTGGTTCCGCAACGTCGCGGTATTGCTGGGCTGAGACGAAAGGCAAAAGGCGAAAGGTCAAACCGACGATGAGCGCTAGAGATTTGCGGACGGTGCTGGATATCGGCCAACCGGTCGCCGAACATCGCCCCTGGCCACGGGTCGTTGTCACCACCGAAACTTGGAATACGCTGGTTGAAGGGCTGGCCGGCGGTGTTTGGACCTTACTTGGATTGTGGGGCGAAGTGGGGATGGTGCATCTGGCGGTGCGCGAGGATGCGAGCGGGACGCTCGGTGTCGGCAGTCTACCCTGCCCGGATGGGCGCTTTCCCTCCGTGGGTCGCTTGCATCCACCGGCGCAACGGCTGGAGCGCACGATAACCGATCTGGTTGGTTTGCAACCGACGGATGCTCCCGACTCCCGACCTTGGTTGGATCACGGTCGCTGGCCAGTATTGCATCCGCTGGGTGCGGCAAACCCGCGCACCGAACCGCCACCGCCGTACCCTTTCCTGCCGGCGGAAGGCGAAAGCCTGCATCAGATTCCGGTGGGGCCGGTTCATGCCGGCATCATCGAACCCGGCCATTTCCGCTTTACCGCCAACGGTGAGGCAGTGGTTCGGTTGGAGGAACGGCTAGGCTATGTCCATAAGGGCATCGAGAGCCTGCTGACCGGCGCAACGCTGGAACGAGCAGCGCGGTTGGTCGGGCGTGTATCCGGCGACAGCACGGTCGCTTACGCGCTGGCCTTCGCCCGCGCCGTTGAAGCGGCTACGGAAACGGTTGTGCCGGATCGCGCCCATTGGCTGCGGGCGCTGATGGCCGAATTGGAACGGCTGGCCAATCATTGCGGCGATATCGGCGCCATTTGCAACGACGCGGCTTTTGCGTTGATGCTCGCCCATTGCGCGGTATTGCGCGAGAAGATTTTACGCGCCAGCGCTGCCTGCTTCGGTCATCGGTTGCTGATGGATCGCATCGTTCCTGGCGGAGTGACGGCGGACCTGTCAGTGGAAGGTATCAAAGTCTTGCGCGCGCTGATCGCCGAATTCCACCGCCAGTTTCCGCCACTGATCGAGTTGTACGACAACACCGCCTCGCTGCAAGACCGTACCGTGGGCACTGGTTTTGTCCGGCCGTCCTTGATCAAGCAGTTTGGTTGCGGCGGTGTCATCGGTCGCGCTGGAGGTCGGGCGTTCGACGCCCGCCGCCAGCCCGGCTATCCACCCTACGAGCAACTGGAATTCGAGACACCGATTCGGACCGACAGCGATGTCAATGCCCGGGTGTGGCTGCGCATCCGCGAGGTGGAACAGAGCCTAGCGCTCGTCGAGCGGATACTGGAGCGGTTGCCGTCGGGTCCGATGCGCGGTGCATTGAATCGCCCCGATCAACCGTGCGAAGGCATGGCGCTGGTGGAAGGTTTTCGCGGCGATGTTCTGGTGTGGCTACGCTTGAACCGCGACGGCACGGTAGCGCGCTGCCACCCCCGCGATCCGTCCTGGTTCCAGTGGCCACTGCTGGAAGCCGCCATCGAAAACAACATCGTGGCCGATTTCCCGCTGTGCAATAAATCCTTCAACGGCTCGTATTCGGGCCACGATCTGTAGGTCATGCAGCCATGCGCAAGCCGCTGTTGCAAAATCTGTGGCGGTCGCCGCTGACCGAGGCGGCTCCAGCCCCTTCCGAACAAGCCTTGGCCGAACTGGGTGCGAAAGTGGATTACGCCGCCCGGCGGCGTTTGGGCCGCAGTTTGTCCATTCGCGAAGTGGACGCCGGTTCCTGCAATGGTTGTGAACTGGAAATTCACGCGCTGAATAACGCTTTCTATGATTTGGAGCGGTTCGGCTTGCACATCGTCGCTTCGCCGCGCCATGCCGATGTGTTGCTGGTCACGGGTCCGGTGACGGTCAATATGCGGGAGGCGCTGGAACGTACCTATGCGGCAACGCCCGATCCGAAATGGGTAGTGGCGGTGGGCGATTGCGGACGGGACGGCGGCGTGTTTGCCGGTAGTTATGCCTGTGTCGGTGGGGTGGCGGCGGTGATTCCGGTTGATCTGCATATTCCCGGCTGCCCACCCAGCCCGATCCAGTTATTGGAGGGCCTGCTGGCGCTGTTGCGGGTGCAGTAGAAATGATTCGCCGGGAATGGAAAAACGCGAATTAATTGAGAGGTTTGCGCAATGGAAATCGAAGAATTGAATGCTTTGAATGTTGCTGGTTATGACCAGGACTTCTATCTGTGGACGCAGCAGCAAGCCGCACTGTTGCGCCAAGGTTCGCTAACAGCCGTGGATGTTGAAAACCTTGCTGAGGAAATTGAGAGCATGGGTAAAAGCGATAAGCGTTCACTAGGAAGCTTTTTAGAAAACATCTTGATGCACTTGCTGAAATGGCAATTTCAGCCTGAACGACGCTGCAACAGTTGGATTGAGAGCATCGGTAATGGCCGCAATGAGACTGAACGGTTGCTGGAATATAGCCCTAGTCTTGCGCCACAAATCCCCGCATTGCTGACGGCTGAATATCGCCGCGCCCGCAAGGAAGCAGTGCGCGAAACTCGATTACCACTGGCGACGTTTCCCGAACAATGCCCATTCACCGTTGATCAGATTATCGGCGACTATTGGCCGGATTAAATAAGGGTATACGGTGAATACTATGCGCAACTGCTCTTTATGAGTGACGTGGAGGGTTCTGTTTTGAGGATCAACCGGTTTGGCTATTACAAAACAGCACAAAAATAGCGAACAGCGCGAGAACTACAACGTGTAACACAGGTTGGCGAAGCGTGGTTTCACCGGAACCGGAATTCCATTTCTCGTGGGAGATATGAATGAAACCTGATCGAGAACATCCGCTATATCTGCCGTTCGCCACCGCTTTGCGCGACAAACTGCGCGGCGGCTATAACCTCTCCAAACTGCAAGCCGACCTGCTGGCTGGGGTCACGGTCGGCATCGTCGCGGTGCCGCTGGCAATGGCGCTGGCGATTGGCAGCGGGGTGCCGCCGCAGTATGGCTTGTACACCGCCATCGTCGCCGGCCTGCTGATCGCGTTGACCGGCGGTTCCCGGTTCAGCGTGTCCGGCCCGACCGCCGCCTTCATCGTCATCCTGCATCCCATCGCGGAGAAATACGGGCTTGGCGGGCTGGTGACCGCGGGTTTCATGGCCGGCTTCATGCTGATCGGCATGGGCGTGGCACGGATGGGCAAGTTGATCCAGTTCATTCCCTATCCGGTGACCACTGGTTTTACGACGGGCATTGCGGTCGTCATCGCCAGTCTGCAATTCAAGGACTTTTTCGGCCTGCAACTGGCCGTGCAACCGGAGCACTTTCTCGAACGAGTGTGGTTGGTGGGGCAGGCGCTGCCCAGCTTTCATGCTGCTGACTTGCTGATCGGCACGCTGACCCTGACCTTGTTGATTTTCTGGCCACGCCTGAAAACCGGGTTGCCAGCGCCGCTAATCGGCATCATGGCTGCCTCGGTACTAGCCTGGGCGCTCACTCGCGTCGTGGACGGTTTCGAGGTCGCGACCATCGCGTCCCGGTTCAGTTATCTAAAAGACGGGCAAACCTTGCCAGGGATTCCGCCTTTCCTGCCGCGATTCGTGCTACCGTGGCAGTTGCCTGGCCCGGATGGTCAGCCGCTGGGGCTGTCGCTGGGGTTGATCAAGGATCTGCTGGGTCCAGCGATGGCGATTGCCTTGCTGGGCGCCATCGAGTCGTTGCTGTGCGCGGTGGTGGCCGACGGCATGACTGGGACCAAACATGATCCCGACGCCGAATTGATCGGGCAGGGTATTGGCAATGTAGCCGCGCCGTTCTTTGGCGGCGTCGCCGCGACCGGAGCGCTGGCCCGCACCGCCGCCAACATTCGCGTCGGTGCCCGGAGTCCGCTGGCCGCCGTGTTCCATGCGTTATTTATCCTGCTGGTGCTTCTGGCGCTGGCGCCGCTACTGGGTTATTTGCCCATGGCCGCTTTGGCGGCGTTGTTGCTGCTGGTGGCGTGGAATATGAGTGAACTCAAACATTTTCGCCATATTCTCAAGATCGCGCCTGGCAGCGACATCTTGGTGCTGCTGGTCTGTTTCGGGTTGACAGTACTGTTTGACATGGTGATCGCCATCAGCGTCGGCGTGGTGCTGGCCGCGCTGCTGTTCATGAGCCGGATGGCGGAACTGAGCGGCGGCCAGCATGTGGAGACCGCCCATCCGCATTTGGAGAGCCCGTTGCCGGAGGGCGTGCGACTGTATGAAGTCTCCGGTTCGCTGTTCTTTGGCGCGGCGGAAAAAGCGATGAGCGCCCTGCGCGATATCGGCGCCCGGCCGCGGGCGATCATCATCAATATCGAAGCGGTAACGGTCATGGACGTATCGGGACTGGTGGCGCTGGACTCGGCCATCGAACGGTTGCAAAGTGATGGGATTCTGGTGGCGGTGGCGGGGGTGCACGGCCAGCCGGCGCTACTGATGCGCCGGGCCGGTTTGCGCAATATGCCCGGCAAGTTGCTGCTGTCATCCAGCCTGCCGCAGGTGCTGATGCGGGTGCGCCATTATCTGGGCGAGTCGAGCACGGGGCAGCCGCTACTCACCGAAAAATTTACCTGAATGAGAATCCTGTTCCATGCTGATGCTGCCCGATGAATTTCAGCCGGCGTTGTTGCCGGCGGGCGATACCGATGCGCCGGGCCGGTGGTTCGTGTTCGCCGGCGGCGAACTGCTGGTGCGGTCGTCGGCGGACGGCGTGGAACTGCCGACGGCTTCGACCTGGCCCTTCGCCAAGCTGCCGACGACGCGCCGATTGTATCTCGGCGCCCTGCGCGGCCAGGCTTGCCATGCCGCCGAAGTGGAGGCGACCGCGTCGCCGCCGCCGGGGATGCAATTCGAAAGTTTGCGTGCCTTATGGACGCGGTTGGACGAAACCCTGCTCGGCGTGGCCAGTCACGCTCTACAATTGATCGAATGGGATCGCACGCACCAGTTCTGCGGGCGGTGCGGAACGCCGACCCAACGGCGGGCCGACGAACGCGCCCGGCATTGCGCGGCCTGTGGGCTGGTCGCTTATCCACGCCTGTCGCCGGTGGTCATGGTGCGGGTGACGCGAGAAGGACGAATTTTGCTGGCCCGCGCGCCGCGTTTCGCTCCAGGCATGTACAGTGTGCTGGCCGGGTTTGTCGAGGCGGGTGAGACGTTGGAGCAGGCGCTGCGCCGGGAGGTGGCCGAGGAAGTGGGGATTCAGATTCAGAATCTACGCTATTTCGCCAGCCAGTCCTGGCCATTTCCGCATTCGCTGATGATCGCGTTCACCGCCGAGTACGCGGCGGGCGAGGTGCGGGTGGATGGGCGGGAACTGCTCGACGCGGGCTGGTTCGCGCCCGACGCCTTGCCGGGATTGCCCAGTTCGATGAGCATGGCGTGGCGGCTGATTCAGGATTTCGTGGCCGGTAGCCCAGGCAAGGGGTGAGAGGCAAGCCACGCGGATTCGTGGCGGCGTGGGCAATATCAGTTTTTCAGGAGGTTGGCGATGAACGAGCGCCGCGCCGCGCTGGTGGATTTCGCTCCGTCAGCGGATGCATTGGTCCAGGAACGGGTGCGCTTCGCGGCCCTGTGGATGCGGGTCATGCCGGGCGATCCCGCGATGGCGGAAACGATTTATGGTCGGCTGAGCGAACTCTATGGCGAACCGCATCGGCATTATCACACGCTGGATCATATCCGCCATTGTCTGCGCGAGTTCGACCGGGCGGCGGCGGCGATGGCCAATCCCGACGCGGTCGAACTCGCGCTGTGGTTCCACGATGCGATTTATCAGCCGGGTGCCGGAAACAACGAACGGCGTAGCGCCGATCTGTTCCGGCAATGGTCGGACGGACGGGTGGACTCGGGTTTCCTCCAGCAACGGGTGGAGGACCTGATCATGGCGACGACCCACCGCGAGCCGCCGGAACAGGGCGACGCCAGGTTCGTGGTGGACATCGATCTGTCCAGCTTCGGGTTGCCGTGGGAAGCGTGCGAGCGGGATGGCCACCGGATTCGCGCCGAGTTCGCGGGAGTCGCCGATGATCAATACTACACGGGTCACCTGCGGTTTCTGCGGGCGTTGCGGGATCGGAGCGCCTTTTTTTGCACGGAATTCTTTCGGCAACGCTATGAATCGGTCGCGCGCGCGAATCTGGCGCGGATCATCGCGGACTTGCACGCGCGTGGCTATCGCTGACGCGGGCGGATTGTGAAGGGTTGGAGAGCGGAACATGAAATTGAAACTGGGTAGCCTGATCACTGGGCTGACGGACCGGGGAGCGGCGCACCAACAGGTGGCGGCGACCGTGCTGTTCGCCGATATCTGCGGCAGCACCCGGCTATTTGAGCGTTACGGCGATGTGCGGGCGCGGCAGATCGAGACGCGGGTGCTGGACGCGCTCACCGCCAAAACCGGCGCGCATGGCGGCGAGGTCATCAAGACCATCGGCGATGAGATCATGAGTCGCTTTGCCGATGCGGAATCGGCGGTGCGCGCCGCCTGCGAGATGCACCAGGCGCTCAAGGACGATCCGGAACTGGCGCAATTGAACATCGCGATCAAGATCGGCTTGCATCACGGGCCAGTGTTGGTCGAGAAGAATGATGTATTCGGCGATGCGGTCAATGTCGCCGCCCGCATGGTGTCTTTGTCCAAGGCCGATCAGATTATCACCAACCGCGAAACGGTCGGGTATCTGCCGCCCGAAGTCGAGCGGATGACGCGCAGCCTCGGACAATCGCAGGTTCGGGGCAAGCAGGAGGAGATCGAAATCTGTGAGGTGATCTGGCACGACAGCACCAGTCTGACTCAGATGGCCACGGGGCAGCATCAGGAGGAATTACGCAACCTATTATTCTCCCGGCTGATGTTGGAATACCGCGGCCAGAAGCAGGAATTGGCGCCATCCGCGCAAGCATTCACGATGGGGCGCGGCGAGCGGAGCAGCCTGGTGGTGGATCGGGAGCTGGTGTCCCGCAGTCATGCCGACATCGAGTTTCGCCAGGGCAAGTTCATCCTGGTCGATCACAGCACGAACGGCACCTACCTGCTGCTGGAAAATGGGGCGCGGTATTTCGTGCGGCGCGAGGAGTTTACCCTGCATGACCGAGGGATCATCTGCCTGGGGCAGGCGGTCGCGGATAACAATCCTGACCTGATCCACTATCAGTGCGCGCATGGTTGATCCAGGCGGTGGATGGTTCATTCTCCGCCACCACCGGGCCGATTCCCGGTCCGGACGACCAGAAACAGGGCGAAATAGGGCCCTGGCGTCGCGGGAATTTCGTGGAAGCGTCTGATGACGCGCTCCGCTGGCCGGCTGGCCTGTTCGATGTACCAGACCTCCTCGGCGCGGCCGGTTTCTCGCAGCAATTCCAGTAGGCGTGGCCGATGCCGGCCCGGCTTGAGAATGGCGACACTGTCGCTACCGAGCAGAGCGGATCGCAAGGCCTCATCGCCAGCGGTGGCGGGAATGACGGTCAACCGCTGATCGCCGGTGATCAGCGGGGTCGCGGCGGCGGCGGCGGCGGCGCTGACCGAGTTGATGCCGGGAATCACCACGCAGGGAAAGCGGTCCCCCAGCCGTTGCAACAGATAGCTGAAGCTGCCATAGAATAGCGGATCGCCTTCGCACAGAATCGCGACATCTCGCCCGGCGGCCAGTTCTTGGGCGATGATCAGAGCGGCTTCATCGTAGCCCTTGTTCACTGGACCACGATCCAACATGCACGGCATGGTGATCGGAATTTCGCGCTTGCCGTCGAGCCACGCCGCCGCGATGTCGCGGGCCTGCGCGCTCCCCTGGGGGGTGGCGGGATAGGCGATGACCGGCGCGCTTTGCAGGATACGCACGGCCTTGAGCGTTAGCAGTTCCGGGTCGCCGGGACCAACGCCGACGCCGTACAAAGTGCCGGTGACCTTCATTCCGGTTTCTCCATTTTCAACAGCAGCACGGGCAAGTAGGGTCGCATCACCCGCTGGTCGGCTAACCGCTCGCCGCGGGCAATGCTCAGTTCCGTCCATTCCGCCGCGCGGTCGCCGACGAAGGTGTGCAACTCCGTCCGGCTGTCCTCGGTCACCGCGCTCGCGACCAGCCGACCACCCAGTGGTAACCGCGCCCAAACGGCGTCGAGCAACTCACGCAGGTTGCCACTACTGCCGCCGATAAATACGGCGTGCGGATTGGGCAAAGTAGTCAGTGCCGCCGGGGCGCGGCCAGAGCACAGGCGCAGATTGGAAACCACCCCAAACCGTTCGCGATTGATGCTTAGGTGCTCGAATCGCTCCGGGTGACATTCAACCGCATGGACTTCCCCAAGAGGATTCCAGCGCGCCCATTCCACCGCCACGCCGCCGCAACCCGCGCCGACATCCCAGCCGATTTCGCCGGCGCGCGGCGCGAGCAGCGAAAGGATGGTCAGTCGCACCTCGCGTTTGCTGAGCAGCCCCTTGCCCGGTTCCGCACCGGTGCTGAACCAGGCGTCGGGAATGCCGGGGAATTCGGGTAACACGCCGCCCGGTCCACGGGTTTCCAGGATGACGACGTTCAACGGTGAAAATTCGGTAATGGTTTCCGCCAGTTCCGCCGCGTGGAAATGACGGCGGCGCTCGTTCGCCGCGCCCAGTTCCTCCGCCACCCAAAGCGCGGATTCTCCGAAGCCGCTTTCGACCAACAAACGGGCGATGGCCGGCGGCGAACAGTCGCGGTCGGTGAGCAGGGCGTACAGCCGGTTGCCTTGCAACGTGGCGCGCAGGCTAGCTAGCGGTCGACCGTGCAGGCTGACGAATTGCGCTTGCTGCCACGGTCGGCCCAGCCGGGCGAACGCCGCCTGGATGCTGGAGACATGGGGATGAAACATCAGGTGTTCGGGCGGCAGGTGGCGGAGCAATGTATGGCCAATGCCGAAAAACAGCGGGTCGCCGGAGGCCAGCAGCGCGATGCGTCGCCCAGCGTTGGCTTGCAACAAATTCCACAGACCGCTCATCGGGCTGGGGTACGGGCATTTCTCGGCGGTCAACTTCGGGAACGCGGCCAGATGCGCCGGCGCGCCGATGAGAAGTTCCGCCCCCGTCAGCGCCGCCAACGCCGCCGGACCGAGCGCGCCGATCTCCATGCCCATACCGACGACTTGCACCGGCGGACCGGGCCAGACGACCGGCGCGATCATCAGAAGCGAACTCCGCTGGCCATCCGCGTCAGGGCGTTGAGCGTGGCCGCCGCCAGGCTGCTGCCGCCGCGCCGGCCCAGAAGGGTGATGCAGGGCGTCTGAAATTCGGTGGGCGCGATGTCCCACAAGGCCTGTTTGGACTCGGTGGCGTTGATGAAACCGACCGGCATTCCGATGATCAGCGCCGGCCGGGGGGCGCCCTGGTCCAGCAATTCCAGCAGGCGAAACAACGCGGTGGGCGCGTTACCGATGACGACGATGCTTCCAGCCAGATAGGTCGGCCATTCCGCCATGGCCGCCATGACGCGGGTTTCGCCGGTCTGGCGGGCACGTTCGGCGACCGTTGGCGTGTTCAGGAAACAGTGGATTTGGCCTGGCAAGTAGCGCCGACTGATCCCGTGGCTGACCATTTCGATGTCGCAGAGTACGTCCGCGCTCTGTTCCAGCGCTGCTAGACCGGCCTCGACCGCGCCGGGACTGAAACGGAGATCGTGGACGATGCCGGGGTCGCCGGAGGTATGCACCAGTCGCATCGCCACTTGCTGTTGGTCGGAGTCGAAACGGGACAGGTCGGTGAGCCGACGGATTTGGACGAAGGACTGACGTTCGATTTCATCGGGATCGCGGAGATAGTCGAATCGGGACATGGCGGCTCCAGTGCGTTCTTCTCCGCTAGCGGGAGAGGGGGTTTTGGGGGGTCAGTGCGGGTGATCGTGATCGTGATCGTGATCGTGATCGTGATCGTGACCGGTCTGTGGCGCTCCTTGCCAATCTTCGTAGCCGACGATAGGCGCCCGGTACGGGCAGAACTGACAATTCATCCGCGCCTCGCCGGCCTCGGTTTCGGCCAACCGCTCCAGAAAGGTTTTCACCACCAGTGGATGGGCGTTCAGATAGGACGCGGTCACCACTAGCGTTTCAGGGTGGCGTTCCTGATGGGCGGCGACCGTGGCGCATACCTGCTCGACCAGGCGACCGGTGAACAGCAGGTACGGAAACACCACCAGCCGTTGGAAGCCCAGCCGGTGCGTCCGCTCCAGCGCGTCGGCCATCAGCGGCGCGGCCACCGCCGTGTAGGCGGTTTCCGCCCAGCCGAAGCCCATGCCTTCCCACAGCAACCGGGTGATCCTGCTAACGTTGGAGTTGGCGTCGGGATCGGAACCGCCGCGACCGATCACCATCAGCAGGGTATCCCGCCGGTCGTAATCCGGCCCGAACTCTCGTTCGGCGCTCTCGATCCTTTCACGGGCAACTTGCAGCAAGTTCGGATGAACCCCCAAATCCGCGCCGAGCGTAATACGCATCTCTGGATGCTCGACCTGAAAGGCGCGGAGAAGCGCCGGGATGTCGTTTTTGATGTGACCGGCGGCCAGCAGCAACGCTGGCAGAGCGGTGACGCGGCGAAAGCCCTGTCGTCGCAGTTGCTCCAGCGCTTTGGGCACATCGGGCGCAACCAGTTCCAGGAACCCGGCCAAGCAAGTTCGGTCAGGCAAGGCCTGTTGCAGTTGGTCGGCGAGCGCACGGAATTCGGCGACGCCGGTGACCCGTCGGGTGCCGTGGCCGATGAGCAGCACGGCCGGTGAGGATTGAGGAGCTTGGAACATCGCCATTGTGGTTTAGGTCGAAATGATGATGGTTGGGCATTGTACCGATGGACTGCGCGTCCGCCAAAACCCAAAACGGCTGGGACGATATTCCTAGCCTTTTATTCCGAAAGATCGTGTCTATCCTGATACCTAAAGAGACGTATTTTTCATCCGCCATTCATCCTTGGAGCCAGCCATGATTACCATTCAGTATCCGCACATGGGCTTGAACGATGAGCGTGCTCCGGTATTCGTTCAGATGTGGAATACATGGCGAGTCACTCGTACCGAAACCAAACGTCATATCATCGACTGGGTCGCGACGGTTGCCCGTGGCGCGCCTGGCGGCAAACTCAAGGAATTGGTCATTTCCTGCCATGGCGCTCCGGGCTTTCTGCAATTGGGCGAAGGATTCGGGCAGACGGACGTTAACCTGTTCCAGGGTTGGAGAGGCTTGGTGGACAAAATCTGGATTCGGGCGTGCCTGGTTGCGCGCATCGTGGGTCCGGAAACCGCTGGCCAGGGGGACGGCTCCTTTCTCACGGCGCTGGGGATGGGCGGTAATGGCCATATCTTTTGCCAAGGGGTCGCCAGGGCGGCCAACTGCTATCTCGTTGTGGGAACCGAACTTCAGGTCTCCTCAACCTATAGCCAAACCAACCCGGTTCCATATGGGCAACTCGACACCTACGAGGGTTTGGTATTGTCCTACCACCCGGATGGAACCATTGGCTGGTCGCATCGTTACCCATCGGTGTACAACGCCAACCCAACGACGCTGACGGCAACCTCGCCAAATCGCGAATGAGCGCCGCCAACGGTGCCGATCAAAAACCTGGCGTTGATCCTGGACAATCAGTCGGAGTATTTGGATTCCGCGTGTCACCCTGAACCCCCGGCGGCGCCGAGGGTCATCGAGGCAAGCGGATGACAGCCAGAACCGCGTTCAGTCCTTGGCCATCCAGCGATGGAAGAAGCCAGCCGCCGCCGCGCCGGCGATGGGCGCGACCCAGAACAGCCACAGTTGTTGCAAAGCCCAACCACCGACGAAGATCGCTTGGCTGGTGCTGCGCGCCGGGTTGACCGAGGTGTTGGTGACCGGGATGCTGATCAGGTGGATCAGCGTCAGGCACAGACCAATCGCGATGGGGGCAAAACCGGTTGGGGTATTTTTGTGGGTCGAGCCCAGGATGACGATCAGGAACATGAACGTCATCACGACCTCGCAGATCAGCGCGGCGCTCATCCCGTACTTGCCCGGCGAGTGATCGTCGAAGCCGTTGGCGGCAAAACCGCTGGCCACCAGATCAAACCCCGGCTTGCCCGTGGCGATCAGATAGATGATCGCCGCGCCGGCCAGGCCGCCCAACACCTGGGCAACGATATAAGGACCCAGATCAGCGGCTGGGAAACGGCCGCCTGCCCATAATCCCACCGAAACGGCGGGATTGAGGTGGCAACCGGAGATATGGCCGATAGCGTAGGCCATAGTGAGCACGGTCAAACCAAAAGCCAGCGACACGCCGACCAAAGCGATGCCCAGGGGATATTTTTCGGGGCCGTAGAAGACGGCGGCCAGCACGGCGCTGCCGCAGCCGCCCAGCACCAGCCAGAGGGTGCCAACAAATTCGGCGGCGAGACGATTACTCAATGGCATTGCAAAAATCTCCTCTCCTTAAATTATGGTTTAAATTATGGTCTTTGCCGCGAGTGCGGTAGTTGTCACTCGCCGGGGCCATTATAGCGCTTGCTTGCGAAACCGATGCATCAAGTTTGGTTTTTGCCCCGATCCAGCAGCATCCGCAGTTTGTGGCCCAGATCCGCCTTCCGGTAAGGTTTGGCCAGCACCTCGACGGCGGTCGTCAATGCGCTGTTGCCGATGAGAGCGTGTTCGGTATAGCCCGAGGTCAGGAGCACGCGCATTTCGGGATAGCGACGTTGCACCTCGGCGGCCAGCCTGACGCCATCCATCGCGCCCGGCATGACGATATCGGTGAATAGCAGGGCGAAATGCGACATGGTTTCTAGCGCGCGCAGCGCGGCCCCGGCGTCGGCCACCGGCACCGGGGTGTAACCCAAACCCCGCAAGGCGTTGACGGCGAACTGCCGGACATCGGCATCGTCTTCGACCACCAGGATCATTTCGCCCCGTCCCCGGATCGAGGCATCGGTGACATGCGATTCCGGGGCGGGTCGTGCCGGAACAACGGTTCGGGGCAGATACAGCCGAACCATAACGCCCTGACCCGGTTCGCTGTGAATGGTGATATGACCGCCGGACTGCTTGACCAGCCCGTAGACCATGCTCAGTCCCAGGCCGCTGCCCTTGCCGGTTTCCTTGGTGGTGAAAAAAGGTTCGAAGGCGCGTTCCAGGGACTCGGATGTCATGCCCACCCCGGTGTCGCTGACCGCCAGCATCACGTAGGGGCCAGGCCGCGCCTCAGCCTGTGTTGCGGCTTCGTCGTCCTCTTCGATCACGACGTTGGCGGTGGTCAGCATGAGCCGACCGCCTTGGGGCATGGCGTCGCGGGCGTTGATCACCAGGTTGAGCAAGGCGTTTTCGAACTGGGCCGGATCGACCAGGGTCTGCTCTAGATCGTTGGCTAGCGCCGTCTCGATTTGGATATTGGTGCCTAGCGTGCGTCGCATCAGCTCCAGCATCCCCAGCACCAGCTTGTTCAGGTCGGTCGGTTGCGCCAGTAGCGGCTGGCGGCGCGAGAACGCCAGCAGCCGCTGGGTCAACTGCGCGCCCCGATCCACGGCGTGCAGGGCTTGTTGCGCCAGGCCGTGCAGTTCCGGTTGGGTCGCCAGTTCCTCGTGCAACAGTTCCAGGTTGCCCATGATGACCGCGAGCAAGTTATTGAAATCATGGGCGATGCCACCGGTGAGCTGACCGATGGCCTGCATCTTCTGCGCCTGACGAAGTTGCGCCTCGGCGTGCTTGCGCTGGGTGATGTCGCGGACGATCACGATGGCGGCGGACTTGGCGGTGAATCGCCGCAAATCCGGCGGTCCGAACAAATCTCCCTGAGGATGGAGCACGGTGATGGGCGCCGCCTCGGCGAACCGGATGTCCAGCGGCGCGGTGCGTGATTCGAACCAGCGGCGGCCCGAGGCGGTCGTCAGTTCGTACTCGGCGATCTGGATTTGCTGAGTCCGTAACGCCCGGTGGATGATGTCGAGAAAGAATTTCGCCATGTCCGGGGTGTGAATCTCGCTCAGCAGTTTGCCCCGAATGGGAGTATTGCCGATGGCGATTCGGTCCCGACCCGCCGCCAGGATTTCCCGGTAGCGGCCCTCCTCGTCCACCACGAACACCAGGTCGGGAATGGCCTGAGCCATGGCGCGCAGTCGGGCCTCGCTTTCCCGCAGGGCTTGATCGGCCTGGTTGCGTTCGGCGATTTCCCGGCTGAGGGAGCGGTTGATCGTGGCCAGTTGCAGGGTGCGTTCCTCAACGCGATGTTCCAGGGAAATATTGGTCTCGCGCAGTTGCTCCTGCGCTTGTTGCATGGCGGCCCGCATGGCGTTGAACGAGTCGGTCAGATCGCCCAACTCGTTGGGTTCGCCGACGGGAATGTCGGTCAGCAAGCGTCCCGCCGCTAGCTGCCGAGTGGCCTCGGCGAGGGAGGCAATGGGTCGGGCGATAGCCACGGCGTGCTTTTTGGACAGGAAGTAAGCGACCAGCAGCATCAGGACGCTCATCAGCGCCAGGTTCCAGACCGTAATGGCGCTGGCGGCTTTCGTGGCCAGGATTTCCTGTTCGAGGCGCGTCCGGGCGTGCGTGGCCATGGCTTGGGTGAGCGCGATGGCTCGGTTGGTCAGCGGGTCGGTCTCCTGGGTCATGGTGCGCAGGGCGATGTTCCAACCATCGGACTGGCGTAGCTGGATCACCTCCCGCGCGAGGGCCGTGAAAACCTCCAGTTCATTCTGAAGCAGGGGGATCGCGCGGCGTTGTTCGTCGGTGAGCAGGGGATTCCCAGCCAGCATGTCCAGCCTGGACCGAACGGTTTCCAAGGCCCCTTGGAACTGATGTGCGTAACTCAGACCGTCGCTGCCCAGCATTTCTCGCAGGGAGAGATGCATGATGGAGAGTGCGTTTTGGAGTTCAGCGATTTTTACGAGCAGCGCTTTCCGTTCGAAACCGCCTTCCCGTTGTTCCTTTTCATCCCGCAGCAGGGCGGCGAGCAGAGCATGCAGCTTGGTCGCGCTCGGCTCGACATCCCGGTTGTAAAGCAGCCGCGCCGGTTCGTTGCCTGGCATGCGCACGGTGTCCTGGACCCACCACTGGGATTCCCGCGCATCGGCGAGCAGGGCGCGGAGTTCCCGCAACTGTTGCGCGGTACAGCTTTGAGCGTCGGGGCGGAGGCAGTCTTTCAACTGGTCGAGCGCGGGCTGGATTTCGTCTTGCCAAGCCTCTCGCCAGCCGTCCAGAAAGCGTGGGTCGCCGAGCGTGACCCAGCCGCGCAGACTGGCCAATGAGTGTCGGATGCCCGTGAGTAACTGAAACGAGGCCTGCGCCATCGGGCCGTTTTCGTTGGCCAGCAGAATGACTCTGGCGCGTAGGTCATGGGTGGTGAGCAGCGCGATACCCAGCGCGATCAGTCCGACGAGCGCCACCGAAAGGTGGGAAAGCAACAGTTGGCGGCGCAGCGGTCGATTGGTTTTGGCGAGCGGGCGGGTCACGGTGCTCACCGCGCTTTTGGTTGATCGGGAGCGGATTGCGCCGCGTCAGGCGCCAGATAGCGTTCGAGCTGCTGTAACTGCGCTTGTAGAATCCCGGCGCGCTGATCGTTATGCGCTGGAAATTTCAGCCCCGGATAGATCGGTTGGGGTGGTGGTTGGGCAATGGCCAGATGCTTGTAGAGAAAGTCGAGCTGAGAACTGATCATGGCGGCGATCAGGTACACGTCGCCCGACTGCAAGCGGTCCAGCTCGGTTTGGCGAGTGTCGATCCTGAGAACCGCCAGGTCCAGTCGGTCGAAAATGCGGACGATACTGCGCAGGCATTCGGTCAGCCGAAGATAGACGTCGCGGAGCGATTTGTCCGATTCGAAAGGAGGTTCGGCGGGGATGCGGACCGCGTCGGGATAACGGGCCAGCAGACGGGCTGAGTAGGCAATCGCCAGCGTGATTTCCTGGTAGATGTCGCTGGGGGAGATATGCCGCTCCAACAGCAGGTTCAGTTGGCGGTTCAGGTTCGCGATCGTGGTAAAGTCATCCGCCAGCGCTGTATCGTTCCCGTCCACCGCGCCACCTGTGTCGGTGATTTGCAGTGATTGCATGACCTGCCGCAACTGTTGGTGGGAAGCCTGGAACAGGGTCAGAACATCATCCGGCCCGATGGCCCCAGCGGGCGTGGGCGGGGGTTTGGGGCGCGTGCGGGAAACTTCGAAGGACAGCCGATTCGTTTGTTCCCACAGGGTCAGCGCCTGGAAATAGAGATCGCGGGGGATGGCGCTGCGAATGCCGATGTCCAATGGACTGACCTTGGGCGCCCCCATGAACCGGCGTAAGCGCTCCAGATCGCGGCTGAAAGCGCCAACCTCCGCGCCGAGCGCGGCGCTGTTGGCCTCGGTGCCAGCGGGAGCCGACTGGCCGGTTGCGGTTCCGTGGACCAGCGCGCTCAGTCCCACGACCAGCAGGCCGAAAAGCAGGGTAGAGAAAAACCTTCGGGACGCCAGGTTATGGGAAGCGGTCAGCCGCCATTTCGGATTTGTCATCTTCGGTTTCGGTGGGTTGCAAACGGGATTCGGGCCGAGGAGACCCGATCTAGGGCAAACGCTTTCTGCATCCATAGTCCAACCACGGGAGTAAAGCAAGCGGGTTGGCCTCGCCATTTGCGTCAGCGACTGGCGGACTGGCGAGTTGGCGGGGGTGTGATTCAAAGTGATGCGACCCCCATAATATTGCATGACCTACTGATAC